>CBFIEF010000009.1:0-92601 GCA_965661545.1 Alphaproteobacteria bacterium | reverse complement strand
GATTCCCATCCGAAGCCAAACCACATGACCATGATCGGTGCGAGACCCACGACTGGAAGCGCTGCGACGAAGTTGCCGAGCGGCAATAATCCACGGCGCAAGAAATCGGACCAGCTGGCAAGAAACGCAACCAGCAGCGCGGTAGCGCAGCCAATGATGTAGCCGGTCAAGGCGCCCTTTAAGATGGTCTGTGCAAAGTCTTGCCACAGCATTTCGTAGCTTGTGAAAAGCCGGACGACCATTTCTGAAGGTTTGGGAAGGATGACGAACGACACGTTCAGTCCAGTCACCAGCAACTCGACCATAACCACCAGAGTCAGGCCGAAGACGATGGGCACCATGATCCGTGCGTGCCGGTCGGACAGCCAGCCCGCCAGCTTGACGTTGAAAGCCCAAAGAGCGGCCCAAAGAACCAGCGCGATACCAACGATAATCATGACGACACCTCTCCGGCTGTACGAAAGCCAAGGCGACGGTTTAATGCACGCTCGAGCATCCCAAAGGACACCACCAATAGCCCCGCAAGGATCGCGGCTGATACCAAGTTAGCCCACATGGGAATGGTTTCAGAGCGATAGGAGAACACAAGCAAGCGCGCGCCAAGACCGGCGCGTGCGCCCGAGGGCAGCTCCGCCACCACTGCACCAACCAAGGCAGCGGCAAGACTGATCTTCATCGCAGGAAACAAGTACGGCAGTGCCGAAGGAAGTCGAAGCAGCAGGAACGTCTGAAACGCCGTTGCTGACCACGTCTTCATCTGGTCTTCAAGGATGGGGTCACTGGACCGCAGGCCTTTCGTCATGCCGATAACAATGGGAAAATAGCTCAGGTACATCGAGATTACGCCCTTGGGCATAAGACCGGTTAGCCCCATGGGCGCCATGATGACGATGATCATCGGCGCTATGGCAATGATGGGAATGGTCTGGGAGGTAATCACCCACGGCATCACCGACAGATCCATTACCCTCGAATACACAATGGCCAGCGACAGACTCACGCCCAACACCAAGCCCAACGCAAACCCAAGCAGTGTCGAAGAAAGCGTCACCCACGTATGGTAGATCAGCGAACGCTTGTAGCCCCGCCGCTTTTCCTTCCATATCCATGAGAACGTTGCCTGCTTTTTTAACTCGCGCACAATCTGATGAGGGAGCGGTAACTGCGGCTTCTTTTGGGACCAGGTATCGCTGACCAGCTCGGGAAAGCTGATTTCCGCATCATCAGGGGCCATCATGTAGGTCCGCATCGAATTCATCGGTATGGCTGCGGCGTACCAAATCACCACAATCGCAGCGACGATTGTCAGGACAGGGAAAACTGATCGAGACAACCACTCAAGCATCAGTCCATGCCCTCCCGAAGGGTATTCCGAACCTCAGCTGCAACAGCCAGAAACTCGGTGCTCTCTCGGACTTCCAGCGGACGATCCGAGGGGAGTGGGTTGTTGATCACCTTGGCCACCCGTCCCGGACGCGGCGACATCACGACAATCTTGGTCGACAGATAAACAGCCTCGGGAATGGAATGCGTGACGAACAGCACCGTCTTTTTCGTGGTGCGCCAAAGGTCGAGCAGTTGATCATTCAACCGATCGCGCACGATCTCATCCAGCGCGCCAAATGGCTCGTCCATCAGCAGCAATTCAGCATCAAACGCCAAAGCCCGCGCAATCGACGCACGCTGTTGCATGCCGCCGGAGAGTTGCCACGGGTACTTGTTCCCAAACCCATCCAGCTCGACCATTTCCAGCACCGATGCCACACGCTCTGCCATGACCTGCTTATCCTGCCCCATCAGCGCGAGCGGCAGACGGATGTTACCTTCCACCGTACGCCAAGGGAGCAAACCGGGTTGTTGGAAGACATAGCCGTATGCTCGCTGCATGCGGGCTTCCTCAGGCGTGAGGCCTGTCACCCGAACTTCGCCGCCCGTAGGCTTTTCCAAGTCCGCAACGACCCGCAAGAACGTGGTCTTGCCGCAGCCTGACGGGCCGATGAAGGAGACGAATTCGCCAGCTTCAACCGACAGATTTACATCTTTGAGGGCTTGTACGTCACCGGGAAACGTCAGTGACAAGCCTTCCGCCGTGACAACACTCATGCGGCGCGCCCTCCGCTGTTCTGATATGAAACCAATCGCACTGGATTTAGACGCCAGACGGAATGTTCATGGGGTCACGCTCGATCTTGCGCGGTGTGTTCAGCTCTTTCCACTTGGACAACGCCGTATTCACTGCCGCGTAAGGCGTGCGGCTGACGAACTTTCCACGGCCCGGCTGAGGCTGGCTGTTCTTGCCATGCGCCCAAACCACGTCTCCGCGGCTCAGTGTAAAACGGGCCTGAGCTGTGACGTCGAAGCCTTCAAAGACATTGTAGTCGATGATCGACTTTTGCGTAGTGACCGACACCGTCTTGCTGAGGCTTGGATCCCAGACCACGATGTCGGCATCCGACCCTTCGAGCAAAGCGCCCTTCTGGGGGTAGATGTTTAGGATTTTGGCGATGTTTGTGGACGTCGCCGCCACGAACTCATTCCGCGTCAAACGGCCCGTCTCAACGCCTCGGGTCCATAGAACCGACAGGCGCTCTTCAAGACCGCCGGTGCCGTTTGGAATAAACGGAAAGCCCTTCAGCCCCATACGCTTTTGTTCAGTATCAAAGGCAGCATGGTCGGTGGCGACCACTTGCAGCGAACCAGCAGCCAAACCGGCCCACAGGCTGTCTTGATGGTCTTTAGAGCGGAACGGCGGGGACATCACACGGCGTGCGGCGTAGTCCCAATCCTTGTTGAAATACTCGGTTTCATCGAGCGTCAAATGTTGGATCAGTGGCTCGCCGTAAACCCGCATCCCTTTTTGCCGAGCGCGGCGGATGGCCTCGTGAGACTGCTCACAGGACACGTGCACAACATACAGGGGAACACCGGCAGCATCCGCAATCATGATTGCGCGGTTGGTTGCTTCGCCTTCAACTTCGGGAGGGCGTGAATAGGCGTGACCCTCCGGCCCCGTCAGGCCTTGGGACATGTATTTTTCTTGCAGCTCAGCGACGATATCGCCGTTCTCCGCATGGACCAGCGGCAGTGCGCCCAAGGCCGCACAACGCTTAAAGGAGGCGTACATTTCGTCGTCCTCAATCATCAGAGCGCCCTTGTAGGCCATGAAGTGCTTAAACGTATTCACACCACGCTTCACCACTGCATCCATCTCGTTAAAGATCGACTCAGACCAGCCGGTGATCGCCATGTGGTAAGAGATATCGATGCAGATTTGGTCCTTAGACTTCGCGTCCCAGGCGTCTAAGGCGTTCAGCAGCGATCCATCTTCGCCCGGCAGGCAAAAGTCGACGAGCATCGTCGTCCCACCCGCAGCAGCCGCAAACGTCCCCGTTTCAAACGTCTCCGCCGCTGTCGTACCCATGAAAGGCATTTCCAAATGGGTGTGGGGATCAATACCGCCGGGGATGACGTAAGCGCCAGAGGCATCAATCACCTCGTCGCCTGACAAGTTCAACCCGATTTGCTTGATCTTTTCGCCTTCAATCAAGACATCGGCTTCATAAGTCCGGTCGGCTGTAACGACGGTTCCGCCTTTGATGACTTTGCTCATGGATTTTTCCCTTTTCTTTTACGTTCTTTTCCAATGATGATGAGAAAACAGGACTGATGGGTCAGCTAACGATCTGCGCCGTTTCAACAACGGCATGAAACAGCACGTTGGTGCCCGCTTCCGCCCATTCTGATGAAATTTCTTCCGCCTCGTTGTGGCTGAGGCCGTCCACGCAAGGACACATGACCATTGCCGTCGGCGTCACGCGATTGATCCAGCAGGCATCGTGACCGGCGCCTGAAACCAGATCCATGTGGCTATAGCCCAACCGCTCCGCAGCGCGGCGCACCGCGCCAACGCAGGTCTCGTCAAAGGTCACAGGGTCAAAGTGCCCAACGATCTCAATTTCACACTCGAGACCCAGCTCCTCGGCAATCTCAGCCGCACCTGCACGCAAGCGGGCTTCCATATCGGCCTGAATATCAAAGTCGGGGGAGCGGAAATCGATGGTGAAAACGACCCGGCCCGGAATGATGTTGCGGGAGTTCGGGTAGACATCACACTGCCCTACGGCACCCAGAGCTCGGGGTTGGTGGCTCATGGCGATTTCGTGGGCGAGTTGGGTGACCTTCGCCATGCCCAAGCCAGCATTTCGGCGCATCGGCATCGGGGTCGAGCCTGTGTGCTGCTCTTTGCCTGTCAAGGTAACTTGCACCCAGTTGAGGCCTTGTCCGTGCGTGACAACGCCGATATCCTTACCTTCAGCTTCCAGGATCGGTCCCTGTTCAATGTGAAGCTCAAAGAATGCGTGCATGTCACGGGCGCCAACCGGCTCGTCGCCGACCCAGCCGATGCGCCGAAGTTCATCGCCAAACTTTAGTCCTTCTGCATCTTGCCGGTCATAGGCCCAATCTTGGGTATGGAGACCGGCAAAGACACCCGAGGACAGCATCGGGGGCGCAAAGCGGGTGCCTTCTTCGTTTGTCCAGTTGGTCACAACGATGGGGTGCTTGGTCTTGATGCCGAGGTCATTCAGCGTCCGGATGATTTCCAGACCGGAAAGCACACCCAACACACCGTCGTACTTCCCCCCTGTGGGTTGCGTATCAAGGTGAGAGCCAACATAGACCGGCAAAGCCTCAGGGTCTTCCCCAGCCCTCATCGCAAACATATTGCCCATGGTGTCCAAGCCCATCGTGCAGCCAGCTTCCTCACACCACCGCTGAAACAAATAGCGGCCTTCGCTGTCTTCGTCGGTCAGGGTTTGGCGGTTGTTACCGCCCGCGATCCCCGGCCCGATCTTGGCCATTTCCATCAGACTATCCCAAAGCCGGGACGCGTTTGTTTTGAGGTTGTCGCCGGGGGCGCTCATAGGCTTTTCTCCGCTGTGTCCTCCCGTCAAATCACGGGAAACTATCCGTTATTGTGGCGGTTCAGCTAACTGTGCGGCTTACTGGGCCGCAGGGTTATTCGGGTGCGTAGTCCAGTCGGCAAACTCAGCCTCAACCGGACGGCCTGTGCGCTCGTCGATTACCCCGGTTTCCAGACGTTCCATCGTGATGCACTGATCAACCGGACACACGTTAATGCACAGGTTACAGGCAACGCACTCGTCGTCTTTCACGGTGAACACACGCTTACCGGTATCGTCCACATCCATTGCGATTGCTTGGTGGCTCGTGTCCTCACAGCTCGCGAAACAACGGCCACACCCGATACAGGAGTCCTGATCAATCCGCGCTTTGGTGATGTAATTGAGGTTAAGGTTCTTCCAATCCGACAAGTTCGGAACCGCACGACCAACAATTTCTGAGGTGTCCGTCATGCCCTTTTGATCCATCCACAGCGACAGGCCGGAAATCATCTCTTGAACGATGTGGAAGCCATAGGTCATCGCAGCTGTACAAACCTGCACGTTACCTGCGCCAAGGGTCATGAACTCAGCCGCATCACGCCAAGTCGATACCCCGCCAATGCCCGAAATCGGCAAGTCGGCCAACTCTGGCGTCCGCGCGATTTCCGCAACCATGTTCATAGCAATTGGCTTAACCGCAGGACCACAATAGCCCCCGTGCGCTCCACGTCCGTCAATCATTGGCTCTGGCGAAAACGCGTCGAGGTTGACCGAGGTAATCGAATTGATGGTGTTGATCAGGGAAACAGCATCCGCTCCGCCCTTCATCGCGGCGCGCGCTGGCTGCTTGATGTCGGTGATGTTCGGCGTCAGCTTCACGATAACTGGCAGCTTCGAGTATTCCTTACACCACGCCGTTACCATCTCGACGTATTCCGGCACCTGACCAACCGCCGAGCCCATGCCGCGCTCGGACATGCCGTGCGGACAGCCAAAGTTCAATTCGATACCATCGGCGCCTGTGTCTTCGACTTGCGGCAGGATCTCCCGCCACGCGTCTTCTTCACACGGCACCATCAGCGACACGACCATCGCATGAGCCGGATAGTCCCGTTTCACACGCGCAATCTCGTCGAGGTTTGTCTTCAACGGGCGGTCCGTAATCAGCTCGATGTTGTTCAAGCCCATCAGGCGACGATCCGCGCTCCAAATCGCGCCGTAGCGCGGCCCGTTGACGTTTACAATCGCCGGGTCAATCCCGAGCGTTTTCCAAACAACGCCGCCCCAGCCAGCGTCAAACGCGCGCCGAACGTTGTATTCCTTGTCCGTGGGCGGCGCAGAGGCCAGCCAAAACGGGTTTGGCGATTCAATCCCAACGAAGTTTGATTTCAGATCGGCCATGATTAGGCTCCTTCCATCAGGCTGGTGTGAATGTCTTCAGCAGCATCGCGCCCTTGCGCCACGGCTGTTACTGTCAAGTCATCGCCGCCGGTCGCGCAGTCGCCACCAGCCCAGACACCGGACAACGAAGTACGGCCCAGATCGTCAATACCAATCTTGCCGCGTACGATATTCAGGGTTGGAACGTGATCTTCGGTGAGTGTTTGACCGATGGCCGTTAACACCTGATCCGCGGGCAGGACGAACGTTTCACCGCTTACCTCCAGACCCGCGTCACCGCTCACCGTATAGGCAAACTCCACGCCTCCGTTCTGCATCCTCACAGGCGACGCGTTGGTGATGATCCGAACGCCCGACGCCGCAGCGTGGTTTTGCTCGTGCTCAGAAGCTGCCATCATCCCCTGCTCTCGCCGATAAACGATTGTCACCTCTTCCGCGCCGAGCAACTTGGACTGCACAGCCGCATCAACAGCCGTCATGCCGCCGCCAATGACCACAACACGGCGACCAACAGAGACTTTGCTCAAATCGTCAGCCTGTCGAAGGTCTTCGATAAAATCTACGGCGGGCAAAACCAGCTCGCCCTCAAGCCCAAGCGCGTTAACGCCGCCCAAGCCGATCGACAGGAAGACCGCGTCAAACTCAGCCTTCAAGCCATCGATTGAAAGGTTTGAGCCCAAAGCCTTGCCATTCTCGACACTGATCCCGCCAATACCGAGCAACCAGTCGAATTCCTCCTGGGCAAAGTCATCTACGGTCTTGTAAGCCGCGATCCCGTACTCGTTCAGACCGCCAGACTTAGGCCGTGCTTCGTAGAGCGTGACTGCGTGTCCGTGCTTGGCCAGTCGGTGAGCCGCAGCCAGACCCGCTGGCCCTGCGCCCACCACAGCAACCGTCTTACCCGTGGAGGCGGAACGCGCGTAAGGATGTTCAGGGCGGGCCATAAGCTTATCCGTAGCAAACCGCTGCAGCGCGCCGATCTCAACAGGCTTTTGCTCTGCGAGTTCGCGGACACAAGCTTCTTCACACAACGTTTCCGTCGGACAAACGCGGGCGCACATGCCGCCCAGAATGTTGCTGTCAAAAATCGTCATAGCCGCAGCCTCGGGCGTTCCCGTAGCGATCTGACGAATAAACAGGGGAATATCAATGCTCGTTGGACACGCCTGAATACACGGGGCGTCGTAACAGAAGTAGCATCGGTCAGCCGCGACTTGAGCTTCGTGCAGATCAAGTGGCGGGTGGACGTCACAAAAGTTGTCGCTCAACGTCTCTGCATCAAGACGCCCGGCGCTTAAGCCGTCCTTGTAAATGGGGGGCAGTTCAGTCATGAAACCTAGCACTTTGTTGCCTAAAAAAAGCAACGCTGACATGACGAACGCAATTAGGCAAGTCCAACCGCGTTACTGCGGCAAAGCCCGCCTAATAAGAATGCGACCCGCCATTTAATCAGGCAAAGTCAAATTCAGGGATTTTTCGAGTCTTTATTTAAGCGGTCTTCGGCCTGACTAAACCAGGTTCCAGATAATCTAATCAGGCCGAACCAACCCATCCTGCGTGCTGCTCAGAATGGGATACCGATGGCGAAAACTAACCGCGCTACGCCTTAGCGAGCGCCTTGGTTATAACCAACAATGTCG
Organism: Alphaproteobacteria bacterium; assembly: GCA_965661545.1. Classification (GTDB taxonomy): domain Bacteria; phylum Pseudomonadota; class Alphaproteobacteria; order UBA7985; family UBA7985; genus UBA7985. The sequence goes on along the minus strand of CBFIEF010000009.1, from coordinate 84,656 downwards.
ACCAGCTCAGACGCTCGCGTGCGAAGGTCGCCAATGACGTTCAGATCGCGGGGATCAGGGTTAATGGTGCCAAAGCTTGCGACGACGTCCGATACGCGTGCGCCGTCAAGTACAGGGTACTCAAACACCTGCTCAGCATAGATCGCCTGCGCCTCTGCCGTGGTTAGGAACTCCATCAACGCTAAAGCTTCATCGGGGTTCGGGGCGTGCTTGGCCATTGCCATGCCGGAAATGTTCACATGCGTACCGCGATCGCCATTGTTCGGGAACAACACCTTCAACGAAGCGCGCCACTCTTTTTGCTCTGGCTCTTTCTCGTTCGTTTCCATCAGACCGACGTAGTAGGTATTGCCGATGCCCAGATCACACTCGCCAGAATAAATGCCTTTCGCTTGCGCGCGATCATTGCCTTCTGGCTTGCGAGCCAAGTTATCGCGCAGACCTTCGAGCCACGCCGTGGCGCCCTCTTCACCCAGCTCGTCTATCATCGAGGCGAACAACGCAATGTTGTAGCCGTGTTGACCCGAGCGCGTGCAAATTCGGCCCTTCCATTTCGGATCAGCAAGTTCTTCGTATGTAATGCTGTCAGCATCAACGCGCTCGTTCGAGGCGTAGACCACCCGACCGCGCTTGGTCAGACCGAACCACTGGTTTTCATCGTCGCGGAAACCCTCGGGAATATTAGCGCTAATGACATCCGACGCGACGGCTTGTGTAACCCCTTCGTCCACGAAGCTAATCAAGCCGCCTATGTCTGTCGTAAGCATAACATCAGCCGGAGAGCCTTTACCCTCGGCCACCATGCGATCAACCAAGCCTTTTTTCAGAAACAACACCTCAGTGTCGATGCCGGTTTGTGCCGTGAAGGCGTCTAAAACCGGTTCGATCAGATCGATCTGGCGGGTCGAATAAATATTCACTGTCTGGGCCTGCGCGGTGACGGCAAGGCCGAGAACGGTGCCCGCAAAAAGGCTACTCAAAATGTACTTCATGATCCCTAGCTCCATTAGGCTTAAGTTTGGTGTGGCGCAGTAATAAAATCAGGGATCATTGGTCGTCAACTCTATTCGTACTGTTTTGGTACTGTTTCAGGCCAAAACATTGTTACAGGCTGCCGAACGGGCCTAAAAATACCCACCCCAGATGACAAAAAAGGAGTTTAACCCCTGTATTCGTGACGTTTTTTATGTCTCAGCGGATTTTGAGAAATATCTGCCTCAAACAGAAAAATTAGTACTGGTTAGGTTCTCTATGACCGTTTTGCCGGTCTAGTTGGCCAAACGTGCGAGGATTAAGACAAAGGGGTCAACGCTGCCGGATAGTCCTTTTTCCGCACCTTCTTTGACATGCAGGACTTCGAAGCCGCGGTTGATCAGCATCAGCTCAAACTCGCTCCGAGAATAATAGAGGTAGTGCCGGCCCATGCCATCCCGCGCCGCACCCTGCCCGGTTTTCATACCCAGATGGAATATGCCGCCGGGTTTGAGCGCGGCTTGGATTGCATCGAGATAGCCGGGAAGATCATCCGGGTCCGCGTGCAGCAGCGCAAAGTTGGCCCAGATGCCGTCAAAGGCTTCCGTTTGGTCCAACCAATCAAAGCCTGCATGGACTGCCGTCACCTTTGGAATTTTCCGAACCAGCGAAATCATCCCTTCGGATGCGTCCAAGGCCGTCACGTCTAAACCAGCGACCGCCATGTTTCTCGCAGCCTCGCCCGGCCCACAGCCTAGGTCCAAAACCCGTCCGTAAGGAGCGACGGAATTAATGAAGCGCAGCAACGATGCGGTTGGCGTCAGCGTCTCGGTCAGCTTGGCATAATCTTCGAATTTAGCGTCGTAGACGGCGATGGTTTCGCGATCCATAGGTGGCGGTCCTCTCTCAATCGACGTTAGCCTAACGCAAGTTCACTGAAATCAAAACGCCGCGTGAAAACGGGGTTGATCGAGTAAACCTTCCTGAGCCAGTGTAAGCCACCTCATCTTTTGGCTACAGGCAGAACCCATGTCGCTCGAAACCATCATCGACCTCCAACGTCACCCGCTCAGCGACGCTGCCTTTCGTCGTGCATCAAAACAGGCACTGGACACCGATGGTGTTTTGGCGCTCACCGAGTTTTTGCAGCCCTCTGCACTGACAGCTTTAGTGACTGAAGCGGAGCGGAACGAAGATCAGGCCTTTTTCGCCAAATCCACGCACAACGTTCACCTGACACCGCCCAACGAAGCCCTCCCTTCGGATCATATTTTCAACCGTCAGGTAGTCTCGACGAAAGGCTGTATTTGCGATGATCAAGTCGAAACAAACTCCCCGCTGCGACAGCTCTACGACGCCGCCGCGTTTCAGCAGTTTCTATGCGCTGTCCTCGGCGAAGCGGCGCTTCACCCCTACGCCGACCCACTGAGCAGCATCAACATTCACTACGCCCCCGCAGGAAAAGAACTCGGATGGCATTTTGATAACTCAGAGTTTGCCATCACGCTCCTGCTGCAAAAACCATCTGGTGGCGGTGCCTATGACTACATCAAAGATTTACGGGACGCCGAAAAAGGTGAGATGAATTTCAGTGGGGTTGAGGCTGCGCTGGATGGGCGGATGGTGCCGGTTGGTTTGGATATTGAACCGGGAACGCTGGTGCTTTTCCGGGGCCGTAACGCATTGCATCGTGTCACGCCAACCCAGGGTGACATCACGCGGTACTTGGTTGTTCTCGCCTATAACAGCGAACCAAGTGTGGAGTTGTCCGAAAGTGCGCGCCAGACGTTCTATGGGCGCGTGAGCTAAGACAGCGTCTGAAGCCCTAGGAATACCACGCAAATCACCACGATATTCACGAGCGAAAACGGCAGGTTCAGCCGCCAGGCAATGCGGAAGTTGGAAATCTCCGTCATTCGGCTCATCAGGATTGACGATGCCGAAACCGGGGAGGCGTTCGTTCCCGTGCCCCACAGCGCCATCATCATCACCGCGAACTGCCATGCTTCCAGCCCGAGGTCTGACGGAACAAACAAGGTTGTGAGCAAGATGACCGAAACCAGTGGATGCATGCCCAAGACACAGATGGTGAAAAACCCCAAGATGCAGGCGAGAAGCAACACCGGCTCAGACCAACTCAGCAGCACCGCCAGGCTCTGCCCCGTCTCACCCAACCGCAGCGCCAGCACGCTTTGAATACCAATGGCAAAAACGTTCGCTGCAGCAAACAGCAGGGCCTCGCCACGAAGATTGGGGTACTGTTGGAAGACCTGCGCGATGCTCTGTAGTGGTCCGTGCGCCGAAGCGCCGACCTCTCGTCGGATCATCATGGCCCAAGCCAAGCCAAACACAGGCGCTGTCAACGCCAAGGCAACCGGGATCCGCAAACCAAGCAGACCAACCGCAAAGGCCAAGCCGCTGAACAATGCAAGGATGATAAGAGCCGCTCGGATCAGCGTTTGCCGGTAGCCCAATGCCAGCGGCACTTGATCTCGCGCCAGCAACAGAGCGCGCGCCTTACCTGCGCTCGGGTCAAGCCGACGATAAACGCCGTCAAACAGCCACTGCGCTGTCACCAACACGCTGCCAAGAATGAAGCCACCTAAGCCCACATCTGTCCACCGCACGCCCTCGACACTGGCGAGGATCACCGCGGTTCCCACAAACAAAGGCGACCACGATGTTGCGAGCATGAAACCCTTTGAAACGGCCTGCAGCAGTCGTTCTCTCAAAGGTTGGGGCGTGTCGGGCTCGACCAGGGGCGCCATCAAGCCAAAAGCGGCAATGTTGAAAGCTGAGCCAAGGACATAAGCCACGGAAATGATTGACACAGAGCGAGAGCCGCTCGGCATCCGCATCACCCTTTCACGCAGTTCCAACAAAGACGGGCTTTGCGTCGCCTGCACCTGCAGCCACACAATTGAAGCGAACAGCAGCAGATACTGAAGGTTCCGCGCCAAACCTTCGTAGAGCAGTTGAACAGCGCCAAAACCTGCGCCTTTGACCGATAGGATCGCGAATAGGCCCAAGACAAAGAGAAGCGCTGATGTCCAAATCTGCAGCCGCTTAATCGAGTGCAGCTCCAGCGCCAGAAATACCAACATGGAAGCCACGCCAAAGGCCGTTGCGCTCGCCTTGACCCACGTCCCTTCGCCCGCCAGCAGGACGGCCACAGCCGCCACGCCGACGCAGAAGAAACTCAGACCTGCGAAGTGCGTGCGCACGATGGCTTCACCCTAACGACATTACTCTGAACGCTGACGCCGCTAGCGAACCTCGAAGGTCAGACCAGCATTGGTTTGCAGCCGCTTGAGAAGATCTTCGCCCATCGCAGGGGCTGGAGTCCAGATGCCACCGGGCGTGTCTGTCCGATCTTTGATGAGACACATGGCCGCCTCAGCAATAATTTTGGACGTCGAGCCATAACCCGGGTCACGGTCGCCCTGAACGCCCGCTTGTAGCACGTCGCCGTTTTTTGTTTGGCCGATGAACAGAATCTCGTAGTGACCCGCTTCCCGTTCGTCCTTGGAGGGGCCTTCGCCGGGTTTTGGAGCATCATCACGTGTCATGCCTCCACCACTTGCAGCGATTTTACCGGCAATGACCTCACCCTTCTCGCCCGGTCCAGCAACAACCATCTCGTTGTAGGTGAAATCCTCGCCATAAGCGTGGCCTTGCAGGAAGTTTGAACGGTGCACGTTCTTGGTGTTAATCGGCGCCATAAAGAAAGGCGCGACCCACATGCCGGACATAGCGTCATCTTCGCGCGGCTTGGAGCTTGAAGGCTGCTTTGGCCCCTGAAAGCCCTCTGCCAGTGCAAAAGGGTTCCGCATGATGTCGATCAACGCCGGAGTTTCCATTACTGCTGCCATCGAGGCCTTAAAGCTGGCCACGGTCCCGCCGGAGAATGTCCCCTGCATCTTCAAAACACGGCCAGCAACGCTAGAACACGGCGTACCCAGCGTCTTCATCGCGTGTTGCTGGAGGAAGAAAACGCCCATTTCGAAAGGGATGGAGTCAAAGCCGCAAGAGAACACGATGCGCGCGCCAGAGGCCTTTGCCGTCTCACCAAGTTCTTCGATCTTCTGAGACATCCACGCCGGTTCGCCACACAAATCAACGTAATCAGTCCCGCTTTCTGCACAGACGGACAGCAGCTCATTGCCGTACAGCTGGTAAGGGCCGACAGTGGTCAAGATGACTTTAGACTGGCTGGCCAGAGCTTCTAGGCTGCCCCGATCACTGGCATCAGCAACCAATAAGGGCGTTTCCGCAGGCGCGCCAATCTCGTCGCGGACCTGTGCTAACTTATCGGCGTTGCGCCCGGCCATGGCCCAGCGAACACCGGTCGAAGCCGGATATGTTCGCGCTAGATACTCAGCGACAAGCCGCCCCGTAAATCCGGTTGCGCCATAGACGGTAATATCGAATTCTTTGCCAGTGTGATGAGCCATTACGTCCTCGCTGCTTGAATGAGGGCCACACTTTGACGCTTGCGCCTGCCGTTGTCAGCTCCAAAGCAAGGGGCTGCGCCATGCGGTCAGCCTAACTGACCACCAACATTTTCGCTTTTGGTGCTTCCGTCCCCTCAAGATCACAGGCATGGTGACCCAACGCCGTGATTTTAAGCGCGTTCCCCACACCGCAAACATTGAGCCTCGACCCTATGCATAACCAACGTCTGAAAGCCAGCATCACACTGATGATTGGCGGCGCCTTCTGGGGCCTGCTTTGGATCCCTTTACGCGCCATTGAGGGCGTTGGCGTTGAAAAGGCTTGGGCGACGTTGGTGGTGTTTGCCGCACCGGGTTTGTTGCTTGTGCCGCTGTCCATTTATCGGTGGAAAATCATCTCGACGCAGCTTGGAACATTCCTAGCGGTTGGGTTGTTCTGCGGGGTTTCGTTCTCACTCTATGGCATTGCTGTGCTGCTGACCGAGGTGAACCGCGTCATTCTTCTGTTCTACTTAACACCACTGTGGGGAACCATCATCGGCGTGCTGTTCCTCTCTGAGCGTCTGACAATTCAGCGCGTGATTGCGCTAGGACTTGGGTTCATTGGGCTGCTGATCGTACTAGACCTCGGCGCCAAGTTTCCATGGCCGCGCAATCTAGGCGACTGGATGGCCTTCATTGCGGGTATTACGTGGGCGATGGGTTCAGCGGTGCTGTTCCGCTCGGGCGGGGTCAAGGCGATTGATCAGGCCTCATCCTTTGTCATCGGTGGATCCATTTGTACGATTGTTTTGCTGGCGTTTGCCGGTGGTGCACTGGGTCAGGTACCGACGCCGGATGCGCTGGTGCGAGCTGTCCCAACGGGTGTTATTGTTGCGCTCATCATTCCGCCGGTATTGATGATGACAATTTGGCCGGTAACGCTGCTTACGCCGGGTCGAGCAGGGATCTAGCTGATGACGGAAGTGATCTTCGGCATCGGCTCCGCTTGGCTGCTCGCCAATGAGATCCTAGGCGTACGCGAGTTGATTGGTGCGGGTTTGATCATGAGTGCAACGGTGCTCGAAGTCACCGCCAAGGATCCAAACGCGCCCCAACCAACCTAAGCGGTTAAGCGCTTAGCGCGTCAGAGTGCGCTTGCAGGCAACTTCTTCTTCCCGAACCCAGCCGTACTGGATGCCACCGCCTGTCTCCCGCCAGGAGACTTTCCAAAAGCCTTCGTAGTAGCTCTTCACATCAAAGGTCTTCTTCCCACCGCCAAGGTAGTGGCGTGGGATGGAGGCGTTGGGGCTCGCGACGGAGTAGACTGGAACACGCGATCCATCGACTGAAAAGGCGCACCAGCAGTAATAAGGTGTCCCGTCCGCTTGAATCTTCACACCACCACCACGCTGTTCTGCAGTCAGTTCAACTGAAGCGTTTTGCGTTACCGCTAGTCTTTGTCGTCGTAGTCGTGCGAGTTTCCTCATAACCATACAGGCTGACAATCCCACCGCCGGTTACGACTGTATTCCCCGCGACCGCGCCGCCGCTGAACACACTGCCCTCAACGTAGCGACCTTCAACAAAGGTACCGTCATTAAGGTAATAGCCTTGACTGGTCACGAGCACGCCGTCCGCGGTGTAGTAGCTACCCTGACCAACAGCCACAGCAGCGGTCCCGCCTGTGTCCTCGAGACTGAAGTGGTAATCACCGGAGTTGATATGTGTGTGGGCGTCGGACGTCATGCCGTCTTCTTTCCACGTTGTATAGGGATGGGCCATAGCCCCGCCTGACACTAAAAGCATTGCCGCACCCAAGCACGCCGCCGTGATAACCCGGATCATATGATTCTTCCTCAGTCGTTTTTTCGCTTGCCGCATAAGCACTCGCTACACGTCAAACATTATTGGTTTCTTCCACGCTAGCACTGCATCCTATTAAGTTCAAAAGCTTGTAAATTATGCGACGATGGAAAACGGGAGAGACAAGCACACTCCAACCGTCTGCACTGGCCGGAGAACCACTGCGTCGCCAAGGCACGTTTTTGGGAGGATCGGAGACAACTCGACACTCAAAGACGCATTTGAACCATCTAATCCCCATCTGCCACTTTAGGGATCGAGCTTAGGATCATCTGAGGTGAAGCATGTTTCTCAGCGTATTTGATGTCTTCAAAATTGGTGTAGGGCCGAGCAGTTCACACACAATGGGGCCCATGGTTGCCGCCGGTGAATTTCTGCAGCGCCTTCGCGAGACTGACGTTCGCCCGGCCCATGTGCGGGCCAGTCTGCACGGCTCACTCGCCTTTACCGGCAAGGGCCACGCCTCAGACCGGGCTGTAATCCTCGGTTTGGCGGGGTTTCTGCCGCACGATTACGATCATGAAGCAGCCGAAAAAGCGCTGGCGCTGATCGCTGAGGCCAAGATCATCTCCGTGGATGGCCTGCCCGCCATGGCCTTCGACCCAACAGCAGATTTGCGCTTTGATTACGATCAAGTGCTGGTGGGCCACGCCAACGGGATGAAATTTATCGCTCTGGATGACAACGGTGCGGAGCTGTTTCGCGAGATATATTACAGCATCGGCGGGGGATTTGTGGTGACAGCGGCCGAGCTTGATAGCGTAGGCGAAGCGGATGAAGCCGCTATATCACGGGTGCCCTACCCCTTCCGTAACGCCGAAGAAATGCTCGAAATGGCGAAAAGCAGTGGGCAGTCGATCGCCCAGATGAAGCGCGCCAATGAACTGATGTGCTGCTCGTCCAATGAGGAGTTTGATGCGGGGCTGAACCAAATATGGATGGTGATGAAAAACTGCATGAAACGGGGGCTTGATGAAGCCGGTTCCTTGCCCGGCGGGCTCAACGTCAAACGCCGCGCCCATGACATCCACCGCCAGTTGATCGAGGAACTCGGGCAAAACGACCCCGCGCCGCACATCATCAACGACTGGATCAGCGTTTACGCCATGGCGGTTAACGAAGAAAACGCAGCAGGCGGCCAAGTGGTTACCGCACCGACCAATGGCGCTGCTGGGGTCATCCCGGCCACGCTGATGTATTTCCTCGAACACGTACCGCACGCATCAGAAGAAGACATTCCCACATTCTTGCTCACCGCTGCCGCGATCGGCGGCCTGATAAAAACCAACGCCAGCATCAGCGGTGCTGAGGTTGGCTGCCAGGGCGAAGTTGGTTCGGCCAGCGCCATGGCCGCTGCTGGACTGTGCGCCGTCTTAGGTGGAACCCCGATGCAGGTCGAGAACGCCGCCGAAATCGCGCTGGAACACCATCTGGGCATGACCTGCGACCCCGTCGGAGGTTTGGTGCAAGTACCGTGCATTGAGCGCAACGGTTTGGGCGCGATCAAAGCCGTCAGCGCGGCGAGCTTGAGCATGCGTGGCGATGGAACCCATTTTGTCAGCCTCGACAGCTGCGTCGAAACCATGCGGCAAACTGGGATCGACATGTCGGAAAAGTATAAGGAAACCTCCCAAGGCGGGTTGGCCGTGAACGCTGTGGCTTGCTAAGCTAAGCGGATGACAGCACGGTTTCTCATCATCGGCGGCGGCATTGTTGGGGCTTCTTTAGCGTTCGAGTTAGCGCAAAAGGGGCAATCAGTTACGGTGCTGGAGCAGCACGCGCCAGCGTCTGGCGCCTCGTCTAAGTCCTTTGCTTGGTTGAATGCCAACTACCCTGATACCCCGGAATACTTCCAGCTTCGCCTTGCAGCGCTGAACCATTACCGCGCTTTAGCCACAGAGTATGATCTTACATCGCTCCTGCGGTTCGGCGGCTCGATTTGGTGGGAAGACGAGGGCGAGGACTTTGATGCACACGTCGCCTTACTCGCAAGGCACCAGTATCAAAGCTCGGTCATCGACGCGCAGACCTTCGCCAAGCTTGAACCCAACCTCAAGAACCCCCCTGCTCGTGCGCTCTATGCCCCTGCGGAAGCCGGGGTCGCTTTGGCGGCGATGACGGGCTGGCTGTTGGACCAAGCCAGCAGGCGTGGCGCGACTGTGCAAACGGGAACAGCCGTTGAAGCACTCATCGAGAGTAGCGGGCGAATTACGGGCGTGAAAACAGCGCTTGAGACGCTCAACGCAGATCACGTAATTATTGCTGCAGGCGTTAAGGCGGGAGAGGTGCTGGCACCCTTGGGTTTCAATCTGCCCATGAACAACAATGCTGGCCTGATCCTACGCAGCACGCCGCTGCCCGATCTGGTCCATCACGTGATCATGTCGCCGGATGTGCACTTACGGCAAGACCCAGATGGGACGTTGCTGATGGGCGAGATATTCTCTGGCGCGTTTGAGCCGGGTCGTGATATCGCCGCACTGCGAGCCAATGTGGTGGCGCGGGTTGAGGCGCGCTTGGGTACGACTGAGCCAATTGTTGTCGCGCAGACTTCGCTTGGAACGCGCCCTATGCCGACGGATGGAATGCCAGCAGTTGGTTCTATTCCCGGTCTTGACGGTGTCTCACTTGCGGTGATGCACAGCGCTGCGACGCTGGGGCCGATGATCGGGCGTTTGCTGGCTGAAGAATTGCTCAACCAGACGCCAAACCCGCTGCTTGAGACTTTCCGTCCTGCAAGGTTTACCGCACAATAAACCCTCAACAGCGACGGCACAGAGGGAACGGCACCAGTGACATTGACGCTCATAGGATTTGGCGAAGCGGGGCAAGCGATTGCTCAAGGACTGCGGACTGAGCCAAATGGCCCCGAAATCAGCTGTTTCGACATCAAATCCCTTGATCCCCATCAGGCAAGCAGCATCACGGAAGCTGCAAGCAAGCATGGCGTTTCAGTTCACACTTCATTGGCCGAAGCGTTGCAGGGAGCGTCTTACGTCATCTCAACCGTCACGGCGGGGTCTGCGCCAGAGGTTGCGCAGGCCGTGGCCAATCTTCGCCCAACACTTGAGGCGTATTTCGACATGAATTCGGTCTCGCCCGGCACTAAACGCCACGAAGCAAAGGTGCTGGAACACGCCGGGATTGCCTATGTTGATACAGCTGTCATGGCGCCAATCCACCCTCGCCTGCACCGCACACCGGTTTTGCTCGCTGGACCGAAGGCCGAAGCCCTTGAGCGGGTTTTGGGTCAATGGGGCATGGATACGCGGGTGGTTGGTGACGAAGTGGGACGCGCGTCCTCAATCAAGATGCTACGCTCTGTCATGATCAAGGGCTTGGAGGCCCTAACCGCCGAAATGGGCCTCGCCGCAGAGCGCGCTGGGGTCACAACGGAAGTGATCGACTCTCTCAATGCATCTTTTCCCAGCGTCGATTGGGGCGCATGGACATCGTATAATCTGGAACGCATGGCTACACACGGCGTTCGGCGCGCCGAGGAGATGGAGGAAGTAGTCAAAACACTCGAAGACCTTGGCATCGAGCCTGACTTGACCGAGGGAACCGTGCGTCGCCAGCGTCGATTTGGCGAGAGCGACGTGGTGCTCGACAGCGGCTCTCCAGACTTGCAGGAGCGTTCCCGGATCATTTTATCAACGATGAAAATCATCTAGTGATTTTGGTATGTTTCAACGAGTTTAGTTGAAATTTGAGGCGCTTCGGCATCTTGGAATTAGTGTGCGCTCACAAATCCTTCATTTTTTCGAAAAATTGTTAGCGCATATAAAAGAAAGCCTTGCCTTATGAGTAAAAAGCATCACCGATATGCTTCCGTAACCCGGCTTGGAGAGAGCACGGGTACACCAAAGCGAGGGAAGCTTCATGAAAAACATGTTTTTGAAATCCATGCTGGTTGCGTCGACGATGTTGGTCGCTGTAACCGCCGCGAACGCGCAGTCTGTTCTTAATGTCGGTAACGGCGGAGAGCCCGGCTCTCTGGATCCACACCAGATTTCCGGTACTTGGGAATCCTCCATTGCCCGCGATCAGTTCCTTGGCCTCTACACAGAAGCCGCTGACGGCGCCATCATTCCCGGCGCAGCCGAGAGCCACACTGTTTCCGACGATGGCCTCGTCTACACCTTCACCCTTCGCGACCATAACTGGTCCGACGGTACGCCAGTAACCGCTGCTGACTTCGAGTTTTCGTTCAAGCGCATTCTCGATCCAGCGACCGCAGCATCCTATGCTTACCTGATGTACACCATTGCTGGTGCTGAAGGCTTCAACGGTGGCGAAGGCTCCATGGACGACGTCCAGGTGCGCGCTGTTGACGATAAGACGCTTGAAGTCACGCTGGCTTCTGCTGCGCCTTACTTCATCTCTCAGCTGACCCACAACACCGCCTACCCAGTGCCAAAGCACATGGTTGAAGCGATGGGTGACGAATGGTCTCGTCCTGAAAACATCGTGGTTAACGGTGCGTTCAAGGTCTCTGATTGGACCATCGGCGAGAAGCTGACTCTGTCCAAGAACGATGGTTTCTACGATGCTGCCAACGTTTCGCTCGATGAAGTGAACTTGTTCCCAATCGATGAAGCGACTGCGGAACTGAACCTGTACCGCGAAGGCGCGCTGGACGTTACGTCCACAATTCCGCCAGGCGACATCATCGGTGAGTTGACCGACGAGTTCGGTGACGAGCTGGTTGTGACCGCTTACGGTGGCACGTACTACTACGCGTTCAACGCGACACAGGCGCCGATGGATGATCCAATGATCCGTTCCGCACTGTCCATGTCCATTGACCGTGACTTCCTGACGACAGCTGTAAGCCCGGGCAACGTTCCTGCTTACACCTTCGTTCCACCATCCTTGGGTGGCGGCTACACAGCGCAAGCTGCGGATTGGGCTGACATGTCCTACGACGCTCGCGTTGAAATGGCGAAAGGCGTGCTGGCAGATGCAGGTTACTCTGCGGACAACCCACTGCCTGTTGTCATCAACTACAACACCTCCGAAGCCCATAAGGCAATTGCTATTGCGATTTCCGACATGTGGGACGACATCGGTGTTTCTGTTGAGCTGTTCAACCAGGACGTAGGCACGCACTACGACGGTCTGCAGGCTCAGGACTTCCAGATTGGCCGTGCTGGCTGGATTTGGGATTACCCAGATGCAGAAAACCTGCTCGCCCTGATGGGTCCAAACAGCCCGTACAACTACGGTAAGTACGACAATGCTGAGTTCAACGCTCTGCTTGCCGCGTCTTACCAGCAGGCTGGTGACGAGCGTTTGGCGACCATGCAAGCGGCTGAAAAGATCGCTATGGAAGAAGCCGCTTTGGCTCCGATCTACTACTACAACTCCAAGCACCTCGTAGCATCCTACGTTGATGGTTGGGTTGCGAACGGTGACGACCGTCACCCATCGCGTTGGATCAGCGTTTCAGAATAATCTGAAATGACGTGAGCTGTGCCGCCGCTCCCCTTGCAGGGCGGCGGCACTTCCTTTTTTTAAGCAGCGCCATCGACTTTTGGATGCTATTGCAGCCAACCCAGCACGGCGCCGACTAAGCTTTGTATTAACTCAAGGGCTTTAATGTATGGCCTACGCCCTTCAGCGCTTTGGGCAAATGCTGATTATCGTGCTTATCGCCTTACTGGCGGTCTTCACAACCCAGCGCCTTGCCCCCGGCGGCCCGTTTGACGGCGAGCGCCCACCCCCGCCAAAAATCCTTGAAAACCTGCGTGCCTACTACGACATGGATCTGTCGATGCCGGCCCAGTTTTACACCTACTTGTTCGGCATGGCAGGACGAGAGATTGGCGACAACGGGAAACCGGGTAAGGCGCACTGGTTCGTGGTTCCGGCCAACGCCGAAATCACCACGCTGGGCGGCACAAACGACCGCACAACCTCAGAAGGCGTATTTGTTCGGCAATTTTGCCCGTGGGATCAATGGCTCGGCCAAATTGTGCCCGGCGCTTCTGAGCGCCTGCGTGAACAAGGGACTGTCTTCCGCAAGTGCGGTGTCATCCGAGGCGACTTCGGCTTGTCGATGGCGCGGCGTTCGATCTACGTGAACGACTACGTACGCGACGGTCTACCCGCGACCTTGAAGTATGCCATTCCCTCCCTGCTGTTCGCACTTCTGCTGGGTGTGCCGATGGGGTTCTACGCGGCCTATCGACAGAACAAGCCCGCTGACTTCTTCATGATAACCATTGGCATGTTTGGCACCGTGGTTCCGAACCTCGTGATGGCTCCGCTGCTGATCTTCCTGTTCGCCGTACAGCTGGATGCGGTTTTCCACTGGCTGTTTGTTGAGACGCTGGAATGGGTCGAGCTGGGACGGCGACAGCGGTCTCTGAACTGGATCCCAAGCGGCAAGACAGGCGGTATCATGCACTACGTTCTGCCAACCTTGGTTTTGGGCACAGGTTTGCTGGGCCGAATTGTCCGGCTTTCCCGCGCCGGTGCGCTCGAAGCGCTGCGTTCGAACTATGTGCGGACAGCGCGGGCAAAGGGGCTTCCGGCCTATGTCATCCTGCTGCGTCACGTCTTCAAGCCGGCAATCCTGCCAGTTCTGACTTATATGGGCCCCATTACGGCGTTTATTCTGACCGGCTCACTGGTCATCGAGCGGGCCTTTTCCCTACCTGGACTGGGTCGTCAGTTCATCACCGCTGCGATCGACCGCGACTATACGCTGCTGATGGGCACAACAGTGATCCTGCTGCTGGCCATCATCCTGCTGAACTTCATCGTAGACTTGCTTTACACGTGGCTTGATCCACGGATCAGACGCGGCGGAGGGCGAAGCTGATGACTCTGTTGAACCGTGAACGCAACGAAAAGGCGCTGGCCGCAGCGGGTGAAGTGCTCCGCAGCCGCTCCCTGACCCAACTCGCCATCGCACGCTTCCTGCGCAATCGCGTGGCGGTGGCTGCAACGTTGATCGTTACTGTGATGATCTTCATGGCAACCTTTGCCCCCATCTTTGAGTTGATGACCGGCTACCAGATGGAATTTCAGGACCGTAACTTCTACTCCGGTAAAGCCCCTGATTGGGAAGCCAATCACTACTTTGGCACCGACCAGAATGGCCGAGACATCTTTGTCCGCACCATGTTCGGCATGCGCATCTCAATGCTGGTGGCCTTGGTTGCCGCGAGTGTGGCTCTGGTGATCGGTGTGGGCTACGGGGCAATCAGTGGATTGGCTGGCGGCCTGACAGATACGATCATGATGCGTATTCTCGATCTGCTGATTTCCTACCCCCTCACGCTGATTGCCGTTATCGCGCTTGCATACTTTGGCCGAAACATTTTTATCGTGTTCATCATCATTGGTTTGGTGGAGTGGCAGATCATGGCGCGGGTGATCCGGGGTCAAGTGATTAGCCTGCGGAACTCCGACTTCATCGAGGCTGCTCGCGCCGCCGGCGTTAGCCCCGCAGGCATTCTGGTTCGTCATATCGTGCCCAACGTGACGGGCGTTGCCATTGTCTACATGACGTTGATCATCCCGGAAGTGATCCTCGTGGAGAGTTTCCTGGGCTATCTGGGCTTGGGCGTGCAGGAGCCGAATACGTCTCTGGGCGTGCTAATCTCCGAAGGCGCAAATTCGATCGAGCGGAAGCCGTGGATGACATACGGCCCCGGCATGTTCCTGGTCGTGTTGTTGCTGGCGTTGAACTTTGTCGGCGACGGCCTGCGCGACGCCTTTGATCCGAAGGACCGCTGAGATGAGCACCAGCCAATCCCCGATCCTGAGCATCAAAGACCTATTCATCGAGTTCGACACCCCAGATGGTGCTGTTAAAGCGGTCAACGGCATCAATCTGGACCTGTTCAAAGGCGAAGTCCTTGGCATCGTCGGCGAAAGCGGATCGGGCAAGTCACAATCGTGGATGGCCACGCTCGGCCTGTTGGCAGACAATGCCACCACCTCTGGCGAGGTGACGTTCGACGGCGAAAACCTGCTAACCCTTCCTCCCAAGGCGCTGAACCCCATACGCGGCAAGCGGATTGCGATGGTGTTCCAAGACCCCATGACCAGCCTCAACCCTTATCTGACCATCGAGACACAGATGGTTGAGGCGCTGCGCATCCATAACCCGGGCATGAGTAAGCTCGACGCCCGCCAACGGTGCGTCGCGATGCTCGACCGCGTGGCCATTCCCGCGGCTGATAAGCGCCTGAAGCAGTTTCCGCACGAGCTGTCCGGCGGGATGCGACAGCGGGTGATGATCGCCTTGGCACTGCTGAACGAACCTGAAGTGTTGATCGCGGACGAACCGACCACAGCGCTGGATGTGACCATTCAGGCAGAGATCCTCGACATTCTGCTCGATCTACAGCGTGAGCGTGGGATGGCGGTCGTGTTCATCACGCACGATTTGGGTGTGGTGGCCGAGATTTGCAGCCGCGTGTGCGTCATGTACGCCGGGCGGCTGGCTGAAGTTGGGCCGGTGCGGGACGTATTCACCGATGCGCGCCACCCCTACACCTTGTCCCTGCTAAAGGCGACACCGCGCGCGGCACAGAGCCAAGCAGTCGTCTCAGACGACGCCCTTTACGCCATTCCCGGCGCACCGCCGAACATGCGCATGCCGCCGCCGGGCTGCCCGTTCGAAACCCGCTGCGCCTGCGCCAATGCGCAATGCCGCGAACAAGTTCCCGCCCTGGAGCCTTTGCCGGGCGAGGCCGATCGCTTCAAAGCCTGCTTCAGAGACGGCACCAGTGCTGAGTTGTTGGAGGCTTTGGTTCATGAGCGATAAAGACACCATCCTCAGCGTCGACGACCTTTCGGTACACTTCCGCTTAGGCGGCGGGTTGTTTTCACGTGGGAACACGGTGCGAGCCGTCGAGAACGTCAGCTTTGCGCTCCAGCGCGGTGAAACGCTGTCCATTGTCGGGGAAAGCGGATCGGGCAAGTCCACCCTCGCCCGCGCCGTCCTGCGCCTGGTTTCCATCACTAAGGGCTCGGTCATCTTGAATGGCGAGAACCTCGCCCAACTCAGTGATTCAGAAGTCCGCAAGCGCCGACAGAACATGCAGATGGTATTCCAAGACCCCATCGCTAGCCTGTCTCCCCGGCGCACGGTCGAGCAAATCATCGCTGAACCCTTGCTGGTCCACCAGCCGGAGTTGACTGGCAACGAGCGCGCCGCCAAGGTTCGGGACACGATGGACGCGATCGGCTTGCTCCCCGACATGCGCAACCGTTACCCCCACGAATTCTCCGGCGGACAAGCCCAGCGCATCGGAATTGCGCGGGCTTTGATCGTTGAGCCGACACTGCTGGTCGCGGACGAGCCTGTTTCTGCGCTTGATGTCAGCATTCAGGCACAAGTGCTCAATCTATTGTCAGAGATCAAACGCCAACGTTCGCTATCGCTTCTGTTAATCAGCCACGATCTGAGCGTGGTGAAGCACGTGTCGGATCGGTTGCTGGTGCTGTATTTGGGTCATGTGATGGAAGTTGGCCCCGCCAAAGATATCTACGCGAGCCCCCAACACCCTTACACGCGCGCGCTGCTTTCCGCAGTTCCGACCATAGACTTTTCAGACAACAAGCCCAAGCGAACGCGCCTGACCGGAGAGCTTCCGTCGCCTACCGTTGAGCACGTGGGCTGTCCCTTCGCATCTCGCTGCCCGATGGCGCAGCAAGTTTGCAGTGAGCAGAAGCCGCAGTTAAACCGGATTGAGGGCCGAGATGTGGCCTGTCACTTCCCTGGATAGAGCTGGAGCATATGGGTTTCAAAGTGCCTGAGGGCGTAGACTACATCGCCGTAAATCATGCAAGCTGGGACACCCTGGCCAAGCTGCATTACCACGACGAAAACGACTGGTACAAAATTAAAGGCTTCCTTGACGGCGAAGACCGTCGCGCACCGATCGATATCGAGCTGATGGGCGATTTGACCGGAAAACGCGTGTTGCACAGCCAGTGCCATTTTGGCTTAGACACCCTCAGCGCCGCACGCTTTGCCGACAATGTCGTCGGACTGGATTTCTCCGAAAACGCCGTGAATTGCGCGACAGAACTGGCCAAACGCGCGGGACTGTCCCACAAGGCTGAGTTCGTCTGTGCCAATGTTTATGACGCGGGCAAGGTGTTGGATGCTGAGAGCTTTGACATGATCTACGCCTCTTGGGGTGTGACGGGCTGGTTGGAAGACCTGCAAGACTGGGCCAGCACGCTTTGTGGAATGCTTAAGCCTGGTGGTTCGTTTGTCTATGCTGAGGGACATCCGTTCGCTTGGACGCTGGAGGAGAAAGACGGCGACCACGTTGGCGCTTTACAGGCCGTGAACCACTATTGGCAAGACCAAGCCATCATTGAGGAATGGCCGGAATCCTACACTGGCATCAAAATCCCCAGCGCCACCCGTCGCGCGGTCGAATTCGCCCACACCTTGGAGAATTTTTTCACCGTGTTCTTGGCGGAAAAGATGCAGCTGGATGCCTTCCGCGAGTTCGAAGGCATCCCGTGGAAGATGTACACCCGAATGGTAGAGAACCCTGATGACGGCCAGTACTATTTCCCAGAAGGTCAACCGACCTTACCCATGGGTTTCGCAATGAAGTGGACCAAGCCGCCCCGAGGCTAAGACGGCGGGATTTGTGGGGTTTGGTCGACTTCAGACGGGACGGCTCTATGCCGGCACCACAAGGATGAGACAAGAAACCGGCGAGCGAGGGCTTTGGGTATGAGTGCGGTGATGATTCTAGACGACGGCGCCATCGTTGGGCTGGACCATGGTAAGGGCCTGCTGCGTTTTCACGCTATGTGGTTGCGTGATAATGCGTGGGACGAGACAACCCGCTCGACCAGTAACGGTCAGCGTCTGATTGCCCTGCGCGACATTCCGCGGAACACCCGTGTTTCGGCTGCTGCGTTGAGCGACCCACAGACCCTTCGGCTGACCTTTGAGCCAGAAAGCAAAACCATCGACTTCGACATCAATTGGCTAACCGCTCACGCCTATGATGGACGGCCAACTGAGGCCAAGGGTTGGGTGGCGGGTGGCATCGAGCTGTGGGACAGCGGACTGCGCAACCAAGTCCCTACGGCTGAAATGACGGCACTGCAGCACCATGGCGACGCCTTGCGGACATGGTTGAGTGATATCGCAAGGCTGGGCTTTGCCAAGCTGACCGGTGGACCAATCCATGATGGCGCTTTGTTCGATGTGGTGGATCTGTTCGGCTACGTGCGTGAAACCAACTATGGACGTAACTTCGAGGTTCGCACTGAAGTGAACCCAACCAATCTGGCCTTTACCGGCCTTGGCCTGCAGGCGCACACTGACAACCCCTATCGCGACCCCGTTCCCACCGTGCAGGTGCTCTACTGTCTTGAGAGCTCAGCGGCAGGGGGCGAGAACATGGTGGTCGACGGCTTCCGCGCTGCGCATCGGCTGCGGGAAGAAAACCAGCGCTACTTTGACCTGTTGTCGACTTACTGTGCGCGCTTTGACTATGCGGGCGAAGCCGGTGTTCGGCTGCGCTCACGTCGTCCGATGATCGAACTGGCGCCGGACGGCGAGTTGATTGGCGTTCGGTTCAACAATCGCTCCATGGCCGCTGCGGTTGATGTGCCTTTCGAGGATATGGCGGACTGGTACGCCGCTTATCGGCGTTTGGGCGAAATCATTGATGATACAGCCATGGAAGTCACCTTCCGCCTCGAACCGGGCGAAGCCTTTATCGTCGATAACACCCGCGTGCTCCATGCACGCAAGGCCTACTCCGGCACGGGCACCCGCTGGCTCCAAGGCTGCTACGCGGACAAAGATGGCTTGTACTCGCGCCTCTCTGCTTTAGAAGCCGAACACACCGCGCAAGGATCCCCAGCATGACCGCCCCAGACTTCTCAACGCTTCACCACGGCAACATTGTTGCGTTTATCGGCGACATCTTTGATCGCTGCGGGGACGAGGAATACTTGGGTGAGCCGGTGACGATGGAGCAACACATGCTTCAGGGGGCGACCATTGCTGAACGTAACGGTCTGCCTGATGACATCGTCGTGGGCGCGCTATTACACGACATTGGGCACTTCACCTCTGAATTTGGCACATTTTCGATGAGCGACACCAAAGACCGGTTCCACGAAGAAGCTGGCGCGCAGGTTTTGGCGCGGTTCTTCCCGTCAGTGATCGTTGATTGCGTGCGTTACCATGTTGCTGCCAAGCGTTACTTGTGTGCCACTCGGCCCGAGTACTTCAGCCGGTTATCCGAGGCATCCATCCACTCACTCAACCTTCAGGGTGGTCCGATGAGTGCTGAGGAAGTCCAAGACTTCGAGCAAAACCCCAATCTCGAGAAGATCGTGCAGGTTCGGTATCTCGATGAAGCGGGAAAAGATCCAGACATGGTAACGCCGGACTACTGGCACTTCGCGCCCATGGTGCAGCGCATCGTCGATCAGACAGCAGAAGCAACAGCCGCCTCTGCTTCAGCCACCGCGTCATAGCGATAAATCTCGTCCAAGCGGCCTCGCGCCATCCACGGCAGGACGCGCCCCCCAAAGAACAGCGTGCTATAGGCCCGAATTTGCTCAAACCCCTGCTGGTGATGGAAATCACGAGCGTTTCGCATCGCCCGCTGCTGTATCGCACGCGTACGCGGCTGGCGTAGACTCGCGTAGCGGTTCAAGCCGTCTTCGACACTGTCGTTCCCATCGACCAAGGTTGCCACCGTCCACGCGTCCTCCAGCCCCTGACTGGCCCCTTGCGCGAAGGTTGGCAGCATGGGGTGAGCGGCATCCCCCACTAACGCCATTTTTCCACTGACCCACTGTGTTGAAGGCGGACGATCAAACAGCGCCCATTGGCTGAGACCCTGCGAAGCTTGGATCATGCGTATGATGGTGGGATCCCAGCCTGCAAAGTCGTCCAGAGCCTCGGCAATCTGTGCGCCGGTTCCGTGGACCCCACGCCAGCTTTCCATCGCTTCGGGGTCTGGAATATCCTTTTCCACCACGCCCACAAAGTTTACGACTTGCCCCCGCGCCACGTAGTAGCTCACCACGTGCCGCCCGGGACCGGCCCAAACACAGGCCGTCGGCGGTGGCGCATCACTTCGTAAAGCCGCAACGGGAACCGTCGCGCGCCATGCCGTCATCCCTGTGAACCGCGCTGGTTGCGGACCAAAGGCGGCGCTGCGCAGCGTGGAGCGTAGACCATCCGCGGCAATCACGACGTTCGCGTTCAAACGCTCCCCGCCTTGTAGAATCAATGCTTTACCGTCCCGGTCTAGTCCCTCGACCGTCGCTCCCAGCCGCACGCATCCCGGGGCGCGTTCTTCGAGTGCTTGGCTTAGAACATCAATTAAGTCAGCCCGGTGAATGTGGACATAGGGCGCTCGCCAGCGGAATTGCGCCGCGCTCTTGATCGGTAAACAAAAGATCGGAAAACCACTGCGGCCCATGCGCATTTCCAGCGCTTCTGGCAAAAATCCACGTTGGAGAATGGCGTCCTCCAACCCCAAGGCACGCAGAACTTTCATCCCATTGGGCGAGAGCTGAATGCCTGCACCAATCTCTCGCAGAGCCACCGCACGCTCGACCACCTGCACATCCCAACCCCTGTGTTGGAACGCTAAAGCCGTCGCAAGACCGGCAACGCCAGCCCCGACAATCAGCGTGCTTTTGGATGAGCCTGTTTTCATGGCCTTAAGCCTTAGGCCATGGGTCGCCATGTCCGCAAGAGCAAGACGGCGACCCAGCGATTGAGGCCGCTACTTATTGGCAATGAAACGCCACAACACGAAGGGTGCGGTGACGAAATACATCATCACGCCGTAGGTTGCTGACGGCAAAGCGTAAACACTAAAATCGGGCACGGATCCATCGCCCAAGGAGGCCCATAGAATGGCACCGATCGCCATACCCAGTGCCGCGTTCTGAACCCCCGCCTCGAGCGCAATTGTTGTCGCCGGGCGGCCACTCAGTCCGCCAATCTTCGCGATAGTCCATCCAAGTGCCAGCATGATCACGTTCAGCAGGATCAGCATCGGTCCCAAGACGGGCAACTGCTCCAACAGCAGGTCCAGATTGGTAGAGATAAATTGCGAGCACCAGCACAACAAAAAGGACTGTGGCAGCCATACTAACAGGCCGAGTTATCACTTCCATTGCATTGGGCAGAAAGTGCCGCAGCAGCACACCAATCGCCACTGGGACAGCGGTGATCAGGAAGGCCTTGAGAAACAGCTCGAAAACCGGAATCGAGGACCCAAGCTCTGCGCCCTGATAGAAGCCAACCGCCGCAGGGATGAGAAACGGCAACGTCACAACAAACGCGATCGAAACCACTGCCGTCAGCGTCACAGACAGAGCGACATCACCGCGCGCCAACCGAGTGATCATGTTGGACGTCGTCCCGCCCGGGACAAAGCTGAGGATCATCACACCAACCTTGAAGGCGGGTGGCAGGTCAAAAAACAGCAGCAGGACAAAAGCTACGACCGGCAAAACCAGCATCTGCGCAAGAACACCAAGAACCACGGCCCGTGGCCGCGTGAAAACCCGCCGAAAGTCCCGCAATGTCAGCCCGATGCCCAACGAAAACATGATAAACGCCAAGACCAAAGGCAGCACAACATTCGCCAACATCCCAACTTTCTCCCAAAAAATACATTTGTCTCAGCCCCTGGGCGATTTGCTCTTAAAAAGCAAACAGGGAGAGCTGAGTGCCTATGCATCGCCTCCGTCTACTGAACACCTTCAAACGCTTGATGGAAGAGTATACACGCTGTATACGTATGGATGTCTTAAACTGAAGCCTCGATATCGTGTCCCCCAATAAGAAGCATTCCTGTTTGCAGAGCCTGCGTGAGCGGATCCTGTCTACCGCGCTCGAGCCGGGGACGGATTTGGATGAGGCGAGCTTGTGTGAGGCCTACGGCATCTCTCGCACTCCCCTGCGCGAGGTACTGCAGCGGCTTAGTGGTGATGGCTATATCGTGCTCACGGACAACCGAGGGGCGAAGGTGGCTTCGATGGACGTTGGGGTTATGAGGACGTTTTTTCAGACCGCTCCGCTGATTTACGCCAACATCTCGCGGTTGGCGGCTGAGAACTGGCGTTTGCAGCAACTTGACGCACTCAAAGAAACTCAGCGCGCCTTTGCCAAGGCAGCCAAGGCTGGTGAGGCCAGCGATGCAGCGCTGAGCAATCATCGATTTCATGGACTTGTTGGTGACATGGCTCAGAACGCGTATTTGGTGGCCAGTTTGAATAGGTTGATGATCGACCATACGCGGATGAGTCAGACCTTTTACCGACCCACCTCAGCGGCAGAAACGTCGCTGGTGCATCAGGCAATCGATCAACACGATGCCATGATCGCTGCATTCGAGAGCCGGGAAGCGTCGCTATCCTTGGATCTCGCCCTGAAACACTGGGACTTGTCCCGCGACCAACTCGAGCGCTTCGTGCGCCCCGATCCCCTGCCCGTTGACGTTTATTCACTGGAAGCCAAACGCCATGCAGTTTGAAGGTATTTATACCCCCGTCGTCACCCCTTACTTCGAAGACTTCAGCCTTAACCGAGAGGGACTGGCCGAGACCATCGACCACCTGATTGATGCGGGGGTTCATGGCTTAATCATCGCCGGGACCACGGGTGAGTATTACGCCCAATCCTCTGAAGAGCGTATGGAGATGATGGGGCTGGCCAAGGAAATGATTGGTGCGCGCGTTCCAATGATTGTCGGCACCGGCGCCATCCGGACCGAGGACAGCATCGCCTTTGCCAGCGCAGCGAAAGACATCGGTGCCGACGCGCTGCTGATTGCGACGCCGCCCTATGCTTATCCAACGGGCCGAGAGATTGCGTTGCATGCGCTGGCCATCGATCGCGCCGCGAACCTGCCGGCCATGCTGTACAACTATCCGGGCCGCATGAGCGTGAACATGGATGAGGAGACGCTGGACCGCTTGGGTCGTAGCCCCAACTTCTGCGCGATCAAAGAAAGCTCTGGCGACCCCAACCGCCTGCACATGCTGGCGCGCGACTACCCGCATATCCAGCTCAGTTGCGGGATGGATGATCAGGCGCTTGAGTTCTTCGCTTGGGGTGCCCGGTCGTGGGTCTGTGCCGGGTCGAACTTCGCCCCAGAAGCGCACATTGCGCTGTATCAAGCCTGTGCGGTTGAGGGCGACTTCACCAAGGGCCGCGCAATCATGTCCGCGATGATGCCGCTGATGCGTGTGCTCGAACAGGGCGGGAAGTTTGTCCAGTGCATCAAGTACGGTTTGACGCTGCGCGGCATTGATGCTGGACCGCCCCGCCGCCCCCTGCAGCCGCTGAACAAGGACGACAAACGCGAACTCGCCGAAGTCATCCGCACCATGAATACCACTATTTCTCAGATCATTGGCCAGTCCATTGGCCAGACCAAGAGCCTTGGAGCAAAGCCATGAGCGACCTTCTGACCCGGAACGAATATCAGGCGATTGCCGACGCCCTTGTGTACCCGCGTGCTGCCTTTATTGATGGCAAGTACCAAGCAGGTCACGGCGATACACTCACATCGATCAACCCAGCGACCGGTGAGACCCTCGCTGAGATTGCGGCCTGCAACGCTGACGATGTGGACTTTGCGGTTCAAAAGGCGAAGGAGGCGTTTGAGCAAGGCCATTGGGCGAAAATGCACCCGACCGAGCGCAAGGGTGTGCTGGTTCGGTTGTCAAAGCTTATGACCCGTAACCGCCGTGAGTTGGCCGTTCTCGAGAGCTTGGAGAGCGGCAAGCCGATTGCCGATTGCGAGAACATCGACATCCCTGAAAGCATCCATACGATCCTGTGGCACGCCGAAGCGGTAGACAAGATTTATGACCAGACCGGCCCCAGCGGTGATGGTGCCATTTCCATGATCGTGCGGGAGCCGATTGGCGTTGTGGGCGCTGTGTTACCGTGGAACTTTCCGCTGCTCATGCTCGCGTGGAAGATTGGTCCGGCACTGGCTGCGGGTTGCTCGGTCATTGTGAAGCCTGCGGAGCAAACCTCTATGACCGCGCTGCGCGTTGCGGAACTGGCAGCAGAAGCTGGGCTTCCGCGCGGTGTACTGCAGGTTCTGCCCGGCGATGGCCCGTCAGTGGGCGAGCCGATTGGTCTGCACCCAGACGTCGACATGGTAAGCTTCACCGGTTCGACGGAAACAGGTCGCCGTTTTCTGCGCTATGCAGCAGACAGCAATCTCAAGAAGGTCGTGCTGGAATGCGGCGGCAAGAACCCGGCAGTCGTGCTTGAGGATGCAGAGAACCTCGACCACGTAGCCGAAAACCTGGTGAATGCGGCGTTCTGGAATATGGGCGAAAACTGCTCAGCCAACTCCCGCCTGATCGTCCATAAAGACGTGAAAGCCCCCCTGATGGAGCGGATTTTGGCGCGGGTACGAGACTGGAAGACTGGCGATCCTTTGGACCCAAGCAATTCTTTAGGTGCGTTGATCGATACAGAACATTGCAGCAAGGTTGCGTCTTTTCTTACCGGCGAAGCGCTCATCGGCGGTGCCATGGACGGACCTTATTGCCCGCCGACGATCTATGAAGTCTCCCGCACTGATCCGCGCGCGGTCGAGGAAATCTTTGGTCCGGTGCTGAGTGTGATCGAAGTCGCCTCCATGGACGAAGCGATTGAAGTCGCCAATGACACCGACTATGGGCTCGCCGCGTCTGTCTTCACCGCGAACGCCCGGAAGGCGCTTCGGGCGGCTCGAGATATTCGAGCGGGAACGGTGACCGTGAATTGCTATGGCGAAGGTGACATCTCCACGCCTTTTGGCGGCTACAAACAGTCCGGTTTTGGCGGGCGTGACAACGGCATTCACGCGCATGACCAGTACACCGAGTTGAAGACAATCTGGATCGACCTGAATGATCCAAAAGACGGAGACAACGTAGGATGAGTGTAGCAGCAGTCGGCACAGAGCGTCGCGGACGCGGCGCGCGCAAGGCTTCGCGGCAGAAGCGGAACACCACGATGCTCCCAGCCTTGCGCCGCACCCTCCCCCTGACCGAGCCAATGAGCCAAGAGCAGGTGGAGAAGATCGATGCAGCGTCTATGGACATCCTTGAAAACATTGGCGTGGTGTTCCGTGACGAGATTGCGCTCGAAGACTGGCGCGGAGTCGGCGCGGATGTGCGTGGTGAGACGGTGCATCTGGACCGATGCTTGGTGCGTGAGCTGATCGCGAGCATACCGAGTAGCTTCACCATTCACGCCCGAAACCACGCGAACGATCTACCCTTCGGCAACGATCACTCGATTTTCGTGCCGATGACAGGCGCGCCTTATTTGCGGGATATGGAAGACGTTCGGCGCAACCCAACGCTGGATGACTTGGCAAACTTCCACAAGCTCAGCCATATGCTACCCGCGATCCACTCCAGCGCGCACCATATCGTTGAGCCCTACGATCACCCAATTTCGCACCGGCACTTGCGCATCACCTACTCGTCGATGAAGCACAGCGATAAGACTTTCATGGGCATGACCACTTCGCCCAAGAACGCTGAGGATGTGATGGAGATGTGCGCGGTGTTGTTTGGGGAAGACTACCTCGAAGACCACGCCGTCTGTACCGGCAACTGCAACGGTAACTCGCCGCTGGTGTGGGATGAGACCATGCTGGGGGCCATGCGCGCCTTTGCTAAGCGTAAGCAGCCTGTACTGTGCTCACCGTTCGTGCTGGGCGGGGCCAACACGCCTGCTTCTGTTGCGCCAACAGTCGCGCAGTTGAACGCTGAAGCCCTGTCTGCGCTTGCCTATACCCAAGTCATCCGCAAGGGAACGCCTGCGATTTATGGGCACTATCTGGCGACGGTATCGATGAAGTCAGGCGCCCCAATGGCGGGAACCCCTGAAATCAGCCTGATGAACTTCATGATCGGGCAAATGGCGCGGTTCTATGATGTGCCGTGGCGGACATCGAACACGCTGGGCGGCGCGAAGACCTTTGACGCCCAAGCCGGGTACGAGAGCGCGACCACCATGATGGCGGCGCTCATGTCTGGCGCCAACTACATCTGGCATTCCGCAGGCTGGAACGAGGCGGGCATGCATTGTTCCATGGCGAAGTTCGTTGTGGATGCCGAGCAGTGCGCCATGGGCTACCGCATGGCCGAGGGCGTGCGCTGGGACGACTTTGACGAAGCGCTGCAAGCGGTTCGCGACGTTGGCCCCGGCGGGCATTACTTGGGCCACCCGCACACGCTGGAAAACTTCCAACGGGCGTTCTTTATGCCAGAGATGTTCGACAACAACTCCATCGAGCAATGGCAGGCCGAAGGCTCGGTTGAGATTAACGAACGCGCGCTGCAGCGGGTCAAGGACTTGCTCAACGACTACGAGGAGCCAAAGCTTGATGAGGGCGTGAATGAAGCGCTGCTGGATTACATTGCGCGGCGCGAGCGTGAAATTCCAGCGGTCGAAGCCTTGAACCAGGACCACTAGCCATGACGGCGGGACAATTCGCAGGGAAAACAGCGCTCGTAACGGGCGGCAACGGCGGGATCGGCCAAGCCATCATCGCTCGCTTGCAAGCGGATGGGGCGACAGTGGTCTCGACGGATTTGGCCGCTGATCCGGCCCAGCGCGCTGATCATCACTTGATCGGCGATTTGACCGACCCGGCGTTTGCCGATGCGCTTCCGGGCAAAGTGCAGGCGCTCACCGGACGGCTGGATATCCTCTGCAACAACGCCGGGATCATCGCGCGCGGAGTGATTACGGATGCCTCTGACGACGATCTCAGCCGATCTCTGGCGATCAATGTCGAGGCGCCCTTTCGCCTGTGCCGCAGTGCTATTCCCATCATGGCCAAGCAAGGCGGCGGAGCGATTGTGAATACTGCCTCGTGCTGGGGGCTGCAGCCGGGCCCCGCCCACCCTGTCTATGTTATGACCAAGGCCGCTTTAGCATCGCTCACTCAGTGTTTGGGGCGCGACCATGCCCACCAAGGCATCCGCGTTAACGCTGTTTGCCCCAATGAGGTGAATACCGGCATGCTCCGCTCCGGCTTCAAGATCCGAGGGCTCGATCCTGATGAAGGGATCGCCACGCTGAACCAGTCTGTTCCGCTGGGGCGCATTGCTGAGCCAGAAGACATCGCTGACGTGATTGCATTCTTGGCCTCCGACGACTCACGCTACATGGTCGGAGCGCTGTTGGAGGTTAACGGGGGAAAGCCGGTCGGATGACACAGCAAACGCCTCAAAAAGTTGCTCTCGTAACAGGTGCCAGCAGCGGCATTGGAGAAGCTATTGCGCGCCGTTTTGCTGCCGAGGGCTACCGCGTCCTCACAGCCCAGCGCCGTCCTTCGCCCGTCGGCGAGACCATCGCTCTCTCGCTGCTTGACGCCGATGCTGCTGACCGCGTGAGCGCGGAAGTCGTTGCGCGAGCCGGGCGGCTTGACGTGCTGGTGAACAACGCTGGTGTCATGCTCGAAGGCACGGTGCAAGAAAGCTCCTTGGCAGACTGGGACACTCAGATGCAGCTGAACCTGACGGTTCCCTTTGCCCTTAGCCGCGCGCTCATGCCGCTGCTCCATGCGAGCCAAGGCAACATCGTCAATATCAGCAGCGTTGAGGCCAGCGCCTCAAACCCGCGTCACCCTGCTTACAGCGCCTCCAAAGCCGGGCTGAACGGCCTGACACGCGCAATCGCAGTAGATGAAGGGCCAAAGGGCGTACGCTGTAACGCTGTCGCGCCCGGATGGATTGATACGCCACTCAACATCGATTTCATCAACGCTCTAACCGGCGACACCGCCGCTTTTCACCAAGGCTTGAAAGCCATTCACCCGGTTGGCCGCACAGGACGACCTGAAGAAGTCGCCAACCTGGTCTATTGGCTGGCGTCTGAGGATGCAGGCTTCATGACCGGGCAAATCATGACCATCGATGGTGGCCGAACTGCAAAGTTGAGTTTGCCGTGACGCTTAAAATCACTGTTCCACCCCTACCCGCAGAGCCCGGACCTGCCGCATGGAACGCGCTTTTGCCGAAACCGGTTGCGCCGCGTGTTTTGGCGGAGACGCGCACGGCTGATTGGGTCGTCATTGGCGCTGGCTTCGCTGGTTTGGCAGCCGCCAAGCGGTTGAGCCAGTTGCGGCCCGAAGACAATATTGTGATTCTCGAAGGCATCCGAGTGGCCGAAGGACCAGCGGGCCGGAACTCCGGCTTTATGATCGACCTGCCCCACGATCTAACATCAGAAGACTACGGCGGGGCATTGGAGTCCGACCGCGCACAAACCCGCGCCAACCGCGCAGCCATCGATTTTGCCCAAGCCATGGCCAACGAGGCCGGGCTAACCGCGGAAGCCTTCAACCGCTGCGGCAAGATCAACGGTGCCGCAACGGACAAAGGCCATAAGCACAATCTCGATTACGCATCGCACTTAGAGCACTTGGGCGAAGCCTATGAGATGCTTGACGCCCGCGCCATGCAGCAATTGACAGGCATCGACTACTACCAATCCGGCCTCTTCACCCCTGGCTCCGCCATGATCCAGCCGGCACTTTACGTGCGCAGTTTAGCCGAGGCGATTGGGTCCAACAGGGTAACCCTCTATGAAAATTCGCCAGTCCGTGGTCTGGAGCGCGTAGGTCAAAGCTGGGTGGTGCAGACGGCAGATGGGTGCGTTACCGCGCCAAAGGTGATTTTGGGTGTTAACGGTCTGATTAACGATTTTGGCTTCTATCAGGGTCAATTGATGCACTTCAATACCTTCGGCTCAATGACCCGTGCCCTGACCGATGACGAGGTCAAAACACTGGGCGGCGAGTACAACTGGCATCTCACGCCTGCTGACCCAATGGGAACCACTGTGCGCCGCACCTTTGGCGCCGGAGGACACCGGCTCGTGGTACGCAACAGGTTCAGCTTTGACCCAAACTATGCCGTTCCGCCCGAGCGCTTCGACAACATCAACCGCGACCATGACCGTTCCTTCGCCATCCGCTTTCCCATGCTCGCAGGCATTGCAATGGAGTACCGCTGGGGCGGGAGGATCTGCCTATCGCCGAACAATGTTGGTGCCTTTGGTGAGGTTGAAGAAGGTTTGTACTCCGCCTGCTGTCAGAATGCCTTAGGCACAGCCAAAGGGACGCTCCTCGGCATGGCCGCCGCAGAACTGGCAACAGGCAACAGCAGCGAATACCTAGAATTCCTGCAATCCCAACCAACGCCCACGCGCGTACCCGGTGGACCTCTGAAAAGCCTGGGTGCAACGGCGGTCATTAAATGGAATGAATTTAGAGCAGGACGCGAGTTCTAGAGGACCAGAGCCCCCAAAACGATTCGACAAAGCCCAACATTATGAGCTGCATTTTATTCGAATAAATGCAAACCTGTCGATGCAGTCTGAATAAACCCAGTTTATACGCCTGACGCGTACATTTGCGGCACAAGAGACCGCCTTTCCCCCCGCTAGGCTTGTGACTAATGAGACACATATGTAGTTTTAACCATCATTGTTCTCTTTTTTCACTCGTTGATAAGGCTGTTTCCATGAAACCGCTGTCTTTTCACAGCCTCGGTTTTCTCGTCGCGCTTGGCCTTGCCAACGGCGCGAGTGCACAGACCCTGAACCTGTCCGGCAATAATCAGCCGCAGACGATGGAATTTTACTGCATTAACGATACCGGAGTTCTGGAACAGCCACTTTGCGTACCTGCTGAACAAGCCCAAGCCACGCCAAGCGTTCGGGGCAGTCACAGCCTCAGACAACAAAAGCAGGTCGCGACCAAAGCCGATATTATTATTCTCAGCTCCAAAGTCGCAAAGTTGGAGGCGAAACTTGCTCGCATCCCCAACACCTTCAACAACCGCCGGAAGACGGAGAAGCTGAAGGATCAGATTTTGGCCATGCACTATGAGCTTACAATGCTCACGGCCAACCTTTCGAACTAAAGCAACGGCCCTCCCCCAATTGGCAGAAGGGCCAAGCCACGTCGATTAGCGCGCGCGAACGATTACCCGCGTCGCAACAGCACCAATAGCAACCAAAGCAGCGACTGCGATCACCATTTCATTATGGCTGTGCGCGGTTTCAGCAGTGTGAGCTGCGGCAGTTCCAGCAGTGAGCAAGAGTGCAGAAGCAGATGCGATCAGACGGGTCATGTTTTCCGTTCCTAAGTTAGGTGTATTTTCGCGCATTCTGACGAATGCTCGCAGGGAATACCATTGAAAAAAGGGACGCTCTTGAGCGCAAATGCGCCATAGCCTCGCTAACAAAGTGCTTCGCGTCAGATTGAAATCAAGCGTCGCAATTCATCTATGTCTGCCTGTTCCTTCCGCGTTTGCGCGATCACCTCTCCGCGGCGCATCACAGTGAAGCTATCCGACAGTTTTTGCGCCCAGTCAAAGTACTGTTCCACCAGAATAATCGACATTTCGCCCTCACTCTTCAGTGCGCGAATAACGTCCCCAATCTGCTGGATGACATTGGGCTGAATCCCCTCTGTTGGCTCGTCGAGAATCAGCAAGCGTGGTTTGGTGATCAGAGCGCGGGCAATCGCGAGCTGCTGCTGCTGTCCACCAGACAAATCCCCACCTCGACGCCCCATGAAGTCGGCCAGGATGGGAAATAGCTCAAACACGCGATTTGGAATGCGCCATTGGCTTCGCGGCAGGCAAGCAAAGCCGCTCTTCAGGTTCTCTTCGACCGTCAGCCGGGGGAAGATCATTCGACCCTGTGGCACGTATCCAACCCCTGCCCGGGCCAACTGGTGCCCACTCAGCCGCCCAAGGTCGGTGTCACCCAAGCGAATGTTACCGCCGCTAAACGGATGGACGCCCACAATGGCTTTGAGCAGGGATGTTTTGCCGACGCCATTTGGACCCATGACACAGGTCACTTCGCCCGTACGAGCCTCGACCGAGACCCCGTGCAAGATTTGTGAAGCACCGTAAGACAGCGTGATGTTTTCAGCGACCAAGGTAGACATCGATCACCTCCTCATTATTGACGACATGATCGATAAAGCCCTCGGCCAGCACAGATCCTTCGTGCAGGACCGTCACCCGGCAGTCGAGGTTTCGCACGAATTCCATGTCGTGCTCGATCACCACGACCGAGCGTGTTTTTGAGACCTCGCGCAGAATACTGACCGTGCGCTCCCGCTCTGTGGGCGTCATCCCGGCAGCCGGCTCGTCGACCAGCAAAAGCTTCGGCTCCTGGGCCAGCAGCATTCCGATCTCCAACCATTGTTTCTGCCCGTGTGAAAGGATGCCCGCTTCGCTTTGTAGAACGTCTTGCAGGTTAATTTGCTCCGCCACGTCTTGCACCCGTTGCCGGTCGGATCGGTTGAGTGCGTAGAAGATGCCTGCGACGGGATCGCGGGGGTTGGCCAGGGCCATCATCAGGTTTTCAAATACCGTTTGGTGTTCAAACACGGTTGGCCGCTGGAACTTGCGTCCAATGCCGAGACGAGCGATTTCCGCTTCTGACTTTCGCAGAACGTCGGTCGAGCCAAACACCACGCGGCCCTTGTCAGGTCGAGTTTTGCCTGTGACCACGTCCATGAAGGTCGTCTTTCCGGCACCATTGGGGCCAATGATCGCCCGCAACTCGCCCTCTGCAATCGAAAAAGACAAGTCGTTGAGGGCTTTGAATCCGTCAAACGAGACTGTCACCGACTGCATCATTAGCAGCGAAGAACCAGTGTTCAGATCACTGCTCTCAAAACTAGACGTGGTTCGCGGTTCCACTGGTTCTGGCGGCACCGGTGCCATGTTGAGCACCATGGGAGGATATTTGCTCATGCGCTCGCAACCACTTCACGGACTGGGGCAAGGTCGGATTTTGGGGATGGCTCGAGGGGGTCGCCTGACGCTTCGCCCGGTTCGACCAATCGTGGCTTCACCAGCGCCTTCCACGTTATTCCGATGATATCATGCCAAAGCCCCATGATGCCCCTCGGCAGGAACAGCGTGACCAACACAAACATCAAACCCAGAACGATCGGCCAGAATTCGGGCCAAGGCACTCCGCTGACGTCGATAGACGCCGCACCAAAGCCGATGGAGTTGATCCACCCGCCCGTCAACGCAGAGCGGAGCAGGTTGGCTGTCACCGCGCCGACAATGGCGCCATAGATCATTCCGCGACCGCCCAAGGCAACCCAAACGGCGATCTCGATCGACTTAAGAGGACCAAAACTGTCTGGGTTGATGATTCCAGCTTGCGGGGCAAACAGCGCCCCAGCCACGCCGGCCATCATGGCGGAAACTACGAAGGCGAAGACCTTATAGCCCTCGACTTGATACCCCAAGAAACGCACGCGGTCTTCATCGTCCCGGATGCCACGAATGACATTCCCGAACTTGGATTGTGTGAGAAACAGGGTGATGACGTACCCGACCATCAAAGCGATACCTGAGGCGATGAACAGTAACGCCTTGGTCGACGGCTCCGTCATCGATGCGCCCATGACGTTTTGCAGGCCCGACAGCCCGTTATTACCGCGCAGGCCGAACTCGTTCATGATGAACAGGTAACCAAGCACGAGTGTCAGCGCTTGGGTAATGATCGACAAGTAAACCCCCGTCACGCGACTGCGAAACGCCAGCCAACCAAACCCAAAGGCCAGCGCACCCGGAACGATCAGCACGAGCAAAGCGTGAAACCAGAATTGGTCAGCCAACAGCCAAAACCACGGCCAAGGGTCTTCGCCCTGTCCCACTACGGAGAAAATCGACTGCTTGACCGCTTCGTCACGCGCAACTGCGTCTGTGATTTGCGCGAGCTTTTCATCTGCTGTGGCGTAGATCAGGTTCATCCCAATGGCGTAGCCGCCCAGTGCGAAGAATGCGCCATGACCGAGCGACAGGATCCCGCAGTAGCCCCACACTAGATCCATCGCGACCGCCAAAAGCGAAAAGCACAGGATTTTGCCGAACAACTGCACCATCGTATCCGGCAGCGCACCGCCACCACCGCTGAATGATCCGTTTGCCAATGGCACGTAGACCATAAAACCTGCCAGCAAGGCGAAGACGACCAGCATGGAAATAACAGGGGAAACGCGCCGATATCGGCGGCCCAAATCGGAATATTGTGTTGAGGTCATCATAGCTCAGCCGACCTTCCCTTTTGCGCAAAAAGACCGCGCGGACGGAATTGAATGAAGCCAATGACGGCAACAAGGATAATGGCCGTTGCCAGCAAGGTATTGTTCGGGAACAGCGGTTCCACCAACTTGGTCGCCATACCGACCAGCCCCGCGCCAACCAATGCGCCCCAAAGGCTGCCTACGCCACCCACGACGATCACCATAAAGCTTGGGATGATGAGGTCGGTTCCCATGTCCGGGTTGGTTTTCAGCACCTGGCTGAGCACCGCGCCGGCTAAGCCTGCGATACCGGACCCGAGGCCAAATGTGAGGTAATCCACGCGGCTGGAATTAATACCCATTGTTTTGGCAATCGCGCGGTTCTGCGTAACAGCCCGCATTTCCAGACCAAACCGGGAGCGCTGCAGAAACAGCAAAAGGCCAAAGAAGACCGCCAGCGCGATCCCAAAGACAAACAAACGCGGTGTTGTGATGCCCAAAATAGGGTTCAGCGAGAGATTTCCCGCCAACCAGTCTGGCGTCACGATGGGCCGGTTCTGCGGCGTGAAAATCAGGCGGAAAGACTGCTGCAAAACCAGCGATACACCAAAGGTCGCCAGCAGCGTTTCCAGCGGCCTGCCATAGAGGAAGCGGATAACCAGCCGCTCGAGGATGACCCCAGCGACAAAGGCAACCGCGAAGGCCATAGGAATGGATATCAGCAAGCCCACGCCCGGCGGCACAGGCAGCGACGTCTGCACCACAAAGGTCGTGTAGGCGCCAATCATCACGAACTCACCGTGCGCCATGTTGATCACTCGCATCACCCCAAAGGTAATGGCGAGTCCAATGGCGCTCAGCAGCAGAACCGAGGCCTGAGACAGGCCAAACAGGATATTATTACCAAAGTTGCTCAACGCCACGCGTGTTTCGATGCTCGCAAGGCGCGCCTGTGCCGCCTCTCGCACGTCCGGCGCTTCTTTCTTGTTATTGGCAATCCGCTGCACGGCTCCGCGAACAGAAGGTTCAAGGCGGTCGCCCATCGTGTCCAGAGCCGCTAATTTCTCGGTGTCGTTGGCGACGGCGAAGGTCGCAATCAGCGCAGCAGTCTCTAGCGCCGATCGGACGTTTGGAATGGTTTCTGTCTCGAGCGCCTGCTGTAGCAAAGCGCGGGATTGCTCGGTTGGCTTTTTCGAGATTTGCTCAGCGGCCGAAAGCCGTTTGGCGGGGTCAACGCTCGCCAGATCCAGTGCCGCCAGTCCCGGGCGGAGGATCGCCTTGATGGGCGTGGAATTCTTTACTTTCTTGGTGTCTTTCTTACCCGCTGAACCAAGCGCATCCCCGGTGATGGGGTCGCTGAGGTCGTATCCTGCGTCGGTCTTGTCAGCGAAGACGATCAGGTTGTCAGTGCGGCGGTAATGCAAGCGTCCATCGATCCAGCTCTCGAGCACATCTCGGGTCTGTGGGTCGCGGGTGGCAGCGACGTCGGCGGCGATTTCTTTGATAGTGGCCGTTTTTCCGGCAGCGAGATCGTCCGAACGGTTGGAGAGTATTTCACTCAGTGACTGCGCGGCGGCCCATCCGGGACTTATCAACATCAGCGCAATGAACAGGGCAAGCACACGGAGCATGGCGTCAGCCTTTGCTGGGGAGACAGGACTACAAGACTGCTGACCCATCGGTTGTGGGGCCAAGGATTGGGT
Source organism: Alphaproteobacteria bacterium (assembly GCA_965661545.1). Taxonomy (GTDB): domain Bacteria; phylum Pseudomonadota; class Alphaproteobacteria; order UBA7985; family UBA7985; genus UBA7985. Next base: position 49,601 of record CBFIEF010000009.1, on the reverse strand, counting down.
TCAGCGCGAACGGGGAAAAGGCAGAGGGAAGGTCGTCTGCGAGGAGGCAGAACCGACCTTCCCAAGCTTAGTCAGGACTGATTAGTAGTTCTGACCAAAACACTCGCCGGTTTCGGTATCATAGTTACCGCAATCGACTTCGGAGTCAGCCCAATCGGACATGCGTGTCGCCGAAGCAGCAAGGAAATCTGTCCAAGCATCACCCGGTACTTCGGTGGTCTGCGATACAATGTCGAACTGGCCATCGTCCTGGATTTCACCAATCAGAACTGGCTTGGTCAGGTGGTGGTTTGCCAACATGGTTGCTTCGCCGCCCGTCAGGTTCGGTACGGACATGCCGTAGATCTCTGGACGCCAATCAGCGTAAGCCTCTGAGCCAGCAGCTTCAACGGCTTGTGCCCACAGCTTGAAGCCGATGTAGGTTGCTTCCATTGGATCGTTGGTCACGCGCTCATCGTTGCCAATGAAGCTCTGCCACGTTTCAACGAACTCGTCGTTAACGTCAGCTTCGGCGGACTGGAAGTAGTTCCAAGCGGCAAGGTGACCGACCAGTGGGCCTGTATCCAGACCGGAAAGCTCTTCTTCACCAACGGAGAAGGCCACAACCGGAATGTCTTCAGCAGAGATCCCTTGGTTCGCGAGTTCTTTGTAGAACGGTACGTTAGCGTCACCGTTAATCGTGGAAATCACGCCAACCTTCTTACCCGATGCAGCCAAGTCCTTAACCGTGGAAACGATGGTCTGCCAATCGGAGTGACCGAATGGGGTGTAGTTCACGAAGATGTCTTCAGAGGCGATGCCCGCGTCAAGCAGGTACTGCTCAAGAATGGTGTTCGTCGTCCGTGGGTAAACGTAATCGGTACCGAGCAAAGCAAAGGACTCAACGCCCAGCTCTTCGAGGTAGTAATCGACCGCAGGGATCGCCTGCTGGTTTGGTGCAGCGCCCGTGTAGAAGACAAACTTGGATGACTCCTCGCCTTCGTACTGCACAGGGTAGAACAGCGGAACGGAGGCTAATTCTTCGATGACCGGCAATACGGACTTACGGGAAACGGATGTCCAACAACCGAACATCACGTCTACGCCTTCAATCTCGATCAGCTCGCGCGCTTTCTCAGCGAAAAGCGGCCAATCGGACGCTGGATCAACGACAACTGCTTCAAGCTGCTTGCCCAGCAACCCACCAGCTTTGTTCTGCTCTTCGATCATCATCAAGACTGTGTCTTTCAGCGTCGTCTCGGAGATCGCCATTGTACCCGAAAGAGAGTGAAGGACGCCGACTTTGATTGTGTCGTCGTCAGCTACTGCAGCGTTCGCAGCAAGCACGCCCGCGAAGGCCCCTGCTGCAATCAGGAACTTGTTCATGGTCCAGGATTCCTCATGTTTTTTTTGACTCATTTTTAGGACCGGTAGGGCCGATCCCGAACGCTGGTGAAACGTTCTGAGGGAAAAGCTATTCAAGTGGCGGCTTCTTGGTCCAGTGCTGAATCTGGCACAGCCTGTTGCTCAAATTCGAACACCCCGGAAAACCATCGTTGGAAATGACTTGGATATAACCGACCAAATTATACGGGCTGTACCTCAAATTCTCACGAGCGGAAACCGTGTCCTGGGGGCCCATTCACTCAACCGCCACTCAATGAAAATCTGAGCTCAGCAGGCCTTCGCACGCTGGTCTAGAAGACTGCTCCAGCATCTAATTCAAGGACCGAATGGCGATGGGTTGTTTTCAGAGAAGAGCGTTCGCCAGCTCAGGGTCTATGGCATCGGGAGCAACTGATCATGGCGGGATTTGCTGGGTTCCTTGGGACGGCTGGAAAGCCCTAGGCGGCACACTGTCCGCTCCACTTGGCTTAGCTTGCAAAATTGTCCACTGCTTTCGGGCTGATAACCGGATGGTTCAGCATGGATCCCACATGCCGAGTTTGCCCTGAACCGTCACGCTAAAATCCAAACCGTGGCGGACACTTGCATCGGCAGTGATGACGTAAAAAAACGGTTTCATCTGAAAATACAACTTTTCACGAATGCCAATCACGGCCTTTGGCAGGGGTGCCAAACAAGCTAAGCTTCGCTCGCCAGCGATCCCTATTGGTTGTCTTCCCCAGCGACGGCTCAAAGCCGATTGAATCACGGCCCTCTTATGCCCTCGTTATACTTGTGTTGATGACCATTTTTTTGAGGCGCTGGACGGCCCCTTTGACACCATCTTCCGGCATATAAAATGTGCAATCGGCCTTAAAGGTGCTCGTCGCGTCCCCTCAATTGAAGGCAGGGGCGGGTTAACTTAAGAGAGAAACAGGGATCTCTTGAGAGACTCCGCGCAGCGACACCGGCCTTCACTCCCCACCAATGCCTGAGGCAATTTGTCTGCGCGCATCGCCAAATCATGACGCTGACAGGCTTTTCCTGTCCGCCCACATGACGCAAATTCGTGCTGCATTCGGTGGAGGAGTTCAAGCATATGGAATTCAGCGTTCAGTTGTCCTCAGATTACCCCGACAAGGCCTATGGAGGCGATCGGGTTTATCAGGACATGATCGATCAGGCTGTGCTGGCGGATCGACTAGGCTTCGACGCCGTGTCAATTACCGAGCATCATTTGGTGAACTGTTTGATGATGCCAGCGCCGCTGACTTTTGCCGTAAAACTCGCCGCCCATACTCAGCAGGTCAAAATTCTCACCTGCGTGGTCGTCCTGCCGCTGCACGACATGCGGACCTATGCGGGCGAAGTGGTGGTTTCCGATATCTTCTGTGACGGCCGTCTGTTCCTTGGCGTTGGGCGCGGCGCGTTTAAGTTCGAGATGGAACGCATGGGCGTCCCCATGGAAGAAACCCGCGAACGGTTTGATGAAAGCCTCGATGTTCTTCAGGCATTGCTGAACGAAGAAGAGGTGAGCTGGGACGGAAAGTACTACCAGTTTGACGCCATGACGATTATGCCCCGCCCTGTCCGCCCCGGCGGCCCGCCGATGATGATGGCGGTTATGAACCCAGAAGGGATTTATCACTGCACCAAACGCGGGTTCCATATCCAGACAACGCCGCTGTCCGGCAACCATCAAATGCTGGTGGATCAGGTCGATGCCTTTAATCGCGGCAAAGCTGATATGGATGGCGCAGGCGACCATCTGACCCTGTCCCTGTCCCGAGTTGCTCACGTTGCAGCTTCGCAGGCGGAGCGTGCGCGCAAGAACCGCGCGGCTTACGACTACTATTGCCGGTTCGACAACATCTTCCTTGGTCCCGGCTTGGTCGATGCCGGGATGATCCGTCAGATCCCTCGGAAGCAGTCAGCGGAGGAGCTGGAGAAAAGCTTGCTCATCTGCACGCCGTCGGAAATGATCGACAAGCTTGGCCCCTACGAAGAGCTTGGGATTGATCGCGTGATCATGAACATGAACTTTGGCTTGGATCCGCAGGATACTTTAGACGCCATTCAATGCTTCGCCGAAGAAGTCATGCCGCACTTCACGCACCGCAGCTCGTCAAAACTTTCAGCCGTAGGATAACCTCCTCCATGACCCAAGCCATCGATTGCGCCTACAGCATAGAGGGCGAAGGCCCGCCCTTGTTCCTGATCCATGGGATCGGCGCCGCCCGGAACACGTGGCGAAAATCAATGCCGGTTCTGACGCCGCATTTCTCCGTCGTGACCTATGATTTACGAGGACACGGTGAATCCCCCATGCCCGAGCAGCCGTTTGGATTGGATGAGTTGGTTGCCGACTTGGAGGCCGTGAGAGTGAAAACAGGGTTCGAGGCGGCGCACTTTGCCGGTCATTCCCTGGGCGGCATGATTGGCCCCGCCTATGCCCGCGCTTTTCCCGGTCGCGTGCAGTCTTTGGGCCTGCTATCGACGGCGGCGTTTCGGACCGAGGACGACAGTGCCAAAGTCAAAGGCGTGGTAAGGGCCATGCGCTCACAAAGTGTGCCGGAAATCCTTGCGACCCTTGCCAACCGCTGGTTTACCGACGCTTTCATCGCGACAAGCCCTGAAGTCGTCCAAGCGCGCATGGATCAAGTCGTTGGGACGGACGCTGAGATTTTTCTGAACGTGTTTGACATTTACGCGGGAACAGAAATGGCCCCTTGGCTGTATGAGATAACCGCGCCATCGCTGGTTCTGACTGGCGAAAACGATGGTGGTTGTCCGCCGCGTCTCAATGAATTGATCGCAGCTGCAATGCCGAGGGCTGAGCTGGTGGTCTTGCCGGAGGTGAAGCACTCGATCATGTTGGAATGCGGTGACGTCGTTGCCCAACATATGTTGTCCTTCATCAAAGGTTTGACCCCATGACCCGCAAACGCATTCTCTTTACCGGTGGCTCTGGCAAGGCCGGTCGGCACGTTGTGCCGTGGTTGCTGGATCAGGGGTATCGCGTCGTCAATGTCGACCTGACGCCCTTGGACCACCCCGGCGTCGACAACCTGATCGCAGACATCACCGACAGCGGGCAAATGTTCAACGTCTTGACCAGCTACGCCAACTTTGACGAGCTGGAACCGGGCACAGGCGTTCCGAGGTTTGATGCCGTCGTTCACTTCGCGGCGGTTCCCCGGATCTTACTGAAGCCGGACAACGAGACCTTTCGCGTCAACACGATCGGCACGTACAACGTCATCGAGGCGGCGACCAAGTTGGGGATCGATAAGATCGTCATTGCGTCATCAGAAACCACCTACGGGGTTTGCTTTGCAGACGGACAGGTGAACCCGGACTTCCTACCGCTAGAGGAAAACGACTACGACACCAACCCGACCGACAGTTACGCTCTATCCAAGGTCGTTAATGAGCAAACCGCACGTAGCTTTGCCAAACGGACAGGTGCGGATATCTACGCTTTGCGGATTGGTAACGTGATTGAACCGCATGAATACGCGGAGAACTTTCCCGGTTACTTTGCGGATCCTGCTGTTCGGCGACGCAACGCGTTCTGCTACATCGACGCCCGCGATCTGGGACAAATCGTGCATTTGTGCATTCAGAAAGACGGCTTGGGCTTTGAGGTCTTTAACGCCGGGAACGATGACAACTCCGCCAACATTCCCGCAGCCAGGTTGGCCGAGCGTTTCTTCCCCGGCACACCAGTACGGCACGCGCTCGGTCGCTTTGAAGCGCTCTACTCCAACCGAAAAATTCGGGAAGTGTTGGGCTTCAAGGAACAGCACAATTGGCGCATGTACGTCGATGACCCAGCTGCCTGAAGGAAAGAGAGCGGGGCCACGCCCCTCTTTTCAGACAGTTTTCTTTCTCGAAGTGTTCTTAATCCCGCCTGCTTCCTGCTTAAAACCCCCACTAAGGTTCAAGCTACCATCGGAACTTCGGGGGATTTCCTATGTGGGCTCAAGGATTGATTGCTGCGGCGCTGATGCTGGCGGTGAGTGCGTGTTCCACCACCAGTGCGTCTGAGCGTACGACCAATCGAAGCACCGATACGAGCCGTTCGGCCTTCGTGAATTCGAGTGCTGGCACGCTGGACTTGGCCCAACTCGATGATTTGCTTGTGACCGAGCTGCAAACCTTCCGCACCACACAAGGCATGCCAACCCTCAGCCGAAATTCCCAACTGGACGCCGCCGCGCAAGACCTCGCCGATATAATGGCTCGCAAGAATGATTTGAGCCACAGCGCTGATGGCCAGCGGGCGGGCGATCGGATTGAAGACGCGGGCTATGTCGTCTGTACACAAGGCTCGCCGTGGGCTGAAAACATCGCGCGGTCTTCACAGTTTGGCACCACCGCTGATCTGGCTGATACGATCATGACCGGCTGGGCCAACTCATCAGGGCATCGGAAGAACATGGTTGCTGCCTTTGCCGATGTTGGGCTTGCAGTGGCGGAGACCAGCGACGGGAGCCGGGTCTATGCCGCACAAGTCTTTGCGACCCCCGGACCGGGCAAATGTCTCTAAGCGCTTAGGCCAACCAAAGGCCGGCATCGATAGCCGCGTCTTCTTTGCGGTTAAGGAATACGGCTCGCGTGAAAACTGGCGCATTCTCAAGCTGATAGAGCCGCCCTTGCGCCAGCAAAGCCTTCACCATTCGCTGTGGTAAGTAGGCTGTCCCGCCTTTGGCCAAAATAAACGACAGCGCAGGAGACGGCGCGCTAAACGTGAGGCGGGCGGAGTTGGCGTCGGCGTAGAAGGTCATGTGCTGCTGACTGAAGTCCTCACCGTAATCAACAAAAATATAGCCGGGATCAAAGCGCAGCGGCGCATTGGGGTCCGTGGAAACCAAGATCAGCTGATCTTCCCCCACCGATTCACTGACCATCCCAACGCGCGTGATCGGGACGTACCCCAAAGCGACATCGACTAAACCACTATCGAGCCAGCCGGTCAGGTCGCGCTCTCCGCCGGAGAACAGGGAGACGCTGATGCCTTCGTGCTCGTCCAAGTCCGCAAACAAGCGTTCGCCCCACCCATCCCACAGATCCGTATGCACCGCGCAGTTCCGAAAGACCCGCCTACCGGTTGGCGACGACACCTCCAACCGGGCTTGCCGCCACATGCCAGAAATGGTCTGCGCGTATCGCTGCAGCCTCAGGCCAGCACTGGTGCAGGTTGCTCCCGACTTGGATCGCGTGATCAATGTCTGCCCAAGCGCTTCTTCCAGCGCCTTCAGCCGCGCTGTCACGGTAGACTGCGTGACGTTCAACCGCTCAGAGGCGCGCACAAGTGAGCCGGTTTCAACGATGGCCAGAAAGGTTTGAATGGCTGCAATATTCATGGTCCCAATAATTCATATTTTTCGAATTTAAACCATGATTAATTTCAATTTCTTACAGGATCGCATTGTTTTAGAAAGACCTTATAGAAACGCTGTGTTGGGGAGGAACTGCGCTGTGTCGCTTGAAGCCTATAAAATGTTGATTGGGGGCCAATGGGTTGGTGCCAGCGATGGCGGACAGTTTGAGACTGTCGATCCATCCACCAACACACCCTGGGCCACAATCCCCGAAGCCACTGAAGCCGACGTTGACACCGCAGTCAGAGCCGCACACCACGCGCAGACTGATGGTCCTTGGGCCAGCATGACGCCATCTCAGCGCGGCAAGCTACTGGGCAAGCTGGGTGACCTGTTGGCCGCGAACTCAGAACACCTTGGCCGCATCGAAACCCGCGACACGGGCAAGATGTTCAAGGAAACAGCGTGGCAAGCGAAGTACATCGCTGAATACTTTCATTTTTTCGCGGGAGCGGCTGACAAGATCAGCGGCGAGACCCTGCCCATCGATAAGCCCGACATGTTCGTGTTTACGGACCGTGAGCCACTAGGCGTCGTCGCTGCCGTGATTCCGTGGAACTCACAGATGTTCCTCAGCGCGGTGAAGATCGGTCCCGCACTGGCCGCTGGCAACACCATTGTGCTGAAGGCCAGTGAGGAAGCGTCAACGCCGCTGCTGGAGTTTGGTAAGCTGGTTGCCCAAGCAGGCATCCCCGACGGCGTAGTGAATATTGTAACCGGTCACGGAGAGCCCTGTGGCCGGGTGTTAACCAGTCATCCGCTGGTCGCCCGTGTTGCTTTTACTGGTGGTCCGAAAGCGGCCGCGCATGTCATCAGGAATACAGCAAATAACTACGCAGCGCTCTCGCTGGAACTGGGCGGCAAGTCACCGTTCATCGTCTTTGACGACGCCAATCTGGAAAGCGCGGTAAATGGCTCCGTCGCCGGGATCTTTGGCGCATCGGGGCAAAGCTGCGTGGCCGGGTCTCGCTTGTTCTTGCAAGAAGGCATTGCCGACGCTTTCCTCGAGCGAATGATCGCAACGGCCAAGGGCATCCGGATTGGCGACCCGATGGCCGACGAAACCGAAATGGGGCCCCTGTGCACCACCGCCCAAGTCAGCCACATCCAACAGCAGATACAAACCGCTGTCGATCAGGGTGGAACCGTCCTGACGGGGGGGCAGCAGCCCGAAGGCCTGAGCACGCAGTACTTCCAGCCCACGATCATCGAAGCGCCTGACCCATCGCTCGACATTGTGGACACGGAGCTTTTTGGCCCGGTCTTAACCGTTCAGCGTTTCAAGGACGAAGCGCACGTTCTGGCGCTGGCGAACCAGTCTGAGCACGGCTTGGCCGCTGGGATCTTTACCCGCGACAGCGCGCGCTCGATCCGCATGGCGCGGCGCATCCGCGCTGGCATCGTGTGGGTGAACACCTACCGCGCGATTTCCCCGATTGCTGCCTTTGGTGGCGAGAAGATGTCCGGCTATGGCCGTGAAGCGGGGATGCAGGCGATGTACGACTATACGCGGCCCAAGACCGTCTGGATGAACCTCTCCGACGAGCCGCTCTCATCCCCGTTCCAACCCCGTTAAGCCGAAGTGGATTGAAACTGTGAAATTCCATCTCGCCATCAACTTAGAGCGCACCTCCACCGACACATCGATCAGGGAAGTCCGCCACCACGTCGAAGATATGATCCGCATGGCGGACGATGCTGGCTTCGAGATCGCTTGGGCCGCTGAGCATCACGCGCTGGAGATGACCATCGCGCCGAACCCGTTCCAGATTTTGACCTGGTGGGCGGGCATTACCAAGAACATGCGGCTGGGCTGCGGGGTTGCCAACGCCTCCTACTGGCACCCTATAAACCTCGCTGGCGAAGCGGCTCTGCTGGATGTGTTGTCCGATGGCAGGCTCGAGCTGGGTTTGGGGTCCGGTGCTTACCAGCGTGAGTTCGACCGGATGAAGCCGGGGCTGGAGCAGAAGGATTCCTGGCAGTATATGCAGGAAATGCTGCCGCTGATCAAACAGCTGTGGGCCGGGGATGTGGAGCACAATGGCCGCTTCTGGCAGTTCCCCTCCTCCACCGCCTGTCCCAAGCCTGTGCAAGACGATGTTCCGCTGTGGGTCGCTGCGCGCTCGCCCATTACCTTTGACTACGCCGTTGCCAACAATGCGAATATCATGAGCTGGCCGCTGACCATGCCCTTTGCCGAAGCTGAAAAGTATCGGGAGCAGCTCGACGACGCCATCGTCAAGGCTGGCACCCCTTACACCGGTAAGTTCGCAATGATGCGCCACTCGGCGGTCTATGAGAACGAAGCTGATCGCCAGCTTGCGCTGGGCGCGCTGCGGCATACGCTGGGGCAGTTCGGCAACCTGATGCAAAAGAAGGGCGACGTGATCAATGGCTTCCCTGAGCGTGTGCCGGTTGACCAGCTCGACGGCAACATGCGCTATGACCCCGCGACGTTGGAAGAAAACCTGATGTTCGGGTCCGCTGAGCAATGCGCGGAGAAGCTGGTCGCCTACAAGAACATCGGCGTTGACGCGTATATCTATTACGCCTCAATGGGGCTGGACATGGACATGCAGAAGCGCTCCCTGTCGACCTTTATCGAGCGTGTGATGCCGCACGCAGCCTAAACCCGACTGCCCCCTGTTACACACCCCACGAGGACCCCAACCATGGCCGTAGAAATCCGCCGCACCCTGCTGAACATCCAAGACACTTTCATCGAAGGCGGCAAAGTCCTCGACGCGCCGACTAAGCTGGTTGCTGCCATGGCTGTGATCCGGAACCCGTGGTTTGGCCGCGGCTATGTCGAGGATCTGCAGCCTGAAATCCGTGAGCACGGCCCGGTTCTGGGAAAGCTGCTGACACAGATGCTGCTGGACACCGTCGGTGACACGCTCGAGGGCTGCGGTAAGGCCTCGAACGTGGGTTCGGGCGGTGAAGTTGAGCACGCGCAAGCCCTGACCCACACACTGTGGTTCGGCAACGAGTTCCGTGAGGCCATCAACGCCAAGTCCTACCTTGCCTTTACCAACACGCGCGGAGCCATGGGCACGGCGATGATGATCCCGCTGATGCACAAGGACGACGGCGGCCTGCGCAGTCACTACCAGACCATCCACCTGACCATCCCCGATGCTCCTGCAGATGACGAGATCGTTGTGGCCTTGGGCGCGTCTGTGGGCGGGCATCCGAACCACCGGATCGGCAACCGCTATTCCGACCTCAAAGAAATGGGCCGCGATGTCGATAACCCGGCGGGCGTCTAAGCGTGAGTGACCACCCCTCCACCGAAATGACGCTGGATGGCACCGCCTACGAGCGTCATGGCGATCCGACAACACAGCCGACCGTGGTGCTGATCCACGGTCTGGGCCTGTCCCGGCGCCTGTTTGACCCGATGATCGCAGCCTATCGCGCACACTTCGCCGTGCTGTCCTACGATCTCTATGGTCATGGGGAGAGCGCACCACCGCCGCGCACCGCGACACTCGGGCTCTATGCCCAGCAGATCGCAGGCCTCCTCGACGCCACCGGCATTGGCCGTGCCGCGCTGGTGGGGTTCTCCATCGGCGGCATGATCAACCGCCGCTTCGCGCTGGATCACCCGCATCGGCTGAGCGCGCTGGCGATCTTGAACAGCCCCCACGACCGGGGCGAAGCCGCTCAGCTCGCCGTCGAAGACCGGGCGGCGAAGGTGCGGGAGCAAGGGACGATGAGCACCCTGCCCGACGCCCTGCTCCGCTGGTTCACGCCCGACTTCCTCGCCCACCACGCCCCCACCGTCGATCGCGTCCGCCAATGGCGCGCACAGGTGGATGCAGAGGGCTACGCGCAGACCGCCTGGGTGCTGGCAAACGGCGTGCGAGAGTTGATCCAGCCCGCCCAGCCCATCGCCGCGCCCACGCTCGTGATGACCGGCGAGCACGACAGCGGCTCCACCCCCGCCATGGCCCACGCCATTGCCCATGAGATCAGCGGCGCAGAGACCCACATCGTCCCGCGCCTGCAGCACTTGGGCCTGATGGAAGACCCAGCAGCCTTTACCGACCCCACGGTTGAATTTCTGAAGAGGACACTGACGTGACCAAACTTTCTGGCGGTCAAGCCGCCGTCGAGGCACTCCGCGCTGAAGGCACCCGCCATGTCTTCGGCCTCATTGGTTCAGCGACGATGGAGCTGTTTGATGCGCTCTATGACGCGTCCGAGATCAACTTCATCGGCGTCCGTGACGAGCGCACAGGCACCCACATGGCCGACGGCTACGCGCGTGTTTCCGGCGATCCGGGCGTCATTCTTGCCGGTCAGAACGGACCGGGCGCGACCAACCTTGTCACGGGGTTGAGCCAGGCCAAGGCCGCGTTTTCTCCCGTGGTCAGCATCGCCGGCGCCCTGTCCTCCCAGCACGTCTACCGGGACGCGTTCCAAGAAGTCGACCAGCAGTCGGTTTTCACGCCGGTGACGAAGAAGACATGGACCGCCCCCTCCACCGACCGCGTGCCCGAGCTGTTTCGCGAGGCTTTCCGCACCGCCATGACCCCGCGCAAAGGGCCCGTGCAGCTTAACCTGCCGCGCGATGTGCTCTCTGGTCAGGCTGAGTTCGAGATGCCGATGCAGACGCCGGATCAGTATCGCAGCTTCCACCTGCCCGGCGCGCACCCCGACGCCATCGCACAGGCGGCCAGCCTGCTCACCGGGGCGCGTCAGCCGGTGATCGTTACCGGCGGCGGGATCAAGAACACGCTGGGCCACGACCAAGCCATCGCGCTGGCAAAGGCGCTGAACTGCCCGCTGGTCAGCGCGCCCGGGCACGGCGACGGCATCCCCTTTGCCCATCCGCTCAATGCGGGCCAGATGGGGCCGCGCGGCAATCCGGTGGCGTCTCGACTGGTTAAGGAAGCCGACGTCATCCTCGCACTGGGGACGCGACTGGGCTTCAACTCGACCTTTTACAGCTACGACAACATCAACCGCGACGCGAAGATCATCCAGATTGAGCTTGAGCCGACCGCCATTGGCCGCTTCTTCCCGATCACGCTGGGCATCTGGGCCGATGCGCCGACGGCCGCGCAGCAACTCGCCGACGCTGTCTCCGCCCTCCAAAGCCGCGCTGCGGCGGATGCGTGGGTGAGCGGGTTCCAGACCGAGCGTCAGGCCTACCTCGCCAAGCGCGACGCGGACGCGGATATGTCCCACCCGACACAGCCTTCGGGGCTGTTCAAGACCTTGCGCGGTGTGTTGCCCGAGGATGCGGCCATCACCATGGATGCGGGGACGCTGTGCCTGCAAGCGACCGACGCGCTCAACTACCACCATCCACGCAGCCTGTTTACGCCGCTGGACTTCGGTCTGGTTGGCTTTTCCTTTGCCTGCGGGTTGGGGATCAAGGCGGCCCGGCCCGAGCGGCCCGTTGTCAGCTTCATGGGCGACGGCGGCTTTGGCATGACCATTTCGGAGCTGAGCACGGCGGTGGATTACGGCCTGAACACGGTGACAGTCGTCTTGAACAACCAGTGTTGGGGCGCGGAAAAGGCGTACCAGCGCGATTTCTTCGGCGAGCGCTACATCGGCGCCGACATCACCTCCCCCGACTTTGCCCAAGCCGCCGAGCTCTATGGCGCTGCTGGGTTCCGGGCGGATCGGTTATCGGACGTGGCGGGCGCGGTCGAGGCGGCCTTGGCCTGTGGCAAGCCAGCGGTGGTTGACGTCGCCGTCGATCCCAACGCGCTCTATTCCTTCCGCCGCGACAGCTTCAAACACCGAGGCGGCTAACCCACCCTCCGGCCCTCCCTAAGTGGCCGCGAAGCAACCACACTCAAACCCTCCCTGAGTGACCGCGAAGCGGTTGTATCGAAGGGGACCCACCACACTCAAGCCCTCCCTGAGTGACTGCGCGCAACCAAGACAAGCCCTCCCTGAGTGGCCGCGAAGCGGTTTTATCGAAGGGGGCCAACCCACTCAAGCCCCACCGCACCATCGCCGCACGCAACCCAACACACGCGCGCAAGCACACCCCCAAGCATCCCCAACGCTCGGAAAGCCAACATGATCACAAAACTCGCGATATTCGAAGGAACGGTAAAGCCGGGGCAAAAGACCGCGATGCGGGCCTACGTCGAAAACACCTTGCGCCCCCTGTGGGAAGCCTTCGAAGGCGCCCACCGCGTCCGCGTCCTCTATGGCACCAAGTCCGACGACAAAGGCCCCAACATCCCGCTCATCCTAGAGGTCGATTACCTCACCCAAGCCGACCTAGACCAAGCCATGGCCTCCCCGGCCCGCTATGAGTCACGTGACCTGCTGCCGGGGTTCTATGAGGTGTATTTTGATGGTGTGGTTTTGCGGCATGTGGAGTTTTGCACTCAATTAGGGAGTGATTTATTGTCATAAGGAATCTTGATAAGTTGGGTCGATCAATTGTAGATAGCGTCGGAAAACCGCGCTTACCGGAAGAATAATGCCGAAACCACCGCTTACCAATCATCAAAAAGAAGAGTTCGAAAGCCAACTTCGTTGGCGGATGACTATGTTCACTACTCGCAACCCCGCTCGTTGACTGTTCGAGAATGGGCTAGGCTACAAATGTTTCCTGACTGGTATGAATTTGCTGGCAAACGAACAACAGGGGGACTGCGGCGCGCAGGCAACCCTAGGGAAGGAAACTTTGACCGAGAAGTACCGAAGTATACTCAAATCGGTAACGCGGTTCCTGTTGAACTTGCGAGACAGGTTGGCCTTCACTTTCAGAATATTCTTAATCAAGCAGAGTCCAACAAACGCTAGTAGCACCCGTACGTAAATCTAACCCCAATACAACCGCATTGGATTATCGATCAGCAGCTTGCGCTGTAGCACCTCGGTTGTGGCGATCAGTGGGATGCGGTCGACCAGTAATCCGTCGTCGGGGGCGTGGGATTTCATGTTGGGGTGGGGCCAGTCTGTGCCCCATAGCACGCGGTCGGGGAAGCTCTCGACCATGTCTCGCCCAAAGGGGAGCACATCATCATACGGCGGTCCGGCTTTGGTGAGGCGTTCGGGACAGGAGACTTTGATCCAGAACTTCTCGTCTTCCATCATCCGCTTGATCCGCAGGTAGTCGGGGTGGTCGATCCCGTTTTCGACATCGGGCCGGCCCAAGTGGTCGATTACCACAGTGGTCGGCAGGTCGCGCAGGAAGCCTTCGATCTCGTGCAGCTCGTTGGCTTCAAAATACACCACGATGTGCCAGCCGAGTTTGGCGATCTTCTCCACGATTTTCATGTAGTGCTCGCGCGGGGTTGAGTCGACCAGACGCTTGAGGAAGTTAAAGCGAACCGCGCGCACCCCGGCGGCGTCCATCCACTCCAACTCGCCCTCGGTCACGTCATGGCGGACAAAGGCGACGCCGCGCGCCAACTCTCCTGCTGCCGTCAACGCATCCACCAACGCCCGGTTGTCCGGCCCGTGGCACGACGCCTGCACAATCACATTCCGGCTGAACCCCAGATGGTCGCGCAGGGCAAACAGCTGGTCCTTGCCCGCGTCACAGGGCGTGTACTTCCGCGCCGGGTGATAGGGAAACTCGACCGCCGGGCCAAAAACATGGCAGTGCGCGTCAACCGCGCCCGCGGGCGGGACAAAGTCGGGCTTCTTGGGATTGGGGTGAAACGGCAGGTAATCGGGATCCATGGTCATATCAGCGCTTTCCTTTCCCCGCAAAACACAGCGGGAACGGCTTGGGTCGAGGGATTATAGGGGTGCGGCAGGTCATCAGGGGAGCGCGGGTCACGGGAACACGCGCCCTTCCATCAACTTGCGCGCTGTGCGGATGATCCCGGCCTGGGTCACGGCCCCGGCCTCGTCCAGCACCAGCGCGGCTTCGGTGATGCCGCTGGGCTGCTCAACCCCCACAGCCAGCGCGCGCCCGCTCGGCATGCGCGCCAACCGCTGCGAAGGCGACCCCGGCAGTGTCGCGGCGGTCGCCACGGTCACAGCGGCCAGCACGCCAATGGTGGCGTGGCACCGATGGGGGATAAACGAGCGGGTGGAGATCGCGCCGCCGTTGGTGGGCGCGGAGACCAGCGTCATCTTTGGCACGGACTTCTCCGCCACATCGCCGAGGTTCATCATCGGCCCAACAATCAGCCGGATGGCCTCCAGCTTTGCCTTCAAGCCCGTATCAGCGTCCAGCGTCTCCCGGCTTTCCGTCCCGGTGATGCCAAAGTCGGCGGCGTCCATGATCACGCACGGCATGCCGTTGTCGATCAGCGTACACGCCACGCCCTCAACCACGTCCACCACCCTGCCCGTCGGCAACAGCGCGCCACAGGACGAGCCGGCGGTATCGCTGAACAGCAGCGGAATGGGCGCAGCCGTGCCGGGGACGCCATCGATGGCGGTGTCGCCGGCATATATCGGCTGGCGGTTCGGGGTCTGAATGGTCGCGCGGGCGGTCTGTCCGGTGTTTTCCATAAAGATGGTGACGGGGGTCTCCCCATCCTGCGCCGCGATCAAGCCGCGCTCAATCGCGAACGGACCAACGCCTGCGAGGATGTTGCCGCAGTTTTGGGCGTCGGTGACAATGGCCTGATCCACCATGACTTGCAGGAACAGGTAATCGACATCGACGCCGGGGCGCGCTGATTTCCGCACCACCGCAACCTTGGACCGCAGCGGATCCCCGCCGCCCATGCCGTCGATCTGCAACGGATCGGGCGAGCCCATGACGGCGAGCAGGAACTCGTCACGCGCGGCTGTGTCAGCGGGCAAGTCAGCGGCGAGGAAATACCCGCCTTTGGACGTTCCGCCCCGCATCCACGTGCAGGGCGTGCCCTCAGACATACTTCAGCCCCTTGGCCGCCAACCGGGCGCGCATGTCATAGACGTCCAGGCCGAGCTCTCCAGCCTCAAACCGGGCGCGCTTGCCGGTCTCGTTCGCCTCCCGCGCCTGAGCCTTTTCCAGCACAGCTGCGGCGTCTGCGCGACGGACGACACAGACGCCGTCGTCGTCGGCAACGATGGTGTCGCCGGGGTTAATCGCCTGTCCACCACACACGATGGGGACGTTGACGCTGCCCAATGTTTCTTTGACCGTGCCGGTTGCGGAGACGTACTTGGACCACACGGGGAAGCCCATCTCGGTCAAGTCGCGAATGTCGCGCACCCCCGCCTCGATCACCAAACCGCGCACGCCCCGGCTCATCAGCGACGTCGCCAACAGGTCGCCAAAGTACCCGGCGTCGGACGGTGACGTGGGTGCGACCACGAGGATGTCGCCGGGCTGACACTGCTCCACCGCCACGTGGATCATCCAGTTGTCGCAGGGGGGAATGCTGACCGTGACCGCCGTCCCCGCCACGCGTGCACCGGTGTAGATGGGCCGCAAGCTGTTGCTGAGATAGCCGATCCGGCCTTGCGCTTCATGGACGGTGGAGACCCCCGCCTGCGCCAGCCCGTCGACAAGATCCAGCGGCGTGCGGTCGATGTTCTGAACAACAACATTGGCCATGATTCTGCTCCGCGCTATGGGGTTTAGAGTTCGTCAACGGTACGCGGGAAGATGCTCTCGAAGCCTTCCGCGTACTTGCAATCGCGCCCACCGGACATGCCGCCGGAGTTGCGCTTGAAGTGGTTGGCGCGCTGCTGTGCGACGCGGGTGTAGTAGTCCCACAGGTGGACTTGCCCATCCATGCACTCCATCGCCGCACGTTTCTTGTCCCATACGGGCGTGATGTCGAGGAAGGTGTCCGGCTTCCAGCCCATTTGCTCGGTCTGGTGGGGTTCGAACAGGTAGAGCTGCGGTGCGCCCAGTACTGTCTCACCGGGGTTGTGGCCCCAAGCCTGTGCAATCATGCGGCACTCCAGCGCGACTTGCGTGGTGTACATGTGGTCGGTGTTATAGGGGTCGTACTTGGAGTGACTCATCATAAACACAGGCTGGACGCGACGGATGAGTTCGACGAGGTCGTTCTTGTTCTCACGTGAAAGCTCCAGCGGGTAGTCACCGAGGTCCATCGCGATCATCTCGTGCGCGCCAAGGGCCTCTGCTGCGGCTTTGGCTTCGGCGCGGCGGGCATCTTTGACTGTATGCAGGTCCATCCCCTCTTGCTTCCACAGCTTCGCGCTCTCCCCACGCTCACCAAAGGACAGGCACACGATGGTCACCTCGTAGCCCAGCTCGGCATGCAGGGCGATCGAGCCACCGCACCGCCACACGAAATCAGCCGCATGCGCGCTGATCACTAGCGCGGTTTTCTTGTCACTCATAAGTCTCTCCCATGTCTTCAAAATCATCTCCCAACACAAAATCGCCGGTGGGTGAGGATGTAACGGCGTCGAGCCGGTCAAGGTAGTCGACCAGCTGCTCGAATTCTTCGTCGGTGAAGGCGTTGCGCATGGCCTCGGACCGGGCGCGCAAGGGGCTGTAATGCTCATCCACCACCCGCTGTCCGGCGTCGGTCAGGCGGACAAAGATCTGCCGCTTGTCCTCTTCGCTCTTGATCAGTGTCACCCATCCTTGATCGCGTAAGTCCGGCAAGGCGCGGCTCACCAACGAGCGGTTGGCCCCCAACAGTTCGGAGATGCCCTGCACGTTCTGTGTTCCCGCTTGGCGCAGGCGCAGCAGGATGCGGAACTGGACGACGCTCAGGTCTGAGGTCAGGGCCAGGAGCTGTTGGGTCTGCGTCTGGACGGCGTTGCCCAAGCGAAACAGGCGGCTCACGAGGTTCCGGCGCAACTTGGCGCGCTGCTCGATCACTTTGCCTTTGATCAGTCCGGCGGAGATTTGTTCTGTCATGGTTTTGGAGTCTGCCATTTTGCGTGACATGTCAACATATAAGCGTCCCGGCTCCGTTACGCATAAAAAAGGGCCGCCCGGTTGGGGCAGCCCTTTTTCGCGTTGCGTTGATCGACGGATCAAAGCTTAGAGGACGCCGGCTTCCATGTAGACGCGTGCCGCACCCGGGTGGAACGTAATGCCACCCTGCGGAGTTGCTGCGTACTCAAGGCTCAAGGACTCAGCCCATGGTGCCTCAGAGGTCACCTGATCGATGTTCTCCCAGAACGCCCGTGTGATCTCGTAAACTGTGTCCTCGGAAACGTTCGAGTTTACAGCGATACCAACAGCGGTGTTCAAGGAAATCACTTCGCTGTCGTTGGCTTGGTTGTTGTAGGCACCAGCCGGGATTGCGTCGCGGTAGCGGAACTTGCCCAAGTACTTCTCAACAGCTTCACCGGTGGAATCCTCAGGACCAACGAAGCGGATGGATTCCGTCTCGGTGATCTGCAGGAATGGACCGCACGGATCGATACAACCGGTAACGTACATGTCGATCGTGCCGTCTAGGAAGGACTGGTAACCGGTGGTCCAGTTGGCGTCGATGGCTTCAAAATCGCCTTCCTTCGCGTCGAGCCCCGTCGTGGCCTTCACCCAACCGTAAGCCGCATTCCATGCACCGCCACCTGTTGGGCCGAGAAAGACAGACGCGCCTTCGAGGTCGTCGAGGGTCTGGATATCAGAGTCTGCGCGCACGGCGAAGTGGTACTGACCGTAAGGGAACCACATGAGCAGCTGTACGCTGTCCGCGAGCGTTGGCGCTTCTTCCTGCTTGGAATACATCGCCTTGCCGCCCTTCATCAGGTTCCACACAACCGGTGATGTCATGGACATGTCTAGGTTGCCTCGGCCCACTTCCATCATGTGTGCGGTCGCAGCACCGCCAGCGGCGATTTCGATGTTCACGTCATCGAGCTGTGATGAAACGATGTTAGCGAAGGTTGCCATGACGACAGCCTGCGGCAGGTTCGATGGCAGCGTGGCCATCTTCAAGTCTTCAGCTTGTGCGGCTGAGGTGGTTGCAACCAGTGCAGCGGTTGCCAGAATAAACTTACGCATTTTTTCCTCCCAAGATGGTGCGTTAAGTCAACGTCGTAGTGGCTCTGACACCTTGGTCAAAGCTAGGGGGCGTACCCCCTAAATAGCGATGCGCCACGATAAGGGCGACCGCGATAATCAGCGCTGGACCACAGATCCACACATTCGGAACCAACAGCGCGAGACCGACAACCACCCGCGCGATCCGCTCAAGCGTGCGCAGTTGGTTGCGTTCAAAACCAATGAGGCCGGAAGCGATCAGCCACATGGCAACACTAAACGCCACGAGGATCCAGCCGTAATCAAACCAACTCACGGTACTGAGGTCGATCATCGCCTTACTCTTCACCACCTCCCCGCTCATCCATTCGAACACCACTTGCAGCTTATAAAGAACGGCGGGGTGATATACGAAGACGAAGGGAATCAGGAACCCGGCGACTGACAGCCGAGAGGCTTGCCAACCGGTCTTTATCGGGTCCGCCCCGGCTATCGGTGCCGCAGCAAAAGCGGCCAGCGCGACCGGCGGCGTGACTGTACTCATCACCGCGAAGAAGACCACGAAAAGGTGCAGGCTCAGCGGCGCTAGAACGACTGTATCAATCCCTGAAGACAGCGCAATCACGATGATAAAGTACGTTGCACCCGGCGGTAGCCCCATGCCCAGTACAATCGCACCGAGGCCAACGATAATGAGGACAAAGAACAGAGGCCCATTGGCGATCTCGGTCAGGAACAGCGCAAGGCGGCCCGTAAATCCTGAGAGCGAAAGCAGCCCGATGATCAGGCCAATCATGGCGACGATAATGATGATCTTGGCCGACATCTTTCCCGCCTCGGCGAAAGCGGTGAAGATCCCCTTGAACGTTCGGAACCGCGGGAACAGAATGATCGCCATGACGAGGGCGGCAAGGAACCCGTAGAAGCCTGCCTTCGGCACCGATGGCTGTGAAAACAGGAAGTAGGTCAGCACGCCCAAGGGAATGATGAAAACGAGGGTTTTCAGGCCTTCGTCTCGACTCAATCCGGGGCGCTGATCGGCTGGCAGTGGACCAATGCCCGACTTACGGGCTTCGAAGTACACAGTCAGGAACACACCGAGGTAATAGAACACCGCCGGCGTGATAGCAGCGATCATGATAAAACGATAATCGAGGCCAATCTCTGCTGCGACAAAGAACGCAACGACGCCCATGACCGGCGGCATGACTTGACCACCGGTTGACGCTGACGCTTCGACAGCACCCGCAAACGACGGCTTGAACCCTGAGCGTTTAATCACCGGAATGGTCATCACACCGGTTGAGACCACGTTGGAGATCGCCGCGCCAGACAACGTGCCAAACATGGCGGAACTGGCCACAGCAGCATGGGCCGCACCGCCGATCATGCCGCCGGTCAAACGGTTGGCAATCTTGAGCAGTAAGTCACCCGCACCACTGGCCATCAGCACAGCACCAAAAACGATAAAGATCAGAACGTTGCGGGACACCACCTGCAGCGGTTGGCCAAAAACACCACCGGTATCAACCCAAAATGCCTGAACTGCGAACGAGTAGTTTTGCGCGAAGGTATTGCTAGCGGCGCCCTTACCAAAGATTGGCAACCAGTCAGGGAGATACCCCTTGAAGAACAAGTAGGCGATCCAGAATATCCCGAACGAGACAATGAACCAGCCGTATTCTCGCAGTGTAAAGAACAACACCAGCAGCATCGCCGCCGGAAACAACAGCATGTCCCACCGCTCAGGCTCAACCACTTGGGACGAATCCCGTGTGTAGACCTGAAGAAACCAAAACCCTAACAGAAGCAGCGACGCGCCGGCCAAAGCCCAACGAACCGGCTCCGACACCCGACCTTCGCGGTTGCGCGAGGTCAACGCAACGATCACTAAAGACGCCAACAAAGGAACGCCGAGGAAAACGGCTGTTTTCGAGAAGAAGTTTACTTTCAGGAACTGGAAGGTGCCGCCGATTAAGCCTTCTTTCAGCGCGACGCGTTTCGCGCGCTTGGAAAGCTCTTCCCACTCGGGGGTCAGCGCGGGGATGACGGTTTTAGTAAGTTCCTGCAGAGGGCCTTGAGCCGCGAAAAGGAGAATAAAGACGACAAACAGTGCTGCGAGAACATCTGCAACTCTATCCGAAATTCTAGGCTTCTCAGCGTTCAATACCACCTCCCCATGGCACAGTTCCGTTTACCGGTCACAAACGTGATATGTCACGTTTCACGATAATTGGTTGAGAAGTCAACCAAAGACTTAACGCTTCAAAAAACCTCTCAGAACCTTGATCCAATGACCGTTCATGACAGCAATCATCGTATCCAGACGACTGTCCGTCAGCGCGCCTTGGCTCATGGTTTGCAACGTGCGCAGGGGCAAATGGTTTAGGAACGATTCACCCATTTTCTCCAGCACTGGATTATCATCAGGATTGAGGATCGCCCGCATCTGCGTTTGCGCTTGAGCGTAAACCCGCTTCCCCAGCCAATGATTGCGAATGTCGGACAAGGTGGAGTTGCGATGAAAGGGCCGACTGCTTTCCACAGGCGTAACCGTCAGGCCCAGAGCGCTAAGCTGTGCCTCATCCATGGTCACTGGCTGAACAGCGCTAAACGCTTCCCGCATGTTGTATCCATCATCCCCCTGCGCGGTGAATGACAGGGTGCGGTGAATGGTTGTGGCTGATTCGCCGATCAAAATATCGAATTCGGTCGGCTCCACCCGCCACTTTTTCGCGTCGTTGTCCCAGAATGAAAAGGCGCGCTTATCGAGCTCGATCACGACTTCGCTGGTTTCACCAGGCGCCAAGCGGACCTTAGCGTAGCCCTTGAGTTCACGGTCTGGCCGGAAAACGCTTGCGCCACGCTGGCGCACGTAGACCTGCACAATCTCTGCGCCCGCAACCTTGCCTTTGTTGGTGATGGGCACAGTAACGCGCACGGGCTTGGACAAATCAGCCGCAGGCACATCCAGCTTAGCCTTGCCGTAACCAAAACGGGTGTAGCTCAGTCCGAAGCCAAAGGGGAACAGCACCGGCTTGTCGTAGGTCGTAAAGTATCGATAACCGACGTTCAGCCCCTCGCGGTAAACCACGCGGCGGGCGGTTTCGCCAAAGTCCACTTGCGCCGGAACGTGATCCAGTTCCAAGGGGAAAGTCTCTGCCAGTTTGCCGCTCGGACACACCTCCCCAAAGACAAGATCCGTCAGGGCCCCCGCACCCGCCTGTCCGGTCAGGTACAGCTCCAATACCGCGCGCACTTCATCGAGCCAAGGCATGGTCACCGGGCTGCCGTTGCTCAGCGCGACAGCGGTTCGAGTATTCGCCGCTGCGACCGCCGAGATCAGCTGGTTAATCTGATCGGGCATATCCAGATGGGTCCGGTCAAAACCCTCAGATTCGAACAGCGCCGGTAAGCCGCCCAGCACCAACACAATATCAGCCTGAGCCGCGACCTCGACCGCTTCAGCGATCAGTGCAGGGTCGGCTGTTGCCAGATCAGGATCAAAGCCTTGCGCATACGTAACTCTTCCGCCCCGTTCCTCGACATAAGCGCGGATCCGGTCCAAGGGCGTATCGACTTTAGCCGAATTGACCTGTGACGAGCCGGCGCCCTGGAACCTTGGTTTCTCCGCAAACCCGCCAATAACGGCTAATTTCTTTTTTGGATTGAACGGCAAGAGTGCGCGGTAGTTCTTGAGCAAGACCGCGCCTTCCGCCGCAGCACGCTGTGCCATCGCTTCGTGCGCATCAAAGTCGATCTCACCCGAGGCTTTTGTCGCGTTTCCGGCGAGGGTCAGCTCCACCACCCGATGCGCGCAGCGGTCCAAATCGACCTGCGGAATGGCACCACTTTTCAAACCGGCCAGCAGCTTGCCATCGTGCGCTCCACCGCTGCTGGGCATTTCCAAATCCATACCCGCCCGAACCGCATGAGCCCGGCTGTTGGTTGCGCCCCAGTCGCTGACCAGCAAGCCCTCAAAACCCCATTCCTGTCGCAGCACTTGGTCCAGAAGCCAGCGGTTCTCACCGCAATAGACACCGTTGACCCGGTTATAGGCGTGCATGACCGTCCACGGCTGCGACTGCTTTACGGCCATCTCAAAGGCCGGAAAGTAAATCTCACGCATGGTGCGCTCATCGACGAGAGTATCAATCACCATGCGGTTGTCTTCTTGGTTGTTGACCGCAAAGTGCTTGATCGATGTTCCAATCCCCTGCGCCTGCACTCCGTTGATAAAGGCCACGGCCAAACGTCCAGACAAAAACGGGTCTTCCGAGAAATACTCGAAGTTCCGCCCGCACAAAGGACTGCGCTTGATGTTTACTCCCGGCCCCAGAACGATCGAAACCCCCTGTGCTTTGGCCTCGACCGCGATGGCCTCGCCAACGTCGCGAACCAGCGCGTCATCCCATGATGAAGCCATTGTCACTGAAGTGGGAAAACACGTCGCAGGCAGGCTGTCTGTCAGCCCCAGCACAGTCCCTTGCGAGGTATCCTGCCTCCGCATGCCGTGGGGGCCGTCGGAAACCTTAATCGTGTCCAAGCCAAGTCGGTCAACTGGCTGCAGATCCCAAAACGTAGAACCGGACAGCACGCTGACCCGCTCTTGCTGGGTCATCTGCCGGACCAAGACGCGCGCTTGTTCTGCAAAATCGATCGGATGCACGGACTAACCCCACTAGTAATGCAATGCCACTAGGTAAGCAGAGTGGTGCTTAAGTCCTCATTGAGCAAGCCTTGTGATTCTCCAGGTTGGGGGAATGGCTTTGTCTTAATCAAATATCCTGACCGAGGCGAGCTTGGTCGAAGGCTTTGCCGATTTCTTCATCACTCAGGCCGTATTCATCGCGCGCTGACTGCGCGCTAATGTACCCACGCACCAAATCACGCAGGACATGTGCGCGATTTCGCGCACTCGCTTCGCCGTAACCACCACCGCCGGGAAAGGCCAGCATAACGCGCTGCCCGTGGGGGACGTACTGCCGCCCTTTGCCGCGCATCGCGCTACCGTCGCTCCGGGCGATAGTGGTTGGCGCACCCTGCCCGCCGCCCACACGACCCAGCGCGGGATGGTCCACGCGATCAAACATGGCTGAGAAATCGAATTCGTGACCGTCTTGCGCGCCGACTTCCATGAATTGCCCAAGGCCACCACGGAACTCCCCCACACCACCGCTATCCGGGCGAAGTTCTTTGCGCCAAATAATGACCGGACCGGCGTGCTCAGTCGCCTCAACCGGCATGGTCATCACACCACTGGGAAACGCCGTCGCATTCAGCCCGTCAACGCTAGGCCGAGCCCCCGAACCACCGGAGTTGAACGTCAGCACCTCAGACCGCCGTGCGCGCTCTGGCGCTGGCGCATCCGTCCGAGGGCGCAGCGAAACCTGAAAGTTACACAGCGTCCCTGCGCCCTGCGCCGGCACCGTGCGCGGCAAAAGCTGGTCTAGGGCCTCGTACACTGTATCAGGCACCATGTGACCGATCACGTGGCGCAGGGCGACGGGAGCCGGGTGAACCGCGTTAACAATGGAGTTCTCTGGCGCGACAACCTCAAACGGTGCCAGCGATGCCGCATTGTTCGGGATCTCTGGTGCAACGGCGCACTTGATGGCGTAGCAGGTGTAAGCCTTGGTATAGACCATCGGCACGTTAATCCCCTTGGCATCCAAACCCGACGTGCCGTCGAAGTCTGCCAAAATGCGGTCTTCCATGATCTCAAGCCGAACCCGCAGATCGACAGGCTTGCTGTAACCATCAATCGTCATGGCCCCATGCGCGACGCCCTGCGCCAGCGCGTTGATTTTCTCCAACGTCGCCCGGCGAGAGTTTTCGAGGATAAACGTTGAGACCTCGCCGAGGTCGTCGAGCGCAAACTCGTTCATCATCTCAATCAGGCGGCGATGACCAATCTCGTTACAGGTTGCCAGTGCGTACACGTCGCCGACCAGCTGATCCGGCTCCCGCACGTTTCCACGAATGATCCGCATGAGCGTTTCATCGACCGCGCCCTGATCGGCAAAGCGCATGATGGGGATATACAGCCCCTCCTCGTAAATGGAGTTCGCATCAGCCCCGAAACCCCGCCCGCCAATATCAACAATGTGCGCGGTACAGGCAAAGTAGCCCACCAGCACCCCAGCTTTGAACGAGGGCGTAACCACGGTGATGTCGTGCAGGTGTCCCGTTCCTTCCCATGGGTCGTTGGTGATGTAGACGTCGCCCTCCTTCATCGTCTCCACACCAATGCGGCGCATGAAGTGTGGAACGGCATCTGCCATCGCGTTGACGTGCCCCGGCGTGCCAGTCACAGCCTGCGCCAGCATGCGGCCCTGTGCATCATAGACGCCTGCGGACAGGTCGCCTGCTTCGCGGACTGAGGTTGAAAAGGCGGTTCGGACCAGCGCTTGAGCCTGCTCTTCAACAACAGAAATCAGCCGGTTCCACATGACTTGCTTGGATACAGTCGATGCCATCATCTTAGCCTTTCACCTGAAGGTCGATACAGCCGTCTGCTTGCACGCTCGCATGACGGCTAGAGGGAACGATGATCGTGGTTTCGTCTTCGGTAATGATTGCTGGACCCGCGACTTGCTGCCCCGACGTGAAGGCATCTCGTTCGATGACCTGCGCCTCGACCGGCTCCCCTCGCGCTGCGTCAAACACAGTCCGTACGCTCTGTGGCTTGGCGTCATCAGTTGCGATGGTTGCCGCGACACGCTTTGCTGGCGGCGTGGGCGTAGTTGCGTTTACAGCCCAAACCGTCGCCTCGATCTCCAACCCGGCAACAGTGCGCCCGAACAGCTGAGTGTAATCGCGCTCAAACAAGGCTTGGAAGGTCGCTCGGTCTGGGTTGGCAGCTTGCTCGGCAGTTAGATTGATGGGGATCTCCCACCCCTGCCCGCGATAGCGCATATAGACCTTGTATTCCGCCTCGATCGGCGCGTTTGCGTCGCAAGACCGGACAAAGGTTGTGGCCTCATCACGCAGCTCGCCCAGCGTTTTGGCAATGATAGACGGCTCGAACGCTTTGAACTCCACAAATACCGAACGCGTGGCCTCAAAGCTAAAGGGCGCTTTTAGGAACCCGATGGCCGAGCCTACCCCTGCGCCCGTTGGCACCAAGCAGCGATCGATGCCCAACTTCTCACACAAGCGCGCGGCATGCAGCGGTGCAGCGCCGCCAAACGCGATCATCGTGTATTCGCTCAGGTCTTCCCCGTTTTCCACGGCATGAACCCGCGCGGCGTTGGACATGTTCTCATCGACCACTTCGGTCAGCCCATAGGCCGCCTGCATAGCATCCAGATCCAACTTCCCGCCAATATGGGTAAGCAACGCGGCTTCGGATGCGGCCTTGTCCAAGGGAATGGAACCACCGGCAAAGTTATCGGGGTCCAGCTTGCCTTGCAGCAAATCGCCATCGGTGACCGCTGGACGCTCACCGCCTCGGCCATAGCAGGCCGGACCAGGCTCCGAGCCAGCAGATTCCGGCCCAACCCGGATTTGGTTCAACGCGTCCACATGCGCTAGCGACCCGCCACCTGCGCCAATCTCTACCATGTCGATCACAGGGATTGAGATCGGCATCCCCGATCCCTTCTTGAAGCGATAGGTGCGTGCGACTTCGAACACGCGGGCAGTTTTTGGGGTTTGATCCTTGATCAGGCAGATCTTGGCCGTTGTCCCGCCCATGTCGAACGACAGCACTTTGTCCAATCCGTGTTGGCCCGCGATGTGCGCGGCGAAAACAGCGCCGCCAGCAGGACCGCTTTCTACCAATCGAACGGGAAACTCAGCTGCATTCTCCAGCGAGATAATTCCCCCACCTGAGTGCATCAGGAAGATCGGACAATCCGCGCCTTGTTCTTTCAGGCGTCCCGCCAGCCGTCCCAAATAGGACTTCATCAACGGCTTGATGTACGCGTTCGCCGCTACGGTGTTGAAGCGCTCGTACTCGCGCATTTGCGGCGATACCTCGCAAGACAGCGAAAGCGCAACGTTTGGCAAGCGCTCGGCAAAGACTTCGCCAATCAGCCGCTCGTGTTGGTCATTCAGATAAGAGTGCAGCAATCCAACGGCAACACTCTCATAACCGGCCACCTCAATGGTATCGCACAGGGCCTCGACTTCCGCACGATCCAGCGGGATCAGTACGTCACCATTGGCATCAATCCGCTCATTAACCGTCAGGCGCTGCTGGCGCGGAAGCAAGGGATCAGGCAGGACGAGATCAAGGTCGTACTGCTCAAACCGGCTTTCGGTGCGCATTTCGATAACATCGCGAAAGCCTTGGGTGGTGATCAGCGCCGTCTTGGCCCCGCGACGCTCGATCAGCGCGTTTGTGGCCAGCGTGGTGCCGTGAATGATCTGCTCCACCGCCGACGCAGGAACCCCAGCGCGCTCGCATACGCGGTTCATGCCTTCGATAATGGCATTCTCTGGCGCCGCGTAAGTGGTCAGCACCTTAATCGACGTTAGCCCCTTGGGGCTTTCCAGAACCACATCCGTAAACGTACCGCCAATATCGACGCCTAGCCGAACTTCCATGCCAACCCGCTCCTGTGGTTCTATCCCAAATCGAGGATAAGTGTCTCCCGCAGGAGCCTTCGAGGCTAATTATAAGAGTTAATCCGCGCTATACAGTAATTTTATAGAGCCACCGCTTGCGCCGTCTCTAGCGCGCGCTCAACCAGCAGTGGCTTACGCTCCTCACTGAATCGGGCACTGCTGAGCAAAGGCTCGGGCAGCCAATCGTACTCCATGGCCTGCAAGCGCCTCGCGGCGATGTCTGCGCGCACCATGCACAGCGGCAGTAGACCAAAGCCCAACCCATCGCGAACAAGGTTTTGCGCGACGGACAGGTTGGACGACGGCACCAGCGAGGGCGCATCCAAACCAAACCGCGTGATGTAGGTTTGAAACTCGACATAGGGCTGCGTGCCCTTTGCCGGTAGAAACAGAGAGTGATGGGCCAAGGCTTCGCTTACCGTCATTTCGCTTTGCGGGCTGCCCGCGCTCGCCACCCAGACGAAGGCGTGCTGGTCGAGTTCCAGAAAGCCCAAACCGGGAATGGGTCGGCTTTCCGTTTGAAAGCACAGATCCAACTCGCCGTCCTGCATCCGTTCCAGCAAATCGCGCGACAGCTCCACAGTTAGCTCCACCCGAACCGACGGCAAAGCCTGCGCGAATGCAGCGATAAACGGCTTGAGCCACGAATGTGCCACAACTTCGCTCACGCCCAGCCGCAAGACCCCGTCCAGCACTTCCGGCGCGTCAGCAGCCAGCAAGAACGCGTCTCGCTGGTTCAGCGTCTCGCGGGCCATAGGCAGCAGTTCTCGCCCCTTAGCGGTCAGCGATGTCTTACCGGGTCCACGCGCAAACAAGCTCAACCCCAATTGCGCTTCCAACGTCGCTAAACGGTTAGAGATGTTGGGCTGGGTCGTGTTCAGCCTTTCAGCCGCTGCGCCGAAACTACCGGCTTCAGCGACCGCAACAAAGGCTTCGATTGATTTCAGACTGAGCTTAGACAGAGCGCGTTATTCCCCTCGTGGATAGCGTTGGTTATCTTCCAAAACATTCAAGTCCATATGGTTGCGCATGTAGCGCTCGCTGGCTTGCTGCAGGGGCTGGAAATCCCATGGATAATACTGGCCGTTGCGCAAAGCATCATAGACCACCCAACGCCGCGCCTGACTTTCCCGAACCTGCGCATCGAACAGCGCCAAATCCCAGCGCTCGTCAGCCAGAGCACGCAGACGGTTCAGGGCGTCGTGGTGCACTGGATCATCTGCGAGATTGTGCAGCTCATGGGGATCGTTGTCGAGGTCGAAGAATTGCTCGGGGTCCAGCGTGCAGCGAACGTACTTGTACCGCGCATCCCGCAGTGCCACCAAAGGCGCGTAAGAGCCTTCCGCAGCGTACTCCATCGCCACCGGCTCCGCCCGCTCGCCGCCTTGGCCCAGCGGAACCAGCGACTGCCCCTCAGTCCACGGTGAGAGATCAGACAGATCAGCCCCAGCCAGCTCACCGAGCGTTGCAGTCACGTCGATGGTTGAAACTGGTGTTTTCACCAGACCCGGCTGCATATCCACATCTGCAATCATCAACGGCACCCGCGCCGAGCCTTCAAAGAACGTCATCTTGAACCACAGACCGCGCTCGCCCAGCATGTCGCCGTGATCGCTAACAAAGATAATGGTCGCTTCCTGTTGTGTTGCTTCCAACGCACCAAGCAGCTCACCAACCTTGTCGTCCAAATAGGAGATGTTGGCGAAGTACGCGCGGCGGCTGCGGATGATGTCTTCTCGTGTGATGTCAAAGCTGCGCCAGTCATTGGCGTCGAAGATGCGCTTGGCGTGCGGGTCTTGCTGCTCATAGCCCAAGTCTGCGATTTCTGGCTCCAGATGTGGACAGTCTTCGTACAAATCCCAGTACTTCTTGCGCGTGACGTACGGATCATGCGGGTGGGTAAAGCTGACCGTCAGGCACCAAGGCCGCGCGTCTCCGCTCTTTTGAGCGCCGCGACCCAGATCGTAAATCTTCTGTACGCCGTGGAACGCAACCTCGTCATCGAATTCCATCTGATTGCTGATTTCAGCCACCCCAGCGCCCGTGACTGAACCCATATTGTGATACCACCAGTCAATGCGCTCGCCTGGCTTGCGGTAATCTGGAGTCCAGCCGAAATCAGCGGGATAGATGTCTGTCGTCAGGCGCTGCTCGAACCCATGCAGTTGATCAGGGCCAACAAAGTGCATCTTCCCTGACAGACACGTCTGATAACCCGCACGACGCAAGTGGTGCGCATAGGTGGGGATGTCAGAAGCAAACTCAGCGGCGTTGTCGTAAACTCGGGTGCGACTGGGCAAAAGGCCACTCATGAAACTGGCCCTGCCCGGCGCGCACAAAGGGCTGGCGGTGTAGGCGTTTTGGAACCGTGTCGAGCGCTGGGCTAAGGCGCGCAGATTTGGGGTGTGCAACCAAGGCGCTGGACCATCGGGAAACAGTTTTCCATTGAGTTGATCGACCATGATTACCAAAATGTTCTTTGCCACGCCCGCACGCTCCCAGGTTTCGCTGAAATCTCAACAGGGTGTGCACCGGATTGGTCGGACACCGCGTCCCTTTCTAGGACGCCACGTAGTCGAGTTGCGACACGAGGGCAAAAGGAGACGCGCACGGTCCGCTGCTCTTGTCTTAACTCAGCCAGATTGCGCTCCCTGTCCGCAACAGCGCGGCACCCAAGCGATAAAAGCAGCCTTACCCTTTTGCATTTTCGTTACCATGTTAACCGTGGCGTCCCAATTGCTCGGCGCTCAAAACGGGACCGACAGCCTATATGACCACGACACCCCGCCCACCGAAGCTGATCACCATCACGATGATGGCCGCCGTTGGCGTGCTGTCGCTGAATATGATTGTTCCCGCTTTTGGTGAGATGGCGGACGCCTTTGGGGTTTCCTACGCCAACATCAGCTTTCTGTTCAGTGGCTACTTGATCATTACCGGCTTCCTAACCTTGCTGGCCGGCCCTTTCTCGGACCGTTTTGGTCGGCGTCCGGTTGCGTTGTTTGGCATATCCGTATTTGTCGTTGCGTCCATCGTCTGCGCTCTGACCCCCAACTTAGCGGTTTTGTACGCAGCTCGCATCGCGCAAGCAGTCGTGGTTGGCAGTGCCGTGATTTCTCAGGCTGTTGTCCGCGATACATGCGTGGACCGCGCCAACACGACCCGCCGTCTGGCCTCGGTCGCAATGGTCATGGGGCTTGCGCCTTTGATTGGTCCAACTGCAGGCGGATTTCTTGCCGATATGTTCGGCTGGCGCGCGGTTTTTTGGTTCCAAGCCTTTGCCGGTATCTTCACATTCGCCTTGGTGTGGTTTGACCTTGAAGAGACCAACTTGAACAAGTCTACCACCTTCTTTTCCCAAATTCGGGACTACCCTTCGATCATCATGTCACCGCGCTATTGGGCTTATGCCGGCACGCTTTGCCTGGGCGTTTCAACGTTCTTTGCGTTTTTGGCGGGAATGCCTCTGATCGGGAAAGCAGAGTTTCTGCTAAGCCCAACCCAGATTGGGATGGTGCTGGGAACGCTCACGCTTGGCTACATCGGGGCCAATGCCATTACCCGGCAGGTGACTGCGCACGTATGGGATTCCTCCCTTATGCTCTTCGGACGACTGGTGGGCGTATCGGGGGCTGTGGGTTCTCTCACTCTTTACTACAGCGGCTTTACCAGTCCGGTGTTCATTATCGCACCGCTGATTTTACTCGGCGCTGCCAATGGCTTCTCCGTTCAGCCCGCGAACGCGGGCGTCGTCTCCGTCAACCCGCAGCTCGCAGGATCCGCCGCCGGTTTGAGCGGGGCGTTGGTCTATTGGATTGGGGCCAGCGCGTCGGCGTTGATGAGTTTCCTGCTGAACGAAAATCCCTCACCGCTGTTCTTCATTTGGCTGCTTCTCGGCGCAACCTTGCTGAGCCTGATTCCATCGGTGTTTAGCCTGCTGCTCGACAAGCGCGATCAGAAGGCCGGGATCATTCATGCAGAAACCGCGCCCTAAGACCGCTTCCCGCCGCTGCTGCCCGAGAGCGCCATGACCAGTGGCGCGAATGGAAAGGTGCGCTTATCGCTCTTCCCTACTGTGGCCTCTCCTGACCTTTTGAAATGATAGCTGATCAATCCTTGAGCAAACCTGCCACCAAGCCAAGCGCATTAACCGCCCCGATCAATCGCCCACTACTGGGTTTCGGTTTGGCTATTTTAGCAATGTTCAGCTTCAGCAGTCAGGACGCGCTAACCAAGCAGCTGATCGACGACCTACCGATCTCCACCGTCCTGCTCACCCGCTACACAGCCTTTACACTATTTGCCTTCGCGCTGGCCGCTTTCACCGGACCACCGGGCCGCCGCGGCATCGTGCGCAGCTTCCGCAGCAACGTGACACTGATGCACATTCTGCGCGGTCTGATTTTGGTGGCTGAGATCTTCGTTTTCTCCTTTGGAGTGCGCTATCTGGATTTGGGCCTGCAGCACGCCCTGTTTGCCGTGTTCCCGCTCATCATCACAGCCTTGGCTATGCCGGTTTTGGGCGAGCGCGTGGGGGTATGGCGCTGGTCTTCTGTTGCGCTGGGCTTTCTCGGCGCGCTGATCATCATCCGGCCCGGCTTTTCGACATTCAGCGCGTTCATCATCTTCCCGCTGGTCGCTGCACTGATGTATGCGCTGTATAACTTGCTCACCCGCATCGCCGGACGCAGCGGTGACAGCTTTCAGACTTCGATGGTCTATTTGGGCTTGTTCGGCTGGCTGGCCATTTTGCCGCTTGGCTTGGTCCAGTGGCAGACGCCCGTGGACCAGCAGATTTGGCAGTTGGGGCTGCTGTGTTGCACCGCGATATTAGGCCACGGCGCCCTGATCCTTGCGCTGATGTTCACCCAGGCCAGCGCCATCCAGCCGCTGAACTACCTGCTGCTGGTTTTCGCGTTTTTCAACGGTTTCGTCTATTTCGGCGAAGTTCCGGATGTATTCACCTTGGCGGGCGGCGCTGTAATCGTGTTCAGCGGCTTGTTCATAATCGTTCGAGAGCGCGTCCGCGCCCGCGAAGACGCTAGACAAGCCGCGGCCAAGCCAGCACCCTAAGCACTTTCCGGACGGGGCATCACAGGAAGACTAAAGCTATGGCCAAACTGCTGAACTTTGCCAAAGACATCGACACTGAGCACCCGCGCGCAGGCATCGAAGCCCTCCGCGCCCTTGGCCCTGTTGTCCCAATGAAAATGCCGCTGATGGGCAAAATTCACGTAACCACCACCCATCAAGCCACCGCCGAATTACTGACCCAGCGCGACCGATTTGTGTCTGAGCCCAAGAACGCCGGAAAATCAGGCTCGCCCTTTCCCTTCCCGCTGCCACCCAGTGTCCGTTACCTCATGGATGGATTTATCCAAAAAGACGAGCCAGACCACCGGCGCCTGCGCGGTTTCGTGGACAAAGCCTTCGCCAAGCGCTCGGTCACGGAGCTAGCAGACGCCTCCCACGACTACTCCATCGAGCTGGTTGACGGCATGCGGTCGATCGCACAGCAAAATGGGAGTGTGGACTATCTGGCGGGGTTCTCCACGCTGATGCCCATGCGCGTGATCAGCGTTCTTCTCGGCTTCCCCCCGCATATGCAGGAGCGATTCCTCGACTGGATGAAACCGCTGCGCCAGTTGGAAGTTACCCCGTGGGGCATCTTCCGAATGTTGGGCAGCGTGGGTAAGGCGTCCAAAGGGATTGAAGCGTGGTCCGAGACGCTGGTCAATTCTGACGCAGAAGGCCTCATTGCCGAACTGGTGAACTTGCAAGAAGGCAACGACCGCCTGTCATCGAACGAGATGAAGGCCATCGTCTTCACCCTGATCATCGCAGGCGGTGAGACCACCACGCACCTGCTCAATGGCGCATTGTGGTACTTGCTCAAGCATCCAGAGATGAAAGAACACTTGCTTGCAAACCCAGACGACATTCTAGGTTTTGTCGAAGAAATGCTGCGCTGGTTCTGCCCGCTGACGACGACCAAGCCTCGGCTTTCGGCCTGTGATCAGGAATTTGGCGGCGTAGCGCTCAAAGCTGGCGATATGATTTTCCCATCCCTGCTCGCCGCCAATACCGACGAGGCTGTCTTCACCGATCCTTGGACCTTTGACCTCCAGCGCAGTAACGCCGTGCAGCACATGGCTTTTGGGTCCGGCATTCACAATTGCTTGGGCCGTCCACTGGTGCGGATCGAGGCGCAGGCGGCGCTGGAAGCACTGCTCGACCGCTGGCCAGATTTTCAGGCTGACGAGGGCGGCAAGGAGCCTTGGTACGTCTTCAAGAACACCATGGGACGGCGTAACTTCAAGTGGTTGCGGATGCGGTCTGCTTAGGAGCGACGGACCACCAAATACCAACCGGTAGGCCTTAGATCGCTTTCGAACAATCGATCCGGGTCGCACGAAACAATCTCCGCGATGCCGTCGGCCATTAAGCCCTCCAAAACCGCGCCAAACTGCCCTTGATCCCAAACATCCTGATGCACAGTACAAATCAGCACGCCACCGGCCCGCAACAGCGCAATCAGAGCGCCAAGGCACTCACCACCAACATGGCCGTGGGTGAATGTGCCGGTTGAGACCAGCGCATCAAACTGCGCTTCCCCCATGTCCAGCGGCTGGTTCAAATCTTTTTCGAACCGCTCGCGTATCCGACCCTTTCGCTTGGCGACGTCCAGCATTTCTGCGGAGTAATCCAAACCATCAATATGGCTAAACCCCTCCTCAACCAAAAACGCCGCCAGCAACCCGGTTCCGCACCCCACATCGAGGATCCGAGCATCGCGGTCTAATACCAGCTCAGCAGTCAGCCCGGCGATTTTCATGGGCGAAACATAGCCCAATCCGTCGATCATTGTACCGTCGTAGGTCTCCGCCCAATCTCGGTACAGGGCCTTCGTTTCATCGATGTTGGCGCCATCCAGCTCATAAGCGCGACGCAGCAACTCTTCGGCTTGCTTATCCTTCATAGGGGTCTCCATCAATTCAGCCGTGTTCCGTTCATAAAACCCCATTAAACTCCGATCACCAAGGCGCAAGCAAAGTCTGGCACGCTAAGCTTTATTCCTGTAAGTCAACAAATATTCATTCAAAGCACCAAAGGTTTCTGCCCCTATGGCTACGCCTGATCCCCGCCACCTCAGCGGCCTCCCCGTCAAAAAACGCATTCTAGCGGAAGTGGCTGAAGCCATTGGCGCACTATCCGGAGCCACGCCTTTGCCGCGCTTGGTCTCCATTTCTATTGGCGATACGCCGGAAGTTGCGGTGTATATTCGCGGACAAAAAAGGGCCGCTGAGCAGGTTGGCTTGCCCTTTGATGACCAGTATTGGCCCGGCGACATCACCGCCGAGGACGCCAAGGCGCGACTGGTGGCGATGAATGACGATCCGAACGTGCTGGGCGTTATCCTGCAACGTCCGGTGCCAGAACATTTAAACGTCCGCTCCCTCCAAGGCGCGATCCACCCGCTGAAGGATGTCGAGGGCATGAACCCGGCGTCTATCGGTAATATGGTCTACAACGACACCGCACTTGCGCCCTGCACGGCGGCGGCTTCGGTGGAGATGATCAAGGCAACTGGTTTAGACCTTCATGGTTTGGAAGTCGTGATGATTGGTCACTCAGCGATTGTCGGCAAACCAGCGGCCTTTATGCTGATGGCCGAGGGCGCGACGGTGACGGTATGTCATCATATGACCCGTTCGGTTGCCGCGCACTCGCGGCGCGCTGATGCGATTTTGGTTGCGGTCGGTATTCCGAACTTCATCACGCCTGAAATGGTTCGTCCCGGCGCTGCTGTCATCGACATTGGCATCAACCAGATCGACGACGGCGACGGCGGCACGCGCATTGTTGGTGACGTTGACACCGAAGCGGTTAAAGAAGTTGCCAGTTGGGTAACGCCCGTGCCCGGCGGCGTTGGGCCCGTTACGGTCGCCATCCTGATGCGCAACGCCCTTACGGCCTTGCGCCGTCAACGTGAATTGGGGTGGACAGCATGAAGCGCTCAACCTTTGAACTTGCTGGCTGGGTCGTTTTCCTGCTGTGCGCCATCTGCTTCATCATCACCAGCGTCGGCAGCTTTTGGGGCATGACAGGCAGCCTGCTGTTCCTGCTCGGATGCGTCCTCTTTCTGGTCCCGTACTTCGTCAAACTCGACAAAGATTGAGGGCTGGACTACCAGCCCATCGCGTCGGCTAACCGCGTGACAGTGCGTTCTGGGTTCCGGAGTTTGTCCAGACCAAAAAGCCCAAAACGAAAGCTTTTGTAGTCGGGGCCTTCTTCGATTGCCAGCGGTACGCCTGCCGCGATTTGCAGACCCTTGGCCGCGAAAACTGAACCGTTTTGGTAATCAGTAGACGGTGCGAAGCTGACCACAACAGGAGCGGCTTGAAACCCCTCAGCCGCCACGCTTTCAAAGCCTTGGTCGGTCAGAAGACGGCGCACGTCCTGGCCGATCTTGATTTGCGCTGTCCGGCAGTTTTCCAGACCAAACTCCAGCGTTTCCCGCATGTTATCGGCAAAGCTGAGGATTGAGTCCGTTGGCATGGTCGCGTGATAGGCGTGACCACCGTTAAGGTAGGCTTGCATGATTTGGTGCCACTTGGCCAAATCCAACGCGAAACTGCTCGGCTGGATGTCCCCCAAACGCTCAACCGCGCGCTCACTCAGACAAACAACGCCAGAAGACGGTGTAGACGACCAGCCCTTTTGCGGGGCCGTGACCAAAACATCGATGTTTAAGTCTTGCATATCCACCCAAAGCGACCCCGACGCCACGCAATCGAGCACGAACAGACCGCCATTGGCATGAACAGCCTCGCCAACAGACCGTATGTAGTCGTCTGGTAAAGCCATGCCAGCAGATGTTTCAACATGCGGGGCGAAGAATACGTCAGGCTGATACGTTGCGATGTGCTCGAGGACTTCCTCTAACGGCTTGGGTTGAAAGGGTGCGGTTGCGCCCTCTCCCACCCGCTGCGCCATAAGAACGGGAGCCTGATAGCCTGGCTCAATGGCATCAAAGATTTGTGTCCAACGATAAGAAAACCAGCCGTTGCGCAAGAACGTCTTCCGCTTGCCCATGCCGAATTGCCGCGCGACGGCTTCCATCGCGTAAGACCCCCCACCGGGCACGAGCACCATTGATGCTGCATTGTACGTTTCCGTCAAACCCGTGTGCAGTTCGTTCATGCACGTCTGGAAACGATGGGACATGTGGTTCACCGAGCGATCGGTGAACACAACGGAATATTCGAGCAAGTCTTGCGGGGTCATGCGGTTGTCCGGGCTTTTGGGTCAAAAACTAAAGAGAGAGAGAGATAGAGAGAAAAAAATTCGGTCAGCGGTATGCGGCTAGGCCGCCACATCGAGGTGAAGAGGAGCTTCGATGGGCAGGCCTAGCGTTTTCAGCCCGAGAAACGTGAGTTCCTCGCGCCAAGCTTCAACATCGTCAACCACGAGAACCAGTGGCTTGACGACAGCGAACATGGTCTCCAAAGCATCGCGCACACCCAGACCTTCGCTCTCGTAAAGATCAACGGGCAACTGGTGGTAGTCGATGAAACCTTGGTTCAGGACTTTGAGAATGGGTTCCTCGATCGGGCGGCCAGCAGTCGAGCCAATGCTTGTCCGCAAATCGAGTACGGCACCAAAGCCTTGGCTCACCAAGCGGGTCGCAGTGTCAAATTTCAACGTCGAAACGAGTGTCAGGTCCATAATCATCCGTCAGTCCTCCATTAGGATATGCACCCAGAAAGACACAACAAACGCGCGCTTTCACGTAAAAGCGTGTCAGAGTGTGTGTTGTGTACTTTACATCTTTACAAATTGTGAAAGTTGTAAAGTACTGTTTGCATGGAAACTGGAAAACTCTTCATAGGGCCGCGGCTGCGCGCCCTTCGCCTCGAACGCGGTCTGACGCAAACAGACTTCGCTCGCCTGCTTGGGGTCAGCGGATCACTGGTTAATCTGCTCGAGCGCAATCAACGCAGCGCGTCGCTGGCTGTGTTGATGCGGCTCAGTGATGTCTTTGGGCTGGAGATGCAGGAGTTAACGTCGGCCAACACGCAAGTCTCGCTGCAGCAACTGCGCAAGACGCTGTCGGATCCGGCGGTGGGTGTGGATGATATCTCCATTGACGAACTGCGCTCTGCGATGGATCTCGCGCCCAAGGTGGTGGAGGGGCTGATGGCGCTGTTTGACAGCTATCAGGTCGTGCAGGAGCGTTTGGCGGGCACGTTGGAGACGACAGAGGACCGCTCGAAAAGCCTGCGGGCCAGCGAGCAACGGGTGCACGAGTTCTTCCAGCGCAAGGGGAACTACTTCGAAGAGCTGGAACAAATTGCCCATGATTTCCGCACCCAGCACCGGCTGTCCAATGACCACGCCCTGAGCCTGCTTTCTGGCATCATGAAAACTGAACACGGAACCGCGGTGAAGGTCGTCGAACACGAAGTCATGGCCCCCTCGGTGCGGCGCTATGATGCAAATGAGCAGACCCTGTATCTCTCCGACGCGCTGGATCATGGCAACAAGGTCTTTCAGTTGGCCCATTGGATTGGGTTGATGGTCTATGCCGACATTGTTGATGCAGTGGTTCATCAGGCCGAATTCACCGATCAGCATGACGCGGCACGGGCGCGTGTTGCGCTGTGTGACTACTTTGCGGCGGCGCTGCTGATGCCCTATGAACCCTTCCTCGAAGCGGCGAAAAAGTGGGCCTATGATTTCGAACGGCTCGCGGCATCGTTCAGTGTGTCGTACGAGCAAGTCTGTCAGCGCGCGACAACTTTACAGCGGCCTTCCAACCGCGGCATTCCTTTCTTTTTCCTCCGCGTTGACAAGGCCGGGAACGTTTCAAAGCGATTTAACGCGTCGACCATCCAACTGGCCCGCTACGGTGGTACCTGCCCGCGCCTGGATGTTCATTATTGCTTCCGCGTGCCTGGACGCATTCTCACCCAGCGCGTGGAAATGCCCGATGGGGCCGAATTCATCACGATTAACCGCACGGTGTCCCGCCCCTCTAGTCGGTTTAACCAAGAAGACCGGCGGCAGGCTGTCTCGGTTGGATGCGCGATCCAGCACGCGCCCGAACTGATTTACGGCGCTGACAATACTTTTGGCTTCCCTGGCACGGCGACGGAGATCGGCGTGAACTGTCGGCTGTGTCCACGTGCCATGTGTGACCAGCGGGCGCACGAGTCCATTGTCCGCCAAATGTCGCTCACGGAATCTCGCCGGGGGCAAAATCGGTTCGAGAATTGATTTACTGGTGTTAACTTTTGTTTCCTGAACATATCGACAGGTCGCGAAAGCCCGGTTAGCATTTCCCTTTAAATGCTCAACAAGAGGGAACCATCATATGTCAAAGAGAGTTGCCATCATCGGCGCAGGTCCGTCGGGTCTGGCACAATTGCGTGCATTTCAGTCTGCTCAGTCCAAAGGATCAGAAATTCCCGAGATCGTTTGCTTCGAAAAGCAGACCGATTGGGGCGGTTTGTGGCGCTATGATTGGCGTACCGGTTTGGATGCGAATGGCGAGCCTGTGCATGGTTCGATGTACCGCTATCTTTGGTCCAACGGGCCAAAGGAAGGACTGGAATTTGCCGATTACTCTTTTGACGAGCATTTTGGTAAACCCATTGCGAGCTACCCACCTCGGGCGGTCTTGTTCGACTACATCGAAGGCCGGGTGAAGAAAGCAGGGATCCGCGACTGGATCCGCTTTGAAACTGCTGTGCGCCGCGTGGAAGAAGTGGCCGATGGCGGCTTTCGTGTGGTGACAGAAGACCTCAAGACCAACGAAGAAACCGATGAGCACTTTGACCATGTCATTGTTGCCTCTGGCCACTTCTCGACCCCGAACGTGCCGCAGTACCCCGGCTTTGACCGCTTTGGTGGCCGGATCTTGCACGCCCACGACTTCCGCGATGCACTTGAGTTCAAGGATCAAGACATCCTGATCCTCGGCTCGTCCTATTCCGCCGAGGATATTGGCTCCCAGTGCTGGAAGTACGGTGCCAAGTCGATCACCTGTTGCTACCGGACCGCCCCCATGGGGTACGACTGGCCGGATAACTGGAAAGAAGTGCCAGCGCTGGAACGCCTTGAGGGGAAAACCGCGCGCTTCAAGGACGGCACGTCAAAAGACGTCGACGCGATTATTCTGTGCACAGGCTATCTGCACCACTTCCCGTTCATGCAGGCTAAACTGACGCTGAAGACGACCAACCGGTTGGCGACGGCAGACCTTTACAAGGGCGTGGCCTTCATCGGAAATACGGACTTGTTCTACTTGGGCATGCAGGACCAGTGGTACACATTTAACATGTTTGACGCGCAGGCTTGGTGGGTTCGAGACGCCATCATGGGGCGCATCGATATGCCAACTGACCGCGCTGCACTGGCCGCGGACGTGACTGCCCGTGAAGCGGATGAAGAGGCGCAAGCTGATGGCTATGGGCCGATTGAGTACCAAGGCGCCTACGTTAAGGAGCTCATGGACGAAACCGACTATCCTACCTTTGACGTTGAAGTCGCCAACCAGGCGTTCAAAGAGTGGAAGGGCCACAAGAAGAAAAACATCATGACCTTTCGGGATAATGGGTACATCTCACCACTCAGCGGAACGAGAGCACCAGCGCACCACACGCCCTGGAAGGATGCGCTGGATGACAGTATGGAAGCTTACTTAAAATCCTGATCCGTAACAGTGCCGTAACGCAATACTGCTTTACGGCACTACAATTCCACTGGTGCACAACCTATTTACCTGTGAGACACGACGACAAGAGACGCAACAAAAGAGAGTACTGGGCCGTTGACGAAGAATGAAACCGATATTGCGATCATGGCCGAAGCGGAAGGCTTGCAAGGACCGGTTCTGAAGCAAGACCCGCACAAGATCGTTGCTGAACCACAAGAGAAAGTCTTGGAAGTGGCGATTGGTCGCGAGGTTAAGGCTGTTCGGAAACAGCAGAACATTACGGTTTTGGAACTGTCTAAGAAAACTGGTATTTCGCCCGGTATGCTGTCCAAAATCGAGAACGGCCTGACATCGCCTTCGCTGACAACCCTACAGACCCTTTCTGAAGCGCTGTCTGTGTCGCTGACATCATTCTTCCGTCGCTTTGAAGAGCAGCGCTCCGCCGTTCTGGTCAAATCGGGCAGCGGCATGGATGTGGACCGGGCCGGGACGCGGGCGGGACATCAATACAATCTGCTCGGGCACGTCGGCTCCAACGCCAGCGGTGTGATTGTCGAGCCTTACTTGATCGAACTGACCACGGCATCTGACACCTTCGCAACGTTCCAGCACGACGGCATTGAGTTTATCTATATGCTTGAGGGCGAAGTGGACTACCACCATGCCGGTCAAATCTATCGCTTGGAGCCGGGTGATAGCTTTACCTTTGACGCCGACGCGCCCCACGGGCCGGGGAAGCTCACCAAATTACCAGCGCGGTATTTGTCAATCATCACGTACCCACAGTAGGACCGCCCCAGCGCCTTTGGATCCCAAAGGCCCGGATGCAAGGGCATGTGCCAAACGGAAAAGGCAACCCTAAGGGGTCGCCTTTGCTTTTTCAGTGGTTTGGGTCTGTGGGTGGCTCGGATTAGTCGTCCTCGGGCCACGTTCCCAGCGATGTCGGCGCGCCATCATCAAACTGTGACAAATACTCCAGAATGGTCGGACGGTTGTCGATGAAGCCTTTATAGGTCGCCAACTCAACGGGCAAGTCTCGCAGCACGCGGTGCAGGCGGCGGGCCCACTTGGGCTGACCCACGAGGTCTTGCAGGCTGATCAGGTAACACCGGATCGGGAACACCAGCGCGTTGGACCGAGGCAAGCGCCAGAACGACTGCAACTCAACCCGCAAGTGCTGCTTCGCGCCAATGTTTTCGGGCGTCAGTGTGGTCTTTTGAATGCCCCACTTGGAGTAGTTCTCCGGGCTGGTATCGAGCAGCGGATTGACGGTCATGGTCCAGTTCAGGCGGCGCGCTGGCGCACCGATCTGTACCGCTGTCAAAAACTTCAAAGCCCGCTGGAAAATCCCCATTTCGTGCGCAAGCGGCACGGGAGCGTGCCACTCGAAGAAGTTCATACCAATGTCAAAATCGAGCGACCAGTCGGCCTGTGTGGTCACCATTCCGGCATCCATCCACAGATTACCCTCGCGCTGATCCAGCACGCAGAAGTCGCCCTGCGCCTGCCGTGTGATGTACTCCATCGGGCCATAAGGCAGCGTGGTTTCGTCGCCAAAGGTAAATGTATGGTCGATCCCCATGGGTCGGTTGATCCAGTGCCACCGATCGCCGTCCTGATGCAGCTCGAACAAGTCGGGGTAATCCTTGGCCTTTTCAACCATGATCAGCTCGAGCAAGTCCCAACCAGCCAGCGTCATATGGGGCAAGGATTGGCACCGCAGGGGATCATCGGCGAGCACCAAAGCCCGGTCACGCATTTCGGAGACATAGTGCTCGTCCACATCAAACGACTTTTCATACACGCTGCCAGCGCGCACAGGCGTGTGCGGCTCCATATTGACGGCGTACATGTAGCTGTCTTTGTCGAACGGAAACGGGAAGCGCTTGATGGCTTCGGGTGAGTTCGAAAAGCTGTAATCGTCGCGGAACGTTTCGTCCTTAAAGACCATGCCCATGGTGCACGACCCTCCTTATCTATCAATAGCGCCGACTAGCGCTCCAAAACCAACTTGTTACCGGTGAAGCGGGACATGCAGGGCATGATCGCCTGCTTGCTCGCCCGCTGATCATCGGTCAGCCAGTGGTCGTTGTGTTCAATGGTGCCATCGCACGCGATGATCTTGGTTTCACACTGTCCGCAGGCGCCACCACGACACATGTACGGAGCGTCCACGCCGGCTTCTTCGATGGCTTCCAACAGAGATTGGCGCTCGCCCACACTGACCGTCAGGCCGCTTTGCGCGAGTTCCACCGTGAACGGCTTGCCCGGTTGCGGGGCGACGAATTCCTCGTGGTGGATGTTCTCAATCGGCCAACCAACCGACAGTGCCTGATTGATGACAATGTCGATCATTGGCTTCGGCCCACAAACATAGAGATGCGTCCCCAAGGGCTGGCGCGCCATTACGCCGGTCAAATCACGATCTGGATCTTCATTGTCGAAGTAGGTCTCAAGGCTGACGGCAGCATCGCCGCTGAGGTCCGCCAAGTATGCTGTCTTTGCTGACTCGCGGGTGAAGTAATGCAGCTCGAAGTCTGCCTTACCAGCCGTCCCCAAGCGGCCCTTTTGCGCCTTCAACTGTTTGATTTGACTGAGGAACGGGGTGATCCCAATCCCACCTGCGACCATCAAGTGCTTGGATGCCGTCCGATCCAGCGAGAACAGGTTGTTCGGCATGGAAAGCTGAACGTGGTCGCCGGTCTTGAGCTTTTCGTGAAGATAGAGCGAACCGCCCCGCCCCACGTCGTCACGGCGTACCGAAATCGCGTAGGTCGAGGTATCAGCGGGATCGCTCATCAGAGAATAGGGGTTGAGACGCCGGGTGCCATCGTCGTTCATCTCAACGACGACATGAGCCCCGCCGGAAAACGGGGGAAAGGGTTGGCCGTCGGCCCGTTGGAATTCAAACCGCTTGATCTCGTCAGTCACTTCAATAATGGCCGAGACAACAACATCGAGCTTAATTTTCTCATTGCTCATGGAAACACCTCCTCAGCCGGGGGAACGTTGCCGTGGTCTTCGGCGTCGATGCGCACTGCTTGGAATGCTGCAAGTCGGCGGGAGTAGTGATCACGCACGAACAGGTGGAGGTCGCAATGCGGGCACTGATAGGGATCGGTGGTGACATCTTCGGCGAAGCCCTTGCAGTGCACGCACTGAACGCGGCGGGCCAAGGAGCCTCGATGCTCGGTCTGGATCGACATGTGGGAGATGCCAGCGGCCATGATATCGCGCATGGCCTGCCCCATTAACCCCTCCGTCCCGGTGAGATAGAACTGCGTTCCCATTCGGCAGTCTTCAAGCGATCGGACCAAACGATTGAGGGCGCTGCTGATGTTTGACGCGATGTAAAACTTAGGCGCGCCCAGAGCCTTGAGGGCGGCCTGAAAGGTCTCTCCGCTGCGGCCCGGTACGTAAATGATGTGCGCTGTGTTCCAGAAGTCTGTGCCAGCCGACTTTGCCACGTCGAGGATGGCTTCTGCCCCCTCAGCGTTGGCCACGAAAACGTGCTCGGACCCGGTGCGGGCCTCTAGCACGCCGTAAACGGGGCGGCTTTTAATTGAGGGTTCAAAATGGGTTTTGGTCATAGATTCCGTCACCGATGGTTTGATCGTCGAAAACGGGAAATCGTGCGAGCGCCCTAGACCATGCTCGCACGATTGCCGAGGAGTGCGCTGCTTAGCCTTTGGCTGTGCGGCGCTTCTTATCAGGGTCATAGAATGGCATGGAGTGCGCCTTGCACTTCACGTCGCCGCTTTCGTTGGCGACCACCATTTCAGTCCCGTCAACGGCACAATCGACCGGCATCCGAGCAATACCGACGTTGTGCTTGTTCACGCTGGAGTACATACCCACGGTAACGACACCCACTTGCTTGCCGTCCTTAATCAACGGCGCGCCTTCGTCCGCCGGGGTCGTGCCGTCGAGCATGACACCATAGATCTTGAAGCGCTCCTTACCCTTCAGGCGGTAGTGCTCTTCCGCCCCGCGGAAACCGACTTTGCCCGGGGAAACAGTGAAGTCCAAGCCCAGCTCCCACAGCGTATCGCCGGTAACGTCGTTCTCGAACGGGTACATCTCGGAGTTATCGTAAGGGAAGAACAGAAGGTAGGATTCCGCCCGAAGCAAATCGAGTGTCGTGAAACGCGTTGGGATGATGCCCATCGGAGCCCCCTCTTCCACGAT
The DNA here is from genome assembly GCA_965661545.1 of Alphaproteobacteria bacterium. Taxonomy (GTDB): domain Bacteria; phylum Pseudomonadota; class Alphaproteobacteria; order UBA7985; family UBA7985; genus UBA7985. The sequence goes on along the minus strand of CBFIEF010000009.1, from coordinate 5,515 downwards.
CCGGTCCCAGATGGTCGGTGCGTCTTGGCCACGACAGAAGATCTCGTAGCCCCGCTCGCCCGTGTAACCGGTCCGGGAAATCATCACTGGCAGACCAAACAGCGCGGTCTGCATGTGCGCGAAGTACGGCAGGTCGCGAATACCATCGACATACTTATCGAGGAACTCAACCGACAGCGGACCCTGGAACGAAATATCGTGCAGGTTATCGTCAAAGCGGATCGAAACATCGCGGCCCGTGGCAGCCATGGTCAGCGCCTCGTGGCCAGCGCCGGAACCGTGTACGACCATCCAAGCGTTAGGACCGGTGCGATAGATCACGCAGTCATCAACGAACTTGCCCGCTTCGTTAAGCATGCAGGCATAGCTCGAGCGACCCGGTTTAATCTTCTCCACATTCCGCGTGGTCGCGCGATCGATGACGTGAGAGGCGTGAGGGCCCGTGATGTGGACCTTCTTCAAGCCAGACACGTCCATGACGCCGGCTTTGGTCCGGATCGCAACGTATTCTTCTTCTTGATCCTTATCGTAGGTCCAGGCTGTCCCCATGCCGGACCAGTCTTCAAGCGTTGAGCCCATCGCGCGGTGGCGTTCACCCAGCGTGGAAAATCTCCAGGAAGCGGTCATCGTTTATCTCCGATTAAAAATCATCTGCGGTGTTCCTGACAGCGAACCCCGGATCCGACTGTCAACGTTGCTCTATGTTGACAAAATCCAGCCCTGCTTTGCAAGACTATTGGTGAACTTTTTTTCTTAAAGGGAATATTTCTCAGGGCTATCTTTAACTTTTAAGTCGAAACCGATTAACTTCATGACTTTGAAACTAAGGTGAGTTAGACCAATTTTGACAGATGTTACTGCGTCAAAAAAATTCCCTCTTAAGAAACTTTTTTTCTTTTCAGTTGATTTTTTGACTGTCTATAGTGGGTATAGTAAGAGCCTGTGCCGCCGCCGATAAAATGGCGAAGCGCGCAAAAGAACCAAGGAACTTCGTATGTGTGGAATTGTTGGATTGTTTCTGAAGGACGACAGCCTGTCGCCCCAACTGGGCGGAATGTTGTCGGAAATGCTGGTGACTATGACGGACCGTGGTCCAGATAGTGCGGGCATTGCGCTCTACGGCGCGTCTCAAGGCTCTAGTTTTAAAGTCACCGTGCAGTCTGATGACCCTACGAACGGCTTCAACGGCTTGGCCGCTCACCTGTCTTCAGCGACCGGAAGTCCTTGTGATATCGAAGAAAAATCCACCCATGCAGTGATCACCACCGACGGCAGCAACGCGGAAAAACTGGTGGCGCACCTGCGGGATGCGCACAGTGAGCTGCGCATCATGTCTACCGGTGACAGCATGGAAATCTACAAGGAAGTTGGCCTGCCCAAAGACGTGGCAGCCCGTTTCAACATCAATCAGATGAGCGGCACGCACGGCATCGGCCACACCCGCATGGCGACCGAGTCTGCGGTTACAACGATGGGCGCACACCCGTTTTCGACCGGCGCGGATCAATGCCTCGTCCACAACGGCTCGCTGTCGAATCATAACAGCTTGCGCCGTCGTTTGCGTCGCAATGGTGTGCACATCGAGACCGAAAACGATTCTGAAGTCGCAGCCGCCTACCTCACGCACCGCATGAACCAGGGTCGCAACCTCGGTGAAGCGTTGGAAGACAGTCTCGACGACCTCGACGGCTTCTTTACCTTTGTTGTTGGTACCAAGAACGGCTTTGGCGTGCTGCGTGACCCCATCGCCTGCAAGCCTGCTGTCATGGCCGAGACTGACCAGTACGTCGCCTTTGGTTCTGAATACCGCGCGCTCGTCTCCCTGCCCGGCATCGATACCGCGCGTGTTTGGGAACCTGAGCCTGCAAACGTTTACTTCTGGGAGCGCTAATCCATGCCCACGATTGATCTCGCTCAGGATGGCCTGCGCACACTCAACAAAACGCTACAGAAAGCTGCCCGCGACGTTGCGGCCACGCAATCCAACGAAACCGATTGGACCATCGAGAATCCAAAGGGCTCGCACGCCATTGCTGTGGGCTTGGATGGACCGATTGAGGTCACGGTGGCTGGTTCTACGGGCTACTACTGTGCCGGTATGAACAAGGAAGCCAGCATCAACGTTCACGGCTCAGCCGGTCCGGGCGTGGCGGAAAATATGATGTCCGGCACCGTTGTGATCGAAGGCGACGCCAGCCAGTACGCCGGCGCGACCGGGCGCGGTGGTTTGCTGGTGGTCAAGGGCAACGCGGCTTCGCGCTGCGGGATCTCGATGAAGGGCATCGACATTGTCGTGCACGGCAGCATTGGCCACATGTCCGCGTTTATGGCACAGAGCGGCACACTGGTTGTGTGCGGTGATGCGGGAGATGCGCTGGGCGATTCTCTCTATGAAGCCCGCCTTTTTGTGCGGGGTTCGGTCAAGAGCCTAGGCGCGGATTGCATTAAGAAGGAAATGCGCCCCGAGCATCTCGAGTTGCTCACCGACCTGCTGGAGCGGGCCGGATCAGACGCCAAACCCGAAGAATTCACGCGCTACGGCTCCGCTCGCCAGCTTTATACTTTCAACATCGACAACGCGTCCTCCTACTAAACGCGCTGCCCGCTAATCGATACGAGGACGTTACTGATGTCTGATAGCAAGATCCCACAGACTGCGCCGGTTAAGTCGGCCACGTTTGACGACCGCACGAACAGTGAAATCCGCCGCGCGGCCGCCACTGGCATTTATGATATTCGCGGCGGCGGTGCGAAGCGCCGGGTTCCCCACTTTGACGACCTGCTGTTTCTGGGCGCGTCGGTCTCCCGCTACCCGCTCGAAGGCTATCGGGAGAAGTGTGAAACCGCCGTTACGCTCGGCACACGCTACGCCGAACGCCCGATTGAGTTGGATATTCCGATCACTATCGCAGGCATGAGCTTTGGCGCCCTGTCGGGTCCGGCGAAGGAAGCCTTGGGCCGTGGCGCGACCGCTGCTGGCACCTCCACCACCACCGGCGACGGCGGGATGACAGAGGAAGAGCGCGGGCATTCGGACAAGCTGGTGTACCAGTACCTGCCCTCTCGCTATGGCATGAACCCCGATGACCTGCGCCGCGCAGATGCGATCGAGATCGTGGTCGGTCAGGGCGCGAAGCCCGGCGGCGGCGGCATGCTGCTGGGTCAGAAAATTTCCGATCGCGTGGCCGAAATGCGCAACCTGCCACAAGGCATTGACCAGCGCTCGGCCTGTCGCCACCCCGATTGGACCGGCCCCGATGACCTTGAGATCAAGATCATGGAACTGCGCGAAATCACCAACTGGCCAGTGCCGATCTACGTCAAAGTTGGCGGCGCTCGCCCCTACTTCGACACCACGCTGGCGGTAAAGGCTGGTGCGGACGTCGTTGTGCTTGATGGGATGCAGGGCGGTACAGCCGCCACGCAGGATGTGTTTATCGAGCATGTGGGACAGCCAACCCTCGCCTGCATCCGTCCCGCGGTTCAGGCGCTGCAAGACCTGGACATGCACCGCGACGGCGTACAGCTCGTGCTCTCGGGCGGTATTCGCTCAGGCGCAGACGTGGCCAAGGCCATCGCACTGGGCGCAGATGCCGTTTCCATTGGCACCGCTGCACTGATTGCGCTGGGCGATAACGACCCGGCGTTGGAAGCAGAATATCAGAAGCTCGGCACCACCGCTGGGGCCTATGACGACTGGCATGAAGGCCGAGACCCCGCCGGCATCAACACGCAGGATCCTGAGCTCGCCAGCCGTCTTGACCCGATTTTGGGCGGTCGCCGCCTGTCAAATTACCTCAAGGTGATGACGTTGGAAGCGCAGACCATCGCGCGCGCCTGCGGCAAGAGCCACGTGCACAACCTCGAACCCGATGACCTGTGCGCCCTGACCATCGAAGCCTCGGCCATGGCCCGCGTTCCGCTCGCCGGAACCACATGGATCCCCGGACACGGCGGCTTTTAATTGTTGTGAAAGTGGTCTCTGATACCCCATCAGAGGCCACTTTTGCGTTTGACCTCAAAACCCCCTTTGAGTGGGTTCCACCGATCGGCACTTGAATTTAAGAGGAGATTGCCATGACACTCGATCTAGCCACCTTTGCCAAAGAAAAGGGCGTGAAGTACTTCATGGTCTCCTACACGGACTTGTTCGGCGCACAGCGCGCCAAGCTGGTCCCGGCACAAGCCATTGCGGACATGCAAGAAGACGGCGCAGGCTTCGCTGGTTTTGCCAGCTGGCTCGACATGACCCCGGCGCACGCCGACATGCTGGCCGTGCCTGACCCCTCCTCCGTCATCCAGTTGCCGTGGAAGCCAGAGGTGGCGTGGGTTGCCTCCAACCTCGTGATGGAGGACGAGCTGGTTGATCAAGGCCCGCGGAACGTCCTCAACCGCCTGATCGGTGAAGCCGAAGCTCAGGGCATGCACGTGAAAACCGGCGTTGAAGCCGAGTTCTTCTTGCTCACCCCCGAAGGCACAGAGATTTCCGACCCCTACGACACCGCTGAAAAGCCCTGTTACGACCAACAGGCCGTGATGCGCCGCTATGATGTGATTGCCGAGATCTGTGACTACATGCTCGAGCTGGGTTGGGGTCCGTACCAGAACGACCACGAAGACGCCAATGGCCAGTTTGAGATGAACTGGGAGTTCGACGACGCCCTGCGCACCGCCGACAAGCACTCCTTCTTCAAATTCATGGTCAAGTCGGTTGCGGAAAAGCACGGCTACCGCGCCACGTTCATGCCCAAGCCGATTGCTGGCCTGACCGGTAACGGTTGCCACGTCCACATTTCGGTGTGGGACAAGGATGGCAAGACCAACGTCTTTGCTGACAAGGATATGGAGCTGGGTCTGTCCGCGCGCGGTCGGACCTTCCTCGGCGGGATCATGAAGCACGCCAGCGCGCTGGCGGCTATCACCAACCCGACCGTCAACTCCTACAAGCGCATCAACGCGCCGCGCACCATGTCCGGTGCAACGTGGGCGCCGAACACGGTGACGTGGACGGGCAACAACCGCACGCACATGGTTCGTGTCCCCGGTCCGGGCCGTTTCGAGCTCCGCCTGCCCGATGGCGCGGCGAACCCGTACTTGCTGCAGTCGATCATCATCGCGGCGGGCCTGTCGGGTGTAAAAACCCAGGCCGATCCGGGCAAGCGCCACGACATCGACATGTACGCCGAAGGCCACACCGTCACCGACGCCCCGCGCCTACCGCTCAACCTGCTCGACGCCCTGCGCCAGTACGAGGCTGATCCAGAGCTGATGTCCGCCATGGGTGATGGTTTCTCCAAGGCGTACCTGAAGCTCAAGCACCAAGAATGGAACGCCTTCGCCTCGCATTTCTCCGAGTGGGAACGCGAAAACACCCTCGACATCTAAGCCGCCTCACCGCGCCTTAAACGAGCTTACAACAAAGGCCTGCCGGGAAACCGCGCAGGCCTTTGTTTATTTGCTGACCCTCAGTTGAGCTTAGGCTCAAAATAAACAAACCGAGACACATTCTAAAATA
>CBFIEF010000008.1:0-106046 GCA_965661545.1 Alphaproteobacteria bacterium | reverse complement strand
ACGCCACCAGCGCCTCGACCCGGCTTAGGGTTTCGTCGCTGTCATAGGGGGGTAAGAACGTGCCTGAGCGCGCAAAGGCTGCGCCCTTTTCAAGGTGCAGATCGCTGACGATCAAAGCGCTGGCTGCGGGCCACAAAAGCGCGCCTGTGACGTGCGCCACGAGCTGCTCACCGTTGAAGGAAAACGGGAATAACGGGTTCGCGGGCGAGGTCTTGGGCTTGGCTTTGGCGGCGGAAACGTCTGTCATGGGGTGGGTTTAAAGCAGGCTTAGTGAGCTGTCATCACCTGCGCGATGGCACGGCTCTGGCGGAGTGACGCACGGCATGTGCCGGGGCAGGGCGAGCGCTGCTTGAAACCGCGATTGTGCAAGTGGTGTCGCGACAGGGCTAGGGGCGGTGTGGGCGGTGGTGTAGCAGGGGAAAGCCATGTCTGCTCCTGCCACTGTTTTGATCGATTTTCCCATGTCTCAAACGCCTAAATTCCATCGATTGCTGAACCCCAAAACCATCGCCGTTGTTGGTGGATCGTGGGCAGCGGCGGTGATTGAGCAGTGCGAACGCATGGGGTTTGAGGGCGAGATTTGGCCGGTTCACCCCAGCAAAACCGACGTTCGAGGCCGCAGAGCCTATGCGTCGATTGACGCGCTTCCCGCGGCGCCAGACGCGACTTTTGTTGGGGTGAACCGAGCGGCAACGCTGGAGGTTGTGCGCGCACTTTCAGCCCGGGGCGCAGGCGGGGCGACGTGCTTTGCAGCGGGCTGGGCCGAAGTTGAAGCCGAGGGCGAGGCCATGCAAGCGGCGTTGCTGGAAGCCGCCGGTGACATGCCGATTTTTGGGCCCAACTGCTATGGGCTGATCAACTATTGCACCGGCGCGACGCTGTGGCCGGACGTTCATGGCGGTTCGCGGGTGGAGCGCGGGGCGGCGCTGATTTGCCAATCTTCGAACATTGCCATCAACCTGACCATGCAGCGTCGGGCGTTGCCGCTGAGTTTCGTTCTGACCGTCGGGAACGGCGCGCAGGTGGGGCTGGGCGATATGATCGAGGAACTGGCCGCCGATGAGCGGGTAACAAGCATTGGCTTGTATATCGAAGGATTTGGCGATCCGGCGCGCTTTGCCCAAGCCGTGGCCGCAGCGCACGCGCGCGGTGTTGGCGTGGTGGCGATCAAGGCTGGACAGTCCGAAGGCGGGCAAGCGCTGGCGCTGACGCATACGGCGTCGCTGGCTGGTGGCGCGGCGGTGGCGTCTGCGTTCCTGGCGCGCACAGGCGTGGCGGAAGTGGCGACGCTGCCAACCCTGCTAGAAACGCTCAAGGTGCTGCATTTCAAGGGCGCGCTGGACAATCGCCGGGTCATATCGGTGAGCTGTTCGGGCGGTGAAGCGGGTTTGATGGCGGATTTGGGCGCGGCGGCGGGACTGGAATTTCCAGCCCTGAGCGAGGCGGAAGCAGCACGGATCGGCGAGAGCTTGAACCCCCTTGTTACCGTCTCCAACCCCTTTGACTACAACACCTTTGATTGGGGAGATTCGGCGGCGCTGGGGGCGATGTGGGCGGGGATCATGGCGCTGGACGTTGCGCACCCGATGTTGGTGATCGATTGGCCGGCGGAAGGCACGGGACCGACGCACACGTGGGACGTGGCGATTGAGGCCGTTGGCGCGGCGCTGAACGGATCAGATCGGCGGGCTGGGGTTCCGGCGCTGGTGGCATCCTTGCCGGAGAATATGCCCGGCGCGGCGGCAGAAAAGATTGCCGGGCTGGGTCTGGTGCCGGGGCATGGCTTGGACGAGCATCTGCAGGCCGTTGCGGGCGCAGCGCAAATTGGCGGGCATCGCCGGGCACTGGCAAACGCAACCGTGCTGCCCGTGCAGATTTTGCCCGGTGGGCGGGCGTCCGGTTCCTCCCCCATGTTGGATGAAGCGGCAGCAAAAACACGGCTGGGGTCGTTTGGGATTCCTGTGCCAGAGCATCGAACCTGCGCAAGCGTTGAAGAGGCGGTCGCCGCAGTGGTTGACTTTGGCCACGCCGGGACGCGCTGCGCGATGAAGATTTTGGGCGATTTTCCGCATAAAACGGAGCTGGGCGGCGTCCGGCTGGGGCTGGGCGCGGATGATCTGGACGCGGTTCGATCGGCGGCGCGTGCCTTGCTCAACATTTCCAGTGCCGTGTTGGTCGAGCCGATGGCCGATAAGCCGGTGGTCGAGATGATCCTTGGCGTTGCGCAGGATCCGGCGCTGGGGCTGCATGTGGTCTTGGGCGCGGGCGGGGTTTTGACCGAGATTTTGGCCGACAGCGAAATCCTGCTGTTTCCTTACGCTGAGGCTGATGTTCGAGCGGCGCTGGAACGCTTGCGGATATGGCCGCTGCTGGCCGGGTATCGCGGGGCGGCTGGCGGTGATGTGAGCGCGCTGGTTGGCGCGGTGATGGCGCTGGGTGATTTCGTGCAGGCTCATGCGGACCGGCTGATCGAGCTGGACATCAACCCGTTGTTTGTCCACGCGGCAACTGAAGCAAGTGGCGCAGGCGTCATGGCGGTTGACGCTCTGATCAGAATGACGGACTGAATGGACGTTTGCACCGGGTCCAAACCACGGATTTACTTTGTCAGCACAGGGAGTGCGCAACCATGACTTCTGCCCTTTCAACCCGCACCGAAGGCGGGATCCTTGAAGTAACGCTCGACCGGCCAAAGGCCAACGCAATCAATCTGACGACCAGCCGGGAAATGGGCGAGATCTTTGCGGGTTTCCGGGACGATCCGGCTTTGCGGGTGGCCATCGTTAAGACGGCAGGAGACAAGTTTTTCTCCGCCGGTTGGGACTTGAAAGCGGCGGCGGACGGCGATGCTGTCGATGGGGACTATGGTCAGGGTGGTTTTGCCGGCTTGCAGGAGCTGCGAGACTTGAACAAGCCGGTGATTGCCTGTGTGCAGGGTATGGCCGTTGGGGGCGGGTTTGAGTTGGCGCTGTCGTGTGACTTGATTTACGCCACCGCCGCTTCGTCCTTTGCCCTGCCGGAGATCAAAGCCGGCACGCTGGCTGATGCGGCGACCATCAAACTGCCCAAACGCATGCCCTACCACGTGGCCATGGACTTGCTGTTCACCGGGCGGTGGATGGACGCGGAAGAGGCGGCGCGCTGGGGGCTGGTGAACCAAGTTCTGGCCGATGGTGCCGCACTGGAAGCGCGGGTTTGGGAGATTGCTCGCTTGCTGGAATCCGGTCCGCCGCTGGTATTCGCCTCGATCAAAGAAGTCGCGCGGGCGGCTGAGGGCGAGAAATTTCAGGATGTTATGAATTCTGTCACTAAACGTAAGTTAAGCACCGTTGATGTGCTTTACGGCTCAGAAGATAACCTCGAAGGCTTCAAAGCTTTCGCTGAGAAGCGTGACCCGGTTTGGAAAGGCCGCTAAAATACCGACAATGACAGGAGGCTGCGGCTATGGATTATGACACGATCAAAACAGAGGTCGAGGGCGGTGTTGGTATCATCACCTTAAACCGGCCTGACTCGCTGAACGCGTTCAACACGCAGATGCGTGCGGACTTTGTCGCGGCGGCGGCGGAGATGGAAGCCAATGATGCCGTGCGGGCCGTGGTGCTGACCGGGGCAGGGCGCGGGTTCTGTGCCGGGGCCGATCTGAAGGAAACCAGCGGGACGCGGGAAAAGACCGTGACGGAGGTGCTGATCGAAGAATACAAGCCCGGCATCATGGCCATCGCGAACTCGGACAAGACATACATTGCGGCGGTTGCCGGTCCTGCGAGCGGGATTGGGGCGGCCTATGCGCAGGCTTGTGACATGATGATCATGGGTGAGGGCGCCTATATCTACATGGCGTTTGCCGCGATTGCGCTGGTTCCTGATGGCGGGAACACGTGGCAGTTGGTGCGCCAGTTGGGGTACAAGCGGGCCTATGAGGCCATTTTGGAAGGTCAGAAAATTCCAGCCGCTCAAGCGGTCGAGTGGGGTTTGGCAAATCGGGTAACAGCAGATGAGACCCTGCTCGAAGACGCCAAAGCCTGGGCTGAGAAAGCCGCGAATGCTGCGCCGCTGGCGGTTCGTAACGTCAAGCGCATCTTGCGGGCGGCGACGGAAAATGACTTGAGTGCGGTGATCGACGATGAGGCGCACCGGCAGTTCGAGTGCATGAACTCCAAGGATTTCAATGAGGGGGTTTCGGCCTTCTTCAAGAAGCGGCCACCGGCGTTCAAAGGGCACTAGCCTGCGGTTGGCATGAAGCCGGGATCAAGCGGACGCGCGGCTCTCGGCTTCGCCGTGACCCACGCGGCGTTTTTCGCTCGGCCCGGCGCCCTTTTGCAAGGGCTTGGACCGAGCCGCAGGGCGCGTGCGCCGGCGTGACAGGGCCAGCACCGACATCCTGACCCTGCAAAACGCTTCGCTTTGCAGGGATTTTGTGGATTCTTAGTGGTGGCGCTCGGAGACTTTGCCGTCTTCGAAGCCGATGAACAGGCGTCCAGCCAAAAGCTCTAACGCGGCGTCGCCGAACAAATCTCGACGCCACCCTGATAGAGCCGCAACGCCGGACTCGCTGCCGTCTTCTGCGAGGCGTTCCAGCTCTTCGGTGTTGGCAATAATGCGCTGTGCGACGCCGGCGTTTTCGGCCCTCGACTTCAGCAACACCCGCAGCAGCGCCGCGCCTTGGGCGGCTGCGTCGGACAGTGGCTTGCGTTTTTTCAGCTTGGGCGCCTCATCACGGGATTTTTCCAGACCTTCTTTGATGGCCTCCAAGATCGCGTGGCCCTGCTTGCCTTTGGCCGCATTTTCCGAGTAGCCGCGCACTTGACCCAAGGTTGCCGCATTGGTTGGCGCACTGGCGGCGATTTCCATGACGGTGTCGTCGCGGATCACGCGGTTGCGGGGCACGTCGCGGCGCTGGGCTTCGAGCTCGCGCCACTTGGCCACGGAAACCAGCACGTTCAGGAACTGGGGCTTGTCGCCCCGTGGTTTGAGCCGGCGCCATGCGTCTTCGACGTTGGGTTGGTAGCGCGCAAGGTCCGCAATGGCGCTCATTTCTTCTTGCACCCAGCCTACGCGGTTTTCGCGTTCGAGTTGGGCGGTCAGCTCCACAAACACTTTCCGCAGGTGGGTGACGTCACCAAGGGCGTAGTTGATTTGCGTTTCTGTCAGCGGGCGGCGGGACCAGTCGGTGTAGCGGGCGGTTTTATCCAGCTCTGCCCCGGCCAAGGCGCGGGCCAAGCGCTCATAGCCCACTTGCTCACCAAAGCCGCAGACCATGGCCGCGATTTGCGTGTCGAACAACGGCGAGGGCAAGGTGCCGGAGAGGTTGGCGAAGATCTCAAGATCCTGCCCGGCGGCGTGAAACACCTTGGGCATATCCGTGTCGTTCATCAGGGTAAACAGCGGCGTCAGGTCCATGCCGTCGGCCAAAGGATCGATGGCGACGGCTTCGTCATCGGTCGCGACCTGCACCAGACACAGCAGCGGATAATAGGTCTTTTCCCTCACAAATTCCGTATCGACGGTGAGGAAATCAGCGCTCTTGGCGCGCTCGCAAAAGGCCTCAAGGGCCGCTTGATCTTCGATCATGTCTGGATGGGTCATGCAGGGCTTTTAGCGCCGAAACCCCAGCAAGGCCAAGCCTTTGTGTTCAGGCCTCGTTTGCGGGCGCGCGTGCGGGGCGTGGTCGGGTGGCCAGCCAGACGCCGAAACTGGTCAAACCGATGCCGATCCATGTCGTCCAGCGCATGGTGTCGCCAAACACCAGCCAGCTTGTGACCGCGACCAGTGATGGGATGAGATAGAAGAAACTCGCCACGTTGATGGCCGACTGCGACTGGATCAGCGTATTGAGCAGGGCGACCGCGCCGATGCTGAGCACCACGATCAACCAGCCCAGCCAAAACAGATACTGGCCCGTGACGGTTGGCAGTTCGCGTTCGATAAAGACGGTTATCGGGACGGTCACCAGCAGGGAGCCCGCGAACTGCCAGACCGCGCCGGCGCGCCAGTCAAAGGGGCGGACGAATTTCTTTTGATAAACCGATCCCACCGATATCCCGACCAGAGCAACCAATATGGCGTAGACGGCCCCGGTGGTGCCGACTTGTCCAGCGTCAAAAACAACCACCAACACGGTTCCGGCCAGCCCAAACACCAGCCCCAGCCACAGCACCACGGTGGTTCGCTCGGCCAGCAGCCAGATGGCCAGCAGGGCCGTCAGCAGGGGCTGAAGACCGACAATCAGCGCCGAAGTCGCCGCGCCCATGCCGTGTTCAACCGCCCAGAAGACGCCGCCCAGATACACGCCGTGGATCAGCGCGCCGGCGACCATCAAATGCCCGCGCTGCTGCCACGTTGCCGGCCAAGCCGCTCGGCTCAGCCATGCCAAGCCCGCGACCAGCAGCATGACGATAAAGAACCGGATCGACAATGTGGTCAGCGCTGGACCGTGCGGCATGGTGCCTCGCGCACCGAGAAAACCAGTGTGCCACAGCAGGACAAAGGCGACAGGGATCAGCGGTGTAAAGCGGGTCATAGGGCGTCCGGATGCTGTGCAAGCCCTCGTCTGAACCGAGAGTACAGTCCTGTGTTGGGGCAAAGCGGTGCTGCTGTCCAGCGCGCGCGCAGACACCCCGCCTCGCATCTGGTGCACAGCCCGGCCGCGTGCTTGGCGTTTGTGGAATGGCGCACTCTGTCTTATTCCTGCGCGCGCAAAGACCACGGCAGCAGGCCTGTTTCGCCTGAGGCCGCTCGTCTGATCGAACACAGACAACTGGAAGCCCTTGCTATGAGCGACTCTCTTCACCCTTTCCGCAGCCATACTTGCAGCGATTTGCGCGCCAGCGATGTTGGCACCACGGCCCGTGTTTCAGGCTGGATCAACCGCCGGCGCGAACACGCTGGTCCCTTGTTTATCGACCTGCGCGACCACTATGGCGTGACGCAGTGTGTCGTGCTGGAAAGCAGCCCGCACTACGAGATGCTCAAGCGCATCAAGCTGGAATCCGTCGTCACCCTGACGGGGCGCGTGATGAAGCGCGATGATGAGGCGATCAACGACAAGCTGGCCACCGGCGAGATCGAGCTCTACGTCGATGAAGCGATTGTTCAGTCCTCCTCTGACCAAGTGCCGTTGCAGGTGAACTCCAACGAGGACATCAACGAAGATCTGCGCCTGACCTACCGCTATCTGGATTTGCGCAGGGAGAAGGTTCACGCGAACATCATGCTGCGCGCCAAGGTGATTGAGAGCCTGCGCAAGATGATGGTGGCGCAGGGCTTTACTGAGTTCCAAACGCCGATCCTGACCGCGTCCTCGCCTGAAGGGGCACGCGACTTTCTGGTGCCTTCGCGCCTCAATCCCGGCAAATTCTATGCGCTGCCCCAGGCGCCGCAGCAATTCAAGCAGCTGCTGATGATGGCCGGCTTTGATCGCTACTTCCAGATCGCACCATGTTTCCGCGATGAAGACAGCCGCGCAGACCGCTCACCGGGTGAGTTCTACCAACTCGATTTCGAGATGAGCTTTGTCACACAGCAGGACGTTTTTGACGCCATTGAGCCTGTACTGCACGGCTTGTTCACGGAGTTCCATGACGCCTCTGGCACGCCGCACAAAGTCACGCCGATGCCATTCCCGCACGTGGCTTACGATGAGTCGATGACAAAGTACGGCTCGGATAAGCCGGACCTGCGGAACCCGATCATATTGGGTGACGTTACAGAGCACTTTGCCGGGTCCGGGTTCAAGATCTTCGCCAAGCTGATCGAAGAGAAAGACTTCAAGGTTATTGCCGTGCCCGGTAAGGGCGGCGGCTCGCGGGCCAAGTGTGATCGCATGGATTCTTGGGCAAAGAAGCAGGGCAAGCCGGGCCTTGGCTACATCTTCTGGCGGACTGGCGATGATGGCGGCATTGAAGGCTCTGGCCCTCTGGCCAAAAATATCGGTCCGGAGCGCACTGAAGCCATTCGACAGCAGTTGGGGCTCGAGGCTGGTGATGCGTGTTTCTTCACCTGTGACAAGCGCCTGCCTGCGCTTCAGTTCGCCGGTCAAGCTCGGAATGAAGCAGGCCGCGAGTTGGGTCTGATCGAAGAAGGCGAGTTCAAATTCGTCTGGATCGTCGACTTCCCCATGTTCGAGGAAGACGAAGACACCGGCAAAATCGAGTTTTCGCACAACCCATTCTCCATGCCACAAGGTGGGATGGACGCGCTGGAAACCCAAGACCCGCTGGACATCAAAGCCTTCCAATACGACATCGTCTGCAACGGTATTGAGCTGTGTTCTGGCGCGATCCGGAACCATTTGCCCGAAGTGATGTACAAGGCCTTCTCCATCGCTGGCTATGGTCAGGACGTGGTCGAGGAAGAGTTTGGCGGCATGCTTAGCGCGATGAAGTTCGGCGCGCCTCCACACGGCGGTGCTGCACCGGGCGTTGACCGGATGGTCATGCTGTTGGCCGACGAGCCAAACATCCGTGAGGTAATTGCCTTCCCGCTGAACGGGCAGGGGCAGGATCTGATGATGCAGGCCCCCTCCGAGGTCAGCACGCAACAGCTTGATGACCTGCACATCAAATCAGTGCCGCCACTGGAAATCACCTAAGCTGGCTTATACAGATGCCGCCACCCAACAGGCTTGCTGGGTGGCGGCATGCGGCTTCAAGGCATTGGCGTAACGCTGAAATTTGAAACAAAAGTTTCATAACGCATCGAAGTTCATGAGCAACTGGTATATGGTTGGCGGATCTATCAATCATTGGCGTTGGAGTTGGGTGTGAACCAGCAGGTCTATTCAGATAAGCGATACGCAGTCGCCGTTTGCCTGTCGGCTATATTCGGCGTGCTTGGGATACACCACTTTTATCTTGGTCGCTGGGGACACGGTCTCTTTGACCTCAGCTTGTCGGTCGGTGGTATCGTTTTGATCAGTTTTGGCAGCTTTTCCTTGGTGCTCTTGGGCATCCTGCTGCTGATTATTGACGGCATCCACACCTTTATCGTCACAATCCGCTTATTGATTGGTGAATACCGGGACGGCAAAGGGCTTAAAGTCCCCTATCCCGGGCAAGAGAAAAAAGAAATTGAAAAGGTTTTCGACTGATGGAAACGAGTGAAAAGGGCTTCGTGCCAACCCTTCTGTTGTGTCTGTTCTTGGGTGGTCTGGGCATTCATGCTTTCTATGTTGGGCGTATCGTCAAAGGTATCCTCATGCTGATTACCCTTGGTGGTCTTGGCATTTGGCAGCTCATCGATCTGGTGATGATTGCGACGCAGAATTTTGAAGACAAACAGGGTCTCAAGATCAAGTCTAGCTAAGACCACGCGGGCCTACAAAAATCGCTTTTTAGCGATCCAAAAAGCCCCGTGCCGTTGCGTCATCTTGGATATGTCGCAAATTAAACTGTCGGTGGTCGTGTCTCGCATGCTGACGCCCCTACAAAGCGTTAGCTCACTAGCTGTAATACAGTCCTTTGTGAGCGCCGAGACATGACCTACCCCTCCGATCCAAATCGCCCCGAGTTTGCCTTTGGCGCACGTGCGCGTCAGTCCCCGTATTTTGAGCGGGCGCGGTCGTCGGGGGCGTCTATGTACACGCTCTATAATCATATGATTATGCCGGTAAGTTACGGCAATCCCAGTGCTGAGTATGACCGCCTGATGAATCATGCTTCCATCTGGGATGTTGCGGCGGAACGTCAGGTTCAGCTCAAAGGCCCAGACGCTAAAAAGCTGGCTCAGATGATGTCCCCGCGTGACGTCAGTAAATGCAAGATCGGGCAGGGCTTCTACACTCCCATCCTCAACAAAGCGGGCGGGGTTGTGAACGATCCCATCTTGCTCAAGCTCGAAGAGGACTTGCTGTGGTTGTCCATCGCAGACAGTGATGTCCGCCTCTACGCTATGGGGCTGGCAGATGCCTATGAACTGGATGTTGAGGTCTCCGAACCCGACGCCTCGCCGCTGGCGGTCCAAGGACCAAAAGCAGAGGATGTCATCGCTCATGTCTTCGGTGAGCACGTGCGAGATATTCGGTACTTCTGGTTTATCCAAACGGAGCTACAGGGCATTCCCGTGGTCCTGCAACGCTCGGGTTGGTCCAAGCAGGGCGGCTTTGAGATTTACCTGCGCGACGGGTCCCGTGGTGCTGAGCTCTGGGATATCATTTGGGCAGCGGGTGAAGAAATTGTCGGCGCGCCTTGGGGCCCCGGTGCTCCAAACGCCATCGAGCGCATTGAAAGTGGCTTGTTCAGCTGGGGCACTGACTTTGATGAGTTGAATAACCCCTATGAGTGTGGCTTGGGCAAGTGGTGCAAGCTGGATGGCGAGCACGATTTCCTCGCTAAAGCAGCGCTGAGGCGCATCCAAGAAGAGGGCGCCCGCGAAGCGCTGGTAGGCCTGCAGCTGGCAGCGGGTGAACCTTTGCCAAGCGTCGTTAAGCCCATGCCGATCACTGATGCTTCAGGCGCGGTCATCGGCACCCTGCGCGCGTCCGCCTGGTCGCCTCGGTTGAACAAGAATATTGCGCTGGGACGGATCGCAAGCGGCCACTCCACCCTGGGCAGTACGGTTAAGGCCGATGTTGGCACCGGAGTTATCGAGGCAACGGTCGTTGGCGTTCCTTTCGCGTAGACCTGCTAGCCAATCCAGCACCATAAAAAAAGGGGGCTTGCGGCCCCCTTTTTCTTGGATTGAATATCGCTGGTTTACAGCAAAATTTCCAAGCTCGCCGTACTCAGCTCCTGAAGACGTTCGATGATGTCATCGCCAGAGGTTCGTTCAACGGGCTCAGGTTCTTGGATGTTTGGACCAAGGTCGATGATTGTGTCTGGCGCTCGAAGGTCTGAGTGCCGGTCTTCATCCTTTGTCCCCCGTTCATCTCCGCCACATTGGTGGTGACGAGGGTCTCGCTTCGGCGGTTCTTCATGGCGGGCTTGGTCGTCCTCCCCGTCGGGCATGCCCTCGTGGAATTGCTTAAACCCATCCCTATGGCCCGCTCCCGGACCCTGTCCTCTCTTGCCTTTGCCGAGCGCGCTCAGGTCGTGGCGACAGGCTTTCATCGTCCGCAGAATATCTTCAAGCCGAACAATCGTGCCTTCTTGTTCAATAATTCTAGCCTCTAGCGCGATGATGCGCGTGGCCCCGGCTTTGGCGTCCTGTTGGGCGTCGAACAGGCTGAGTTGCAGGGCCTGATTACCTTTGTGCGCATTGTTGAGCGCGCGGTTTGCTGCCGAAAGTTTAGCCCGAACAGTGCTCAGTTCTGAGCGCGTCTGATCCAATTCTGCGCGCAGCTGATCTTTCTCGCTTTGACAGTTTTCTAAAGCTGCTGTGAAGCCTCCACGCTCTCCTATGGCCAAGTCCAGAGAAGCCTTGCATTGGATGATCTCAGCGGCTTGTGTCTTATTCGCCGCTTCAGCGACTGCGATCTCAGCCTTCAGGCTTTCGCGGTCCGACTGCAGCTCTGCCAGCGTGGTTAACAAGGCGGAGTGCTTATTCCGCTCTTCCCCATATTGAGTGCGGTACATGTTACGGTCCGCTTGCGCTTTGACCACCGCTTCCTCCAACAGCACACTTTGCGCCTTAAGTTCGCTAATCTCCGTCCGAAGGTTGCTCATCACGCTTTCCGATGCGCGATCCGCTTGCGTCTTGGTGGCCTTGCACTGCATCAGTTCAGCTTGAAGCGGACTGAGGTGAGTTTGATGGTGATCCTTTAGGTCCCGAATGGACTGATCGCATTGATTCTTCAGCTCACCAGCGCGGGCCATACTACTGGCAACCTGTTCAACCAAGGACGCCTCCAGTATCCCAACCTGGTCCTTCAAGCTCATGTTT
This sequence comes from Alphaproteobacteria bacterium, assembly GCA_965661545.1. Taxonomy (GTDB): domain Bacteria; phylum Pseudomonadota; class Alphaproteobacteria; order UBA7985; family UBA7985; genus UBA7985. The sequence continues at coordinate 94,226 of CBFIEF010000008.1, read as the reverse complement.
TCCTGATGAAGTTCGATCAATTTTTGCTCGATTTGCGTGCCACGGATCATCAATTCGCTGATTTGCTGCGTCTTACGGCCCAAACTCTTATGGAACCGGTCAGAGACACCACGCAGGCGCAGGATCTCTTTCTCCATCCCCAAGATAATATCATCTCGATCGCCGATGGTTTGATTGGCCTCATCCATGCGAACCTGCAAGACCCTGATCACCTGACTTGCCTCAGTCAGCTCTTTGGTGAGGCCGTCTACTTTCGTGCGAAGGACATCGATGGTTTCCGCGATTTGCAACACGGAAATATCCCGGTCAAGGTGACTTGCGAGGTCGTCTTGGAGAGTGGCAAGGTTCCGGTTCGCAGCCATGATATCGCTGATGACTTCGCCCAACTGCCGCTCAATCACAACGGCCTGACCCGTTTGGCTTTCTACCAGGTTGCGCAGGCGCTGATGGGCTTGTTCTACGGCCTTGGTGTGCGACTCCGCCTGTGCGACGCGGGTCAGCACACCCAATAAAGCTTCAACACTGGCCGGGTCACTGGCGTGGGCAAAGACCCCACCGGTATTATTGGCGATACAGCGCAGGCCGGGGCGATCGGCGCGTGGTGCGTTGACCGACAGAACATGGACGGTGAAGCCTTCATTGCCCAAGTCAACCATGCGTTCACAGACATTTTCGGGCGTTTCTGGGCACTGATCTCGTCCATCAGAAAGCAAGACGATCGATCCGCCTGCGTCACCTTGGGCGCGCATGATTTCAGCAGCAGCCTGCACCGACAGCCACAAGGGAGAACCCTGAGCCGAAGGACTGTTGGCGACAGCCTGCCAGCTGTCTAATTCTGCAGCAGAAGGCACCCGAACTTTGCCCTGCTGAGTGGAGTAGGCATGTTGGGGCCAACAGGTGCCCTGTGCCTCTCCACCAAACCGAAGGATATCGACATCAGCGTCTTGCATCAGCAATGGCATCACGGTCTCAAAGGCTTCAGCGGCAACCTGCGCCTTTGAAATAGGCTCTGACGCACTCATCGACGACAGCATGGATCGGGAGCCATCGTAGATCACGGCAACCCGAGGTCGCGGAGGACTGGTTGGGATTTGAACGGGGAGGGACTGCAGCATGCGCATGATTTGGTGCAAGTCCGCCGTATTTATTGGGGTAATCGCAATGTTGCCCTCGATCGGTGCTGTCGCCGTCTCTGTCTGTGCCCCTGCAAAGCCAAGCGAGGCCAGACCCACGAGAAGGGATATCGACCAAGCTCTAAGTTTCCTGAACATTTTTCTACCACCCCAAGAACCAGTTTTTTCAGCAATGACAGCCCACACTCGACCCGCCACCCATATTATGCGTTCAATTGCGCTAAGGTGTCGGCGGTAGAGCATGCTTCAGTTGAGCCGCTGTGGAGATTTTGCATAAAATTGTGGATAGGCAGCGTGCCACCGTTTCTAGGTCGTATCTTGATGCAGCGTTGAGCACCCCCGCTCCACTTTTCGACCCCAGCATTCTCTTAAGATGGCGCGATCACAAACAGATTCTTTCGTGTTTCAGTCTGCCTTACAGTTGTCCTTGCAACGGTGACCGATGTACGCTGGTGCCCATCAGACGGGGCCTAATTGGCTCGTTGAAATGAATAAGGATATCGCGAACCATGATTGGATGGATATTGACCCGGCCTCTTGCGCTCTTGACGGGTGCCGTTGGCGGGGCGGCAGCGTCCCAAGTGCCCACCTTTCAAAGCGCCTATCTCAATTACTTGCAAGGGCGCGTCGATGAAGCCAATCGAACCGCCCAGATCGCCCAGCAAGAGCTCAACCGAGCCATGGAAACCATGGGTGTGGCGAGCGCTGAGGCGCTGAAGAGCGCTGTTACACACAGTGAGGGAATGGCCGCCGTTGCTCTGCAAAGCTCCGTGACGGCATGGGAAGCGTTGGTTGAGCGTGCCGCTTGGTTGCAAGCGACCATCGTGGATATGACTGGCCAAAAGGCGTTTGAGCGGCTTCTCAAGTTACCGCTGAACCTGCGCCCAGAATTCGTTCAAGGCACTTTGCGGAATTTCGAGATGGGCATTGCCTTCAATCTGGAAAGCGCAGTGATGGCGCTGAGCGCTGCGGTGCTTGCTTACTATGTCGCGCGCATGGTGGCGCGGCTGTTCTGGGGACTGGTGCGCCCCAGCAAGACGGTCTCCAAGGACGGATAGCGCCCGCCCGGAAATCATAGGCCTTTTACCTAGAATCAGAGGTTCAGCTCGCCTGAACCTCTGCCAGACTGGCGAAGTCTAGGGTGTGATCGGTCAAGGCTGCGCAGCACCCACGCAGTCGGCTTGGCCTTGACCGATCGAGGGGCAAAGCCCCTGATCACCTTCGTATAGTCGGAGGCGAGAGCCGACCGGCGACAGGGTCGCCGAGCAACCTTGTCCCAACTTCGATCCCTAAAAGGCCTTATGGGCCCACGGTCGGTCCGCGCGGTCTGCGGCCTCAAACGCGGTGATGTCTTCAGCGTGTTCCAGTGTCATACCCACAGGGTCCAAGCCCTCGAGCAGGCGGTGCTGCAAACCTTTATCCAACGTGAAACGAATGATTTCACCATTGGGACGTTCAATGGTCAGGGCTTCAACATTGACGCTGATGGTAGAGGCTTGGTTGGCGTCTTGCATGAGCTTATCAACCTGCTCCTGCGGCAGAGTGATGGGCAAAATCGAATTGTTGAAGCAGTTGTTGTAGAAGATATCAGCGAAGCTTGGCGCGATGATCACGCGAAAGCCCCAATCAACCAGCGCCCAAGGCGCGTGCTCACGAGACGAGCCACAGCCAAAGTTGTCGCCTGCGACCAATACCGAGCTGTTTTGGTACTGCGGCTGGTTCAGCGTAAAGCCTTCAACCACGGTCCCATCCGGCGTCCGGCGCATCTCGTCGAATAGGCCTTCTGATAAGCCGGTGCGCTTAATGGTTTTGAGGAATTGCTTGGGGATGATCATGTCGGTATCGACGTTGACCAGATTGAGCGGCGCGGCCACACCGCTGTGCGAACGAAGCTTTTCCATGATGCTTGATCCTTTTTCTTGTGCGGTGGGTTGGCTTAGAAGTCGCGAACGTCGGTCAGGTGACCGGTGATCGCTGCTGCTGCTGCCATTGCGGGGGAAACCAAGTGTGTTCGGCCACCCCGGCCCTGACGGCCTTCGAAGTTGCGGTTGGACGTGGACGCAGCGCGCTCACCGACGGTGAGTTTGTCGTCGTTCATCGCCAAACACATGGAACAACCCGGCTCGCGCCAGTCGAAACCAGCTTCCTTGAAGATTGCTGCTAGGCCTTCTTCCTCCGCCTGCGCCTTAACCAAACCCGAGCCCGGAACAACCATGGCCCGAACGCCATTTTTGACTTTTTTGCCTTTGGCGATCACCGCTGCAGCGCGCAGATCTTCGATCCGGCCATTGGTGCAAGATCCGACAAAGACGGTATCGACCTTCACGTTACTCATCGGCTCACCAGCGGTCAGGCCCATGTATTCGAGGCTACGGGCCGCTGCGTCTCGCTTGTTTTCGTCATCGAAGTCGTCCGGGTGTGGCACGTTGCCGGTAATCGGTGCAACGTCCTCCGGAGAGGTGCCCCACGTCACCATGGGCGGAATTTCAGCGGTGTTGAGGGTAACGGTCTTGTCGTAGTGCGCGCCAGCGTCGGTGTGCAGTGTGGACCAGTACTCGACGGCTGCATCCCAAGCCGCACCTTGGGGCGCCAAAGGACGGCCTTTGAAGAACTCGAATGTTTTTTCATCGGGCGCAATCAATCCTGCGCGTGCGCCGCCTTCGATGGACATGTTGCACATGGTCATGCGGCCTTCGACGGACAGGGCCCGTACAGCTTCGCCTGCATATTCCATGACATAGCCGGTGCCGCCTGCAGTGCCGATTTTGCCGATAATCGCAAGGATCAGATCTTTGGCGGTGACACCGAAGCCCAAGTCGCCGTTGACTTGGATCAGCATGTTCTTGGATTTCGCCAGCGCGAGGGTCTGCGTCGCCAAAACGTGCTCAACTTGGCTGGTGCCGATCCCAAATGCCAAAGCGCCAAACGCGCCGTGGGTGGAGGTATGGGAGTCACCGCAAACAACAGTCGTACCGGGCAGGGTGAAGCCTTGCTCTGGGCCGATGATGTGAACGATGCCCTGTCGCGGGTCGTTCATGCCGTACACCGGAACATCGTTCTTGGCACAGTTTTCCATCAGGGTTTCAACCTGAATCCGGCTTTCATTGTTGGCAATGCCGCCAGCACGGTCAGAGGTGGGGACGTTGTGATCTGGAACCGCGAGGGTCAGGTCAGGACGGCGCACTTTGCGGCCTGCCAGCTCCAGCCCTTCAAAAGCCTGCGGGGAGGTCACTTCGTGCACGAGGTGACGGTCAATGTAGATCAGGTGCGTGCCGTCGTCGTTTTGACGAACAACGTGCTTGTCCCAGATTTTGTCATAGAGGGTTTTGGGGCCAGCCGAAGTGCTCATGCGGTTTGATCCTACGCTAAAGGTTGTTCTGCTTTTCAATAGCCCAATACAACGCAAACGGGCCTTTGTCATCGCCTCGACATGCAAGCCTTGAGTGCGAAAGGGCGGGCTGTCTCCTACCAGCGTTTCACAGCCTAGGTCGGAAGTGAAGTTTGAGAGCGAAGGTGGGAGCTTGACCCAGTGGCGGCAGGCGCTAGAGCGCCAAAACCGCCCGGCGCGTCATGACGGAGACCAAGTGGGCGCGATATTCGCCTGAGCCGTGAAGGTCTTCGAGCATGTCATCAGCATCAACGCTCAACCCTTCCAGTGCCTTCGCGTCCATGGATCCGGCCAGCGCCTTTTCCGCCGCTGTCCAACGGAAAACGCCGCTGGATCCTGCACCGGTCACGGCAACCCGAATGGAGCCATCGGCCAATTCAGCGACCATCACACCGACCATGGCATAGCGCGATGCGGGGTTGGGAAACTTGGCATAGGCGGCGCGCTTCGGAACAGGAAAAGCAATGGCGGTGACCAGCTCGTCTTCTTCCAGCGCGGTTTCAAACATATCAACAAAGAAGTCGTCGGCGCGCATATCCCGGCGGTCCGTGCGCACTGTCGCACCGAGGGCGAGGACCGCAGCGGGGTAGTCTGCGGACGGGTCATTGTTGGCAACCGAGCCGCCCATTGTTCCGCGATGGCGGACCATGGGGTCACCAATCTGCCCAGCCAATTCGCTGATGCTCGGGATGCGTTGGTTCATCAGGGCGTCGGCGTTTACCGCAGCATGAGTCGTGGACGCGCCAACGATCACCACGTCGCCATCTTCACAAATCCCAATCAGGTCTTCAATCTTGGAAACATCTACCAAGTCAGACGGTGCCGCCAAGCGGGCTTTCATGGTGGGGATGAGGGTTTGACCGCCTGCAACATATTTTGGGTCATCGCCTTTGGAAAACGCATCAACCGCCGCAGGAACCGCGTTCACACGCGCATAGGAAACGTCGTACATATCTTATATCTTCCCGTCTGGATCAGGCCGAAGCCGCGCCGGTGTCACCCGATTCAGCCATGGTTTCAGCCGCCGCTTCGATGGCCTTGACGATGTTGTGGTAGCCCGTGCAGCGGCAAAGATTGCCTTCGAGCTGCTCGCGGATGGTTTTCTCGTCCAGCTTGCCTTCGTACCGGCGGATCATATCAGTGGCTGACATAATCATGCCCGGTGTACAGAAGCCGCACTGTAAACCGTGATGCTCCCGAAACGCTTCTTGGACGGGATGGAGCTTGTGTGCGCTGGGGGCCAAACCTTCGATGGTCGTGATCGCTGCGCCCTCGGCCATCACGGCCAGCATGGAACAGGACTTCATCGCTTGACCGTCTAAGTGCACTGTACACGCACCGCACTGGGAGGTTTCGCAGCCAACGTGTGTTCCCGTTAGGCCCAAATGGTCCCGGATGAAACTGACCAGCAAGGTGCGGTCCTCAACGTCGGCAGAAACGGCTTTCCCGTTAACGGTCATTGAAATCTGAGTCATGTGGTTTGGCTCTCTTGTCTTCATGCTTATATTAATCAGTGTGAGCAGGGGCTGTCACCCTGCCTCGTGTCGCAACAGAGCCGGAAACTGGCATGGCCGATGTGTCCCGAACGAGCGAAGGGCTCGATAAGCTGCCTTTGGCGGTTGATCTCGACGGTACTTTGCACCGTGGTGATTTGTCGTGGTGGTCGTTGCGCGTGGCGCTGTGGCTGAACCCGTGGAAGGCTGGGCGCGCGCTTCGGCTGCCTCGTGCTGCTGCCAAGCAAGCCTTGGCGGTCCAAGTTCTCCGCCATTTCGACGCCTATGACCTCAAATGGAACGCAGATTTCGAAAGTTGGCTGGATCAGCAAGGTGCAATGGATCGCACAGTGGTTCTGGCCAGTGGGTCTGACGTTGAATTCGTCCGCCGGGTCGGGGCAGAGTTTGACTACTTTGATGGTGTCATTGCCAGCGATGGCACGACCAATCTGACCGGTGAAGCCAAAGCCCGGCGCCTAACACACATGTTCCCGGACGGCTTCGTCTATGCTGGCAATTCTCAGCAAGACTGGCCGGTTTGGCAAGCCGCTCGCGGCGCTGTTCTGGTCAATTGCTCCCCCGGCCTCGAAGCCCGCGCCCGCAAGGCCTTCGCCATAGAGGCCGTATTTTCGTGAGGCTCTACCTGCGAAAAAGGCGATAAGCGAGATCAGGGCGTGGATTTCGTGAAGATTTGCCGTGCTGGTTTGCTACAACCCAACAAACGTCGATTAATCCAAGCACAGCGAAGGGCTGCTTTTCCATGTCACAGAAAATTCTCGTCACCGGAGGCTTGGGCTACATCGGCAGTCACGTGGTGGTGGAGCTGTGCGCGGCAGGCTATGAGCCTGTGATTGTCGATAACCTCTCGAACGCCCGCGGCTCGGTCTTGGAGCGGCTGGAGCGCCTGACGCAGCGCAAGCTGACGCATTTCGATGTCGATATCCGCAATCGGGCTGCCATGGAAACCGTGCTGCAACAAGCGCCCTGCGATGGCCTCATCCACTTGGCAGCATTCAAAGCTGTTGGTGAGTCAGTCGAAGAGCCGCTGAAGTATTACGACAACAACGTCGCCGGTTCTGTCGCGCTGTTTGATGTGTTTGAGCGCGCCGGGGGCGGTGGAATCGTTTTTTCCTCCTCCGCGACAGTCTATGGTGATGTAAAGGTGTTTCCGCTGCACGAAGGCATGCGGGTTCAGCCGACGAACCCCTATGGCGCGACAAAAGCGATGATTGAGCAGGTGCTGGCTGATCTTGCCAACGCCTCGACCTCCAAAACCCACGGCTTGTCACTGCGCTACTTCAACCCCGCCGGTGCCCACGATAGCGCGCTCATCGGCGAAGACCCCAAAGACCGCCCCAACAACCTCTTTCCCATCATCGTCCAGGTTGCTGTCGGTAAGCGGGACCATCTGACGATCCTTGGCGAGGACTATGACACGCCAGACGGCACCGGCGTGCGGGATTACATCCACGTTGTCGATCTGGCCAAGGCCCACGTCATGGCGATGAAATCTTTACTTGCAGGAGCCTTTGACGCGCGCTTCACAGTCCTCAACCTTGGCACCGGAACGCCCTATTCCGTTCGAGACGTGGTGACAGCGTTTGAGGCTGAGCTGGGGCAGGACTTGCCGCAAAAAATGGGTGCGCGCCGGGCTGGTGATGTCAGCACCTTGCTCGCCGATCCAACCGCCGCAGAACGTGCAATCGGCTGGAAAGCAGAGCGCGATTTGCCGGAAATGGTGCGCGATGCTTGGCGCTGGGCTGGTGCTGCGCGACAGTGGGGGCTATGGGACGAGGATGACAGCACAGCACCCTGAGACCATCGCGACCCCGATGTCGCAAGCACCGGCTTTGTCGATCGTCGCGCCCTGCTTGAACGAAGCAGACGGACTGGCCGCCTTTCTAGCCCGCATGACCACCGCCGCAGAGGCAACGGGCCTGTCCTATGAAATCGTGCTGGTTGATGACGGTTCGACCGATCAGACATGGACTCGCATGGTCGAGGCACGCGCCAACAATTCGCACCTGCGCGCTGTGCGCCTGTCGCGGAACTTTGGCCACCAGCGCGCTCTGAGTGCCGGTTTATCCCGTGCGCGGGGTGAGCGCGTGTTGCTGATCGATGCCGACTTGCAAGATCCCCCCGAAGCCCTCGGCCCCATGCTCGACCTCATGGAAGCGCAGCAGGCCGATGTCGTCTATGGCCGCCGGTTGGAACGCGCGGGCGAGGGGTGGTTCAAGCGGGTCTCGGCGCGCCTGTTCTATCGCGTGCTGCGCTGGCTATCCTCGACCGATATTCCAACCGATACAGGGGATTTTCGCCTGTTGTCGAGCCGCATCGTCGCGCACCTCAATGCCATGCCGGAGCAGCAGCGCTATCTGCGTGGAATGATAGCGTGGTTGGGTGGAACACAGGTGGCTTATGACTATCGCCGCGACCCTCGTACTGCGGGGCAGACGGGGTATCCGCTGCGCCGCATGTTCAGCTTTGCAGCAGACGCGATCACCGGCTTTTCCATGGCGCCGCTGCGACTGTGTTTAGCGCTGGCGGGGCTGTCGATTGGGGTGGCACTGGTGTTGCTGGTTTACGTGTTGAGCAGTGTGCTGACCGGGTCCGCCGTGCGCGGCTGGGCCAGTTTGGCGATGATTTTCCTGTTTTTCCAGTCGGTGCAGCTTCTGTGTATCGGCCTTGTCGGCGAATACCTCGGACGGCTGTTTATGGAGCAAAAGCGCCGCCCGCTGTTTATCGTTGCCGATGAACTGGGCGGCGACACGTCACAGGCCGATTAAGCCGTCAGCGGCATCGCCCGCTCAACCAGCGAAATCCAGTATGAGCAGCCATAGGGAATGGCCTCGTCGTTGAAGTCGTACTCGGGGTGATGCAGGCCAGCGGTATCGCCGTTTCCGACGAAAATGAAGTTGCCGGGTCGCTCTAGCAGCATGAACGAGAAATCTTCCCCGCCCATCATGCCATCCATATCCCGCTGAACCGCACTTTCGCCAACGATGTCGGCTGCCACGTCCAGCGCGAAGCCTGTTTGGTCGGCATGGTTGACGGTAGCTGGATAGTTGCGGGTGTAGTTAGGCGTAATCGTTGCGCCGTAAGCCGCCGCGACCCCGGCACAGACTTCCGCGATCCGCCGCTCTGCCATATCGCGGGTTTCAGGCAGGAACGTCCGGACTGTTCCGGCCAGCTCAGCGGTCTGTGGAATCACGTTGAACGCGTCGCCTGCGTGGATCTGCGTGATCGAAATCACCGCCTGATCCAAAGGATCGACGTTGCGCGACACGATGGATTGCAGCGCCTGTACAACCGCTGAGGCAACAACCACAGTATCAACGCCATTGTGCGGCATGGCGGCATGCGCGCCCTTGCCTTCGACAGTGATTTCGATGTGATCCGCTGCGGCCATCAGGGGGCCAACTTTGCTGGCAAAGGTACCCACGGGCATTCCCGGAACGTTGTGCATGCCGTAGACTTCTTGGATACCAAAGCGCTCCATCATACCATCATCGACCATCGCCTTGCCGCCTGCGCCGCCTTCTTCGGCAGGTTGGAAGATCACAACCACCGTTCCGTCAAAATCGCGGTTCTCGGCCAAGTGGCGGGCGGCGCCGAGCAACATGGCCGTGTGACCATCATGGCCGCACGCGTGCATCTTGCCGGCGGTCTGCGATTTGTGTGGCAGATCGCGGATTTCCTGAATGGGCAGGGCGTCCATATCGGCGCGCAAGCCGACCGTCTTCCCACTGCTGTTGCCCTTGCCGCGAATAACGCCCACGACACCGGTGCGCCCGATGCCGGTCACAACATCATCAAGCCCGAATTCTCTGAGCTTGTCCGCCACCAATCCGGCTGTTCGATGAACATCGTATTGCAGCTCGGGGTGGGCGTGGATGTCATGACGCCATGCGCGAATGTCGTCGAGGTGATCGGCCAGCGAATTGATTAGGGGCATAGGTCCAGTCCTCTGCAAACAAAACTCAGTGTTCCTCCAACGCTAGCGCGGTGTTCACAAAAGCTCAATCTGTTGTGTGAAACGCGAAAGGATTGATGCACTCGTCGCGCTCTTGCCCTATTTAAGGACCAGATTTGAGATCGAACCCCCAATGACTTGGATTCCATGCTGCTTTTTCGATGTTTAACGATGGCTCTTTTGGTGTTGGTGACCACACCCGCGGCCTTTGCTGTGGACGAAGCTGCGGTGCGGGCCACTGATCGGGAGCAACAGGTCGAAACCGAAAGTCATTACTCGCTGCCCAACACAGTCACCTATGAGGGGCAGGTCTACAAGCTGACCGGTAAGCCGCTCAGCACCGATCAAATGAAGCTGATGATGCCCGGTGTCACGTGGGTTTACTATCGCGAAGATGGCACAACGCAGTGGGAGTATCACACTTTTGACGGCTATGTTTTGCGGTGGAATGAAAACAGCACCGTGGTCGTCGCCGGGGCGTGGCAGATTATCGATCAGCGCATCTGCTGGACTTACAACGGCCCCTTTTGTCGCCGGATTTGGCAGACAGAGCGCGGCGATTTATTTGCTGTGCCTGTCGGCCCAGATCAACCATTGATGCCGGCACGGTTTGAGATTGGCGACCCGCTGGGGCTGGCAAACCGTCAGGTCCACTGGCTGGTGACACAAAGCCAGGATTCAAACCAACGGCGCCCCCTCAATCCGACCAAGCCCGAAGTTGCCCCGCAGCAGAACCCTGATGAAGCTGATCGTGCGATCGACGACAAGGGCGGTCCGCAACTCTTCACGTTGGAGTAAAATGCAAGAATGAAGACGCCGAATTTACCTGCAACAGCGCTTTCTGCGCTTACGTCGGGCGCAATTGCGCTGGCCCTTGGGGCATCTGTTGCCAGTGCTGCTGGGCAGGGTGATGAAGCCGAGACCCGGATGTCCGTTCTCTATGAGGGTGAGCGGTATTTTCTCACCCGTCCACTCGATGGTGATGAGCTGCGAGAATTGCTCACCGGCAATACGCTGATCTTCCTGCACCCATCTGGCGAAGAGCAGGAATTGCACATGGAAAGCGGTGCCACCATCAATGGATGGGAGGGCGCAGAGGATGCAAATACCGGCTTCTGGCAGATTGAAGAAGACGAGGTCTGTTGGACCTATCCAAGCGGCACGCATTGCAAGCCGCTCTTCTATTCCGAGCGCGAAAATCTCTATGGCCAGGTGCCCGGCTGGTACGATGGCCCTTTGGCATCCATTTGGGAGCCGGGTGATAGCCGCGGCTTGATGGAACGCCCCCTCGCTGGGGACGCCATCTAGCAAGGAAGGCTCGTAAGACAAGAAAGAGGCCGCTGCCCGAGCCCAAAAATCAAAGCAGCGGCCTTCAAACCGCTACTCCTCTCCGATAAGGAGAGGGTAGCGGAAAGCCAGTTTCATGACTGCGTAAGGCAGCATGAAATCGGGGGCAGAGGGCTCATCACTGCGAGTACCCACTCACGTTCACCCCCTGAACAAAGCTGGCAGCCGCATCCCCAGCCGTTGTGTAGCCGTTGGTGACATAGTTCGAAGTTGCCAAATCTGATGCGTAGTCGATTGACCCGTCATAGCCGTCTGCAACTGAGCCAAAGATATCTTGGCTGAGATCGCTTGGGATCTGCTGGATGGTAACAGTTGTGCCTGACGCCGAAGCCGAGGTTAGCGCTTGGGATGATGCCGCCGTGTCGTACGACGAAGACGACAAACTCGATTGGGCCATTGCTCCGGCGCCTTCTACCGACATCAAATTCGAAAATGAACCTGTGGCGTCAGTTTTCAGTACACCTGCATGTCCAACAGCCGCGTGAGCATTGTAGCTGTTGATCGCGCCACCATTGGTGACGTAACTGGTAGGCCCACGGCTTGTAACAACCGACGGCGTCCCAACGGGTTGAGGCTGTGTATAGAAACCGCCAGCAGTGCCGCAGGCATAGGCGGCCCCACAGTTCACACCCATGTGTAAGGGCGCTTGGGCATAGTTGACGTAATGCTGTGCAACCGGAACCATCTGACGAATGACCTGCGGTTGCTGCTGTAGCACCTGAACCGCTTGGGTCTGTACCACAGCGCGCTGACCAACCACAGGAACGGGCTGAACGTGCACTTGTGGCCGCTGCTGCAGCACTGGAATGGCCTGTGTATGAACCTGCGCGGCTTGCTGTCGAACAGGGACAACCTGCTGCTGGATTTGCGGCACCTGCTGCTGCACGGCCACGCCAGCTGGCACAATCTGCGGCACTTCCTGCACGACTTTTACCGGCACCTTAACCACTTGTGGCACATAAACCTTCTGGATTACCGGCACTTCGACACGCTTGTAGACGGGAACCTTTTGGATGTGGACTTCTTCCACGCGCTTGACCACTGGCACCTTCTCAATGCGCTGTTCGTAGACGCGCTTGACCACGGGAACGCGCTCAATGATCGGCACTTCTACGCGTTTGATCACAGGAACCTTCTCAATCCGCTCCTCATAGACCCGCTTCACAACAGGGACTTTTTGGATGTGGACTTCCTCCACGCGTTTGATCACGGGCACTTTCTCGATCCGCTGTTCATAAACGCGCTTTACGACAGGAACCTTCTGGATCCGAATTTCTTGAACCTGCTGCACATGCTGCTGGATGACCGGGCGAGGGCCCTCCTGCACAATTGGTGCGCTATGATAGGCGGAAGCCGCGCCATAAGCTGAGGCTGCGCCGTAAGTTTGCGCCGCGCCGTAGGCGGCGGCGGGAACGCAGCTGTCCTCTAAGCTCTGACCGGGGGTAATGACGTGGCAGCCTTCGCTATACGTCGGGGTTCCGTGCGATTTCACATAGCCCTCAGCCCACACCGAATGGGCGGCAACCACGCTCGAGGCGGTCACGGCGAGAGTAGAGAAGATAAGTTTTGGGCTCATCTAACGATTTCCTCATTGTTTTGGTTTGTACTGTCTGCTGCAACAGCCAAGCCAGATTTCGAGGAGAATCTGATTTATCTAAAATTCATCTTTGATCAAAAATTATGCAGTTACCCAGAGGATTTCACCAAATATAGGGGATAATACAGAATTAATATCATGGTTTGTTCTTCAAGTAGAATGCGAGCGTTATGACGACTGCAAAATGAATAAGCTGATAAAGGCTCTAAAAAGGGATTTAGTAAAACCAAGTGAATCAACAAGTTGTGGTGAAAAAATCACACATTCGCCATGGAATTGTCGAATCGACACAATATACACGAATCCAGTTGAAACGGTCTTAGGCGTCGCGTAAGGTCCATCTAATTTCAAAACGAAAATTTTTTCGTTCATATTTCATATTGTCGGAGTTTTTACGATGCGAAAGGTGCTATTTGCCGCCTCTTGCCTCCTCGTGCCAGGCGTTGCCTTGGCCGATGTGGACGTCATGTTGGGTGGACATGTTACCCTCAACTGGAGCGATAGAGACGCTTCCCCTATCTTTAATACCTTAGACACAGCCGGTGATCCGCTGATCTCAGGCGGCTTGGGTGCAACTGATGCCGTTGTTGGTTCTAGCCGCGCCCTGAGCGGTGCGCTTAACACAACCGCATCCGTCGATGTCGCTGGCCTCACTTGGTTGGGTCAAATGGACATGGCGCTCGACGCAACAGGTAGCGCGATCGCATTCCAGCGCGGGATGCTCGGTATCCAGAGCGATTTGGGAACACTGTTCTACCGCGAGGGCGGTGCTCGGTCTAACCTGTACAGCTACGCAGACAGCGTCGCAGCGGGCGGTTCTGGCATTTCGACGAAACTCTTCTCTACAGAATTTTCCGGCGACTTCGTTGGCGATGAAGTGGGCTACTCGCTGAACTTTGGCGATTTGAATGCTGAAGTTGCTTACGATTTGGACCACCGGGGTTTCTCGGGCCAGTTGCACTACAACGTCGGTTTCGCAGGGTATGACTTCACCGTCGGTGTTGAGGGCGTTACCAGCCCTATTCAGGATCCAGTGCTCGAGTTGCTGGCGGATGACTACTACGGCCTAACGGCAATGGGTGGTGTGGACTTCGGTGATATTGAACTTGGCGTGTCGATCGGTCAGGAACGTGTTTCCAACTGGATGCTTGCGTCTGTCGATAATGAAACTGATGTAAAGCGTCAGTTCGCGTCCTTGGGTGTGTCTTACACCGCAATCGATGCGATCAAGCTGTCGATCGACATGGACCGGGCTGTAACCAGCGCGGAATGGGGCTGTACCAGCCTTGAAGCTGAGTGTCTCAGCGGCTCAACCATTCCAACCAGCCCAGCCTACTTTGACGCCGGCATTGGCGGGATTTTCCCAACCTCTGCTGAAGTCAGCACGGCTTTGAGCGTGGGGGCAGAGTTTCAAGCGACGAAGAACGTCACCATCGGTGGCTACTTCAAGCAGTACAACAACGTCACGACCTTGGCCTTGGACAACACCACGGCAATTGGCATGGGACGAGGTTTCAAGACCTCCGACGGCCAAGAGTTTGGCTTGACGGCGACGATTACGTTCTAAGCGTTCGACGCACCTCGACAATATAAATGCGAAGATGCCCGCAGGCCTTAACGGTCGGCGGGCTCTTTTGCGTTTGTGGGGAAGGGACGCGCGAACGGTGCTTAGTTGAATTCTGCGCGTTCGTAGCGACCGCCAGCCAGTGAGTTGACCATGGTCCAGTCGATAAGGTTTTCCACGTAGGGCCAGACCAACGCGCTATCGATGCCTTGCTTCACCCGGCGTAAAACTACGCCCAGCAAGAAAGACAGCACCGGCACCGTAAACGCTGAGCTGCCCGATGGGCCGTACATCATCAGAAGCGTGAAACCGGTCATGATGCCAGCGACTTTAACCTCTGGCGCTTTCGTCAAATAGGCTTGCAACGTGGGCGGTGTTTGCCGGGTTTGCTGCAGGCTCGATAGCACAATCCGCCGAACTTGCTCCGGCGCGTTAGCCTCGACCGGGCGCCAACTGTCGCGGCCCGGAAAGCCGCTATAGCCGAGGCGATCGTTAACCGCGCGGCTGAACTTTTCAGGGGCAATGATCCGCTGAAAAATCGGCCAGGTGAACTTGTTTTGCTCGTACAGCAGGAATTCCGTCACCAAGGCGCCCGCGCAGAACAGCAAAACCGCCGCCGTTGAAGACCCCAGCTCCATCCCCGCCAAACGCATGACGACAAAATAAAGCCCCAGCAGCCCGGGCAGAAACGAAGCCTGCCAGTAAGCGCCCATCAACATTCGCCGTTTTCGGCCATGAATGAGAAAGTGGCTAAGGATGCTCAGTTCCCGCTTGAACAGGAAGAGCGCGTATCGTGTCAAAAGGGAGCCGCGAGCGTTCATGTTTCAAGATATGCGCGCTTAGGCGTCAGCGTGCAACGGGTACCAGCCGGAAAGTTCCCGCCGAACGAGGCTTTCCAGCATTTCCAGATGCGCTGGCTCTGTGTTGAGGCAGGGGATATAGGCGAAATGCGTACCGCCCGCTTCCTCGAAATCCTCGCGCGCTTCATTGCCAATCTCATCCAGTGTTTCAAGGCAGTCAGCGGAGAACCCGGGCGTGATAACGGCAATCTTTTTGCCCTCTTCACCCAGTTTATCGATGGTTTCGTCCGTATAGGGCTGAAGCCACTTTTCCGGGCCAAAGCGTGATTGGAACGTGACTTTCAGCTTGTCTGCAAGATGGGGCAGGGCCTCACCCAGCAAGCGCGTCGTTTTGTGACACTGGCAGTGATAGGGGTCGCCCTTGCCGGTCAGATAGCGCTGGGGCACGCCGTGGTAGGACGTAACGATGACGTCTGGCTCCCAGTCGAGCGACTTGAGGTGTTGTTCGACGGATTCAGCCAGGGCCGCGATGTACTTTGGATGATCCTGATAGGATGGCATCGTCCGAATGGCGGGCTGCCAGTTGGCTTTTTTGAGGAAATCAAAGGCTTCGTCATAGCCCGTCGCCATCGTCGCCCCGGCGTAGTGCGGGTAGAGCGCTGCAAGAATGATTTGCTGACAGCCCATGTCTTGCAATTCATGCAAGACGTCAGTGGTGCTGGGGCTGCCGTACCGCATGCCGGCGCGGAAAATCACGGTTTCAGCGCTGGGATCAATGCGTTCCTGCATAGCCTCGACTTGATCGCCGAGGATCAAACGCAGCGGGCTATCGCCTCGCTCATAGTCCCAGATTTTGGCATAGAGCGCAGCGGACTTTGCCGGTCGCGTGCGGAGGATGATCCCCCGCAACAGCGGCTGCCATAGCCAAGCGGGGTAATCGACCACCCGCTGATCTGAGAGAAACTGCGCCAAGTAGCGGCGGAGACTGGGGGCATCGGGGGCATCTGGAGTGCCAAGATTCATCAGAATCACGCCGATTTTCGGTGATTTAACGGGTGGGTGATCAGCAGGCAGGGTCATAGGAGTCCGTGTCAGTACGAGAGGAACTTTTGTCTGCCCTTAAAGGTCGTTCACTGACGTGAAGAAACAAGTCCTCTCACCCGTATGACAAGCCGCGCCGACTTGTGAAATTTTCATGAGGATGGTGTCACCATCGCAGTCAATGCGCAGATCGTGCACGGTCTGGTGATGGCCAGAGGTATCGCCTTTGCGCCAAAACGCCTGCCGACTGCGCGACCAATAGCAGGCGCGCCCCGTTTCGAGCGTTTTCCGCAGCGTGTCAGCGTTCATCCATGCCATCATCAGAACGTCGCCGTTTTCGGCATCCTGAGCAATCGCGGCGACGAGGCCATCGCTGTTATACGTGACTTTGCTGAGCAATGCGTCGATCGCGTCGGGGCGGAGGTCCATGGGCTAAGCCTCTTTCATGGCGTGGAAGGCCTGTTCAACATCTTCGATCAGGTCGTCCGCATCTTCAAGCCCGGCATGGAAGCGCAGCACGTAGCCGGTGCCAATGCCTGGCCGCGGCCAATGGCTGCCAGTGCGGACGGTCTTCGGACTTTGCAGCACACAAAGGCTTTCAAATCCACCCCAACTGTAGCCCAGACCGTAAAGCTTGAGCGCGCCCAAGAAGCCGTTGAGTTGCTCCCAGCTGATATCGCTGCGCATGACCACGGAGAATAAGCCCGATGCACCGCTGAAATCGCGAGACCAGAGGGCATAGCCCGGATCTTGTTCCATCGCGGGGTGGAGAACGTTCGAAACCTCTTCGCGACCTGCGAGGTAAGAGGCGAGTTTCAGGCCGTTTTGCCAGTGAACAGGCAGGCGTACCGCCATCGTTCGCAAGCCGCGCAGGCCGAGGTAGGCTTCATCGGGCGGCATGGCCAAGCCCAACTGGTCGCGGGTTTGCTCGACAGCGAGGGCGGTATCTTTGTTGCAGACAATCGCCCCAGAAATCACGTCAGAATGGCCACACATATACTTAGTGGCTGCGTGCGTGGAGATGTCGATGCCATGGTCAAGCGGCTTGAAGTAAAGCCCCGTCGCCCATGTGTTGTCGATAATGGTGCGGATGCTGCGATCCTGCGCCCATGCGGCAATGGCGGGAATGTCCTGCATCTCAAACGTCAGCGAACCCGGCGTTTCAAGATAGATCACGCGCGTGCGGTCGGTCGTCAGGGCATCCAGCTCGTCGATGGTGGCCAGCGGATCGTAGTATGTCACGGTCACACCGATGCGGGGCAAGTAGCCATCGCAAAAGGTTCGAACGGGGCCGTAAACGGTATCAACCATCAATAGGTGGTCGCCGTGCTGGAGTAACGCCATCAAGGGCAGGGTACAGGCAAGCAGGCCGGAGTTCACCGCAACGCCCCGAAAGCCATTTTCAATGGCGCAAAAGGCTTCTTGAAAATGCAGCGTGATATCGCCGCCACCAATGCCATAAGACGCGATGCCCAAATCTACGGCCTTGGCCTTGGCCTCACGCAGATGGTCAATGCTATCGTAGAGATAAGTGGACCCGCGCTGGATGGCTGGATTGACTGTACGAACGTCCAGACGTTCCATCTTTGGACCACGATGGCCGTGAACCAGTTTCGTTTCGTCTTTCAAGAATACCACCTTACCTGCTTGCGAAATTATCCGTGTGATCCTTCAACTGGCAGGTTGGAGCAAGCTGAATTCTGAGTCATTTTGCGAAATCATGCGACCAACGTATGCCGACCTCGCAATATATCCAAACAGGCCCGAAAACTTTTCAGTTGGCAAAGAATCGACTGGATTTAGGGATTTCCACTAGCTAGACGGCTTTGCGCAGAAACAAAAACTCTATTTTAAACAATACTTTGAATAATTTATTTCATCATCCTTCCGACGTAGGCGAATCGGCAAATTCCCATTATGCGCAAGAAATTGTTAGCCTGTTAAGCAATCCTGCTGATAATGGCCTTATCCACAGCAATTCTGCGAGAATGCGACAAAAAATCGGGCAAAACCAGAAATGAGGCTTGCGTGTCGAAGGCGTGAGACTAAGTTTTCGCCCGTAGCCGATCTGCGTTGCAAGTGGCGAATGCCGCTGCTTTATTTCCAACCGTTAGGGGGGAGGAAGACGCTGGTTGGTCGAACCCTATGTGGAGAGAATCCAAAATGAAAAAGTTGGCATTTGTTGCAGCTGCTGGTGCAGTTGCGTTTGCCGGTGGCGCACAGGCTGATACCCTGTCCGACACCATCGCTCGCGGTGTTTTGAACTGTGGCGTAAACATCGGCGTACCAGGTTTTGCTGAGCAAGCAGACGACGGTTCCTGGTCCGGTCTCGACGTTGACGTTTGTCGCTCCGTTGGTGCAGCAATCTTCGGCGACGCTGACAAGGTTGCTTACTTCCCAGTGAACTCTTCTGAGCGCTTTAACAAGCTGAACGCTGGCGAATATGACCTTCTGTCCCGTAACACCACGTGGACCTTCTCCCGTGACGTAGACCTCGGCCTGTCTTTCCAGGGCGTGAACTACTACGACGGTCAGGGCTTCATGGTCCCAACGTCCTTGGGCGTTTCTTCCGCTGCTGATCTCGACGGTGCAACCGTTTGTGTACAGACCGGTACAACCACCGAGCTGAACCTCGCAGACTTCTTCGCGGACAACGGCATTTCTTACACGCCATACGTTGTAACAACTGCTGCTGAAACCAACGAAGCATACCTTGCTGGTCTGTGTGACGTATACACAACCGACGCTTCCGGTCTCGCTGCTAACCGTACCACGTTCCCAGATCCTTCTGCGCACGTGATCCTGCCTGAAATCGTGTCCAAAGAGCCACTCGGCCCAGTGACCCGCCAGGGCGACGACGTATGGGGCGACATCGTACGCTGGACCCTCAACTCCATGATCATTGCTGAAGAGCTTGGCATCACCTCCGACAACGCTGCTGCTATGGCTGCTGATGCTGATGCATCTGCTGGCGTAAAGCGTCTTCTCGGTGTTGAAGGCGGCTACGGCTCCATGCTTGGTCTGTCCGATGACGCGTTCCTGAACTCCTTGTCTCAGGTTGGTAACTACGGTGAGTCCTTCGCTCGCAACGTAGGCCCAGAAACAGCTGTTGGTCTCGACCGCGGTCTGAACGCTCTGTGGACTGATGGCGGCATCCTGTACGCTCCTCCGTTCCGCTAGGTTCGAAGCAAGCATAGCCTTGTTAACTCAGATCTTCCTTGAGAAGACCTGAGACAGGGCGCCTACCTTATGGCAGGCGCCCTATTTTTTTATCCACGGTGGACAAATTCGCTCCGTCGTATATGCACCGAGACTTGGCCCACACTGGGCATTCAAACCCACTCACAACGTAACTGCCAGCAACATGACAACTTCTAACATGTCCGCTGACGGCAACGCCGTTTCTTCCGGCTCTGGCGGCACGCGAAACATCTTCGCAACCCGGTGGCTGAGAAACATTCTGGTCCAGACATTTATCGTCGGACTGATCGTTTTTGCCGTCGTCTATTTCGTAAATAACGCGCCGGTTAACCTGCTGCGCCGCTCTGGTAACTTCGGACTTGGCTTCATGGCCACGCCGGGCAGTTACGACCCGTCGCCGTTCTTCCCCATCCCGCTGAAAAACAACGACCTCGTCTTCCGCTTCCTCGCCTTGGGCTATATCAATACGATCATCGTATCGCTGATTGGTATTTTTGCAGCGACGGTGCTGGGTTTTGTTATGGGTTTGGCGCGCCTGTCCAACAACTGGCTGATCGCGCGCGCTGCGACGGTTTATGTTGAGATCCTGAGAAACATTCCTTTGGCTGTTTGGCTGCTGTTTGCTTTTGCACTTGCGCTGACCTTGCCGAATATCGTGGCCTCAGCCCCCATTTCGGGACCGCTGGGATTGTCCATATCTAACGAGAAAATCATCCTGCCCGCGCTGAAGTTTGGCGATGGTATGGGCGCCGGAACGTGGCTGGGCTTTGCGCCGTTTGATTGGCAACCTTTTAAGACGGTTGGCCTTGAATCAAGCGTCATGGGGGCGCCGCTTGTTGGCCTGCTGATCGCTTTGGGCATCGGCACCGCTGCGCTGATCGTGCTCAACCGCCGCCGGGATATGATGCGTGCTTTCAACGATCGCGAAATCGATACGCTTTACGTGTGGCTGGGCCTGCTGGTTGTCGCCGTTCTGGTGCTGCTGCTGTTTGGCGCGAACATGGCGATGGGCATTGCCAGCTCTGTGGTCTTTGCTGCGACGGCGTTTTATATCCTGATTTGGGTTGTGCTTTTCCTTGCGGCCTTCACCATTTCGAACCAGATCGAAGCCCGCGAGCGTCAAACGGATGCGCCGGGTATCAAGTCGATCGGCATCATCTTCCGCACCGTCGCGGGGATCATTTTGATCGTCTACGCTTTGATGATCGAAACCTCCGTTCCGCCCATGACTTCTTGGACCATGTTCTGGGTATTTGTCGTTGGTCTGATGGTTGCAAACTGCTTTGCCACACTGCTCGATATTCGGGCGCAAGACATCCAGAACCGCACGGGTGAACGTCCGGGAACGTTGCTGGCCAAGACTGCGATTTTCATTGTGGTGGTGGGTTCTATCTTCGTCGTATTGGGTGGCCCAATCGGCGTTTCTGTGCCGGAGCCGAACAAGTTCGGTCGCTACACTGCGAACTCTGGTGGTTTGCAGATTGTAAACGGCTTTTGGATCCTTGTGGCCGCTTTGGCCATCTACACCTCAGCCTTCATCGCGGAAACCGTGCGTGCGGGCATTCAGGCTGTCGATAAAGGCCAGACAGAAGCGGCACGGTCAGTGGGCATGAAACAGAGCCACATCACCAACCTGATCGTCATTCCACAAGCCCTGCGGGTGATCATCCCGCCGCTGAATTCTCAGTACATGAACCTGATGAAGAACAGCTCGCTTGCGGCCATCATCTCGTTCCCGGAGATCACCTCGATTTTCCACGGAACCATCCTGAACCAGAAGGGCCACGCGATCGAGATTACCGCGATCATTATGCTGGCCTATCTCACCAACTCCCTGCTGATCTCCGCCGTGATGAATACCATCAACGAGCGCGTGAAGCTGGTCGAACGCTAAGGCAGGGGAGAGACACGCATGTCAAACGAGACTTTTTTCCGTCGCCTGGACGAGTACCTGCCAGAGCAGGCACCGCCTCCGGGTAACACTGGCCCTGCAAAGTGGCTGCGCGAAAACCTGTTTTCCGGTCCGGTGAACAGCGTCGCGACGGTTATTATCGTCGCAATCTTCGCGTGGGTCATCTGGGGCTTTGTCAGCTGGTTCTTCCTGACCAGCACGTTCCACGGTGAAACCCAGCAGGCCTGCCGCATGGCAACACAGGCCACCTTGCTGGAGGAGCGTTTGGGCTCCCTGCGCACCGAGCAGCGTCGGTTGGATCGCATCAGCGGTGAAGAAGGCAGCGCCTTTGAGGATCGCCGGTTTAAGGCGTTCATCAACAACCTGGCCAACTTGGCGTCCAAGGACATTCCGAAGTCCTATGCCGACATCCTGAAGAACGAAGCCAACGTTGAATTCAACAATGGCGAAATCGCCAAATTCGAGGCCGCTCAAGCGGCGCGGAAAGCCGCGATTGTTGAATGGGTCGAAGCCGGCGGCGTCGGCGACGCGCCAGATCGCGTGCGCGATGCCCGTCTGAAAAAGGCGTTCGAAGGCGATACGGTTCACCCGGACGCTGAGAAATTCTTTGTCGATGGCCCGGATCAACTCGATTGGGCTGCTGCGGGCGTGATGATCGCGTCATCGCTGAAAACCGGCAACCTTGACGTGGCACAAGACGGTGTCGGGCAGCTCCAACCCTTCGTGGACTGGGGCAAAGCCAACAGCGGCGCCTGTCACGCTGTGTTCAAGAAGAACTACTGGCAGCTGCTGGTGAACGCCTATGACCGTGACCAGCTATGGCGGCCTATTCTTGTGGCCTTGCTGCTGATCCCCGTGCTTGCGTTTGTGATGGTTCCTCGCCTGCGCGAAGGCTCCATCGGCATGGTTCTCGGCATTTCAACGGGTCTGTTCCCCTTCGTGGCGTTCTTCGTCCTGTCGGGTGCGGCGCTTAAGCTTTCGCACTTCGAGCCGATACAGGGGGCCTATCCAAATATTGCCGTGGAGGAAATGACGCAGCATCAGATGGATGATGCTTTAGCCGAAGTCGGCTTGCGGCTGTCCCGCCGTGATGGTCAGTGGGTTGAAGGGCAGAGCCTGGAATTCGTAGACCAGTGGACCGTCCGTTTATCGACCGGTGAAGTCGCTGAGATCTTACCGGCGGGCTTTGGCCGGACCTTCTATGGTCTGTCCGCATCCTTCAACGGCATCACTTCCTCGGAAACGGGGCGTTTGATGATCGCTGCGGGGGCTTTGGTCCTGCTGGTCGTTCTGGGCTTTGTTATCGCTCAAACCCGGTTTGGCCGAGTTGCGCGGCCCTTCTTGCGTTTCCTGCAGTTTGTCGCTGGTTTTGCCATTGTGATTGCGGTTTGGGGTACGGTCATCAACAACCCGCACTTCGAGCACAAGCGCGGGCTGCTGGACCTGACCGCTGACCCCATCGAAAAGCTGTCCCAAGAGGATCTTGAGGCCAAATACGGCTCTCACAATCAGCTGGGACGCCTGCCGGAAGCGGTGCGTTTCAGCGCGCTCATGACCCGCGATCCAGCATCGATTGGCGCGACGCAAGAGCAGCAGGACGCCGCTTGGGCGGCTATCGCTGACAACCCCATCTATGACATGAACCGAGATGGTGTGGTTGACGCTCAGGATGACCTGAACGCCGATGATCGGATCAACGCGACAGACCTCGCCGAGAGCCGGGGCGATCACGCACCGGGTAACATCGTCTTCCTGACCCATGTTCCTGTTGAGAACACGTGGGGCGGCATTCTGATCACCATGATTTTGGGCCTGGTCGGTTCAGCCTTTGCGATGCGAGCCGGCATTCTGCTGGCACTGGGGCGTCAATCGACCTTGCCAGTGGTGCGCTACCTGTCGACAGGCTTCATCGAAGGGATGCGCGGCGTGCCGCTCATTACCATTCTGATCATGTCCGTGTTTGTACTACCGCTGATCCTGCCCATTCAGTTCCAGCCCCAGCCGCTTGTTGCGACTTTGGTGGCTGTGTGTCTGTTTGGAACGGCCTACATGGCCGAGGTCATCCGCGGTGGTCTTCAAGCCATTCCAAAAGGGCAGTACGAGGCGGCGCAGTCGCTGGGTCTGTCCTATTGGCAGGAAACGAACCTGATCATCGTGCCTCAGGCAACCCGTACTGTAATTCCGGCGATTGTGAACACGCTGATTGGCTTGTTCAAGGATACAACGTTGGTGATCGTGATTGGCCTGCTCGACGTACTGACCGTCATGCGGAACAAGATTGTCACCAAGGTTGAGTGGAACCAGACCCTGACTGAGGGTTTGATTTACGTCGCCATTTTCTTCTTCATCTTTATGTTCGGGCTTTCCCGCTACTCCATGTGGCTTGAGGAACGGTTCGGCATTCTTAAGCAGCGATAGAGAGTTGCATCATGGAAAACATCGTAAGCATCTCCGGCCTGAATAAATGGTACGGCACATTCCACGTTCTCAAGGACATTGACCTCGCGGTTAAGCCCAAGGAACGTATCGTGATTGCTGGGCCTTCGGGGTCCGGTAAATCCACCCTCATCCGCTGCATCAACCGTCTGGAAGAACACCAGCGCGGCAAGATTGTCGTGGACGGCGTGGAGCTAACCAACAACCTGGAACAAATTGAAGCCATTCGGCGCGAAGTCGGCATGGTGTTCCAGCACTTCAACCTGTTCCCGCACTTGACCATTCTGGAAAACTGCATCTTGGCGCCCATGTGGGTGCGTAAGTTGCCGCGCAAGGAAGCCGTTGACCGGGCCATGTACTACCTCGAACGCGTACGCATTCCGGAGCAGGCCAACAAGTATCCGGGCCAGCTTTCCGGTGGTCAGCAGCAGCGTGTGGCCATTGCCCGCTCGCTGTGCATGCAGCCAAAGGTCATGCTGTTTGATGAGCCAACCTCCGCCCTTGATCCCGAGATGATCAAGGAGGTGCTGGACACCATGATCGAACTGGCGGACGAGGGCATGACCATGTTGGTGGTGACCCACGAGATGGGCTTTGCCAAAAAGGTTGCTGATCGTGTGATCTTTATGGATCAGGGTCAGATCGTTGAAGTGGCGCCGCCAATTGAGTTCTTCGAAAAGCCGAAGTCTGAGCGCTTGAAGGAATTCCTTGCGGATATCCTCTACGACAAGCAGGACGACGCCTAAGGCTCTGCGGCCAACCACGCAGAAATGCCAGTTACAGCAACCCCTCGCGCACCTTTGGTGGGCCGGGGGTTTTTGTGTGAAGCGGAGGCGGCAGCCGACCGGCGACACCGTCGCCGACTTGCTCGCGTGAAGCCATAAATTACCCAACCCACGCAGGGCCGTCTTGGCCTCAAGGCATCATCAACCTCAAGCTCGGTATACGTTTACAGCAGCCACCACCGACTCATAAAACGGAGGCGGCAGCCGACCGGCGACACCGTCGCCGACCTGCTTGCGCGTTGCGGTGTTGAAAGCCGCAAAGCGGGTTGAAACAGCGGGGCGCCACCTCGTGCTGATGGGTACACGAAAAAGAGGAGCCCAAGTTCGTTTCTTGGGCTCCTCGGATACAGCGTCTAGGGAGGAATCTTGTTGATAAAAGTGGTGCCCCCGACAGTGCCTTGGGGGAGGAAGGGAGGAGAGAGACACACTCCCGGAGACACCCACTTTTCATTTTGTCTGGAGCGTCGAATCCAAAGAAGAAAACTTCAGGCTCAGGTCGGATCGCGCTCCATTCAGCGATAAATTGCATCGCCTTCGCCAAATTCGTGTATTGGCATCATTAGATAAGATGATCTTATTGAATTAGGGGTATTAAAAACCAAGGTTCATGCGACTTTTCCACAGCCTGTTGCAGAATTACCCTTGAAAATGTCGCCTTATTTCAAGCGAAAGCACTGTTTGCGGTGCGTTAGGCGAGATTTATGATGGGAACCAATGGGTTAGGGGGCTATTTCTTCACGCCTTGCTATCGAATTGCTTACAAGTGCAAGTGAAGTACGCCCCCCCTCTTCGTGCCCGAATTAGCGGCTGAGTGTGCTGAGCAGGGTGGCGATGTTGTGTTCCATCATGGCGAGGTAGGACGTCGCCGGGCCGCCTTGAGCGGATAGCGCGTCCGAGTACAGTCGCCCGCCAAATTCGAGGCCTGTTTCCTTGGCGATTTGCGCGACCAGATCCGGGTTTGTGATATTTTCGACAAACAGACCGCCGATGCCTTCGTCTTTAATCTGCCGGATCAGCCCTGCTAGTTCCCGTGCAGACGGCTCCGCTTCGGTGTTCATGCCAACCGGCGCCAGGAAGCGCAGGCCGAATTGCGCTTCGAAGTAGCCAAAGGCGTCGTGCGCGGTGACCACACTACGCTGGTTCTCAGGCAGGGCGGCAAAGCGTTCTTGGGCGGAGGACAGCAGCGCGGCGATATCATTGGCAAAGGCTTGTTGGTTGGCGGCGTAGGTTGCGGCGTTGTCTGGATCCAGCGCGCTCAAGCCTTCCATTACGGCTCGGGCGTAGGTCGCACCGTTGCTCAAGTCGTTCCAAGCGTGGGGGTCCGCTTCGCCTTCGACCAGCAGCGGTTCGATGTCGCGTGTGACGGCGATCACGGGCGCATCGTTGCCCGAGGCCGCGATCAGATCGCCAACCCAGCCTTCAAAGCCCAGACCGTTAATGAACACGATATCGGCCTTGGCAACGGCGCGCGCATCTCCAACAGTGGGGCTGTAGGTATGGGCATCGCTGTCGGGGCCGACGATGCTGGAAACGTCTACCAAGTCACCCCCAACACGTTCCACGATGTCCCCAAGAATGGAGAAGCTCGCAGTCGCTTTGATCGTTTCCGCAGCGGCGAGCGTTGGCAGGTTCAAGAAGAGCGTGATAAGCGGGAAAAGAATGAGGCGCATGATCAGAGGAACTCCGGCGTGATTAGGCTCGCCGCGCGAGCAGGTTGAGGCCATTGCGGCCAAAAAGCAGGCTGACCAAGAACACCACCCCGCAGACCAGTACGATGCTCGGCCCGGAGGGGACGTTTGACAGCCAATAGGACAGGGCCAAGCCCAGCAGGCCGCTGCCAGCCCCAAAGCAGAACGCCAGCCCAAGCATGGGGGTTACAGCGTTCACCCAGTAACGCGCTGCCGTCGCTGGCACGATCATCAGGCCCACAGCCATCAACGTCCCAAGCGCCCGAAAACCAGCAATCAGGTTGAGCACGACCAGGACCATAAAGACCGCGCTGATCAGCCACGTATGCTTGGATTGGGAGCGGGCAAAAACCGGATCGACAGTTTGCAGGATCAGCGGACGGAGGATCAGCGCCATCACCAGCAGCGTCACCGTCGTCGTCGCGCCGATCAAGATCAGCGTGGAGGCGCGCAGCCCCAAAATGTTGCCAAACAGGAAGGATTCAAGGTTCACCGCCGTTCCTCTGATCGACAGCAAAAAGATACCCCCCGCCAGCGCCAGCAAATACAGCGTCGCCATGTTTGCGTCTTCACGCAGCAAGGTAACCCGCGCCAACACCGTCGATAGAAGCGCCACACTCAGCCCGGCAATCAGCCCGCCCAGTGTCATAGACAGGACAGACAGCCCGGCAATCGAGTAGGCCACGACAATGCCTGGAATGGCCGCGTGGCTCATGGCTTCACCGGCCAACGACAGCCGGCGCAGCACCAGAAAGCAGCCGACCGGCGCCATGCCGAGCGAGAGCACAATCACCGCCACGATCGCCTTCCGCATGAAGTCAAATTCGAAGAACTCAAGCATCGTCGCGCCCGTCCTCAGCCGAGCCATCGAGTGATCCCATCAACCAGCGCGCTTGATCGGCTGCCAAATAGCCCATCTCAACCAGCGCACCCGCGTTCAACACCGCGCGTGAAGGGCCAAAGCGGCCCGAGCCTCGGCCCAGCAGTAGCGTGCGTTCGCAGTGATGGAGGACAGCGGAGAGGTTGTGCAGCACCATGATGACCGAACGGCCTTCGCCGACCCACGTCAGTACGTGCTGCATCAGGTCCGCTTCGGTGTTCTGGTCCACGGCGGCAAAGGGTTCGTCGAGGATGATCACCTGTGCGTCTTGCACCATCGTTCGCGCGAACAGTGCGCGTTGGAGTTGCCCGGCGGAGAGTTTATGCAGGGGCAAGGTCGCGATATCGTTCAGGCCAACACGGTCAAGCGCCTCGCTCGCCCGAACCCGCGCTCGAGTGCCAGCAGCATCAAAGAAACCCAGCTTGCTCCACCCGCCGGTTTCCACCAGATCGCAGACACGCATCGGGAAACGCCGGTCGAATTCCGTGAGTTGGCCCAGATAGCCAATCGGCTGGGGCGCACGGCCCTGTGTCCAAGCCAGCGCGCCAGCCCGCGGGGTTTCAATCCCAAGAATGGTTTTCACCAACGTTGATTTGCCAGAGCCGTTATGGCCGATGACCGCGAGGATTTCTCCGGGCTGTACATCAAACGTCAGGTCACGCGCCACCGTTTCGGCACGGTAGCCGACGGCAAGGTCTATTGCGTGTAGCATGCCCTAGAGCAGGATCAGCGCAATAAGGCCCAGCCAACACAGCACCGAAGCCCCGCCAGCGCTGATCAGCAGCATGGCTTGCGACGGTCGTGTGACGTCTAAAGTAAAGGAACGCGAAGCCGCGCGGGTTGCACGGTCAGAATTGACAATCGTCATGGTCACTCCCAGAGGGTCACCCGCCCTCAAAGATGGTTTCACAATGCCTTGGCAGGTCTTCTGGCTCGCGGGTCATGGCGCTTGTTGCTCCGGCCTTCCCAAGGCACTCACACGGGGCGAGGGCTTCAGTGGCCTGGTGGAGCTGCGCTATCCGCTTACAGTTGCGGGGACAGCCTCGGTTTTGGTCCCTAATGGGTACGCCGCACCGAGTTCCCTATTAAGTCTCCAGTCTTGGACTGTAATGAGACACCAAAGGTCCGCGTCGTTCTGCCGCAAGAACGTACCGTGCGCAAGGGACCAGGCGGCAATTTCTTGCACGACTGCGACCAGCGCTCTGATTCCCCCCTGTGCGAGGGTTGCCTGCCGTGTTAGCCAAGAAAGTGGAGAACGCCTTATGTTGTCAGACAAACGAAACCGGGGCGCACAATGACGAGCGATACCACCAAAACCATTTATACGGCCCAAGATCTGGACGGCTTGGATCATCTGGACAGCGCGCCAGGCGAAGCGCCGTTTGTGCGCGGCCCCTATGCCAGCATGTACACGCAGCGGTCTTGGACCATTCGCCAATACGCCGGCTTTTCCACCGCCGAAGAAAGCAACGCCTTTTATCGGCAAGCTTTAGCCGGTGGGCAAAAGGGTTTGTCTGTCGCCTTCGATCTCGCCACCCACCGCGGCTATGACAGCGACCACGAGCGCGTACGCGGGGACGTGGGCAAGGCGGGGGTTGCCATCGACAGTGTTGAGGACATGCGCCGCCTGTTCGACGGCATATCGCTGCAAGATGTCTCTGTGTCCATGACCATGAACGGCGCCGTGCTGCCGGTTCTCGCCGCCTATATCGTTGCGGGTGAGGAGCAGGGCGCGAGCCAAGCGGCGCTGGCCGGAACGATCCAGAATGATATTCTCAAGGAGTTCATGGTCCGCAACACCTACATCTACCCCCCACAGCCGAGCATGCGCATCGTTGCCGACATCATCGAATACACCGCGCAGAATATGCCCAAGTTCAACTCGATCTCCATTTCCGGCTATCACATGCAAGAAGCCGGCGCCTCGCTGGTGCAGGAGTTGGCCTTTACCCTCGCTGATGGGCGGGAGTACGTGCGGGCAGCATTGGCCAAAGGCTTGGACGTGGACGCTTTTGCCCCGCGCTTGTCGTTCTTCTTTGCGATCGGCATGGATTTCTTTGCCGAAGCCGCCAAGCTGCGCGCCGCGCGCTTGCTGTGGTCGCGGATCATGGCAGAGTTTGAGCCCCAGAACCCCAAATCCATGATGCTGCGGACACACTGCCAGACATCCGGTGTCTCCTTGCAGGAGCAAGAGCCCTACAACAACGTCGTCCGCACGGCATTCGAGGCGATGAGTGCGGTCTTGGGCGGTACTCAGTCCCTGCACACCAACAGCTTTGATGAAGCCATTGCGCTGCCCACAGAATTCAGCTCCCGCATCGCCCGAAACACGCAGCTGATCCTCGCCCACGAAACCGGTGTCACCGACGTCGTGGATCCGCTCGCTGGGTCGTACTACGTGGAGAAGATGACCGCCGACATGGCCGAGCAGGCTTGGGCGCTGATCCAAGAAGTCGAAGCCCGCGGCGGTATGACCGCAGCCATCGAAACCGGCTGGCCCAAAGCGCAAATCGAAACTGCCGCCATCCAGCGACAAGCCGCCATCGACAGTGGCCGTCAGGTGATCGTCGGCGTCAACAAATACCAGCGTGATGAGAGTGACCCCATCGAGGTGCTCGACATCGACAATAACGCCGTCCGCGAGGCCCAAGTGGCGCAGTTGCAATCCTTGCGCGCGACCCGTCCCACAGACCGCGTTGAAGCCGCATTAGCGGCCTTGGAAGAGGCGGCGCGCAGCGACGGCAATTTGCTCGCAGCCACCGTTGAGGCCATGCGCGTGCGGGCCACCGTGGGTGAGGTCAGTGATCGTCTGCGTGCCGTGTTTGCCGAGTATGACGGCAACCCTTCTTTGGTGCGAGGCGTGTACGGCGCTGAGTTGGCCGATGATCCGCAAGTGCAAACCCTCATCGCTCGCATCACTGCCATGGACAGCGCCCCGCGCCTGTATATGGCTAAGCTCGGGCAAGACGGTCACGACCGAGGCAGTCGGGTGATTGCCTCCGCCTTCCTTGATTTCGGATACGACGTTCAAACGTCGCCGCTGTTTCAGACCCCTGAAGAGGCCGCCGAGCAAGCCATCGCGGCCAAGGCGCAAGTGGTGGGTGTCTCGTCCTTGGCGGCGGGGCATAAGACCTTGCTTCCCGCACTGATTGACGCCCTGCGCGCCGGGGGACGGGAAGATATGATTGTCATTTGTGGCGGGGTGATCCCGGAGCAGGATTACGACATCCTGAAAGCCGCCGGCGTCGCTGCCATCTTTGGCCCCGGCACCAACGTGATTGACGCCGGGGCGGCGGTACTCGATCTGGTAACCGGCAAAATCCGTAACAAATAGGGGGCAGCACGTGCAGCGTCCACTCGACGACAGCAGCCCCGGCGCAGCCGTCCTGCGCGACTATGCGCAGCGTTGGTCGCTGGAGCCGCGGGAGGCTGGTTTTGAAACCAACTCGTCGTGGCTGCAACGCGTCTTCGCGCCTGAGCCCGCGGTTCTCAAAGTCGCTAAGCCAGACAGTGACGAGCGCCCGGGCATGGCGCTGCTGCAGTGGTGGGGAGCTTCGGGAGAGCAAAGGGGTGCAGTTTCGGTATGGAACCGCGATGCCGACGCCGTGTTGATGGCCGAGGCCACCGAAATTCCAGCCTTAGACGACGCCAGCGCCTTCGACGATCAAACCGCCTTTGCTGTGCTGGTCCAAACCGCTGACGCCTTGCATAGAAACGGCAACCAAGCCGATGAAGCGCCCGATGGATTGGTGCCGCTCACGGCAGTGCGGGACCACGTCTTTACGCTCCGCGCCATAGGGGAAGCATGCTTTGACCGCTGGCGACCGTTCGCGCAGGCCTTGGATCTCATGGGCACCTCACCTCAACCCCTCCATGGCGACATCCACCACGGTAATGTTTTGCGCGAAGGTCGGAGTGGCGACTGGGTGGTGATTGATCCAAAAGGCTTGTTGGGACACGTCGCCTACGACTTCGCCAACCTGTTTTTCAACCCTATGGACCAGCCCAGCCGCGTGGCTCAAATCGAGCGAATGGACTGGCTGGCAAACCATATCGCTGCCAACGCGCAGGGGGGCGAGGGGCGGCGCAGAGTGTTGGAGTTTGCCGTTCTCTATGGTGGCATGTCACTGCTGTGGGGGTGGGACGATGATTGGGCGCCGCAGCGGCTGATACAGTTCCAGATGCTGGAAACGTTGTTGCTGGACGCAGCCTAGTCAGTCCTGCGCGCTTTGGAAAACAGCAATCGAACGACGCGGCAACTGCTCAACGCTCCCCCCATCGGCGGAGCTAAGCGCCAAAGACCAGTCTGGACCGTTTGGAAGCTGCAACGGGCAATCAGCATCCCCGATATTCAGGGCAATCGCTACGGCTGGGTCTGTGTCTGTTACCGGAGCCAAGTGCATCACCAGCGCGCACAAATCGTCGTTTTCCCAGTCTGGTGCGCGCATTTGCAGCGCATCGGTCCGCCACCATGATACGTGCTCGGCCCGGTGAAGATGCCGCGCTTGGCGCAGCGACGGCAGGCGACGCACCAGCGCGAGGGCGTCCCGAACAAAGTCTGCTAATCCGGCATCGCTATCCGACCAATCCAGCCACGACAGCGGCCCATCCTGACAATAGGCGTTGTTGTTACCGTCTTGGCTGTGGCCTTGCTCATCCCCCATGGCCAGCATTGGCACCCCTTGGGACAGCAGCAGCGTCAGCAGCAAAGCGCGCTGTGTGCGGGCGCGTTCCGCCAGGATTGACGGCGAGACCGTCGGCCCTTCAACCCCATGGTTCCATGACAGGTTATGTCCGTGACCATCGCGGTTTTGCTCGCCATTGGCCTCGTTGTGTTTGTGGTCAAAGGCGACCATATCCGCCAGCGTGAAGCCATCGTGGGCGGCGATGAAGTTGATGGATTGCAGAGGCCGGTCAAAGCTGGTGGCCGACCCGAGTAAATGGTCCGCAAACCGCTGCAAAGCGCCTGATCGATGCGCCGGATGCCACAGCGCGCGGGCACCATCGCGGAAGCGGTCGTTCCACTCCGTCCAACGCCCGTCAAACTGCCCCAGTTGATAGCCGTCTTCGCCAATGTCCCACGGCTCCGCGATCAACTTTGCACCAGCAAGCCGAGGGTCTGTGTCGATCAGCCCGATGAGACTGCTTGGCGGACTTTGCATTTTCCCTTGTGCGTCGCGGGCAAGTGTTGAGGCGAGGTCAAAGCGGAACCCGTCGAACCCCAGCGCGTGATGCCAATAGGCCAGCGCATCCAGCACCAAACGCTGCACCGCCGGATGACCGCCATTGAGCGCGTTTCCCGTGCCAGTGGGGTTGAAGTAACGGGCGGGATTGCCGGGTTCTAAGTGGTAGTAGCTGGCGTTATCCAGCCCGCGAAAGCTCAGCGTTGGCCCCAAATGGTCGCTTTCAGCGGTATGGTTGAACACAACGTCGTGCAGCACTTCGAGGCCGGCTGCATGGAAGCCTTCGACCATGGCCTGAACGGCTGCGACGGGGTCGCCATCGGCGTTGTAGCGGTCCGTTGGCACGAAGAAGTGCAAGGGGTTGTAGCCCCAGTAATTTGTCAGGCCCAAGGGACCAAGATGGCGCTCGTCGTAAAAGGCCATGAGCGGCAAAAACTCAGCCGCCGTCACACCCAAATCCGCCAAATAGGCCACCAAGGGATTGTCTGGCCCGGCGTAGGCTTGGAATGTCCCCTGAGCACTGATTGATACCGTGGGGTGTTGCTTAGAAAAGCCTTTCAGGTGGGCTTCATAAATCACTGTGTCCCGCCAGCGCGTGTTGGGGCGCGTCCACGCCCGCGGGGTCGCAAAGCCATCGCCTTCGCCTTTGCCTTCGAACCAGCCCTTGGGGACGAGGGCCGCGCTATCAAGCGCTGAAAATCCGTCTCCGGTCTCAAAGTCTGTAAAGCCAAAAAGCGCAGGATCATTGATCAGTGTGCCCTTGAGCACCCGTGCGTAGGGATCGGCCAGCAGTTTGTTGGCATTGAACCGATGACCGGCAGCGGGCTCATAGGGGCCGTCCACTCGGTAGCCGTAAGCAAAGCTTTCCGGCGCATTCGTAACCGTCGCGCTCCACCATCCCTCTGTGCCACGGACCAGCGGCACGCGCGCGTGTTCTGTTTCCAGGTCATCGGCGAACAGGCACAGGGTGACGGCTTCGGCATGCGCTGAAAACAGCGTCGCGGAGAGGCCATCTTTATGGCGGTGTAGGCCAGGTTTTGGAGCTTCAGACATCTGAGGTCAGGCTGTGATACAGCGCGGCATACCCCGCCGCCGATGCATCCCATCCCACGTCCGCGCCCATGCCGCGCGTGATCGTTTGGCGCATGGCCTCGGGGGTTTCCTGATACAGCTTCAGCGCCCGATCCAGCGCTTGCCCCAGCCCCGTCGAACTAACGTCCCGCATGATGATCCCGGTTCCGACGCCCGCACGCTGCGCGGCGGTGTTTGCGTCAATGACCGTATCGACTAAGCCTCCGACCGGGGAGACGACGGGCACGGCGCCATAGCGTTGTGCGCTGAGTTGCGTCAAGCCGCACGGCTCAAACCGTGATGGCACCAGCAATAAGTCAGAGGCAGCGTGGAGCAGGTGCGAGAAGGCTTCGTTGTAGCCATCGATGAAGGCCACTTGCGTCGGGTGCTGCTTCGCTTTCGCCGCCAGCGCAGCCGCGAGTGCCGGGTCGCCACTGCCCAGAATTGCCATTTGCGCCCCACGAAACACCAAGCCGTCGATTTGCTCAGCGATCAAGTCGATGCCCTTTTGATCCGACAGACGAGAAACCAGCCCGAACAGCGGTTTTTCAGCGCTGGCTTGCAGGCCGTATTCCCCCTGCAACGCCGCCTTTGCCGCCGCTTTTCCAGCCGCGAAGGTCGCGTTATCGTAGGCTAGGGGCAGGGCCTTGTCGGTGGCGGGGTTCCAAACGGTGGTATCCAGTCCGTTTACCAACCCCAGCAAATCGCCCCCGCGCCCCGCCAGCAGTTCATTCAAGCCAAAGCCCTGCGCCGGACCGCAGATCTCAGCGGCATAGGTTTCGCTCACGGTGGTTACTTTGGTCGCGCGCAGCACAGCGGATTTCAGCAGGCTGACATCACCGTAAAACTCGAACCAATGCCGGTCGAAGTACGCCGCAGGCAAGCCAACATCCTGAAAACACTCCCCCCCAAACCGGCCTTGAAAAGCGAGGTTGTGGATGGTGAAAACGGTGGGCAGTGGCCGTCCCTTCAGTCTGTGATGCAAATGGCCGATCACCGCCGCCGCTTGCCAGTCGTGGGCGTGTACGAGGTCAAAGGCTGGCAGGTCGTCGTATAGACCTGCTGCGATTTCTGCGGCACGAGCGGAGAACGCACTGAACCGGGCCAGATTGTCGGCAAAATCCTGTCCACGCTCATCCAGATAAGGCCCACCCGCCCGGTCAAACGCCGCCGGAATATTTGCCGCGAGAACCAGCCCCGAGGCGCTGCTTTCCGGCGCAAGCGTGAGCAGGTCTCCGCGCGCGCTTGTCTTGGGCAGGACAGAGCGATAACCGGGGATGAGCGTCGTAACCTCCACACCCTGCGCCCGCAAGGCCGCCGGCAGCGCACCAACAACGTCCGCCAATCCCCCTGTTTTCACAAAGGGATACATTTCCGAAGCAACCGATAGAACGCGCAGGGGCTTTGTCATCGCTTAGAGTTTCGCAATCATGTCTTTTGTAATCAGCGTAATCCCGCTTTCCGTTCGGCGGAAGCGTTGCGCGTCTAGTGCTGCATCTTCACCGACGACCAGATTTGGCGGAATCCGCACTTCCTTTTCCACGATCGCCCGATGCAGCCGTGCGCCTCGGCCAATGTCAGCATCAGGGAACACGATGCAATCGCGCAGGTGGGTGAAGGAGTTGACCTTCACGTTGGCGAACAACATGGAGTGCTCGACCAAGCCCCCCGAAACGATGGTGCCGCCTGCGACCAGCGAGCCAACCGCGCGCCCTGTGCGTCCTTCTTCTGCGTGGACGAACTTGGCCGGCGCGTTGAGTTCCGCATAGGTCCAGATCGGCCAGGACCGGTCGTAGATGTCGAGTGCGGGGGAGAGGGTGCACAGGTCGATGTTCGCTTCCCAGAAGCTGTCGAGCGTTCCCACGTCGCGCCAGTATGCTTCCTTCTCGCCCTCGGCCCGCACGCAACTTTCGTTGAACCAATGGGAGTAGGCGCCGCCTTGTTTGACCAACTCGGGGATGATGTCAGTACCAAAGTCGTGGGTGGAGCCGTCTTGTCCGGCGTCCTTGCGCAGCAAGTCGCTGATGAAGTCGTAGTTGAAGACATAGATGCCCATGGACGCCAAAGCGCGGTCTGGTTTGCCCTCCATCGGCGCTGGCTTTTTCGGCTTTTCGGTAAAGGCTGTGATCCGGTTCGACGGGTCTGCGGTCATCACGCCAAAGGCTGAAGCTTGCTCCAGCGGAACATCGATACAGCCAACCGTGACTTCCGCACCGGACTCCACGTGTTGCCGCAACATGATGCCATAGTCCATTTTGTAGATATGATCTCCAGCCAGAACCAGCAGATATTTCGGCTTGTAGCCGTCGATAATATCAAGGTTCTGCAGCACCGCATCAGCCGTGCCTTTGTACCAAGCATCATCAACCCGCTGCGAGGCGGGGAGAATGTCGAAGTACTCGTTCCGCTCAGCCCGCGCAAAGTTCCAGCCGCGCTGACAATGGCGGATGAGCGAGTGGGCTTTGTACTGGGTCGCAATGCCCATTTTTCGGATGCCGCTGTTCCAGGCGTTCGAAAGTACGAAGTCAATGATCCGGTTCTTAGCCCCAAAATGCACCGCCGGTTTTGCGCGCTCGTTGGTGAGCTCTTTGAGGCGACTGCCGCGTCCACCGGCCAGCACCATCGCATAGGTGGCTCTGGTGAGTTCTGGAATGGTAACTCGATCTGACATAATTTCCGTTTCTCCCCGAAAAGTCGTTGTTGCGCGCCTTAGGACTCCAAACGCAGATAAAGGGTCGCGAGCGGTGGCAGTTTCAGGGCGAGAGACTGCTCTTGCCCATGCCACGCGCTGGCCTCTGTGGTCATGCTGCCTGCTGCTTCGGAGACGCCCGACCCGCCATAGGCACGGCTGTCCGTATTCAGAATGCAGGTCCACGTTCCTGCGCGCGGCATGCCGACGCGATAGTCTTGGACCGTGGGTGTAAAGTTTGTAATGACGGCCACCGGTGCCGCGCCTGCGCGATCCCACCGGATAAAGGCAACCACCGAGTTCTCCGAGTCTCCGCCTTCGATCCATTGCAGCCCGCCGGGCTGGCAGTCTTGCTGGTGCAGAGCGGGTTCCGAGCAGTGCAGGGCGTTAAGTTCGCGGACCAGCGCGCTGACCTGTCGGTTGGGTTCTTGAGCGGCTTCATCCCACGGCAATTCGCTTTCGTGGTCCCATTCACTCGCTTGGCCAAACTCACAGCCCATGAACAGCAGCTTCTTCCCCGGATGCCCCCACATGAACCCATAATAGGCGCGGAGGTTTGCAAAACGCTGCCATGGATCGCCCGGCATGCGGCCCAGCAGGGAGCCTTTGCCATGCACCACTTCATCGTGGCTCAGCGGCAGAATGAAGTTCTCGTCAAAGGCGTAGTCAAAGCCAAAGGTGATTTCACGGTGATGGAATTGTCGGTGGATGGGATCGCGGCCCATGTAAGCCAGCGTATCGTTCATCCAGCCCATGTTCCACTTGTAACCAAAGCCCAAACCGCCCTGATCTACTGGCCGAGAAACCCCCGGCCACGCCGTTGATTCTTCTGCAATAACCGCAGCATGAGGATAGCGGCGGTAGAGATTGGCGTTCAGGCGCTTGAGGAATTCTGTGGTTTCGAGGTTCTCGTTGCCACCATGAATGTTCGGCACCCACTGTCCGTCGTCGCGGCTGTAATCCAGATACAGCATCGACGCGACTGCATCGACCCGCAGGCCGTCCATGCCGATTTTCTCCAGCCAGAAAGCCGCGTTGGCTTCGAGGAAGTTGACCACTTCCCACCGGCCATAGTCATAGACCAGCGTGCCCCAGTCCGGGTGTTCGCCCTTTTTTGGATCTGCGTATTCATACAGCGCGCCGCCGTCGAATTGGGCCAAACCGTGGGCGTCCTTGGGGAAGTGTCCCGGCACCCAATCCATCAAAACCCCCAAGCCCCGCTCATGCGCCCGGCGCACCAAATGCGCCAATCCGCCGGCATTGCCAAACCGGCTCGTGGCACAGAAAAGCCCCGTCGGCTGATAGCCCCAAGACCCATCGAATGGGAATTCATGCAGGGGCATGACTTCGATATGGGTAAAGCCAAGGTCCGCTACGTAATCGACCAACTGCTCGGCCAGATCATCGTAGGAATAAAACCGCCAGCCCTCGTGCTTGCGCCAAGAACCAAGGTGGACTTCATAGATCGACATGGGCTGGTCATAGGCCATGCGACGCTCGTAGTCGGGTTGGGGCAAATCGCGGACAACGGTGGTGGAGACCGAAGCCGTATTCGGGCGAAGTTCTGAGGCGAAACCAAGCGGATCCGCCTTTTCAACCACCTGACCATTTGCGCCGGTGACGGCGTACTTGTAACGCTCGTTTTCCCCCAAATCCGGGACGAAGCCTTCCCACACGCCGCAGGTGTCGTGCTTGCGCAGCGGCGTCGCATCGACGGCCCAGCCGTTGAAGTCGCCAATCACCGAAACCGCCTGCGCGTTCGGTGCCCAAACCGCGAACCGTGCGCCTTGGTCGAACAGGTGACAGCCAAGGACTTCGAACAGGCGTTCGTGGTTGCCGTGGTTGATCAGATGCAGATCAAACTCCGACAGCGGATGCGGGTTGGCGGCGAGGACCGGCTCAGACACCAAAATTGTCCTCCGGCAGGTTCCAGATGGTTCGGGCGTAATCAGCAACCGAGCGATCCGAGCTGAACCAGCCCATGCGTGCGGTGTTCAGCATGGTCCGGCGTGTCCAACCCTGCTGATCTTGAAAGCTCGTCTCGACGCGCGTCTGGGCGCTCAAGTAGTCGTCAAAATCAGCCATCACCAAGAAATAATCATGCAGCGTCAGATCGTTGATCATGCCGGTACAGGCCTCAGCGACATCGTGCCCAAAGGTGCCTGACGAAATGGCATCCAGCACCCGCGCTTTCATGTCCAGCGGGTCAGAAAGGTCTGACGGACACTGCCCCATCAGCCGCCGTTCGTGGACCTCTTCGGTCGTCAGGCCAAAGATCTCAATGTTCTCAGCGCCGACGTGCTCCATGATCTCCACGTTGGCCCCATCGAGCGTACCGATGGTCAGCGCGCCGTTCAGCGCGAACTTCATGTTCCCGGTTCCGCTCGCTTCCATACCGGCGGTCGAAATCTGCTCGGAAAGGTCGGTCGCGGGAATAATCAGCTCTGCCGTCGTAACGCGATAGTTTGGCAAGAACACAACTTTCAGCGCATCGCCCACCGCTGGGTCATTGTTCACCTTGTCCGCGACGCCGTGCATGAGGCGGATGATCTCTTTGGCGCGGGTGTAGCTTGCCGCAGCCTTGCCCGAGAAAATCTTCACCGTTGGCGCGATTGGCGCTTCGCCGCGGTCCTTGATGTTCAGATAGAGCGCGATGGCGTGCAGGACGTTGAGCAGCTGGCGCTTATATTCGTGGATGCGCTTGATCTGACTGTCGAACATGGCATCTGGGGAGACCCGAATATCGACTTCATCAGCGATGTAAGCGGCCAGAGCGGTTTTGTTCTGTCGCTTAACCGCTGCAAACCGTTCGCGCGCGCTGGCGTCGTCGGTCAGCGCTTCCAAGCCGCGCAAGCGCTCCAGATCCGTCTGCCATCCATCGCCCACCGCTTCGGTGACGAACGTGGCTAAACCGGGGTTACAGCCGTTCAGCCAGCGTCGCGGCGTGACGCCATTGGTGACGTTGGTGATTTTGTTGGGGAAGTGTGTTCCAAGATTGCGGAACAACTGGCTTTCAACCAAATCCGAATGCAAAGCCGAGACGCCATTGGTTTTCTGCGAGCCAATAAACGCCAAATGGCCCATGCGCACGTAACCGCCGCCTTGTTCCTCAATCAGCGATACATCAGACAGGTAAGGATCCCGGTTGCCCGCATCCGCCCGCCGCTTGGTCAGAACCCGTGCATTGATCTCGTAGATCAGCTGCATGTGCCGGGGTAGCAAATCGCCCAGCAAGCCTACGTGCCACGTCTCTAATGCTTCGGGCAGCAGGGTGTGGTTGGTGTAGTTGAACGTCTGCTGAGCAAGCTCGAACGCGTCATCCAGACTGACACCATGCTCATCCATCAGCAGCCGCACAAATTCAGGAATGGCAATCGCCGGATGGGTATCGTTGAGCTGGATCGTTACCTTGTCCGGCAAGTTCCGCAGATCACTGTGATTGCTCAAATAGCGGCGGATGATGTCTTTGATTGATGCGGCGGAGAAGAAATACTCCTGACTCAACCGCAGTCGTTTCCCCTGTTCGGTGCTGTCGTTGGGGTAGAGAACCTGTGATATCGCTTCGGCCATAATTTTCGGGCGGTACGCGCCCAAATAGTCGCCCTGGTCAAACGCGGACATGTTCAACGGGGCTTTGGACCGTGCAGACCACAGCCGTAGCGTCGCCGCCGACTTGCCTTGCCAGCCGATAATGGGAAAGTCGTTGGCCATAGCCTCGACGGTCTCACCGGGGGTCCATGTGACGGCTTTATCGCGCTGGCGTGTGGTGCCCATAAAGCCGATGTCGTAGTGGACTTCTGAGCGGGGAAACTCCCAAAATGAGCCGCCGCTGGTCCAGTCATCCGGCTCCTCGACCTGCCACCCTTTTTCGACGCTTTGCTTGAAAAGTCCGCTTTCGTAGCGGATTCCATAGCCAAAACCGCTGATTCCCAGTGTTGCCATCGACTCCATATAGCACGCTGCTAAGCGTCCCAAACCGCCATTGCCCAAGGCCGGATCCGGCTCGCTGGACATGACCGCTTGCATATCGACACCATGGCTGGAAAGGGCTTCTTGAGCCGCATCATACAGGCCAATATTGCGCAAAGCGTCTTCGATGATGCGTCCAATCATGAACTCCATCGACAGGTAATAAACCCGCTTGCGGTCAAAGGCGTAGGTGGATTGCGTGGCATCAATCCACGAATGAGCGATATAGCGTCGTGTGAGACGGGTAAGAGCCGCCATCCAATCAAAGGGCTGAGCGTGCTCAGGATCCTTGCCGATTACATAGTACAGGGTATCGAGGATATCGTGCTTTAGGGTCTCAGGGGAAACGTCGAAAGTGGTGGCTCGGCGCACAGTTTGGTCCCTTGGTTTCGATTTATGAAACGTTTGTTACATCAAAGGCTAGGACGCGTTTGCGCCATTAGCAACCGCTCTCCAGACGATTTTCCGTAACCCGTAGCGCAAAAGACCCTTTCACTGCATGAAAGGGGGTTAGCTGGATTTTCCTGCTGGCAGAAGCGGTAGACCGGCTCGAATGCAGGTTCCGGGCTTGCCAGTGTTGGCGATAATTAGGGTGCCATCATGGGTGCTCAGGATCCGCCGCGAAATCGTCAGCCCCAACCCGTTGCCCAGCCAGCGTCCGCGGGACGTATGATCGACCCGATGCACCGCTTGCGGGCTGTGGGCCGTCAGGAAATCAGGACTGAGCCCCGGCCCGTTATCGGAAATCTCGATATAGAACGTACCGTTTTCAATGAAGGTTTTGACTTCACACTGGGGGCGTTCCCCATCGGCGAATTTGATGGCGTTGGACAGCAGGTTAATCACCACTTGTTCCAGACTATCAAAGTCCCCAAAAATCTCCGCTCCGCTGTGTTCCAGCTCGATGGCTAAGGCAACACCGTGCTGGTCGGCTAAGGGCTGTAGCAGGGTTAACCCGCGCAGCACGGGCGCATTGCCGACGAGGGCTTTCTTGGCCCGCTGCGCCGTTTCTGCGTCCTGACTTTCCAACCGGTTCAGGTGCAGAATATTGTCGAGCAATTGGGTCAGGCGGTCGGTTTCCTGACTGATGATCCCTGCAAAGCGCCGCCGCTGATCTTCAGGCAAATCGCTCTCTTCAGCCAGAATTTCGGAGAACGAGCGGACGGAGGTCATGGGCGTGCGCAGTTCGTGGCTGACTTGGGACAGGAATAGATCCTTCATCGTGTCCAAAGCCTGCAATTTGGTGTTTGCGTCGCGGAGTTGGGTGGTGCGGTTTTCGAGCTCGCGGCTGTATTCGCGGATCTGGCTGGCTTCATCAAGAATGCGGTAAACGTCGTGGGCCGACAGGTTATCGCCCTGACCCGTTCGGCTCACCAGCAGGCGCGCCGAGGCGGACCCGATGGTCGAGGCCAATTCTGCCTCTACCCGGCTCACAAGATTGGACAGCGCGCGCTCGTCTTGGGGCAGGGTATCGCTAAACAAGCCTGCGGTGGCTCGGCGCCCTAAAAAGCGCTGCGACAGGCCGCGAAGCTCCTCAACTGGGACCGACCGCCGCCATGTTTGCGGGGCTGGCGGGTGCGCTGTTTGTTGCGATGGACCCCAATGCGCCGCCAGACCGGATGGAATGGACGGAATCTGGCAAGGTGGTCATCATGAACATCCTCGGTGGTATGGGGTCGGTGGTCGGGCCGTTTATCGGGGCATTGATCGTAAAGTACTTCGGCAACATCATCTCCTCTATCGACGTGGATCGGCTGACCCACGCCATTGAAGACGCCCTGCCGTTTCCAAGCTTCATCGAGTGGCCCATCGCGCACCTGCCGCACCTGTTTGTCGGCGAGGGCTGGGAATTGGGCATGGGTTTGGTGTTCATGCTGATGGTGATTTTCCTGCCCGGTGGCGGGGTATCGCTGTGGCAGCGGTGGCAGGCGCAGACCAAGCGGTTGTTCCTGCTGAGCTTTGGCCTGATTTACGTCATTTACGCGCTTGATCGGTTTGTTCTGGGTGACGTCTTACCCGGTTGGGCGATGTTTGTGCCGCTGCTGCTGTTCATCGTTTACGCCATCATTCGGCCTATCGTGCTTTGGCAGCAGGAAAAAGCGGCGAAGAGCGCTGCAGCGTTGCCTTCTGGCGGCGGCGGAGCGGCTGATGCACCCGTGGTGGAGGAGGCCGCAGCGCCAGATTTGACCCGAAAAGCCACGGACCCCAACGCGCCCTCGCCAGCTACGGCTTAAGCGTTAGACCCTCGGATAAGGAAACCACCATGAGCCTGCTAACGGTTAACGGTATCAAGAAGTCCTTCGGCGGTCTCAAGGCGCTGAACGATGTGAATTTGAACGTCGAAGAAGGGACGGTTCACGCCGTTATTGGACCCAATGGCGCGGGCAAATCGACCCTGCTGCACACCTTTGTGGGCAAGCTCAAACCCGATGAGGGGGCCATTCTGTTCAACGGGGATGCTGTTTTGGGCAAGGATCCGACGCAGATCAACCAACTGGGCATAAGCAGGGTGTTTCAGACGCCGGAAATCTTCGCTGAGCTGTCATTGCTGGAAAATGTCATGATTCCAGCCTTGGCTAAGGAAGATGGCACCTTCACCATCAACCCGCTGGGCGCCGCCATGAACCGGCGAGCCATCCGCGAGCGGGCAGAGCACGCGCTGGATGACGTTGGGTTGTCAGACAAAATGCACGGCACGGCGGCGAATCAATCGCGCGGGGATAAACGGCGGTTGGAACTGGCGATGTGCCTTGTGCAAAACCCGCGGTTGCTGCTGCTGGATGAACCTACCGCTGGCATGTCCCGCGCGGACACAAACAACACCATCGAACTGCTGCAAAAAATCCATTCGCGCGGCATGACCAAAGTGATCATCGAGCACGACATGCACGTGGTCTTTTCCCTGTCCACCCGCATCTCGGTGATGGCGCAAGGGACGGTAATTGAAGAAGGCACGCCGGAGCAAATCAAAGCCTCGGCAAAGGTGCAGGAAGCCTATCTCGCCGGGAACACGGGCGAAGAATAAACGGGTTGAGTG
This sequence comes from Alphaproteobacteria bacterium, assembly GCA_965661545.1. Taxonomy (GTDB): domain Bacteria; phylum Pseudomonadota; class Alphaproteobacteria; order UBA7985; family UBA7985; genus UBA7985. Next base: position 51,039 of record CBFIEF010000008.1, on the reverse strand, counting down.
AGTGAGGGCCCCAGAACAATGAAGACGCATCAACCCTATCTGCAGGTGAGCAACATTCGTGGCTATTACGGCGAATCCTACATTGTGCAGGACGTGTCCTTTAGCCTCGAAGAAAGCCAAGTTTTGGCCCTTCTGGGCCGCAACGGCGCAGGCAAGACATCGACGTTGAAGTGTATCGCACGGGCAGAGGAACCGCAGCTCAAGGGCGGTGAGATTTATCTGCAAGGCGAAAGCATGCACGACAAGCGCGGGTTTCAGGCAAGCCGTGCGGGGATCCAACTCGTGCCCGAAGACCGGCGGATCATTCCGGGGCTGACGGTGGAGGAAAATCTGACGCTGGCGCAAGTGGCCGAGCCCGTAGGTTGGGAGCTGGATCGCATCTATCACCACTTCCCGCGACTGGCGGAACGGCGGCGGCAAGAGGCTGTGACGATGTCAGGCGGCGAGCAGCAGATGCTGGCGGTGGCGCGGGCTTTGGCGCGAGACATTAAATTGCTGCTGCTGGATGAGCCTTACGAGGGCTTGGCGCCGACGATTGTGAAGGAAATCGAGGGCATTGTTGAGCAAATCCGTGAAGTAGGGATCACCACAATCATTGTGGAACAAAACGCCCTGGCTGTGCTTAAATATTCCGATCGTGCCGTTATTCTGGACACGGGCGTTGTTGTGTACGACGGTCCTGCGAAGGAAGTGCTGGAGAACGAAGACCTGCGCAATCGCTACTTGGCGATTTAGAGCGCGGGGCTTTGTGGGAGAACCGGGCTTCGGCGTGGGCGGGATTCGATGATTTTGGGGAGGACAACTGCATGGCCGGTGAAGCCAAAGCGCTGCGAGAACGCGCGATAACAGACCCAGAGGGGTTTTGGGGCGAGGCGGCGCAGTTGATCGATTGGTATCAAGAGCCGAGCACGGTCCTCGACACCAGCGCCGCGCCGGCGGCGCATTGGTTCCCTGACGGCACGCTGAACACGTGTTTCAATGCCGTTGATCGCCATGTTCGCGACGGTCGCGGCAACCAACGCGCCATTTGCTACGACAGCCCGGTGACAGGCACCAAGCGCACCTACACTTATGCCGAATTGTTGGACGAAGTGGCGCGGGTTGCCGGTGGCTTGAAGCGTTTGGGCGTGGGCAAGGGTGATCGCGTGCTGATCTATATGCCGATGGTGCCGGAGGCCGCCTTTGCCATGCTTGCTTGCGCACGCCTGGGGGCTGTGCATTCAGTGGTTTTTGGTGGGTTCAGCGGAGCCGAACTGAGCACGCGCATCGACGATTGTGCCTGCAAAGCCATTCTGACGGCCAGTTGCGGGATCGAACCTGCGCGGCTGGTCGACTACAAGCCCATGATCGACGAAGGCCGTCGCTTGGCTGAGGTTGAGGTTGAGCATGTGGTCGTACTGCAGCGGGAGCAGCACCGGGCTGAGCTGGACAACGGCGAGCTTGATTGGGCGGACCTTGTCGACGGCGTAGAGCCGGCGGATTGTGTGCCCGTAGCCAGCACGGATCCGCTTTATATCCTCTATACATCCGGCACCACAGGTAAGCCCAAAGGCGTTGTGCGTGACAATGGCGGTCATGCGGTCATCGCGCGTTTTACCATGGAGCACGTCTATGGCCGAAGGCCGGGGGATGTGTGGTTTACCGCATCCGATATCGGCTGGGTTGTCGGGCATTCCTATATCATTTACGCCCCACTTCTGACGGGCCTGACGACCATCATGTACGAAGGCAAGCCCGTTGGCACGCCGGACGCGGGTGCGTTTTGGCGAATCATGGAGGAGTATGGCGTCCAAGGCATGTTTACCGCCCCGACCGCCATGCGTGCCATCCGCCAGCAAGACCCCCAAGGTCAGCTCAAAGCTCTATACGACACCAGCGCGCTGGAGCATCAGTTCCTTGCTGGTGAGCGCAGCGATCCACCGACCTCGGACTGGACCGGCGCGGTGCTTGGGGTCCCTGTGATCGACAATTGGTGGCAGACGGAAACCGGCTCGCCCATGTGTTCGAACCTGATGGGCGTCGAAGCGCTGCCCATGAAAGCCGGATCGGTGACGCATGCGTGTTGCGGCTGGGACATTCAGGTGTTGAGCGATGCGGGTGCCCCAGCGTCGATGGGCGAGATCGGCAACATTGTCGCCAAACTGCCGCTGCCGCCGGGATCTTTTGCAACGCTGTGGAATAACCACGAGCGCTATCTCAGCTCCTACATGGAGGCCTTTCCCGGTTACTACCAAACCGGTGATGCCGGGTTGATCGACGAAGACGGCTACGTCCACATCATGGCGCGGACCGATGACGTGATTAACGTCGCCGGGCATAGGCTTTCCACGGGGCAATTGGAAGAAATCCTAACCGGTCACGAAGACGTAGCCGAATGCGCAGTTGTCGGGGTCGCCGATGCGCTAAAAGGACAGCTGCCCATGGGCCTGATGGTGCTGAACGCTGGTTGCGCCCGGCCAGAAGCCGATGTTGCCGGTGAGGTCGTTGCGCTGGTTCGGGAGAAACTCGGCCCGGTTGCGGCTTTCAAGAACGCACGGGTGGTGGCAAAACTGCCCAAAACCCGGTCAGGCAAGATCTTGCGCGCCATCATTCGAGCGATGGCTGACGGTCAACCCTACACCGTACCGGGGACCATTGAGGACATCACCGTTCTGGATCAGATCAAGCCGCTGATCGAACCGACGCATTAAGCCTCAGCTTGATTGCTGCTGGTCAACCGAAACAAACTGTCAATGACGCTACATTTAAGAGGGAACGCTCCTCATGGAACCCAAGAAACTCTACCCCGTCGCTGAGCGCGGTCCACATACCACGCACGCTGCGCCCGAAGACTACCAACGCATGTACGCTGAGAGCATCAATGATCCCGATGCGTTTTGGGCGGAGCAAGGAAAGCGCCTGGACTGGATGACGCCGTTTGCGACGGTGAAGTCGGTGGACTACGGAAACGGTTCTGGCACGGACGTGCAAATTAAGTGGTTCGAAGACGGCGTCCTGAACCTGTCGGTGAACGCCATCGATCGTCACTTGGACACGCGAGGCGATCAGGTCGCGATTATCTTTGAGGGCGATGACCCGAATGAGGACGCGCGCGTGACCTATCGCGAGTTGTCTGGCCACGTGAACCGCCTGGCCAACGGCCTGCGCGCGATGGGCGTGAAGAAGGGCGACCGGGTGACGCTGTATATGCCCATGATCCTCGAAGCAGCTTACGCCATGCTTGCCTGTGCACGGGTTGGGGCAATCCACTCAATTGTGTTTGGCGGATTTTCACCCGAAGCGCTGGGGTCGCGGATTGAGGGCTGCGAATCAGACTTCTTGATCACAGCTGACCAAGGCTTGCGCGGTTCCAAAGCGATTCCACTGAAGGCCAATGCAGACCGAGCGATCGACATCTCAGGACGGGACGTGAAATGCTTGGTCGTGAAGCGCACGGGCGGCGAGGTCGAGTGGCGCGACAACGACATTTGGTACCACGAACTGGTCAGCGCGCAGTCGGATGTGTGCGAGCCTGAGCCTATGAACGCCGAAGACCCCCTGTTCATTTTGTACACGTCTGGCTCCACCGGCAAGCCAAAGGGCGTGCTGCACACCACAGGCGGCTACGGTGTCTATGCCGCCATGACCCACCAATACGTCTTCGACTACCAAGACGGAGACGTTTACTGGTGCACCGCGGACGTTGGCTGGATCACCGGCCACTCGTACATCGTTTATGGTCCCCTGATGAATGGTGCGACCACGCTGATGTTTGAAGGCGTGCCAAACTACCCCGATGTCAGTCGGTTTTGGCAAGTCGTGGAAAAGCACCGCGTCAACATTTTCTACACCGCCCCAACCGCCATTCGCGCACTGATGCGCGAAGGCGATGACTTCGTCACCAAGACCGACCGCTCGTCGCTCAAGCTGCTGGGGTCGGTCGGGGAGCCCATCAACCCTGAGGCTTGGCGCTGGTACCACGACGTCGTTGGCGAAGGCCGCTGCCCGATTGTGGATACGTGGTGGCAAACTGAAACCGGTGGGATCCTCATAACCCCACTGCCGGGCGCTACTGATCTCAAGCCCGGCTCCGCCACCAATCCGTTCTTTGGCGTGCAGCCTGTCATCGTGGATAATGAGGGCAAAGAAATTGCATGGACGCCCGGGACCGAGATTGAGGGCAATTTGTGCATGAAAGACAGTTGGCCGGGACAAATGCGCTCGGTCTATGGTGACCATGTTCGGTTCGTTGATACATACTTCAGTCAGTTCCCTGGCCTGTATTTCTCTGGCGATGGCTGCCGGCGCGACAAAGATGGCTATTACTGGATCACTGGGCGAGTGGATGACGTACTGAACGTCTCGGGTCATCGCATGGGGACTGCCGAGATTGAAAGCGCATTGGTGCTTCATGACCAAGTGGCCGAGGCCGCGGTTGTTGGCTACCCGCATGATATCAAGGGGCAGGGCATTTATTGCTATGTCACGCTAAATGCCGGTGAAGAGGCGACGCCAGACCTGATGAAAGATTTGGTCAAGCACGTTCGGACTGAAATCGGGCCAGTTGCGACCCCAGACCTCATGCAATTCGCGCCGGGTTTGCCAAAGACGCGTTCGGGCAAAATCATGCGCCGAATTTTGCGGAAAATCGCCGAAAATGACTTTGGCAATTTAGGCGATACATCGACGCTGGCCGATCCATCGGTTGTTGATGAGTTGATCGCGAACCGGGCCAACAAATAGGCTGAAATTTGGCCTGAATAATCTTTGGCTTCACGCGAGCAGGTCGGCGGCTTTGCCGCCGGTCGGCTGCCGCCTCGGTCTTGACCAAGGACTTTAGGGGCGTTGCCCCTCACAGCGTCAAGGATGCGCTGCGCGCCCCGCCTTTGGCGGCTTCGTCCTTGACGCTGCACACCCTAAACTTCGCCAGTTGGTCAGAGGTTCAGCCGAGCTGAACCCCTATGGTGAGTTGGTTCATTGTTTTCGGGCCGACGGCATTGTTTGTTTCGGTGGTCAGGCTTAAGCTTGGGGGTGAGGACAAGGGGAGCCAAGCTCGATGCAACAATCCAAATCAATGATAGGGCTGGCGGTCTTTTTGATGATGCTGGCGCTGGTGCCTCGGGCCTGGGGGCATGAGGCGGATTTGAACAATCGCGTGACGTTCTTTGTGACTTCGGTGGAGCAAACGCAAGTGCAGGGCGAGTCTGCCATAATTTTGCGTGCAGTATTGGACAACGGCACGCGCAACCGCATTACGCTGCGGGGGCTGTCCTCAGACGCCGGTGACACCGTAACGCTCTATTCGGTCAAGCGGGTTTATGGGCTGGAAACACTGCTGCCCCGGCGGACACTGGCGCTGCGCAGTGGGCAGGGGGTCGAGTTGGGGATGCCTGAGTATGCTTTGGTGATCTCCGAGTTGAGCAGTGCCGCGCAGTTCCGCAAGCCCTTCACGCTCAACCTTGTTTTCAATCGCGCCATAGGCGAGCTCGACGTTCCTGTGACCTTCCTGCGAAATGAAGAGTTGGAGCATGGACGTGGGGTTATTGATCTTGGGCCGCCTGCTGCACTCGCCGAGGAAAGGCCAGCGGTGGAGTGGCTGACCACCGACGACATTAAGGACGCCAGCGGTAACTAATTGCTTGGGCTCTAGTGGATGATTTTCAGGCGGGAAACGAGCTTGTCAATTTCAGCCTGTTGGTCACCCGTAGGCCCATCGTGGGCGCGGGCGACCCGCTGCACCATGGTGATGTACTGCTGAAGCTCAACGCTAACGGACTTGTGCTTTAGGATGTGCGCCACTTCGTCAAGGACAGACGCGGGTGTGCTTTCGACATTAACGGTGTCGATGGCGCGATCCACCAGGTTGGCTGTTGCCTCGGCGTGCAGGGACAAGATCGAGGTCAATTGACGCTCGATGATTGATCGCTCCAAAATAGTAATCGGACCCCGCGTTTCTGCGATGGCCACAAGCATGAGAGCAGCTGCGCCGTTAGGCGTTTCGATGAAATCCGCAGACTTCCGCTGAAACTGGCTGAGCCAGAACGGCGTTATAATTTGATAAAACACCAACCCTGCGCAAGCGAGCATCAGGGTGGCTAGGGCGAACCAAATCAAGAAGGCGTTTCCATCGTTTGACCAATAAGTGGCAAAGGGATAACGTCTTAAAACGCGAATTACAATTGGTTTAAATGATTAAAGACGCGAGCAAGCAAAGATACGTGATTTTTTGTCCGTCCTTTGCTTGCTCCAGGGTCTTTTACCACTTATGATTGCGGTATGCGAGTTCGCAGGTGGAAAGATACTTCTTAGAAACGTAAGCAACCTTTCCGTAACCCAGCTTCGCCTTACACCAATAAATGCTGCCATCGGCGGAGGGCTGACAGGTGGTCACGTGGATCCGCTGGCCTTCGCCCAACTCGGCCACAACACTGTGCTTTGTTGATGGACCGGAGCGGGCATTCAACCATGAGGTGCCTTTTACGCACATGTCGGTATGCACTTTCATCAGCGGTACAGGGGCGTGCGCGGGGGTGTAGGTCGGTGCGTGACTGTGGGTGTGCGGTTTTTGCGGCGCAGGGGCGGCCAAGGCCTTGATCATCAACTGGATGATGGTCGGTTCAGCCTGATAGTGGGTCTGCGGTTCAGCATGATGGTGCTTAATAACGTGTGTGAGGGCCATCGGCGCGGCGAGCAAACCGGCGACGATGATAAAAGAGGAAACAGCGACAGTGCGCAAAGAGAGCTTGATCATTTTTTTATCTTTGGTTCTTGGCAAACTACGAAGCACTCCTGCGTTGATGAGGGCGGTCAGTTTTCTGACTCTGCTTAGGTCGCCTCAATCATCGGAGCGCGGTGAACACGGGGCCGCATAGGTTGTGCTTCTCCTGAACGCCTTAACAAATCAAGGTAAGAATTAAATAAAATCGCATTAATTAAAATTGGCTGTAGAAACTCTCTAAAAATTCACACAAAATAGCGCATAAGACGTACTTTTTGTCACGAATTTTGGCCAGATTGACCATTCGCTGCGAATCAGGAGGGGCGGCATTTCTGGGGTAGTGGCCTTTTTTTAGTAGCGGATGCAGGGGCGACAGCTAAGGTGTGTGAACGCTGTTGTTAACCGGAGAAACGCTGATGCTGCCCACACCCGCCACCCTGTTTGATCTATCGGGCAAAACGGCCCTGGTGACCGGTGCCAGTCGGGGCATTGGAAAGGCTGCTGCGGAAGTGTTGGCGGGCGCAGGGGCGCATGTGACCTTGGTGGCTCGGACGTCCAAGGACATCGATGCCGTTGCCGCCGGCATTCGCGAGGGCGGTGGTTCAGCCGATACAGTAACGGCAGACGTGCTTGATCTTGAGCAAGTGAAGGCTGTCGCCGCGCATGGGCCGTTCAACATTTTGGTGAACAACGCCGGCATCAACCAGCCTCAATCATTTACGGACGTGGATGTGGAGACCTACGACGCCATTTTTGAGCTTAACGTCCGCTCAGCCTTCTTCATGGCGCAAGCGGTGGTTCAGGGCTTGATCGAGGCGGAGCAGGCTGGGTCTATCGTTCACGTTTCCAGCCAGATGGGGCACATCGGCGGCAAGAAACGAACGGTCTATTGTGCCAGTAAGCACGCGATTGAAGGTTTCTCCAAAGCCATGGCCTTGGACTTGGCTGAATTCAGCATTCGCTCGAACACACTGTGCCCTACCTTTATCCGCACCCCGCTGACTGATCCCTATTTCAAAGAAGAAGCCTTCAAGGCCGATACCCTGTCTAAAATCCCGATGGGGCGTATTGGCGAGGTGGAAGACTTGATGGGTGCTGTGCTCTATTTGGCCTCAGATGCATCGTCGTTGGTGACGGGAACATCTCTGATGGTCGATGGGGGATGGACGGCGCAATAGGCCCTTGCGCAAATGCGGCCTTTGGGGGCCTTGCAGCTTGCGCTGGGCGCAGTAAGTAGGGGGCAGGATATTTGTCACCCCGCGCTTAGAACGGAGTTTTCCCTATGCAGCTTGCGTCCTTCATCCTGATCTGGGTCATTGTCTGGTGGATGGTTTGGTTTGCCGTGCTGTCGTTTGGCTTGCGTCAAGGCGAGCGCGATGGGGAAAGCGGTGCGCCGGATAATCCGCAGCTCATCCGCAAAGCCCTCATGGTGACCGCCGGCAGTTTTGTTTTCACGCTTGTGTTCGTCTGGTTGCTCGGCATTTTTGGGCCGCAGCTTCGCGCCATACTCGAAGGCTAAAGCGCCCTTACCAGAACCACCACGTCAGCATAGTCCCAATCGTCGGGCTCATAGATTCGCGCGGGTAGGGTGCCTCCATGCTTGGACTGTTCGACGAAAGCCGCGCGTTTGTAGGCGGCAACGGCGCGCGTGTTTCGGGCTGATGGACGGATGAGGAGCGTGGTAAATCCATACCCACGCAGGATGGTGGTGAGGGCTTCAATGGCCTGCGAGCCTATTCCACGTGACCACCATTGGCGCGAGCCGATCCAAATATCCAATTCTGCCAATCCAGCCGAGGCCGGGTCGTTCGGGTTACGTTTGTCACTGAAGTTAATCTGACCCACTTCATGCGTCGTTAAGTCCGCCCGATTCTCCACACAAATGATCCAGCATTCGCCCCACGTCACATGCGATTCTGTTGGCGAGCCGGGCTGGAAAAATTCTGCGATGGAGAAGTCTGAGGTATATTGTTCCCACGTTGGGACGGGCGCATCGGGAAAGGTGGGCGGTCCAAGCATTTCCGCTGTGGCATCGGATCGTGCCAACCAGCGGTAAATTTGCGGGCGGTCGTCAATCTGAGCACGGCGTAGCGCTACTTTGTGCGCGTGCAACCGTGGAGAAGAGAAATATTCAGTTTTCATGTTTTAGTATTTGCTAATATAAAGCCACACGGTCACAGCGTGGTAAAAAAGGCGTAAATTCAGGCGTTTAGACAAAAATAAAGGCGAGCAAACCGAAGCTTACCCGCCCTTAAGGAGACAAAGGAACCTAGAACCCTGTTCGATTAAAGCTTATGGCCACCACACCAAAGCGTCAAACCTGGTCCCGAACAGCGCTTTTTAGCGCTCGATAAACGGGCGCTGAAAAACTCTATTCTGGTGCATCAAACGGGGTAGTCCTGCCTTCCTCCCCACAAGTAATAAACAGAACCTGACGCGCTCTCTGCGCTTAAAAGCGCTTGGCCCTTAAAGGCCGTCGAGCGACGTGTCATTCGCCTGATGCCTGTCTCCTATGCCCCAGTGCACCGACTCACGCAAGCACAAATGTGTAGCTTTTGTGACTTGTCCTCAGGCACCTGCTCAGTAAGTGAGCATATTAGGTTTTACTCATATACTGCTGGCCCGTCTTGAGGGGCTGGAAAGCAGAGATCAGTAGCGCGCACAAAAGGCTAGGCGGGCGGGGCGAGTGGGCCTAAAACGACCGCATAACTCTCATCATTAGTTTGGAGCCGAACGGCATGCGCTGGTCCCGTTATTTCTTGCCAACCATGAAAGACACCCCGGCTGAGGCACAGATTGCTTCGCACCGGTATATGCTGCGCGCGGGTATGGTGCGGCAGAACGCTGCCGGGATTTATACTTGGCTGCCTATGGGGCTGAAGGTGCTCACTAAGATCGCCGATATCGTGCGGGACGAGCAAGCGCGTGCGGGGGCGAATGAGGTGCTGATGCCAACCATTCAGTCCGCTGAGTTGTGGCAAGAGAGCGGACGCTTTGACGCTTACGGGCCGGAGATGCTGCGCTTTGAAGATCGTCATGGCCGGACCATGCTTTACGGTCCAACCAATGAGGAGATGATCACAGACATCTTCAAGCGGGACATTCAGTCTTACAAGAATCTGCCGATGAACCTTTATCACATCCAATGGAAGTTCCGGGATGAAGTGCGACCCCGGTTTGGGGTCATGCGGGGCCGGGAATTCCTGATGAAGGACGGCTACAGCTTTGACGTTGATAAAGAAGCGGCAGAGCTGGCCTATAAGAAAGTATTCATCTCCTACCTGCGGACGTTCCGTCGCTTGGGTCTAACCGCCATCCCGATGCAGGCTGATACGGGGCCTATTGGTGGTGATTTGAGTCACGAGTTCCTGATCCAGGCAGAAACCGGCGAGTCCGAAGTGTTCTTCGACAGTGCGATTTCAGGGGACAAGGCTTTCACTGAAGACCTGACCAATGATGCAGAGCTCGAAGCAGCCTTTGACCGACTGACGGCGGCCTACGCGCGGACGGACGAGACGCACGAGGCGGCTTTGTTTGATGCAGAAGTGCCAGAAGAGCGGAAAGTGGTTTCTCGCGGCGTTGAGGTCGGTCACATCTTCTACTTTGGCACCAAATACTCAGAAGCGCTTGGCGCAACCGTTTCCAATGCGGACGGCAAGGATGTTCCGGTGCACATGGGCTCCTACGGCATTGGTGTGTCGCGGTTGGTTGGCGGCATTATTGAGGCCAATCACGATGACGACGGCATCATCTGGCCCACAGAAATCGCTCCATTCGGCGTGGGCATCATCAACCTGAAAGTCGATGATGAGGGCTGCTCTACCGCCTGTGACCAGTTGTACGCGCAGGCGCAGGCCGCAGGGCTCGACCCGCTGTTAGACGATCGGAACATGCGTCCGGGCGGTAAGTTTGCGGATATGGAGCTTATTGGCTTGCCGTGGGTGATTACCATCGGCCCGCGGGGCTTGAAAGAAGGTATGGCCGAGCTCAAGAACCGCCGCACGGGCGAAAAGCAGGACGTGGCGATTGCCGATGTTCTGGCAAAGGTCATTGCGGGCTAGGGTGAGGCAGCGCTGAACCAGCCATGGGAACGACCCTCACCATTGCTCTGAGATACCTAACCGCACGCCGTGAAGGTCGCGGGCTGTCTGTTGTACCGCTGCTCTCTGGGCTGGGCATCATGGTCGGTGTTGCGACACTGGTTGTGGTGATGGCGGTGTTTGAGGGCTACAGGCAGGAAATTCTCGAACGTCTGCTAAGTCGGACGGGTCACTTGGTGGCGACAAAGCCGGGGTTCCGGACCTTTGACGCCTCAGATGCTCTAACAGCGCTGGAACGGCAGCCGGACGGCATTGCCTCTGTGCAGCCCGTTTTGATCATGCAGGGATTGCTGTTGAACGGCAATCAGGGCGCTGGTGTTGCGCTGCAAGGGATGACCGAAGAAGCGATGCTCGCCGACCCCACACTGGTTGATATGGTCATGGGCTTTGACCGTACGGCGACTTTAGCAGGCCCTGACGCAGAGACCGGCAGCAGCAGCGACGCGGATGCTTTAGCGGCGCTGGGCTTTGGCGGCGGGGCCAGTGAGGCGGATCGCAGTGAAGATGCCGCCAATTTTGATGCGCTTTCGGCCTTGTTTGACAGTGGTGAAAACGACACGTTGAGCGCGGAAGCCGCACCCTTGTCACCGATCTTTCTAGGCGCGGGTTTGGCGCAAACGTTGGACGTGGCACCGGGTGATGAGTTGCGGCTTGTCCTCTCCGCCAACACGGAAGACCGCGCTGCGGGAACAACGGCGGCAAGTAGCTTTGGCCTGATTGTCGCTGGTACCTTTTCCGCTGGTTTGTTTGAGGCGGATCAAGCCGGTGCTGTCGCCTATCTCGATGATGTCCAAAGCTGGCGCAATACCACGGGGGAGGTGAGCGAGGTTCGGCTGATGCTCAACGACTTGAGCCAGCGCCGCGTTCTGACCCGTTCGATCCAGCAACGCTTGCCCTTCGGTTTTCTGGTCAACGACCGCGCGACCGACCTATTCCGCGATTACGAGTGGGTCCGCGCACAGGGTAATGCCGCGACATTGATTGTGGTGGTCATCCTGATCGTGGCAGCCTTTGGCATTGCTTCGGGCCAGTTGATGATGGTGCAGGAGCGGACAACCGACATTGCGATTTTGCGCGGTTTTGGTGTTCAAGGCAGCGGTATCTTATGGATTTTCCTTGCCGCTGGCGCGCTGGTTTCCATGCTGGGTTTGGGGCTGGGATTGCTGTTGGGTTGGTGGGTTTCCGTGTCGCTGAATGACATTCGGCTATTCGCTGAAATGGTGCTCGGACGGCCTTTGCTGAACGCAGAGTTCTACCAGATTGATCAGCTGAACGGCGTGGTTCGTCCCGGGGGATTGATCTTTGTCTCCTTGGTGACGCTGGTTGTGTCGTTGATCGCGACCGTCTATCCAGCGTGGCGGGCGTCCCGCGTGCCGCCGGCCTTGGCGTTGAAGGAGGTCTGAGCGATGATCCGATCTTATGAGCGTCAGGCGTCGTTTAAGTATCTTACCGGACGCGGGGGCCGTTTTCTGTCGCTCTCAGCGTTGTTCTCGCTGATGGGTATTGCTGTGGGCGTTGCTGCGCTGATCATCGCGAGCGCCTTTCTCAACGGCCAGCGCGATAGTCTGCTTGAGGCCATTCAGGGACGCAGTCCCCACGTCGTCATCACCGCCAGAAACCCCGAAACACCCGCCCCGATGTGCGTGCCAGAAACTGATCCGATCAACATTGCACTGGGTGTGGTGGAGCAGTGCACGCAGGCTGAGGCCGAACCAAAAGGCTTCCTCGCCGGTGACCCGCGCATCGCGCGCGTGCTGGCCTTGCCGGGCATCAAAGACGTGTTCTTTGAGGTTTCCGGTCAGGGCATGGTCGTCCTGCCGTCCTCTGGCGCCGTTAGTGGGACGTTCCTGCGCGGTTTGTCAGAACCGGCGCTGAAGCAACGGTTGGCGAAGAACCCGCAGGCCTATTCTGCTTCGAACACCGCCGATCTGGCGCGGGATGAAGTCGCGCTGGGGTTTGAGGTCGCGGCGAACTTGCACCCTGAACGCCGGGCGAGCCTTGGGCTGCTGACGCAGACGTTGGATCTGGTCTCTCCCGATGGCACCACAACGATCATCGGCTGGACCCCGCGTCGGCGCGATGTTCGGGTCAACATTATCTTTGGTGGGTTCGCAGAGCGGAACGAGACCTATCTGCCGCTGGAATCGGCACGAACGTTCTTGGGCTTTGAGGCTGGGCGCTACAACGGTTTGCAGCTGTATCTGCGGGAACCTGATGCGGTTGAGGCTGTGGCACGGGACGTGCGAGCGGCCTTGGGCGATGATGATCGCTTTACCATCCTGACCTGGCGCGATCGGAACCAAGCGTTCGTCGCCACGCTAGGCATTCAGCGCGTGGTGCTGATGTTTGTTCTGGCGCTGATTGTGGTGGTGGCGGCGTTTAACATTCTGGCCTCGCAGATCATGCTGGTTCGCGACAAGCGCAAGGGCATCGCCCTGCTGCGCACCATTGGCGCAACGTCTGCGTCCGTGGGGCGCGTTTTTGTCGGCATGGGCCTGTTTCTGGCGATTTTTGGCTGTGCGTTGGGCCTGGGGATCGGTTTGGGCGTTGTGTTGAATTTTAGCGCCATTGTCGCGTTTTTCGCGGGCATTCCTGCGATGGCCAGCGCTGCCGAATTCCTCGGGTCTGTTACCGTGACGCTGAGCGTGGGTGACACTATGCTCGCGGTCGCGATTGCGCTGGGCATCACCGTTTTGGCAACGCTTTACCCGGCTTGGCAAGCCTCAAAAACTGAACCTGCGGAGGTGCTTCGCTATGTCTGAGCCATCCCATCTGTCCAGCCTGAGCCTGCGCGACATTCGGCGATCCTTCGCCCAGCCAACCGGCGCGCTGGAGGTTCTCAAGGGCTGTGAGGCGGAGATTTTGCCCGGCGAGCTGGTTGCGATGGTGGGCACCTCGGGCAGCGGTAAGTCTACGCTGCTGCAGATTTGTGGCCTGCTCGACAATCCGACATCAGGCGAGATCGATATCGCCGGTGAGCCTGTCGCCAGTTTGGGCGACGGAGACCGCACGCGGCTTCGGCGCGGCACCATTGGCTTTATCTATCAATTTCATCATCTGCTGCCTGAGTTCACGGCGTTGGAAAACGTGGTGCTGCCGCAGGCTGTTGCAGGCGTCGGTGCCAGCGAGGCCAAAGACCGCGCCCGGGCTTTGCTCGAGCGCGTCAACCTTGGCCACCGCCTGAACCATCGTCCGGCAAAGCTGTCGGGTGGGGAAAAGCAGCGCGTGGCGATTGCTCGCGCTATTGCCAACCGGCCCAAGCTGCTGCTGGCCGACGAGCCAACCGGCAATCTGGACCCCGAAACGGCTGGCTGGGTCTTTGACCTGTTCGTCGAGCTGACGCGGGAAGAAGGGCTTTGCGTGCTGATGGCTACGCACAACGAACAACTCGCGGCAAAAATGGACCGTGTGCTTCACCTCGAAGGCGGGGTGTTGATCGAAAAGGGACAACCATGAAATTCAACCTCGCCAAGTCTGATTTTGGGCAGAACTTCATCTTTGGCGCTGCGACGGCGGCTTATCAGATCGAAGGTGGACAAGGACCAGAAACCGGGCGAGGGAGCTGTCATTGGGACACCTTTGCCGCTACGCGCGGCAACGTGGTGGGGCTGGAGACCGGCGTTCACGCGTGCGACCACTATAATCGCTGGGCTGAAGATCTTGATTTGCTGCGAGACGGCGGCTTTGACGCTTATCGGTTCTCCTTCGCTTGGCCGCGGATCATGCCCACCGGAGAGGGTGCGCTGAATCAGGCAGGGTTGGATTTCTACGACCGCCTGATTGATGGCATGCTGGAGCGTGGGCTGAAGCCCTTTGCCACCGCCTATCATTGGGACTTGCCGAGCGCTTTGGCGGACCAAGGCGGTTGGATGAACGCCAGCATCGCTGATCGCTTTGCGGATTATTGCAGTGTGCTGGGCGAGAAGTACGGTGATCGGCTGGCCTCGATTGCGACCTTGAATGAGCCGTGGTGCATTGCGTGGCTCAGTCACGCCATGGGCATCCACGCCCCCGGCCACCGCGATTTACGCGCAGCGGCGCGGGCCATGCATCACGTGATGTTGGCCCACGGCAAAGGCGTGCAGGCTTTGCGAGCGACCACCAAGGCCGATGTTGGAATTGTGCTGAACTACGAAAAAGCCGAACCCGCCAGCGATACACCAGCGGCACGCGAAGCAGCGGCGACGTGGCACGCGCTCTATAACCAATGGTATGTTGGTGGCGCGATTAAGGGTGAATATCCGGAGCGGATGACCACAGCTTTGGCTGAATACCTGCCCAATGGCTGGGAAGGCGAGATGTCGACCGTGGCCCAACCCATCGATTTCCTCGGCGTGAACTACTACACCCGCGCCCGCATGGACGCCGCCGCCGGTCCGGGCTTTCCGGCTCTAGAGAACATCCCCGGTCCGCTGGACAAGACCCAGATTGGCTGGGAAGTGTACCCACAGGGCCTCGCGGATATCCTGCTGTGGCTTAAGAACGAGTACACCGGCGATCTGCCGCTCTATGTAACTGAAAACGGTATGGCGTGGGCGGATACGGTCTCGGCGCGCGATGGTGCCGTGAATGATCAGCAGCGCGTGGATTACTTCGACAGCCACCTTCGTGCCTGCTTGGACGTGAAGGCAAAGGGCGTTCCGCTCAAAGGCTATTTCGCGTGGTCGCTTCTGGATAACTACGAGTGGGCGCTGGGCTATGGGCCACGCTTTGGCTTGGTACACGTGGACTACGACAGCCAAGTTCGCACGCCCAAAGCGTCCTTCAAAGCCTTCCAGTCGATGCTCAGCTAGGCGTCGTCTAGCGTTGCTGCGCCGTAGTAGTGCCACAGGAAGATCGCCATGGATCCGCGGTGTGGCGCCCAGCTTTCCGTGAGGCCGCGCAACGCCTTTGGGCCCGGTTTTTCGTCAAGCTTGAACAGGCGCTGATACCCCTTTTGCACCGCCAAATCGTCAGCGGGGAACATGTCCCCGCGTCCCTCGGCGAACAGCAGATAAATCTCCGCACTCCACGGCCCGAAGCCCTTGAGCGCGGTGATGTGGGCGAGGGCGTCTTCGTCGTTCATGGCGGGCAGCTCTTTGGGGCGGAAGGATCCGTCGGCGAGCGCCGCCGCTAGGCCGTGCACGTACTTGGTTTTTGGTCCCGATAGCCCCAGCGCCCGCCACCCATCGACATCCAGCGCGAGCAGTCTTTCAGGCGAAAAATCGCCAGCGAAGTGCGCATCCACGCGGCCCCAGATCGAGGCTGCTGCTTTGACCGACAACTGCTGTCCGCAAATGACGCGCAGGAAAGTGTTGGTTCCCTGATCCTGCGCGCGGGTTTCTGGAAGCCCGACGGCCTGAACGGCGGCCGCCGTCGTTGGACACTGCGCAGCAACGGCGTGAATGGCGGCGTGGACTTCTGCGGTGGTCATGGGACGGCGCTGGGTCACTGTTTTCTCCCGACGAAACGGTTGGAGATTAGTCGCAGGATTTCCACTGGCCTTGATCGAGATGGAAGTGGTTTTCGTGCGCTTTGTTCGATCGGGGGTTTAGCACAAGTTGGAAGTAGTCGCAGGCACTATCATTCACCCGGCTGAACCAGCGCGCCGCGTTCTCGCCAAAGGCAGTGCCATCGGTGTGCCAGTGATCCAGCACGCTGACCGTCTTGCCATCGCTGAGATGAAATGTGCCGATGTCGATGGCATTGGCAAAGCCATGCTCAGACACTTTGCCCCCGGACCGTAGGCGACAAGAGTAACCGTGGGTGTTGGACAGCTTGACGATCCGCTGGCCGAAATAGCGGATTGTCTCGGCCTGAACCGAGTTGCGCATCCACAGCGCCATTCCTTCCGCGACTTCACAGGTGACATGGACGTTGGGGTTAAGCGAAACGCCGCTGCCGAAGTTTGTAACGCTCAAGACTTCAACGTTCTGGCAGCCAGATTCTTTGCGGAAATTGGGGATAGAGCTGAACGCAACACCCAGAGCACGCAGCCGCGAAGGACAGGTCGGATCGACCGTGGGTATGGGCTGCTTGAGAGGGCGTGCCGCGCTGGTGCTGCGGGATCCGTCTGTGTTGACTGTCACCAGCTTTTCCGGGCCCTCCGCATCGCTCAGGATGACGTGAACCGGCGGGGTCGTTGGGCGATCATTCGGGACGGGCAGGTCAGTCTCTTCTGTGGCGTCGGCTTCTGCGCTTTTTTCAGCCGGTTCTTCCCGGCTTGGCGCAGTCGGTCTGTCGCGCAGGGCTAAAGCGATCAGTTGATCCTGCAAGACCACTTCAGCCTGCAACTGATCATAGCTCTTTTCTGGTTCCGGGCGCAGGGTTGGGCTCGGCAACGGCGTCTCGCTTGTGACCGTTTCATCGGGTTCCAGAATATCGGTCAGAACGCCCTCTAAGCCGGTTTCCTGCGCAGCGGCCTGCTGTCCAACACCGGACAGGGCAAACGCAGCGAAGATACCGGAAAGGGCGATACCGCGTACGGCCCTATTCATCATGGCGGATCCGATAGTCTCTTAGCCGTTGAAAGAAGCCGAATTCCTCATCGGACGTCCTGTTGATCAACAAGGACGAGACCAGCAACACGCCAATCGCAAGAAGAAGTACGCCCAAGAGTCTCAAAACAATACCCGTTCGAACCGGAGGAAAGTCAAAAGCAACCTATCAAATGCGGTCCATTTATTCGAGTGCTTGATTGCGCCGGATAGATGTCAACCACGCAACGCAGAACACAAGGCCAATCACGCCGCCAATCGCGACCCGAGCCGTCAGTTCTGGCGTTAACCCGCCGATGGAAACATTGAAGTTAGACAGGCTGGCGACGAGCAGGCCGAAACCTGACGCTAAAACCAGTGTGGGTGAGCGTGTGAGCGGTAGCAGGATGATGACAGCGAGCAAGGCTTGGGGCTGGATTTGCGCGGTCAGGAACAGTGCGAAAAACCCGAGTAAGCCTGCTCGAATGGCTCTTTGGCCTTGGTCCGGCAATGGCAGCCACGCGATCACAAGGCCGGCAAGGGTCAGCAGTGCCATCCACAAGGCCGGCGCGAACCGTGCGAAACCAGTCATCAGGCCACTAGGTAAGCCTTCAGCGAATAAAGAGCTGACCGGATCAATTCCGCTGGTGCTTTCCCCAGTCAGACCGCCAAACCAGTGAACCGGCGCCCCAAAGGCCAAGTGAAGGGTCCATAGCAAAACCGAGATCAGCACAAAACCCACCAAGCCATAGGCCGCTCGTCGCCATGCCGAGGGCCGTCGTCCCGCGGACCGAAGGAGCAGTGCCAGCAATGCGGCAAGCCAGAAGTTCAAGGCCGCCGCGATGGCGAGCAAAATGCCCGTTAAGGCGGACCGCTCAGAAATCGAAGCCCAAACAGCAAGCAGCAGCACGGGGCCCACCAAGGCCATCGAAGCGCCCGGCACAAAGACCGAAAACAGCCAAACTGGATTGACCCAAAACAGCAGGGCCCAACCCGCTGAACGTCTCAACCGTCGCAGCAGCAAGAGCAACAGCGCTAACGTCAGGGCATCACCTGCGAGCAAGATCCCGAACCACCCTAGCGCAGTGCCGGGGGTGAGGACTTGTGACAGCACGAGAAAGGGCAAGGTGAGCAGAGGCGTATCTGCCTCTGCGTCGGCGGGCATGATCCTCGTCAGCCAATGGGTCAGGTCTGGCGAGCCTGCAACCAAGGCCCGACTGCGCTCCAATGCAGCTTCCCCAACCCGCAAGCCGCCACCCAGCAATTCTTCGGCGGAATAGGCGTAGGGGTTCAGCCCTGCCAATGCAGCCTGTCCGGCGAATAGATCGAAGCCTAAGCCGACCGAGGGCTCAGTATTCGTGAGCGAAGCCAGCACGCGTAATCCCAATCCGCAGGCCAGTCCAAACCACAGAATCAGAGGTAGGGTTGCGCCGCTTGCCTCGTCTTTGCGGGCGAAAGTAAAGGCCACGAGGAACAGCAGAGAGGAGGCGCAGAGCCACATCCCCAAATCCTTGAAAGCGCCCCAAGGGTTAGCAATCGCGAGTAGCAGGGCGATTTGTGCCGAAACAAGGGCAAACCAGAGCAAAACTCTTCGCTGTACTGACATTGAATTAGTGCTTCCGCCTTAATTTTATCCAACTGCAGTGCTAAGTCATCCTGCGCTTCACGTCCTCTTAGCACCCAGAACAAATTGGGGAAAACTCTGGGATAGTTATTGGCAAAATGAGCGATAATCGTGGTGCGCCTCGCTACGCATAATGGTATAGTCAAACAAAGATCGAGGCCCATCCCGTGCGGATTGGTTTCGCATAAATAAAAAGCTTCAGCCTTGTTGGGGAAGCGTGAAAACCCGTCTTTTTGGGGAAGGCGATAAAAGGTTTCACGGCTTTTGGGGCAAAGAGCGTATAATAACAAGGGGTTAACTGGATGTCAGATCCAGCAATCTCGCGGACAAAAGCGGCAATGAAAGCCGCAGCGACGGCCAACGGTACGGCTGAACCCGCGATGGAAAAGACCAAAGCCAAGGCGCTTCGTGTGCCGAAGGTTTCGCTTTATGCGTTGGGCTTCAAGGATCGTCTCCTTGTTGATAGCTCTAACGACAGTAAGCCGATCCTGCTGCGCGCCTGGCATCAAGCCGCGGCGGTTGCTAGTGTTGGAGCCGTTGGTCTTGGCCTGCTTTCCGCGGCGCTCATCGGACTGAGTAATCATAAGTCCGTTGTCATCAGCGAAGTCGAAAAGCGAAATGCCGAAATCAGCATTGCAATCGGCTTGATGAGCGAGCAAATTCAAACCCAGCAAACGGCGCTATTCGATCAGGCAGCGACGCAGCGTGGGCTGGTGTTGATCGACAGTCGCGATATCGATATTGAAATGCTCATGGCGGAAAACGAGCGCTTGCTTTCAACGCTCGACACAGCGCTTTCCCTGACCCAGGAACCAATCAAGAGTGCCCCGAGTGGTGGTCGCGAGACCGTGGCTTCAGTCGCGAGTTTGCCCGAAGATACGGCGCCAGATGTTCGCGTCTTGAGCCGCGAGCTTGAATTGAACCGGACACGCACGGATTTACTGAACGCTGAATTGGAAATTGAGCGAGAGACCATTGAAAAGCTGGCTGAAGAACTCGCTGTTTCTCGGCAGGAGACGCGTGCACTCGAGCGTGAGGCGATGCGCCTTAACGACAATATAGAGCAGCGCGACGGTCGGATCGCAGGCTTGAAGGGGGAGATCATCTCTCTGCAAACCGGTCAGACCGATACGGACGTCGCGCGTCGGCGGGCGGTTCAATTGCTGAACGAGCAAAACGCTGTGCTTACAGCTGAGATCAACGATGTTCGCAATCAAATTGATCAGCGTTCCCTGCAGTTAAAGTCGCTCGAAGGGCGCTTGGCGCAAAGCGAGGCGGACACGACGCGACTGAACTCCCTACTCGTGCAGCGCGAAGAACAAATCGCTTCGCTGACCGACGCGCAAAACCTGATTCTGGATCGCTTAGAAACGAAGGTGCAGGACCAGATGGCCAGCGTTGAAGCGGCGATCGAGACGACTGGCATTACCCATAGTACAGCCGTCAATCTAGACTCCATTATCGACAGCATTTCCGATCCACTTTGGAACGGAATGGGCGGCGCCATTGATGAGGGCGCCTTTGGCGGTGAAGTTGAGGAGTTCGCTGTGTCGTCGGATGGCACGACATCGCGGATTAATCTCCTGTTCGATCGTGCGCTGTTGGTTGAACGAATGACTGAAGAGCTGGAGCAGAAACAAGCGCATTTCGATGCACTGCCCACCTACAGCCCGGTTAGCGGCCTGCGCCTGTCTTCCAAGTTCGGCATGCGTAAGCACCCCATCAGCGGCAAGTACCGGATGCACAAAGGGTTGGACTTCGCCGGCCCCAATGGCACCCGCGTTTCTGCCGCTGGCCCAGGCAAGATTATCTACGCAGCCCGCAAAGGCTCCTTTGGCAATTTTGTAGAGATCGATCACGGAAATGGCGTTGTGTCTCGCTACGCCCACCTGCGTAAGATTTCCGTAAAAAAAGGCATGGAAGTTAGTGCCGGTCAGAAGATCGGAGAGGTGGGTTCCACGGGTGCGTCAACTGGTCCACATCTGCACTGGGAAGTGCGCATTTCCGGTTCTGCTAAGGACCCTCAGGATTTTCTCAATTCGCGAAATAATCTCTAAGTTCGCCCTTTTAGCGCAATAAACTTCCATTAGCATCCTGCTTTTCCGAGTTTGAAGCGATACTTTGGTATCAGCTTTGAGTGCGCCGGTCCTCTTGTCGCGGCTAATCCTACGTCCGTTTTAGGGTTTTTGACTGTTATATTAGAAAAAGTCTGATTGACATTAAAATCTATGAATGGAACATTATTTCTAGCTCGGTTAGGTAGAGATTTAGAACTTTTACAGTCGCATTAGTTTTTGTTGGTTCGTCGTTGGGTGCTGCATTAATCGCTCCTGGTAGGCTTATTAGAGCGAGGTTTTCAAACGTGTCCAAAGATGCGCCTTTAAGTTTTCCAGATTGGACAGTCCTGAGGGCATTTCTGGCTTTGGTGAGCACAAAAAGTGTAGACCTTGCTGCCGGTCAACTGGGCGTGTCCATTGCAACGGTTAAGCGGCGCTTGGCGCGTCTTGAAGATTTGATCGGTGCAAAATTATATTCTGGTTATCAGCGCACATTCGTTTTGACAGAAGAAGGTCACCAGCTCGCGGAAACGCTGTATCGGGTCGATGGCTTGCTGAGTCACGCTAAGCCCGATTTAGCCATGCCAACACAGAACGACAAAACAAAGGTCTCGATCTGGCTGATGGATGTTTTGTTCGAAATGTTTTTGCTGCCTTTCTACAAGGCCAATGTTGAATTGAGCCGAACCTATCAAATCTCGACCACTTCAGGCGAAATGCCTGAGTTATCGCAGCGATTTTCAAACGATATCACGATCGCACACTACGCCAGTGCAAACGTTGCTGCGAAGAGTGTGCAGGGTGGGGTGCATCAGGTGGCTTTTGGGGCTGCGCCAGCCTATTTCGACACGTTTGGGGTGCCGCAATCCGACAACTTAGCGCAGCACCACCTCGCTTTGGTTTCTGATTACCGGTTGATCAAGAACCTGTGGCTGGGACTTGAAGAGATTATGCTCGAGGTTGGGAGCAGCATCGAAACGGACTCAACGGCGGCATGTCACATTATGGCGAAGGCTGGGCTTCACTTTACACAAGTGACCCAATGGTCCTTGGCCGGCAACTATGAACTTTGTCCGGAATTACCGAAGGCTGAGATGCCGGTATTCTTGTCCTACGATAAATCTTTTTACGATACTCCTAAAGGTAAGGTGCTGACTGATTCTATGATTGATGACGCCACGAGAGTATTCAAGGCCAATCCTGAGTGGTTTAGCCCCAACGCAGGTCGGATTTGACGGTATGGCAGCGGGAAGCGCAGACCCAGAAATGGGCAATAGACACGCAATTGGAGACGTTCCGCTGAGCGCTGTAGACTGGGAGGCGTTTCGCGTATTTTTGACGTTTGCTGCGGTTCACAGCATGGACAGCGCAGCCTTGGCTTTGGGTATCTCCACGCCCACGGTTAAGCGCCGAATTGACCAGTTAGAGGCATCCCTGAACGCCAAACTCTTTCATGGCCAAGGCGCGGGTTTTCGGCTGACAAAATACGGACAATTTATCTCAGGTATTTTGGAGCAAGCGAATGGAGTGCTCGAAAATGGAGGCGTTTATGGGCCAGTGTGGAAACGTCCGAAGGTTTCTATAGCGGTTGAGCAGGGCGCCTTCGACTATCTCGTGATGGGCTTTTTTTCAAAGAACCCTGAAATCATGAATAATCTGAATTTTCGGGTGACTGTGCCTTCGGCTTTGGAAGCGTTTCAGTTTGGTGATGTTGATATATCGTTTCCCCATTTTTGGCGAAAAGTGAAGCCGATCGGTCTGAGCCCGTTGGAGAGAGCGTGTATCAGTTCTTTTGTTCGGAAAGTTACAATGAGCAATGGGGTCTCCCGACTTTAGAGAACCTCGAAACCCACAGACTAATCTTTCCAAAGAGAGCTCAGACCAAGCACAGCAATGCTTCCAACATTGCCGAAATAGAGGCCAAATGCAGGTCTTCCATTCGCGTACCGAATTATGTTGATGGCGAGAAGCTTGTGAGATCTGGCGTGGGCTTTGGCTTGCTCAATACCCGGTTTGAGACAAAAGGGCTGACCCGGCTGTCGGATTTTCCGTCATTTCGTCTAAAGGTCTATCTCAACTCGTCCAACGCGCTTCGAGGGCACGAGGCCGGTCGCTCTTTTTATGAAAAGCTGTTGGCCTATTCGATCAAGTATTTCAGCTCGTCTGAAGTGTCGAGCTAGCCGCCGGTGACACTCATGTGTCGCGTAACAGCCGCGTTGGCGTCACGGCCCACCATGAAGTCATGCCCCTTAGGCTTTCTCAGGATGGCCTGATCAATCGCCGCCGAGACCGCTTCGTCGCTCTCTGACTGGCGCAGTACGTCGCGCAAATCCATTGAATCATCCTGACCCAAGCACATGTACAGCATGCCCGTACATGTCAGGCGCACCCGGTTGCACAGCTCGCAAAAGTTATGGCTAAGCGGGGTAATAAAGCCTAAGCGCTGCCCGGTTTCGCCCACAACGAAATAGCGCGCAGGCCCGGCGGTGCGGTAGGATGTTTCTGCGAGCGCCCAACGCTGGCCCAGTCGCGTCCGAACCTCTTCGAGCGACATAAATTGTCCCTCGCGGCCACTGTCATCTGCGCCAGTGTCGTCCATGATCGCCCCCATCGGCATCACTTCGATGAAGGTGATGTCAAAGCCTTCGTCTGCGCACCACGCGACCAGCGTTTCCAGCTCGTCGTCGTTGACGCCCTTGAGCGCCACAGTGTTGATTTTGACCCTCAGGCCCGCTTCTTTAGCCGCTTTAAGGCCTTCCATCACCTGAGTCAGCCGACCCCAACGAGTGATTTCCGCGAACAAATCTGGCTTGAGCGTGTCCAGTGAGACATTTATCCGGCGGACACCAGCGCGCGCGAGATCGTCGGCATAGCGGCTGAGCTGTGAACCGTTTGTGGTGAGTGTCAGTTCTTCCAGCGCACCAGACTTCAAATGACGCCCCAAGCGCTCGAACAGCCACATGACGTTTTTGCGCACCAAAGGCTCGCCACCCGTCAGCCGGAGCCTGCGAACACCCTTGTCCACAAACACCGTGCAAAGGCGGTCTAATTCCTCAAGCGTTAGTAAATCTTTCTTTGGTAGAAAGGTCATGTCCTCGGACATGCAGTAAACACAGCGAAAGTCGCAGCGGTCGGTCACTGAAACGCGGAGGTAGTCGATGGTACGGCCAAAGGGGTCTTGCATGTCTACCATATAGGGTCTTCTGTGGCCGGAAGGGAAGATCTCAAACCATTAAAGGGAGGAAAAGTACTATGGGGACCATGCAAACGTGGGTTCTGAAAAGCCGTCCTGTCGGTGCGCCGACGCTAGAAAATTGGGAAATGGTGGAAGAAGCCATTCCAACTGCTGGGGAAGGCGAGTACGTCGCAGAAACACTTTGGCTGTCTATTGACCCTTATATGCGTGGTCGGATGAACGACGCTAAATCCTATGCCCAGCCTGTTGCCATCGGTGGTCGCATGAAAGGTGGGACCGTTGGACGGGTTATTGAATCCAAGACGCCGGACGTGCCCGTGGGAAGCCACGTGTTCTACTCGGGCGGCTGGTCCACACATTGGAAAGCGACATCCAAGGGAACCATGGTTGTTGACGAAAATCTTCTGCCGCTGTCGGCCTATGTCGGTAAGATGGGGATGCCCGGCATGACGGCTTGGGCGGGCCTGCATAACATCGGGAAGCCCGTTGCCGGTGAAACACTGGTTGTTGCTGCGGCGACGGGGCCGGTTGGTACGATGGTTGGACAAATTGCTAAGGCCAAGGGCCTGCGGGTTGTTGGCATCGCGGGCGGCGCTGAAAAGTGCGCTTTTGCGGTTGATGAGCTGGGCTTTGACGTTTGTTTGGATCGCAACGATCCGGATTTGAAGGCAAAGTTGAAAGAGGCGGTACCGGACGGGATCGACATCTATTGGGAAAACGTGGGTGGACCGGTCTTTCAAGCGGTTTGGCCGCTGATGAACCCATTTTCGCGTGTACCAGTGTGCGGCGTCATCCACTTCTACAACGCCACCGAGGTGCCGACGGGCGTCGATTGGGGGCCCCGGATTTTCCGTGAAATTCTGTCTAAGCGGATCAGCGTGCGCGGCTTCATTGTTTGGGACTTCCAGGAGCAATACTCACAGTTTGTGAGTGAATTTGTTCCGATGATCCAAGATGGTCGCATAAACGTGAGAGAGGACATCAGCCAAGGCATTGAATCTGCGCCTCAATCACTGATAGACGTTCTCAATGGCGATAACTTCGGAAAGAAGGTTATCAAAGTTGCGTAGGGTGTTTTAAAAAACCAAAACACTTTGAACGCATATCTCTGAGAATGTTGGAGGACGCTTCGTGCTGTCTGTTCTGTCTTTGGGTTTCTTGAGCAAGGCGCTACGGGCCTGCCTTGCTGGCTTTTTGGCTTTGATGGTTGCTGCTTGCGGCGCATCAAATGGAAAGCTGGATGAGCTTAACGCGCCGGGGGTTAAGCCCGGCTACTTCGTCGATGGTCAGCAGATTGTGCCCGCCGAAGGGGCGCGGCTGGCGACGCTTGACGGGGAGATCCTCCAACATTTCAATATCGTGCTTGTGGTCAACAAGGGCGCTAAGGGCGAACACTCGCAGTCGATGATGGTGATGCGTCCTGATACGCCCGGTTGTGGCGGCTGTGCGTGGTCGGCTTCGGACATCTGGGAGGTTTCGACGGGGCGAGAGCTGGAAGAAAAGTATTTCACCACGACGCCAACAGGCATTTACCAGCTCGACCAAAGCCGGTTTTACCGCGATTACAACACGACGACTTGGGACGATGCGCCGATGCCGTTTTCCATGTTCTGGCGCTATCTGGAAGACGGCGAGCCGACCGGTTGGGCGGTTCATGCGGCCTCAGAGAAGCTGATCAAGAACCTTGGCAAACGCAACAGCGGCGGCTGCATCCGCCTTCACCCCACCAACGCCAGAGCCTTGTTTGAAGAGCTTATGGCCAACCATCGCGGACAGGTTCCAGTCTTTGATTGGAACGAACGTGAGGGAGAAGTGGTGCGGACCGAAGACGGCGCGATGCAGATGACGCGCGGGCTCAAGGTTTTGCTGGTTGTCGACGACGGTGGAGATCTCAGCTACATCAAGGCTGAACTTCCGTCATCGGGTTTTGAGGTTCAAACCGATGAGTCAGATGCTGAAAAATCCGACGCCGAAGAATCCAAAGAAAGCTGATGGGGTGGGGGATGCCTTTTCCGCTGTCTGCATCACGATAAAGCAGGGCCCGAATGCATCCTTTTGAGAATGAATTTTTCCGTTTGGAGACAGTCGAACCTGGCCTGTGGCTGCTGAGCGAAAAGGTGATCCGGTCTTTGATACGGTCGAACGTGTGGATTGTTGAGGGGCGAGACGCTGACTTGGTGATCGATGCGGGTTGGGGTGTTGTGGATTGGCCAATGGAGGCCTTGTTCCCCAATCGCGAAAAGCCGCTTTGGCTCGCCATTACGCACGCGCACTGCGATCACATCAACCAACATGGCCGCTTTCATGACCGCCGCTTTGGGCACGCGGATGCGCTGGACATTGTGCGCAGCCCGAACCCCCACAACACCAACGCACAGCCCTTTACGCCGCAGCTCAAATTGATTGATCGAGGCTTTGAGTACCTCGGCTTTGACGCGCAGAGGTACGGCGAGAACTTCCGGCCTAGCGACTTGACTGATGTTGTGGGCGAGGGAGATCAGATTGACTTGGGGGACGTGGTTTTGGACATCATAGAGACCCCCGGTCATTCGCCCGATAGCCTGACCTTCATCGATGCCAAGCGGAAATGGATGTTCACCGGTGACGTGCTCATGAACGGGTATATTGTCGATGTGCTGTCGCACAGCAGTAAGAAAGATATTCTTCGCTCTCACCAACGCTTGATCGCGCAGGAGTTCGATCAAATTTTTGGGGGGCATCAGGCGCCAATGAACCGGTCTAGAGCCGAGCAGATCGTTGCACGCTATATTGAACACAAGGCCAAAGAAGGAATTTCGCTCGCGTCTTGATACCGCGGGACGGGAGCGAAGCAGAAAGGAAAAAGCTAATGTCTGAATTTGAAAATGTCCTCATCAGTCAGGAAGGCCGAGTAAAGGTCATCCAACTGAACCGCCCCAAAGCGCTAAATGCGTTAAACATGCCGTTGATGCTGGAAGTTCTGTCGGTTTGTCAGGCCGCGGATGAGGACGAAAGCGTTGGCTGTATCGTCATCAAGGGCTCGGAAAAGGCGTTTGCCGCCGGCGCGGATATTCGCGAGATGTCCGACAAGACCTTTGAGCACATGTACGGCGTTAACCCTTTTGGCCAGTGGGACAAAATCGGCGAAACCCGGACACCGATGATTGCGTCGGTATCGGGCTACGCGCTGGGTGGCGGCTGTGAGCTGGCGATGATGTGCGACATCATCATTGCCTCGACTACCGCGCAGTTTGGCCAGCCTGAGATTTCGCTGGGCGTGATCCCCGGCGCAGGCGGAACGCAGCGTCTGACCAAGGCGCTGGGCAAGGCTAAGTCGATGGAATTGTGCCTTACGGGGCGTTTCATGGGCGCCGAAGAAGCAGAGAGCGCTGGTTTGGTGGCGCGCGTGGTTGAGCCGGACGCCATCGAAGAGGACGTGATGAAAACCGCGACCAAGATCGCCGGTTTTTCCAAGATCGCGACCGTGGCCTGTAAAGACGCTGTGAACCGGGCTTTCGAGACCGGCCTCAAAGAAGGTATCGGCGCAGAACGGCGGGTGTTCGCTGGTTTGTTCTCAACCGAAGACCAGAAAGAGGGCATGGCCGCGTTTATGGAGAAGCGGAAACCAGTCTGGAAGCGCGATCAGTAGGTTCCGTGTTCAACGGGGTACTTGATGCGTTAAGGTGAAGCCTGAGCAAAGGAGCCTGAGCCGTGAGCGAAACTTACACAATCGTTGACGACCCTTTCGTCATCCACGAAAGCCGCCACGGCGCGGCTGAAGGCCTGTTGACGGGGCTTCGGCTGGCGGTGAAGGACTTGTTTGACGTTGAAGGCATGCCGACGGCTTGCGGTGTCTTGGACTGGC
The DNA here is from genome assembly GCA_965661545.1 of Alphaproteobacteria bacterium. Taxonomy (GTDB): domain Bacteria; phylum Pseudomonadota; class Alphaproteobacteria; order UBA7985; family UBA7985; genus UBA7985. The sequence continues at coordinate 23,066 of CBFIEF010000008.1, read as the reverse complement.
CCAAGGCCAACCAGCCTGCTGCGCGGACGGCAAGCGCGGTGCAGGCTTTGCTCGACGCGGGCGCGACCATGGTGGGGAAGACCATCACGGAGCAACTGGCGGCGTCGCTGGTGGGGCAAAATATCGACTATGGCACCCCAAAAAACCCCATAACGCCAGACCGGATACCGGGCGGTTCGTCGAGTGGTTCGGCGGTGGCTGTTGCGGGTGATTTGGCGGATTTGGGCTTGGGAACTGATACGGGCGGTTCTGTGCGCATTCCGGCTTTGTACAACAATCTGTTTGGCCTGCGTCCGACCCATGGGCGAGTGAGCGCAGAGGGTTGCATGGATTTGAGCGCGCCGCTGGACACGGTTGGTTTGATGACGCGAGACGCCGGATCGCTGGCTAAGGGTATGGCGGTGCTGTTAGGCGAGCCAGTGGCAGCGCCGGGTCTGCCGGATGGCGAAATCCTGATCGCCTCAAGCCTGTTTGAACCGCTTGAACCCCGGATGCGGGATATACCGGCGCTGATTGCTGAACGTCTGGGCGTGTTCCCAGATTGTGAGATTGGCGACGCGCAAGCCATGTTCCGTGCGGGGTATGAGAACTTTGGCGTGGTTCAGGGGATTTATGCCTGGGCTGAGCACGGCGCGTGGATTGAGGCTGAAAAGCCTCGGCTCGCACCTGATATTCTCTCCCGCTTTGACCTCGCCGCGACGCGGAAACGGGAGCAGGAAGCACCAGCGCGTGCGCGGGCGAATGTCGCTTACAAGTCTTTGACCGACGTGCTGGATCGGGGCGGTTTCATCATCCTTCCAACCGGTCCCGCGGCGGCACAGAAGTTCTCAGAGCTAAGCGACCCGAATGCTTTGGAAAGCCGGGAAGTGACGCGGAAAATGCTGTTGGGCTTAACGTCGATTTCGCCGTTGCTGGGCGTGCCGCAAATCCAGATTCCTTTGCCCAATACTGATGGCGTGCCACGCGGCCTGTCGGTCATGGGCGCAAGGGGTTCGGATCGCGCTCTGTTGGGGCTGGCACAGGCTTGGGCAGAACGCCTTGGTGGTGGTGAATCAGCGTAGGCGGAAAATTTGCTCGAGGGCGTCTAAACCGCGATTAAACATGGGACGGTCGACGGGCTTGGCCCCAAACCACGCTAATTCAGCGCCCGATACCAAGGTTTCAAAAGCCGCTGCGCCCGCAAAGTCAGCAGGCAAGCTCAGGCGGATTTCGCGGGGTGTTTTGGCGCGCGGGATATGGATGGCGAGTTCTTTCTGACAAAACCCGATGGCGGCCAGCAGCATTTCGTGCAGAGCCGTGTTCGGATCACCGCTGAGACGCAAGCGGTCCAGAAGGGCATCCCAGCTGTCTTCTGGAACGGTTCCCCAGACCTCAACCGGTGCCGAGGGTCCATCAGAAGCTCCGTCAAAAGTCCGGTTTTGCCGACGGTAGGCGAGGGCGTTTCGGATGATGAAAAAGCCAAAAGTACCGGTGATGGCAACGGCAAGCAGGATCAGCAAAAACTGGCTGATCTCGATATTGGGTGCTGATAGATTGCGGCGTGGTCTGGGTTCGTCGAGGTCTGGCTGTGTCGAGCCGTCGGGAAAGGTTTGCTGCAACCTGTGACGATCTGCGAGATCACCGTAGTCGGCTTGTGCCAGCGCACCTTGAGCCGTGAACAGCAGGCCGATAAGCAGCCAGAGCGTTGCGAACAGGGTTCTCATGATCAGTTTAGTCTCGCCTGACGGTTTTCGAGTACGAAGAGCAGTCTCCGCGCGAGGGTAACGGCGCTGGCACCGTCGGCTTCTTCGACTTCGATATTGAAGTATAGGTCCGACTGACCGCGCAGCGTCAAGAAATCTGACAAAGAGCAGTCTTGGGTTTCTGGCCAGATTTGACTGTAAAGCACATTCACCCCGGCATCGCGCAGGCGAAAAATCACATCCCCCTGAACCGGGCCGGGCAAAGGCCCCAGACCGGTGATGTAGATCAGGTTGTCGGGGTCGGTCAGGCGAGGCTGGAAGGGATCTATGGCGGCGTGGAAGGCGCGCTGGTGCTTTTTGGGGCCCAACATCGATATCGAACCCCGCCCATTCGCGCCGTCACCGTGCATGCCGGGGGCGTTGCTGTGCATCGAGATGACGGGGTGCTGACCGCTCCAATCGCGCAAGATGGCTTGGGCGAAGCCTGCGTCCAGATGCTGGGGGAAGGGGCAGTTGTTGATGATTGCGCCGGGGCTGACAAACAAGCGGTTCGGGTCTACGCCGGCCCAATCGCGGCTTTCGGCGGTGTCGAGCATCACGACTTGCACGTTGCGGATCGCCAGCACGCTGAGCGCGCCAACAAGGGCCGCGTCTTCGTTGTCGTGCAGAACCACCACCAAAGGCGCGGACTTCGGAATTTCTGGGCCTTGCTGGAGCCGAACAAGTCGCCACTCGACCTCGCCAGAAATCAGCGGTTCATAGGTCACGCAAGGGTTCAGGCCGGCCATGGTTTCAGCGTGTTGGATGAAATCGGCATCCTGAAACAGTCGCCAATCCTGACACAGCAAAAAGTCTGGTTTTTGTGCCAAAGCGGGGTTTGCACCGCCAGTGAGCAGCGCGACCAAAGCCAAAAATGTCCAGAGCATCAAACGCATACGGCCCCATATCATAGTATGAGGCCGCTGTTCTACAACCTTATGCGTTTGGAGCGCGAGATCGCTTAAATCGCAGTCAGACCGCCATCGATCTGCAGCGTTTGACCTGTCATGAAGCTGTTTTCGTCGGCGCAAGCCCAAATCATCGCCTGCACGATTTCATCAACCGTCGCAACGCGGCGCATCGGAACGCGTGAGGAAATCTTGGTGTACGCTTCTTCCTTAGGCAGGCCGAAATGTCCGATGACGCCATCCATGATGGGGGTGTCAGCAAAGGAAGGACAGATCGCGTTCACGCGGATGCCTCGGCGCGCATATTCGTCGGCAGCGGCGCGGGTGATACCGGTAACGGCGTGTTTTGCTCCCCCGTAGGCGCTCATAAACGGCGCGCCTAAAACGCCTGCGGCTGAGGATGTATTGAGGATTGCGCCCTTGCCGGCACGCAGCATGACCGGCAACTGCGCCTTCATGCAGTAGAAGACGCCGTAGGTGTTTACCTTGAGCGTGATGTCGAATTCTTCTGCGGTGATTTCGTGCAAAGGCTTGGGGGCGTGACCGCCCATCCCGGCGTTGTTGTAAGCCACGTCCAGCCCGCCAAAGGCCTCAACCCCAGCAGCCACCAGTGCTTTGCAGTCGTCTTCCTTGCTGACGTCGGTTTTGACCAGCACAGTGTCACCAACGCAAAGCGCCTTGGTTTCTTCCATCCCCGCTTCGTTGATGTCCCCCAAAACAAGCCGCGCGCCCATCCCGCTGAGTGTTTCAGCCAGTCTTCTACCAAAACCACTGCCTGCACCGGTGATCAGGACTGATTTACCGTCGTAGCTCATTTGTTCCTCCATGCTTATCTTGCGCAAAGCGCGTCATGCGCTAGACCCCATCAGGATATCACCAACGAGGACTCTGTATGTGTAGCACGACCATGCCCCAGGAATTGGCAGATGGTTACAACCGTTTCGTCTCTGACCGCGTTGATGAGCAACAAAAGCTCTATCAACAGTTAGCAGAAGGACAGTCACCACATACTTTGGTTATTTCCTGTGCCGATAGCCGCGTGGATCCGGCGACAATCTTTGGCGCGGCCCCCGGTGAGCTGTTCGTGATTCGGAACGTGGCCAATATCGTCCCTCCGCATTCGGCCTACTCGGCTGAACCCAACGCGCATTTGGCGGGTACGGCGGCGGCGCTTGAGTTTGCCGTGGGGCACTTGCAGGTTTCGCGGATTGTCGTGATGGGGCATGCCAAGTGCGGCGGGGTTGCTGCTGCGCTCGGCAATGCGCAAAACCCCGATGCCAAGCCTGAACCCGATAGCGGGCGTTACTACATTGATCAGTGGGTTGGATTGATGGACGAGGATGGGTCTGCGGCCGTGACCGAGAACCCTGAGTTGGATCAAGACGGGCTTCAGCTGTGTCTGGAGCACAAAAACGTGCGCCGCTCTCTTGCGCGCCTGCGGGACTTTCCGTTTATTGATCAGGCGATGGGCGAGGGACGCTTGACGCTGCATGGGGCGTGGTTCTCGATTGCTTCGGCTGAACTGTTCTGGTTGCAGGACGATGGCCAGTTCTTGTCCGTTGAGGCAGGCGGCTAAAGCGGGTAAGCCTGCGGTCACTGATTTTTCATCGCTTACACACTCAAATTTACTAGGTTCAAAGTCGTTATGGTTGAATCCGTTATTATCACCAGCGCATCCCGAACTGCCATCGGCAGTTTTGGCGGATCGCTCAAAGACACCTCTGCGATTGATTTAGGCACCATTGCCGCCAAATCCGCGATTGCACGCTCCGGCATGGACGCGGAGGTGTTTGGGCACACGGTCATCGGCAACGTTATCCATGGCGAAGCCCGTGACATGTACATCAGCCGTGTGATTTCCGTGAATGCGGGCGTGTCCAAGCATGCGCCAGCGCTGACGGTAAACCGGCTGTGCGGGTCGGGCTTGCAGGCGATTGTTTCTGCGTCACAGACCGTGATGCTGGGCGATTGCGAAGCGGCCATCGCGGGCGGAGCGGAAAGCATGTCCAATGGCGGCTACATGCTGCCGCGCATGCGCTTTGGCGCGCGCATGGGGGAGAGCAATGTCATCGATATGATGCAGGGCGCGCTTTACGACCCCTTTGGCCACGGCTTGATGGGGATCACGGCGGAAAACATCGCAAGCCGCTATGGGATCAACCGTGAAGCGCAGGACGCGTTTGCAGCCGAAAGCCAACGCCGCGCTGCGGCAGCGATTGATGCCGGTTACTTCCAAGACCAGATTGTGCCCGTTCCGGTGAAATCCCGGCGTGAGACCGTCGATTTTGATACTGACGAGCACCCGCGCGAAGTCACGATCGAAAAGCTTGGCACCATGAAGACGATATTCAAGGCTGACGGATCTGTGACCGCGGGCAATGCTTCTGGCATTAACGACGGCGCAGCGGTTCTTACGTTGGCGGCGGAAAGTGCGGTGGCAAAGCTTGGCGGGACACCGCTGGCGCGCATCGTGTCCTATGGCCACGCAGGCGTTGAACCCGATGAAATGGGTGTTGGCCCGGTTCCGGCTGTTAAGATTGCACTGGCGAAAGCGGGTTTGAAGGCGTCTGACTTCGACGTGGTTGAGAGCAACGAAGCGTTCGCGGCTCAAGCATGCTACGTCAGCCGAGAGCTGGACCTAGACCCCGCAATTGTAAACCCCAATGGCGGCGCGATTGCGCTGGGCCATCCGGTCGGTGCAACAGGCGCTATCCTCGCCACAAAGGCGATGTATGAACTGCAACGGACGGGCGGACGTTATGGCCTGCTGACCATGTGCATTGGTGGTGGGCAAGGGATTGCCATTATCATCGAAAACCTGCAGGGCTAAGGCCAACTCCTGAAAAGTCGGCGCGCAAACGCCACTGACGAACCAACGAAAGCTAAGCTGTTGAACGACACGATGGATTTCCAACCAACGCCGCTGACGCACAATGACTACGATTTTCAGGTCAAGCCAGCTGCGTCCTTGAGGAACCTTGCTTTGGTTGCTTTGCTTGGCGGATTTATCCCGGACGAGCGCCTACTCTATCCGGATAAGGGTGACGGCTTGCAGGTTGCTGATCTGGGTGGTGGACCGGGGTTCCTGGCAAACTCCATGGCGTTTTCCAGCTCTGGTGCGCATTTCCACACGGTCGATCATAACCCAGAACTGTCGAAGTCGGCGGAATCGCTCAAGCAAAGCTTTGGCCATAGCAACGTCAGCGTCCATCACGGCTCAATCGCGAGCTTTAACGAGGCGAACGCTGGTACTTGGGACGTAGCGATGAGCGTGGACACCTATGGTCAGATGGTTGAGGCTGACCGGCCTAGCGTCTGGAACACGGTAGAGAACGTCAAAGACGGCGGCATGGTGCTGTTTTCGTACAACTGCGCAGTCTTCAACGCTCAATTCGACCCGTTCCGTGAATTTCTGAAAATGTTCGCGACCACGCAAGGCAACAAGCCAATCGAACAAACCAAGAGCGCGCTGCACTTGATGCACGAGCTGGTGGGCGAAGAGGCGGGCTACTTCTCGCAAATGCTCATCGCCGACCGGCACAAGCGTTCTTCGGGCGCTGGCGCGCGCAAGGTGTTTCAGGAATTCATGAACGTCGAATGGGATAGCTTCTACGCCCACGATATCATGCCGCAATTCCTGAGCCGCGAGTTCCGCATGTGTGGTGACGCCGCGCATCTGAACAACGCCAAAGCGCAGGCTCTGCCGCGCACGATGGTTGAGCGTTTGAACCGCTATCCCAACCGGATCATCTCCGAAACGCTTTACGATTTCTCGGTTAACCGCTCGCACCGCACGGATCTCTATATCAAGAACCGTGAAAAGCAGTCGCACGCCGATATCGTGGCATTTTGGGCTGATGCCAAGATCATGATTCGCCCCAAGCGCGAAAACATCAAGATGCAGCTCAAGTTCCGTCTGAACGAGAATCTGCGCTTGAACCCGGCCAAGTTTGATCCGGTGTTCAACGCGCTCGCTGCTGGTCCGATGAAGCTTGGCGATTTGCGTAAGGTATTCCCGGATGGTCCCGAAGGTGACACGGAAATCATGGACGTGGTCCGCATCGGGCATGCGCTGGGGTACCTGAACCTCTACCACGGCGAAGACCTGTTTGAAGATCCGGATCAGGCGGTGTTGGACTATGACCGAGGTTTGACCGGCTGGCTCGAGCAAACCAAAGCACCGGCGCATCATCTTTTCCTGCCAAACTTCGGTGAGTTCCGCGCGGTTCAGCCGGCCCTGTATGCGCTTGCTGTTTCAGCGCGTGATGGTGGTGATTCCGATATCGAAGAACGGGCTGCTTCGCTGCTGCAAGACATCCTGAAAGCGCAATCGGAGGCTGGTCTGGTTGGTGGTGACGGCGCGATTGATGACGCCTTGGATCGCATCCAGCGGGTTCGAAGTCGATTTGAACAGGGCTTGCGTCCTGTGCTGCTGCGCGGCGGATATTTCCGGATTTGGTAAACCGCGGATTGTTCCGCGCTAAGTAAACCTCGGATTGGTCCGCTTGGTTTAAGTGAAAACGGGGTGTTCCAGCTTGTGGGCTGGGGTTCCCCGTTTTTTCTTTTGTTGGTGGGGCTTAGAAGTTAGCGGCTTGAGCCGGCACGAATGTCTCGTCGAGCTCTGACAGGCGCGCACAGATCTCATCCAAGCGTCCCAACTCATGCCGGAAGAAATAAGCCGCTGCGAGCGTTTTGCCTTCAGCATAATCGGCTGAGACATTCGAGCTTTTCCGTGCCGCGACAACGCATTTCGCATGCATCCAACCCATGACGATCAGGCCAAAGGCGTCGAGGTAGAGCGTTGATTGCGCCATTGTTTTTCGCGCCCCATCGGACTGCATTTTCCCGCCCAAGGTTGCTGTTGCTGCGCCAAAGGTCGCCATGGCTTTTCCCAATTGAGCAGCAAGATCAGCATCGAAGCCCTGGCCGACCGCGTCCTTGAGTTCGTCGCTGACCAGCGCGGAGAAGGCGGACAGCGCTTTACCGCCGTCGCGCATCACTTTCCGGCCCAGCAAGTCCATGCCTTGGATACCGTTGGTGCCTTCGTGGATGGGGTTGAGGCGGTTATCACGATAGATTTGCTCAACCCGAAAATCTCGGGTGTAGCCATAGCCGCCGTGAATTTGGATGGCTTCGTGGTTCGCGCGGAGCGTCGCGTCGCTGACCCAACCTTTGACCACAGGGGTCAGCAGATCCAGAATGGTATGCGCCCTTTTTCGTTCATCTTCATCGGGGTGGAATTTCTCGATATCGACCAGTTTTGCAGCATAGAACGTCAGTGTCAGCGCAGGCTCGCACAGCGCCTTTTGCGCCATCAGCATACGGCGCACATCGGCGTGTTCGATGATCATCACTGGCTTTGTGGACGGGTCGCGTTCGTCAGGGTGGCGGCCTTGGGGGCGTTCTTCGGCGTAGCGCAGACTTTCAGCGTATCCCGCTAGGCCTAAGCACGCAGCGCCCAAGCCGACGCCAATGCGCGCCTCGTTCATCATGTGGAACATGTAGGCCAGTCCATGACCCGCTTCGCCGATCAACTCACCCACACAGGCATCATCCTCGCCAAAGGCCAGAATGGTGTTTGTGGTGCCGCGATAGCCCATTTTGTGGTTCAGGCTGATCAAGCGCACGTCGTTCGATGGCCCCACGTCGCCTTGCGCATCCACACGGCGCTTGGGTACGATGAAGATCGAGATGCCTTTGGTGCCTTCGGGCGCGCCGTCAATCCGGGCGAGGACGAGGTGGACGATGTTGTCACCGAGCTCGTGGTCGCCTGCGGAAATCCACATCTTCTGGCCCTTGAGCCGATATTGGCCCGGCTCGTTCTCCAGCGGGTAAGCGGTGGTTTTGATGTCGGCAAGGCCAGAGCCCGCGTGCGGCTCTGACAGGCACATGGTGCCAAAGAAATCCCCAGCCAGCATTGGCGGCAGCCATTTGGCTTTCTGGGCCGCTGAGGCATGGGCCTTGATCAAATTGGCCGCGCCGACGGTCAGGAATGGATAACCAGCGGTGGAGACGTTAACCGCCTGAAAGAATGCGGATGAGGCTTGGGCAACGGTCCAAGGAATCTGCAAGCCACCGTCTTCTTCGTCATGATGGGCGGAGAAGAAGCCGGCGTCACGGTAGGCTTCCATCGCTTCCTTGACTTCAGGGATCAGCTCGACCACGCCATTCACCACGCGCGGCTCGTTCAGATCGCCCTTGCGGTTGTGCGGCGCGAAGAAATCTGAGGACACTTTCAGTGCCGTTTCCAGCACGGCCTCATAAACTTCGCGGTTGTGTTCCTGATAGCGGGGCAGGGACGCCAAGTCGTCTACGCCAACCACGTCAAACAGGGAAAACGCGATTTCACGCGCCATGAGTTCTGAAATCTGCACTTGAGTGCCTCCGAGCTGTCTGGCCGATGGATGACCCGGCGGGGCAGGTCTTGGCAAGGAAAACTGTGCCCGTTGCGGCATGTTTGCCGGGTTCTCAGACCTTGGCCTTGGTAAAGCGGGTCAGTGCGTTACCAAGGCGGTAAAGATGGTTAAGATCGCTCGGCCAAAATGGCTGCTCGGACGGTCTTCTTATCGATCTTCTCCGTTGCGCCTCGGGGCAGAGGAGCGTCAGCGAACAGGATCTCAGCGGGCACTTTATAGCGCGCTAAGGTCTGGCCGGCGAAGGCCTGAATATCCTCTGCGTTCGCGCCATTGCCGTCAGGGCGCAGGTAAACCATGGCCGTAACCACTTCGCCCAAGCGTTCGTCGGGCAGTCCAAAAACAGTGACATCGCGCACTTCCGGGTGCGCGTGGATACAGGCTTCCACTTCGAGGCAGGAGATGTTTTCGCCGCCCCGCACAATGATGTCTTTGGCGCGATCCACCAGGAAGAGGAAACCGTCCTCGTCCAAATAGCCCAAATCGCCACTGTCAAACCACCCACCCGGACTGATTGCCTTGGCGGTGTCTTCGGCGCGGTTAAAGTAGCCAATCATGATGGATGGCCCCCGGAAACAAACCCGGCCCACTTCGCCGATTGCCAACGGCGTGTCGCTGTCATCGGCGTGGACTTCCAGCTCCATCACCGGACCGGTTACCGGCCCCGTACTGCCCGGTTTGACGACATACGACGGCCCACCATTGATGGCGCCTAGTGCGTTGGTTTCCGTTAGGCCGTAGCCAATGCGCGGCGTGGCGTGGTCAAAGGCGTTTTGGATGGCGCCCACGTGCTCGGCGGGGCGCGCAGAACCGCCTCCAGCCAGTTCGAGCAGGCTGCTGAGATTGTAGGATTCACGCTTGGGGTGACGCAGGATCTCAAAAGATTGTGTTGGCACGCCCAGGAAGTGGCTGACGCTGTGTTCTTGGATCAATTGCAGCGACAACTCCGCATCCCATTTGTCCATCATCACCAGCTTCCGCCCAGTCCCGAAACAGCCCAGCAAGGACGCGTGGCATCCCGTCACGTGGAACAAAGGCACCGGTAGCAAGATCACTTCCTGCCCGTCCTTCAGCTCCGGCAATTCTGTCATCAGCGCACCGATGCCCCGCGCCATCAGCGCCCACGAATAGAGCGCTGAAATCACTCCGCGATGAGAGCTGAGAACGCCCTTGGGGTATCCGGTTGAGCCGCTGGTATAAAGAATGGTCGCGGGGTCGTCCGCTCCGCGATGAGAGGGGAGGGCCGGTTGACCGCGATAGGTGGCGATCAGGGCTTCATAGGCCTCTGACTTCTCGAACCGGTGTCGAATACACAGCCGCTTGACGCCGTTTGCATCGCAGTAGTCCGCTGCCTGCGCTTCACGCTCACTGTCGCACAGCAGCAGCTTTGCTCCGCTGTCTTTAAGGCCATAAGCCAACTCGTCTGCGGTCCACCAAGAGTTCAGCAGCACTGCAACCCCGCCGCACAATTGCACGGCCATGAAACTAATCACCCACTCCGGTGAGTTGCGGGCACAGAGGCCAACTTTATCGCCGGGTTTGACGTTGAATTCAGTCTGCAGCGCGCGGGCCACCCAGTTGGCCTCGGCACGGGCTTGGGCATAGGTGTGGACACTATTGCCGAGAACCAGAAAATCGCGGCTGGGGAAGGCATCGGCGCGGGCAAACCACTCGGGCAGGGTTTGCGGCGCGCGGGCAAAGACCGTCATCTCACCCTGCTGCCCCACCACTTCGCGTCGCACTTCAAAAGCGGGATCGTCGTTGGTCATAGCCTGCATACGATCGGTCAGCCGATCCATGCTGGGCAGGGTGGACACAAAGCGGTTGTACTCCGGCAACGACGACATGCTGGCTCTCTCCTCACAGCGCAACAGAAGGGCGCGCACCGAAGCCAGCTCCTCTTCCAGCTTTGGCGCGCGTCTATGGCACAAAGACTGCACCGCGGAACCCGGCTAAGGCAACTCGAAATTCAGGTGCATTGGGGCGGTGTGGGTTCAGCGGGGCGGATCGGTGCATCTGTGGCGCCGGGTTTTAGCCGCACTGACCGGTGCCGTTGGATTCAGTGCTGTGTCACCGCCGTTTGATCGCTGCTTTCCAGCATGGGAAAATCTGGAATCAAGACTAGGAATTTCACCAGATGCGTAGACCGCGACGGGCAATTTCATGGCGAGAAAACGTCATAATATGCGCCCTTTAAGATTATGAGCCTTAAGTGATGCACTTATGTCGATATAGAAGGATTAAAACCAAAATATCCTTTTTGGACTACCGCCGCGAGCCGTCACCTGACAGGTTTCGCGCATAAGAAAAAGAAGCCGCGTCCTCCCAATAAACAAAAAAACGGCCTAGGGGACAGCGAGCTGCGAGAGGGACAAAACACGATGAAAATGAAGGTGTTCGGCCTGAGTATGATTGCCGTGGCATTGTTTGCCATGACAGGACGTTCAGCGGCGCACTCGGTCGAGGGGGCCGAGGTCAAGCGAACAGTGATCGCCAACTATCCCGTTAACCCGCCGTCCGAAGGATGGGCCGGGCCAATGGTCATCGCCAACTATCCGATCAATGGGGTGAGCGCCTATCCGATGACGGTGCCGACTATCGCAACCTACGCGCCGGTTCATTATCAGGCGGTACCGGTTACCTATCAGGCACCGGTTCCGGTGCCGATGCAGGTTCCCGTGCAGGTTCAATATGTTCAACAGCAAGCCGCCACACAAGTGATCCCGACCCCCGTGGTTTACCCGGTGGTTCAGCCGGCTCCCAAGCCGGTTCCTGTTGTGCAGACGAAGGCTGTTTCCTATCAAGCGGCTCCTCAGCTCACGCTGCAGAAACTGCGTCCGTCAGACTGTGTTTGTGCGCGCTCGGCGACGGGAGCCAAGGTTAACGTCTTTAATACTGCTGCCCGCTGGCAGGCTGCACCAACCACTACAATCGGTGGCGGCAAGACGACGATTGACGTGCGCGGTTTTCACCAAGGCTACTGGCGGGTGTCCTATCGCCAAAAGAGTGGTGGGGTGAAGTATGGCTGGGTTCGGGAACAGGACTTGATTTGCAAAGAAACCCGTCTGCGCATTAGCCGCTAACATGGCTGACTTAGCCTTTTTGGACGTCAGGCTGGTTAGATAGTGGACATCTGTGACTTTTGAGGATGATGTGCGTAAGAAAAGTGCTCGTATCCAGTTGAACTGAGTTCCCAGTCATGGTGTAACGCGGCGTTTGGGTGCGCGATTGCGGGAAGGGGAAAGCATGTCGTCCTATGTCTTCACATCAGAGTCAGTGTCCGAAGGACATCCTGACAAGGTCTGTGACCAGATCTCTGATTCTATCGTCGATATTTTCTTATCACGAGAGCCGGAAGCGCGTGTGGCCGTCGAAACGATGGCAACAACCAACAAGGTTGTGCTTGCCGGAGAAGTCCGGGGGGATGTGACCCACGAAGAGATGATTGCGTCTGCCCGCGCGGTGATCAAGAAGATTGGCTATGAGCAGGAGGGCTTCCATTGGAAGCACGCCAGCATCGATTGTTACGTTCACGGCCAGTCGTCAGACATTGCGCAAGGCGTTGATGAGGGCGAAGGCGATTTCCAAGAAGAAGGCGCGGGTGATCAGGGGATTATGTTTGGCTATGCCTGCCGCGAAACCCCGTCGCTCATGCCTGCCCCGATCCAGTACGCGCACCAAATCATGTTTAAGCTGGCCGAACTGCGCCATGCGGGTGAAACGCGCTTGGGCCCGGATGCAAAATCCCAGGTAACCCTAGCCTACGAAGATGGCCGCCCCGTTGCCACAACCAACGTTGTCGTTTCGACTCAGCACGCCGCCGACGCAACCAAGCAGCAAGTCCGCGATATCGTCAGTGGTGTTGTCGCCGACGTTCTGCCTCAGGGCTGGATGCCGCGCGAAGATCAGCTCTACTGCAACCCAACCGGTCAGTTCATCATCGGCGGTCCCGACGGCGATGCGGGCCTCACGGGGCGTAAGATTATCGTTGATACCTACGGCGGCGCTGCACCGCACGGGGGCGGCGCGTTTTCGGGTAAAGACCCAACCAAAGTGGACCGCTCAGCCGCCTATGCTGCGCGCTACCTCGCGAAGAACATTGTGGCCGCTGATTTAGCAGACAAATGCACGATCCAGCTGTCTTACGCCATTGGTGTTGCGCAGCCTTTGTCCATTTTCGTCAACACCTACGGCACGGGTAAGATCGCCGAGCAGCGTATCTCTGAAGCTGTTGCCAAAGTTATGGATTTGCGTCCCAAAGGGATCCGCACACACTTGGGTTTGAACCGTCCAATTTACAGCCGAACGGCTGCTTACGGGCACTTTGGCAGAGAGCCAGAGGCTGACGGCGGCTTCTCTTGGGAGCGCATTGATCTGGTTGAAGCGCTGAAGGCCGAACTGTCCTGATGAAAAACCGTGGAAATCCTGAAACGGCGACCATCGACGTCACGTCGATGGGCAACGCCATCATTGACGTTCTGTGGCAAGGCCCAGAATCCTGTATTCAAGACTATGCCTTGACCAAGGGTGCAATGACGCTGATCGACGAAGATCGGGCGGAGTTCCTTACCGGGGTCATGGACGACAGCAAACTGATGATTTCCGGCGGTTCCGCTGGGAACACAGCGGTGGGGCTGGCCGGGTTGGGGGCACGATCGGCCTATGTTGGCAAGGTAAAGAACGACGAGCTGGGGCAGGCCTTCAAGGACAGCATTACCCAGACCGGCGCGCACTTTGACGTCGCGTTCAGCACCGAAGGCCCAGCCACGGCGCGCAGTCTGATTTTTGTGACGCCCGATGGGCAGCGGACCATGAACACCTTCCTCGGTGCCAGCATACGACTTGCGCCCGCGGATATCGACCAAGGTCTGATCGCCGCGTCGGCTGTAACTTACATGGAGGGGTACCTTTGGGATCAGCCCGAAGCCAAAGACGCCTTTCGTCTGGCTGTCGAGATTGCCCATAATAATGGCCGGTTGATCGCTCTGTCGCTGTCCGATCCGTTCTGTGTGGACCGATGGCGGTCTGAATTCTTGGCCATGATCGAAGCCGGGATGATCGACATCATTTTTGCCAATCAAGACGAGCTAAAAAGCCTTTACGAGACAGACGATCTGGTTGAAGCGCGGGACCGCGCGCGGGCCGATAACGTTCAGATGGTCGCTCTGACCATGGGTTATGAAGGCTCCCTGATCATTGTTTCGGACGAAGAAGACATCTGTGTGCCCGTGGTTGAGGTTGCAAAACGCGTCGATACCACAGGTGCCGGTGATCTCTATGCCGCAGGCTTTCTCTATGGTTTTACAAAGGGTGAGCTGCTAGAGACTTGCGGCCAGTACGGCTCTCGAGCCGCGGCGGCGGTCATTCAGCGCGTTGGGGCGCGCATGGAAAAAGACGACCTGTTGGCAGTTTTAGACGCATAATTTTATCTCAATTTCGACGATTTCTCACCACCTCTACCCAAGGCGTGTTATAACGAAGGTAACTACAAGTCTCAGGATACCCTCCTAATGGCGTTATTTTTGTGCTTGGGGAGCATTGAATTGCCGTGCCGCGATGGGAGCGAGGCGGGACATTCGGCGCTCATGATGGAGTGAATTATGGTGCGGACTCTCGTTCGTCGTTTCAATCTTGGTGTTCTGACAACACTGGCGTTTGTCGCTTCTTTGGTCTCGACGCAAAGCGTTTCAGCACAGGAAGCTGCATTCAAAGGACCGGACACACCGGTGGCCTTCATCATGGACGCCTCGCGGTCCATGTTGGGGCAGGTGGAGGGCCGGCGTCGGATGGACGTTGCCCGTGATGCTATGCTCCAGTTGGCACCGGGACCGTTACAGCAGGGGCGAGCCTCGCTGATCAGCTTTGGTGATGACAGCGTCAATGAATGTAACAACATCCCCTTGATCCACGCTTTTGGCTCTGACGCCGTGAACGCGACAATCGCTGCGATCCAAACGATTGAACCCGCTGAGCCGGGCGCGGGTGAGCAATCGCTGATCGGCTCCCCCCTATATCGCTCTATCGAAGTGGCTCTGACGACCTTGCCCCAAGATGCGGCAACCGGGTCGATTGTCATGGTGACGGACGGCGTCGATGCCTGTGATCGCAATATCTGTGAGCTTGTTCCACTGTTGAATGAGCGCAATATTTCGGTTGATATTCTGGCCATCGACGTGAACCCAGATTTGCTGAACCAATTGGCCTGTGTGCCAGCCGGAACGGGTGGGGCGCTGCTGCCGTCGGACAACCTTCCGACCATCGAGAGTTACGCCCGCTTGCTCAGCCGCGCTGCTGCGCCCGAGCAGATTGACGTTCAGCCGTACCTTGACGAAATTGGCCGCCTGACCGCAGAACTGGCCGCAATGAAGCGCGAGCGGGACGATCTGGAAAACCTCCGCAGGCAGCTTGATGCCGATCTGGTCAAGGTTTTCAATGAATTAGACGCTGCAAACCAGCGGATCATTCAGCTTGAAGCCGCTTTGGCTGATGCGATTGCACAGGGCCGCGACGCCGACGCTTTGCGCGCACAATTGGCGAAGGCACGCGTGACGATCCAACAGCTTCAAGACCGTATCATCGCACTGGACGCCGGTGTGCGCCGCTGTGAAGAGGAGCTTCGCTTGGCCTTACTGCGCATCAACGAGCTTGAGTCTGCAGAACCTGCGGAAGTTGTGCGTGAAGTTGTGGTAATGGAGGTTGTTCCAGACCCGCAGGTTGTGGCGGATCTGACCGCGGCCAAAGAAACACTGTTCGCTTTGGGATGCCCGTTCGACGAAATGGACGCGTGTGAGCCCGGCGGTGCGCAAGATGCCTCGCTGCTGGCTGAGCTTGATCGTTTGCGGGCGCAGCTCAATGAGGCTCGCGTCAGCAACAACAGCCTCCGCCAAGAACGTGACCGTGCCCGTGCTGCAGAGAATACAGCCGACAAAACCATCAAGCGCATGGTCGAAGGCTTGGCTCTCACCGCATCGACCTATGAAACCAGCGTGGGTGAAGATTACAGCTGGGACAAGGCTGTGACAGTCAATGCCGATGCGGGTGTCGGGCCGGATAGCGTGCGCGCCAATCGCAGCCTCATGTCGCTCGTGTCGCGCAGTCAATCCATCCAGATTATCGAAACCGACACCTCGGGCTTGCAAGGTGAAGTGGCCGGGTTGAAGGCACAGGTTCAGGCGCTCTCTATGAACCTGCAGGACGCAAACAACAGCAATGCCGAGCTTCGCCAACGGCTGAACGCCGCGTTTGCCGAACGTGATACGATCGCGCAGGAGCGGGATGACAAAGCTCGTCAGCTGGTGCTTTTGAGTGAAAGCACCGCGCTCCTCACCGATGAGCGCGGTGCGGCTATTGCTTTAGCTGACGACCGCTTGGACGAGATTGTACGCCTTTCCGATGGTCTGGAGCGCCTCAGTGATGAACTGGAAATGGTTGCTCAACAGTTTAACGATGCTGAACGTGAGCGCGGTTCACTCCGGACGGAATTGGACCGGACGTTGATCCTCGTCACCAATCGCGACGAAACCATCGCTATGCTCACAGACGACGCGGATGCGCTGCAAGCAGCTTTGGCAGAGGCGACAGACCGGGGTGAACAAGCGATTGCAGACCGGGATCTATTGCTCGAAGAAATTGCCAAATTGGACAATACCGTGGAAACGTTGCTCAACAAAAACCGTGAGCTGCAAGCGCTGATGGATCGGATTTCTGAGCAAGCTGCGATGGACCGGACTGCCGCAGAAGGGGCAGCGGGCGATGTCAGCACGCTAAGTCTCGAACTGCGCCAAGCGCAGGACGTTTTGGCAGGCTCGCAAGACCGCGTGCGCGAACTGGAAACCCGCCTTTCTGAACTGACGATCATCATCAAGCAGGTTGATGGCGAGTTGAATGATGCGCGGAACGTGAGCTCTGCTGTCGATGAAGAAAATCAGTCTCTGGTTCTCGTCCTGAATGAGCTTCGCGACGATATTGGCTCCAAGCAGCAGGCCGTTGATAATGCGGCCACGACCATCAATCAGTTGAACATTCAGATTTCGGAGCTGGAAGCGGTTGGCTTGGATAACGAAGCCTTCTTTGACGTCCTGATCACACAGTGTACGGCTTTGCTCGGTTTGGAGGGCGATACCGGCGATGCGCTCGATCGTGAAACTCTGGCCTTTGAGTGTGCAGCGGCTTTCGAAAGTGCGCAGCGCTGGCGGGCGGATCTGACTGACATGGTTGAGCTGAGAGATCGCAGTCTCCAGTCCTGTGAAGCACGCTATGCGTCACTGGATACGCGGGCTAAGTCTCTGGCTGCGGGTGTTTGTTCGAACTAACATCACCCGGTTTCGTGTGGCTAAAAACAAAGGGCTTCTCGTCAGCGGGAGGCCCTTTTTGCTGTCCTCTGCGCGGGTCGCGCCTCACAGGGGAAAGGCGTGCCGGAAAAAGAGCCGCGAGAACTCCCGCAAAGGCAGGATGGGCAAGTTTGCAGGGGCTCTCGCGGAGTTGCGGCTTGTGAACACCAACAGATGGCGAACCATCCGCCGGTGTCGGTCTGTAAGCAGCAACGCTCATGCAAACTTGAGAAAAACCGTAAAAAGTCGGCAAATCGCAGCGAAACCCAGCAAATGCGCAAATTATGCGGTGAAGTTGGACGAAGTGCTGCGAAATGCATTGGAGCGGCGCAGGTTATGCGGCTTGCTTTGCACAAGGCAGCGCGAAATTATCTGTGTACTGCTTAGCGGGACTTGAGGTCTTTGATTTGCGCCTGGAGGGCTTGGCGCTCCTGCTCCCACGCCGCTTCTCGAGCGTTCATGTGTCGTGAGAAAATGTTGAGTGTCGCGCGCGATGTATCGCTTCCACTGCGTTCCAATAAGTGGAACAGCAGCAGTTGATCGCCGCCGATATCGACAAAGGGACCAAGTTGGCACTGGGCCGACTGCGCATCTGTTTTCCCATGGGCGGGTAGGCTGGCTTCTCCGCGCAGAAAAGGTCCGTGGACGTCGTTGAATGACGTTGGAAAGTCAGGGGCAAGGGTTCTAACAGCCAAACCAGGCGCCAAACCATGCTCTAGCAGCAAGCGTTCGAGTGGTGGATTTGCCCAAACCAACCGCATGGTGTTGGGGTCACAGAGCCCCGCTGTGGTAAGCATGCTGGCGAGGGTATCGCGCATGTTCATGCGGCGAGTTCTGCGCTATCCACGATAACGCTGCGGGTGGAGGCAACCACGTCCATCAGGGCGTTTCTGTCTTCGAGACTCAGGCCGTTGTCATCCAGCGTCGAGGCCAGTATCTCAGCGACTTCGCTGAAATGGTCATTCTTGATGGCCAAGTGCGCATGGGCGCGGCGCAGTGCTTCAACGTCGAGATCGTAAGGGCCGCCCATTACGGCTCCGATCGTTTCGATTTGATGTTGAATGAGCTGCTCCATATCGATGCGCTTAAAATAGCCCGTTAAATTTCGAGATAAGAGGACGCGCGCGTAGAAATCATCTACGGCTTTGGCTACAAAACTGTAACCACCATATCGGTCCCAAAGTGTGTCCGTCATTCGGCCTCCGAAAACTCTCGCGTGCTTACCCGATGGTTTGCATTTTCGACGCCAACTGCCACGTTCTGGGCACGTTTGTTTCGCACTTGTGAAAGTAAATGTTTTCAGAGTGTTAGAGAGAGATTGAACCGAAACCTATTGGTTGAAAGAATACAAAAGTCTTGAAAATGTTGTCAGAATGAAAGTTTCTTCTTTTTGACAATCTTTGAGATAAAATAGAAGGAAAGTCCCCATGGATACAACGATCTTCAAGGCCTACGACGTGCGTGGCGTCGTGCCGACACAACTCAATGAAGCCGCCGCTGCGCGCATTGCTTGCGGCGTTTTTGCCGTGACCAAGGGCAAAACTTTCGTTGTGGGGCAGGACGTTCGCGAGCACAGCCGTGGTTTGGTTGAATCGATGATTGAAGTGCTGCTCGCGGCGGGTGTGGATGTTCTGGATGTTGGTTTATGCGGGACGGAGGAAGTCTATTTCTGGACCGGCCACACAGAGGCTGATGCCGGCCTGATGGTTACAGCCAGCCACAACCCAGCGGAGTACAATGGCGTGAAGTTTGTGGGCAAGTCGGCTGAACCTCTGAGTAAAGAGGGGATGGAGGGCGTTAAGGACTGGGCTGGTTCTGATGCGCCGTTGCCTGTTTCCGAAACGCGCGGCACACTCACCCGCGTTGGCGACCGCAGCGCCTATATTGACCTGCTGATGAGTTTTGCAGACCTGAGCCAGACCCGCCCTTTGAACATTGTGTTGAACTCCGGCAACGGCTGCGCAGGTCCAACGGTTGACGCGCTGGCGGCACGGATGCCGTCGCACATCAAGCTGACCAGCGTTCACGGTGAGCCAGACGGCTCCTTCCCCAATGGTATCCCAAACCCGCTACTGCCTGAAAAGCGGCAAAGCACGACGGATGCTGTTTTGGCACACGGTGCTGATTTTGGCGTTGCATTTGACGGTGATTTTGATCGTTGCTTCTTTTTTGATGGCGAGGGCAACTTTATCGAGGGCTATTACGTCGTTGGTTTGTTGGCGCGGGCCATGCTCAAGGGCGCCAAAGACGGCACGGCCATTGTCTATGACAACCGCATGACCTGGGCGACGCTGGCGGCCATCGAAGAAGCCAAGGGCAAGGCCGTGGTTTCGCGAACCGGGCATATCTTTCTCAAGCGCCTTGTACGCGAACATCGTGCGCCCTACGGCGGCGAAATGAGCGCGCATCATTATTTCCACGACTTCTTCAGCTGTGACAGCGGGATGATCCCTTGGCTGCTGATGGCGCAGTTGGTGGGAACATCCGGGCAGTCACTGGGCGCGCTGGTTGCCGACGCGCAGCGGGCCTTTCCGTGTTCCGGCGAGATCAATTTTCGGGTGGCCGATGCCAAGGCCGTTATTGCGCGGTTGGAAGCGGCTTACGCGGGACAGGGCGAGCGGATCGAGATTGATGGCCTGACTTACGAATTCGACGATTGGCGCTTCAACGTGCGCTCGTCCAACACAGAACCGCTGCTGCGCCTCAACGTGGAAACGCGGGGCGACGCGGACGTGCTGGCGGAGAAAACGGACGCCCTTAAAGCGCTGATTGAAGCGAGTTAGGCACTCGCCTTTTCAGCGCGTTTGACGGTGTTCCAGGCATCGTGGAGTTCCTCGATGCGGCGGTTGTTCCAGTTGTAGTCTAAAGCCGCCTCAACCGCGTTGAAGCGCCGGATAAACTTGGCATTGGCGCGGTGCAGCGCGCGCTCTGGGTCGATGTTCAGGCGGCGACCCACGGCAGCGGCAACAAACAGCAGATCACCCACTTCCAGCTCCAGCGCATCCTGGTTGAGTGGTTCTAGGGCCGCTTCCTCTTTGACCTCAGCAAGCTCTTCGTCAACTTTCCCATATATCTGGTCCATTTGCGGGTGGTCGAACCCGACCATTGCGGCTTTGCGCTGGATTTTGTCCGTGGCGGTCAGCGCAGGGAAGGCCGTTGGGACATCGCGCAGGGTGCCGCGTGGGTCGCCGCCTTCGACGGGTAAGCCAGCCGCAACTTTGGCCGCATGCTTGGCGGCTTTTTCTTCGCTTTTGATCCGGTGCCAATCGGCGCGCTGCTCGTCACTGTCGGCGTAGGTTTTGTTGCCAAAGACGTGGGGATGGCGGTGGATCATCTTGTCAGCAATGGTTTGCGCAACGTCATCAAAGTTAAACAGTCCGGCTTCCTCAGCCATTTGAGCGTGGAAAACCACTTGCAGCAGCAGGTCGCCTAGCTCCTCCCGCAGGTCCACGGTGTCCTCACGCTCAATCGCGTCCGCAACCTCATAGGCTTCTTCGATGGTGTAGGGGACAATGGTCGCGAAGGTCTGTTCGACATCCCACGGGCAACCATCTTCTTTGTCGCGAAGCTGGCGCATGACGCTGAGAATGCGATCAAGGCCGTTGCCGGTGTCGTTTGCGGGGATGGCGTGCTTCATGGTGTCCGGTGCTTTCAGGTCTGGGTGAGACGAAGGCACAGGGTCCAGCATTTTGGGACACGGGTCACTGTGGAAATCCGCCGCCTTTCGGAATTCTAAACCACCGGGGGCGGAGCGGTGCTTTCGCGGACGATGAGGGTCACGTCCAGTTGGGATGTCTGCTCGAATTCGTCGGTTGCGCCATTGTTCTTGATCAGCTCAAACAGCTTAGTGGCTGCGACACGCCCGATTTCGACGCGCGGCTGGGAAATGGTGGTCAGGGCAGGGATGAAGTACCCGGACACTTCAATATCGTCAAAACCAATGACGGAAACGTCGTCGGGGACGCGAACGCCGTCTTTGGCCAGTCGCGAGATAAAGCCAAAAGCTTCCCGGTCACTGGCACAGAACATTGCCGTAGGACGCTCTGCCATGCGGAGCCACTTTTCTGCGGCTTCGTAGCCAGATTCCAGGTTAAAGCCGCCCTCCAAGATAAATTCGGTCCGATAGGCCAAGCCGCACGCCTCGATTCCTTTTTTGAAACCTTTGATACGTGTTTCAGTTAGAATATTCTCGTTAGGACCCGAAATATGACCTATTTTGGTATGACCAAGTGCGGCAAGGTGTTTGACGGCCTCTGCCGCGCCACCGATGTTATCAACAATCACGGAAGGGGTCATGGTGCCTTCTTTCCACTCACAAGCGGCGACGATTGGGGCCCGCTGACCGGAGCGACCGCGCGCCTTCAGCAATGAGTGATCCAACATGCCATCGAGTACGATAAAGCCATCCACCCGCGCAGACGCCATTAGGTTCACAATGCGTGTTTTATCGTTTTGACTCAGTCCGCTTTCTGTAACAAAGACGCCATATCCCAACGGTCCACAAATTTGTTCGATGCCCGAAATAATAAAAGAAAAGAACGGGTTGGATAGATCTGGTGCTATCACACAGATGGAATTTGACTTCTGCTGACGCAAATTTCTCGCCATTTCATTGGCGACATAGCCCGTTTCAGCGACCGCTTCCAAAACAATATCACGGGTGCGTTCGCTTACCCGATTTGGCGCGCTCAAGGCTCGACTTACTGTAGCCGTCGAGACGCCGGCGACGCGCGCGACATCTTGAATTGTTGGAGCTTCAGATCGCATTGGTTGTGGTCTTATCCGTGTTTAATAGAAAATCTGCAGAAGCCTTGGACGCAAAAATAAAATTTGCAAGGGGTGGATTCAGGGGTTGACGACAAACCATTCATTCGCGCACTTTTTGGTCATGTAATCGTTTACAAGCGACGTAGCCGGAAAGATGTAATCGTTTGCCAGTCGAAATCGCGAAAAATGTAATCGTTTGCAAATGGGCTAGGAGGGCCTGGAAATTCACAGGGAGAAGCCGAGCTTCTCCATTGGGAGGAATACAAATGTTCAACATTAAGACTGCTGCTGTTGCAGCGGCTGCTCTGGTTGCGTCTGCTGGCGTTGCTGGCGCGGAGAAAATCGAAGTTACACACTGGTGGACTTCTGGTGGTGAAGCTGCCGCTGTTGGCGTATTCGCTGACGCAGTAAACGCTTCTGGCCACGAGTGGGTTGACGGCGCAATAGCAGGCGGCGGGAACGCTCGTCCGGTGATCTTGTCCCGTATCGCTGGTGGCGACCCAATGGGTGCTACACAGCTGAACACAGGTCGTGACGCTGAAGATCTGGTTCAGGCTGGTCTGATGACTGACCTGACCGATTTGGCTGAAGCTGAGGGCTGGGCTGACTTCATTCGTCCATCCAAGTTGCTGGACTCCTGTACATACGAAGGCCGCATCTACTGTGTGCCAGTTAACATTCACTCTTTCCAGTGGATGTGGCTGAACCGCGGCGCTTACGCGACCGCTGGTGTTGCCGTACCAACCAACTGGTCCGAGTTTGAAGCTGCTGCTCCTGCACTGCGCGACGCTGGCATCACGCCATTGGCTGTTGGTGGTGAAGCTTGGCAGATCTCCGGCATGTCCGGCGTATTCCAGGTTGCTCTTGGTGGTCTCGACCTCTACCGCGCAATCAACGTGGACAAGTCCCCAGAAGCGGCTGCTTCTG
>CBFIEF010000007.1:0-112493 GCA_965661545.1 Alphaproteobacteria bacterium | reverse complement strand
TGGGAAATCTGGATTTCGGAAGCACAGGAACGCATGAGCTTGGCCGTGAAGCCAGAGAATGTACAAGCCGTCATCGACCACTTTGCTACGCGCGGGGTGGAGGCTACGGAAATCGGCTGCTTTACCGACACAGGAACTTTGGTGGCGACCTACGAAGACAAACAGGCGATGGCGCTGGATATGGAATTCCTGCACGAAGCCCCGCGTCTGTCGCTGCCCGTTGCGGCACCCGCAGCGGTGCAGACGCGCTCGAATGCGCCTGCTTTACCGAGCGTGGGTGAGTGTTTGACGACCCTGATGGCCCAGCCAAATATGCGCGGGCGGACCCCCCTGATCCGGCGCTATGATCATGAGGTTCAGGCGAACTCAGTGCTCAAACCCTTGCAGGGCCTCGGCGCGCTGCATGCCGATGCAACGGCGGTTCGGCCTGTTCTGGATCGTCCCGGCGCAGTTGCTGTAACGCAATCTCTCTTCCCCCGAATGACGGAGCGCGATCCCTATGCGGCGGCGGTGAACGCTGTGGATTTGTCGCTGCGTCAGTTGGTGGCGATGGGTGCGACTTTGGACCGGGCGGCCTTGCTGGATAATTTCTGCTGGTGCTCCGCCGATCAGCCAGAGCGGCTTTATCAGCTGCGAGAAGCTGCGCGCGGGTGTCACGACACGGCGGTGCAGCACCTTGTTCCATTCGTATCGGGCAAGGATTCCATGTTCAACGACTTCAAGGGCTTTGACGCCGACGGCGCGCCCTTGGCTGTTTCGGCTCTGCCGACCTTGCTTATTTCCGCGCTGGCCGTTTTGCCCGATTGGACGCGCGCTGTTTCCATGGATTTCAAAGCCGCTGGAGACGCGATTTTCTGGGTAGGCAGTGCGCCTGAAGACGCGCTGGGACGTTCCGAGCTGGCTTTGGGATTAGGCCTGAACGACGACGACCTCGCCACGCCAATCGCACGGGTCGAGGCAGACTATTCCAGCTTTGAAGCTGCAACGGCAAAGGGGCTGGTTGCCTCGGCGGTTGCCGCAGGCTGGGGCGGCGCAGCAGCAGCGCTGACGCGTTCGGCACTGGCAGGCGAGCTTTCCGCTAACGTCAACGTCGGCTGGACGGCGGCGCAATGGTTCACCGAGAGTGCGGGCGGTATGCTCGTTACCACATCGCAAACTGATGCGGACGCCTTTGCCAGCACGGTTGCACAGGCCCAGCGCATTGGGACGGTGACCGACACCGAGACCATGATGCTTGACGGCGAAGCGGTCAGCACAGCGGCAGTCCTCAACGCCTACCGAACCGACGAAAGCGGGGAGATCAGCCGATGACTCAACCACGCGCGATTATCCTCTCCGGCCACGGTCTGAACTGCGAGCGCGAAACCGCGTTTGCGCTGCAGCAAGCCGGGGCGACCACGGAAATTCACCACATCAACGATTTGGCAAACAATGCCGCGGCCCTGAGCGATGCACAGATCCTTGCCGTGCCGGGCGGTTTTTCCTTTGGCGACCATTTGGGCGCGGGTAAGGCTTTTGCTTCGGCCCTGAATGCTCGGCTTGATGATGGGATCAATGCTCTGGTTGAGCGCGGCGGGATGGTTTTAGGCATCTGTAACGGCGCCCAAATACTGTTGAAAACCACGCTTTTTGCGGGTGCCGGTGTGACGTTGGCGCCCAATGCGGGCGGGTCGTACTTGTGTCAGTGGGAAACCCTGAGCGTGACGGCATCGTCGCCGTGGCTCAATGGGCTTTCCCGCTTTGATTGCCCCATCGCCCATGGCGAAGGCCGTTTCGCCTTTGCGCCCGGTGCTTTGGATCGGCTCAAGGCCGCTGGTGGGGACGTTCTGCGCTATCAGGGGAACGATGCGCCCAATGGGGCAGAGGACGCTCTGGCAGGGATTACAGCGCATCAGGGGCGGGTTCTGGCCATGATGCCTCACCCCGAACGCGCATTGCTTTCACACCACCACCCAGATTTTCACCGCCAGTCGGTTCTGGCCAAGCGCGAAGGACGCGCCTTGCCCGAGTTTGGCCCGACGCTTAAGCTGTTTGAAAATGCAGTGGCGGCTTTATGAATGATCAGCAAGAGTTAGAGTTCTTCCCCCGCATGCGAATGGCGGGCTTAAGTGCTGGTGTGATGCTGGTGCTGTTTTGCGTCCTTGCGGTGCTGAACCTCGATAAAGGCATCATTCGCATGTTGGTGATTTTCACCATCGGCGCGATCATCGCTGCTGCTTTTGCTGCGCCTTATCTGCTGCGCAAGAAACCGTCCATGAGCATCGACGGGGCAGGGATCACGCTGATCCCAACGTTTGCTCGGCGGGTTTATATTCCGTGGAAATGCCTTGCTTCCGCCCGTACTGCGATCCGGGCCAAGCATCATTTGCGGCTTGAAGTCGATTGGACCAAGCTGTCAGGCGAGGATACCGACCCAACAGGCGCAAGCCTGCCGCATCCGCGTTCTGCGCCGCTGGAGCTTCACGGCCTGCGTCGCATCGATCTCGACGCGAACGTTCATGAAGTCCTGCTAATCTTGCAGCAGTACAAGGACCGTACTTAACGGGACTCAGGCCCTTAGGTCGTCATCTCGCTCAGTTCGATCCACCGGCGTTCAGTCATCGATTTCTGTGCCGCTAAACCCATCTGCACGGACATTCGACCATCGCGCGCGTTTACCTTTGCCGGGGTGCCGTCTTGCATGGCCTTTTGGAAGTCCAAATGCTGGAAGTACGACGATCCAAAGTGCGAACCAGCGGCCAGCACCGTCTCGTCAATCTCGACGGTTTCTTTGACGGGGTTCTTGGGTCGGCGCGGCATGAAGGTAATCACGCCATCGGGGATTTTGACTTCGAGCTTGGCCGTATCGCCGATCAGGGTGATTTCTTCCTGATTTTCTGAGCCTTCGGCAAACATGCACAAATCCAACTGCGCCTTCGCCCCGCTCTCGAACTCTACCGCAACATAGCCGTGATCAAAGATGTCCGGCTTTTCACCGTTGTAGGCTTCGTTCTGGTGGTTCACGGCCTGCCCACCCATGCCCATGACGGCAACGGGGTCTTCCTGCAGAATGAACCGCATCAGATCGAAGAAGTGACAGCACTTCTCAACAAACGTTCCGCCAGAATTCTTGTTGAACCGGTTCCAGTTGCCGACTTTGGGCAGGAACGGAAAGCGGTGCTCTCTGATCGACAGCATCTTCATCGCGCCAACATCGCCTGCGTGTGCGCGCTCGATCATGCGGGCGACGGGCGGCATGTAGCGGTATTCAAGGCCAACCCAGAACACGGGATCAAAGCTCTTGACCCGCTCTTCAATCTCCAGCGCGTCTTCCATCGTGGTGCACAGCGGCTTTTCAACCAGATGGGCGAGGTCGGTTTGCATGGTATCGCGCAGGATGTCGATGTGTGTGAAGTTGGGGGAGGCGATGATGATCGCGTCCAGATCAGCTTTGGCCAGCATGTCGCGGTGATCGGTGAAGTACTGCACCGCATCAGCGTTTGCGCCATCGATGGAGCGCATCGTTGATTCTGCCCACGTCAGGGAGCTGCGAACCGGGTCACAAACCGCCGTGACGGCGGCGTCATCCAGCAGATAGATGTTTTGGATATGCTCCTGCGCCATCATTCCGGCACCGATAATGCCGTAGCGTGTGGTGTTAGACATGAAATGCTCCTCCCCAACCGGTCGCGTTCCGATCTGGTACAGCGTTGCCCCACGGCCAAAAGCCATGCAAGCGCTATTGCTTGAGTTCTGATGCGACCCAAACGAGTTGTAAGGAGCGGTTATTGAGGGGAGGCAGACAGTCGCCGCGCCAGGATAACAACCGGCAGAACACCCAAAACCACGATGATCAAACAGGCGACACCGGTTTCCTCAACCCGTGCCCGACTGGCGTAATCGTAGATATAGGTCGAGAGCGTCCGCATCCCGAAAGGGCGGAGAAAGATGGTGGCCGACAGCTCTTTGAGCGCGTCGATAAACACCAGCAGAGCGGCGGCTGACAAAGCGGGCCACAGCGTTGGAACATGCACCCGCGCCAAGGTCATCCACGCCCCTTGCCCCATCGTCCGGCTTGCATCATCGCGGGCCAGCGGAATGTTGCGGAAACCGCCGTCGAGGTTGCCTTCAGCGATGGCGAGGAAACGGATCAAATACGCAATCAAGATCAGCGCCCCCGAACCCGTAATCGCCAAGCCAATCGACCAGCCAAACCAGCTTCCCGCCCGGTCGATCATCCAGTTGTCAAAACTCGCCATAGGCACAAACAGACCCAGCGCCAGAATAGTGCCCGGTATGGCGTAACCGACGCTCGATATCCGCACCAGCAACCGCAACCATCCCGCGCCGCTGCGCAGTCGCAGGGTGTAAACCATGATTAAGCCTGCCAGCACCGTCAGGGCCGAGGCGGAGAAGGCGATTTTGAGGCTGGTCATGAGGGCTTGATGCAGACGCCGATCGCCCAGCGTATCCAAGCGTTCAACGGCGTAGCCACCCAAAATCAGCAGTGGCACGCCAAAGCCAAGCAGGATCGGCAGCAAGCACCAAACCGTCGCCAACAGACTCCACGCTCCTGTCAGCTCCTGCTGGATCGGGGTGCTAGGCCGCTTGCCGGCGAGGGCGTCGTTCTGACGACTGCGCGCCCACCGCTCTGCAAGCACAAGCGCGAAGACCAGCAGCAGCAATGCCAGCGTCATCTGCGCTGCGCCTTGCGCGTCTCGGCGGGTCAGCCAGGTGTCGAAAATGGTAAAGGTGATGGTCTCCACGCCCAGAAACTCAACCGCGCCAATGTCGTTCAGCGTCTCCATGAGCGCCAAAACCACGCCCGCAGCAATCGCTGGACGCAGCAGCGGCAGTAAGACGCCCAAGAATGTCTGCAGCGGCCCTTTGCCCAAGGCACGCGAAGCTTCAACCAGCCGGTTTCCTTGCAGCTTCAGCAGAGCCACCGAGGCGAGGTAAACATAGGGGTAGAACACCAGTGATAGGATCAGCGCCGCACCGCCTGTGTTTCGGACGCTGGGAAACCAGTAATCACGCGCGCTCTCAAAGCCCATGACACTGCGCAACAGCGTTTGCGGCGGTCCCGTAAACGACAGAAACTCAACGAAAGCATAAGCGCCTAAATAGCTTGGGATGGCCAGTGGCAGCACCAGCGCCCACAGAAAGAACTGACGCCCGGGAAAGCGGAAGGTCATCACCAGCCAAGCGCTGATTGTGCCGATCAGGCCGGTTCCGATCACCACACCCATCATCAGAAACGCTGTTGTAGAAAGGGTGCGCGGCAGAACGTAGCGCACCACGTGCGTCAGGCTCTCTGCGCCGCCGCCTAGCGCCATAAGAACCAAGGTTGCCAAGGGAAACAGAACCACCACGGCAATCACCAGCGTCAGCGCCACAAAACCCAGCCCACGCCGGTTGCGCAAGAAGGCAACAGGGAAAGGTTTTTTCGAGTTGGGGCTTAAGGTTTGCGTCATCAGGCTCATATACGGTTACAGCAGCAGAGTTTGGTTACTTTAGTCGGTTTTGAGTATGCCGATAAGTCGCCGAAAACGCACACCACTTACACCAGCCGGAGAACTCTGGCTCAGCCAAGGATTCCCCCGAATGCGCACAAGGATGATTTGGTTTGCGTTCTTTGTCGTCGTCATCGACGCCATGGGGATCGGACTGTTGATGCCGGTGTTGCCGGACATCCTTGAAGAGCTAACAGGCGGGGATATTTCCCAAACCGCGCAAGTCGCGATGGCATTGACGGTGGTTTATGCCGGGATGCAGTTTCTGTTTGGCCCGCTGATCGGCAGTCTATCAGACCGCTTTGGTCGCCGCCCTGTGCTGTTGTTATCGATTGGAGCGCTAGGGCTAGACTACATCCTGCTCGCCATCGCGCCGACAGTGTTCCTGCTGTTCGTCGGTCGGATCATTGCGGGGATCGCCGGGGCGACACAGTCTACGGCAATCGCAGTCGCGGCGGATTTGAGCGATGGAGAAAATCGCGCCAAGACCATGGGCCTTGTATTCGCAGGCTTTGGCGTTGGCTTCATCATTGGCCCTGCGCTGGGTGGTTTGCTGGGGTGGCTTGGGACCGAGCAACCGGCGTTCCTAGGTCCGCAGCTTCAAGCATTCTTTGGCCAGTTGGGTAACCGCGCCCCCATGTACATGGCCGCCTTGCTGTCGCTCGCAAACTTCGCCTTTGGCTTTTTTGTGTTCAAGGAAAGCCTGCCTCTAAAGAACCGTCGTCCGTTCAGCCTGCTGCGCGCAAATCCGCTGGGCGCGATCCTGTCGATCCGGCACTTGCGTGGGATCTTTTTGCTGCTCGCCGTGATCTTTCTGTTTGGGGTTGCGCAAGTGGTTTACCCAGCCGTATGGAGCTTTTTCGCCCGTGCGGCGGTGGGCTGGAACGTGGGCCAAGTCGGGTTTTCGCTCACAGTTGTTGGCATTGGCTTTTTTGTCGTTCAAGCGGGTTTGGTGGGGCCACTGACCAAGCGATTTGGCGAAGGCGGTGTGCTGATGATTGGGCTAGGCTTCAACTTGGTCGCCTTTAGCATGCTGACTTTTGCCCGGCATGACTGGCTGATTTGGGCAGTGATTCCGGTCTCCGCTATGGGGATTCTCGTGGGACCAGCGGCCTCGGCCCTGCTGTCCAAGTCCGTTGATGAGACGCGGCAAGGCGAAGTGCAGGGTATTTCAGCCTCGCTGAGCGCCATTGCGTCCCTGATTGGCCCCATCATCCTGACCAACACCTTTGCCTATTACACGGCCAGTGATGCGCCTCTTTTTTGGCCCGGAGCGCCGTTTGGTATTGCGGCCTTGCTGGTGGTCGTTTGCATTCCGCTGATGATGGTGTTCTTGCACGGCTTGAAAGCCATTCCAGCGCCGGACCAGAAAAGCCCTTAAATCCGCCCGTCGAAGACCATCGCAATCGCCTTGGCCTGCGCCAAGATCTCGGTCCGCGACACCGACCATTCCTCCTGCCCAAGGATCGCGCGGTTCATGGCGTCCACTTCGAGCACGTATTGATCGACGTGTTCGATCGCGACGCGCTGACCGTGCTCATCGCCAAGGCTTGCGCCCTCGTAGAGGTAAAGCTCTGGCTCGGCTATGCCGGGATAGGGGTTGAAGGGGACTTTGACCTCGATCCGCCCTTTGGTCCCCTGAATCACCATCCGCTGATGCAATTGCAACTGGGTTGAACACACGAAGTTCAGATGCCGATTGTCGGGGAATTCCATGATCGCGGAGCACTGAATATCCGTACCAAAGTCGTCCTGCTCCACGATCAAGCTCGCGCCCTTGATCGGTTCAGCTCCCCACACAAAACGCGCCGTAAAAATTGGGTAGCACCCGATGTCCAAGATACCGCCACCGCCCATGTTAGGCTGATTTCGGACGTTTTTGGGGTCAACATTGTAAAAGCTGAACTGCCCGCTGATCGCCCGAGCCTCCCCAATGACTCCGTTCTGCACCAACTCGCGCACTTTCACCCATTGAGGATGAAACCGCACCATAAAGGCTTCGCTGAGGATCAGATCAGGCCGCACGTCCATCAGCGGTTCCAGCTCCTGTGGGGACAGCGTGATCGATTTTTCGCACAGCACGTGCTTGCCAGCCTCCAAGGCCTTTCGAGACCATTCGACATGCAGGTGATTAGGCAGAGGGATGTAGACCGCATCGATATCATCACGGGCCAGCAAAGCCTCGTAGCTTAGGTCGCCAGACCGGCTGGCCACGGCAACCAACTCGCCGTGCGCGCTGGCTTCAATCGCTGGCTGCAGCCGATCGCGGCCAATCTTTGCGTTCCCAATAACACCCCACCGCACTGTGCTCATGCCGATTTCTTCCCTGTTCAAATCGTTTCGCGCCAGCCTAGAGCCGTCGCCGCCGTCTGACCAGATGATCGTCATCGGTGCTGGACAAAGGGGGCGAAGTGCAGGACTTCTAAAGGCCGTTATACACCTCGCCAAAAGGCCCGACATGTCCGAGAATCTCGATCTCAGTCACGACCAGATCAATGCTTTTCTCAAGCAGTACGAAATCTTTGAGCCGGTCATCGCGGTGGATAGCGGCGCCTTTGGCAACGTCAATGCGAACTATGCCATCGAGACTCAAACCCGTCGGCTGATGCTGCAGCGGGTGGGGCGAAAGAAGAATCTTGATCAGCTGCGTCTTTCCAGCCACGTCTCCAACATGCTCTATGCGCGCGATTTCCTGACGCCGAACTTTCATCTGACGGTCGAGGGTGATCCGTTTATTGAGTTGGATGGTGAGCAATTCCGGCTGATGTCTTACGTGTCAGAGCCGGTGATGGAAAACCGTCCCAGCGTGTCGGACGCGCTGCGGATCGTTGCTTTGGCTGAAGACCTGCACGACACGCTCAATCGCTATTTTCGCTTCGTTGACGAGGGGGATCGGCGCTACATGACGGCTTATCAGGATCAACCTGATCTCATCATCAAAGCCGCGTTCGAGCGGACAGACCTTTCGCCGGAAACCGTCAAGCGAAACGAGAGTGTGTGTGGCTTTCTCAACACTGAATTCGACAAGCAAACTCGTGTCCGCCACTGTCACGGCGACATCAAATTCGGCAACGTCATCGTGACGCCGCGCCAGATTGGCCTATTGGATTTTGAGAATTACAACGTCCAGGAATGGGGTTGGGAAATCGGGGACGCGCTGCGATCTTGGTTTAGCGATCAACTCAATGACGTCACTTGGTCAATCCGCGCTGAGGCCTTCGAAGCCTTCCTTGGACAGCAAACGTGGTTTACCAAGCGTGACGCCGTCCTTCACACGCTGCGCACCACCGCGAAGCTGCTGGTGCATCTCTATACCGACCGCGAAGATGGGCGGTATTACTTCTCCAGCGAACCGACAGCGGCGCGTTTGGCCAAGGTTGATGTGCTGATCAGCCGACATGAAACCTTCATGCCGGCTTTGCTCAGCTTCGCCCGGGACCGGGGCTATATCGACTAGGGCAGGCCAGCGCCGCGCCACGCGACAACAATCGCATAGTACTCGTCACGCGTCATTTCGACATCCAGCGCCTGGTTGGCTTCCGCGATGCGTTCGACGCGCTGGGTTCCAATGATCGGCACGATCTGGGGATTTGAAATCATGGTGAAGGCGAGGGCCGCTGCACCGCGATCCACACCATTCCGCGTCGCAACTGCATCCAGCGCCGCTGCAACCGCGCCTGCTGTGCTGTCTTCGCTAGCGTCTTGGGTCATCAGCTCGCCGCCACCCAGCGGCGACCAAGCGACCAGAGTGCTGTCGTACTTCTGGCATTGATCCAGCGTGCCGTCCCAAACTGGATCCTGCCGCAGTGGCGAAAATTCGACCTGATTGGCGATTAATGGACGGTCCAGCTTATATTGCAGCGCCGCGAACATGCTCGGGGTGTAGTTGGAAACCGCAATCTCCCGCGCTTTTCCGCTCTCCACCAACCGCATCAGCCCTTCAGCGACATCGGCGTGAGGTGTCAGCATGTCGGGGCGATGGATGTAGAACACGTCAATCACATCCGTATTCATCCGACGCAGCGACTCTTCGCAGGTCTTGACGATCATGTCGGGGGTACAGTCGTAGGGCGTCGGTGGGTAAATCCCGGCTTTGGTCGCCAGGACCATGCGGTCCCGCAGAGAAGGCTCAGCTTTCAGCACGTCACCCAACAACGCTTCCGCTGCGCCAAAGGAGGGATAGCCATAAATGGACGCTGTATCGATCATCGACATTCCGGCATCCAGAGCCGCCCGGGTTTTGTCGCCAGCTTCCGCTGCGGTGCCTTCGGACAGTCTCCAATGGCCATAAGAAATCGGCCCAACCATCAAGTCGCTTTTTCCAAGACGCTTCTGGCTACGGTCTGGTTTTAACACAGACGTTCTCCCTGTTTTTGGTTCTGGCTCGGATCCTACAATGTCTGAGCGGAGATTGAAGGCCTTAGCACGTTGTATCCGAAATTATGAAGGGCGTCCGAGGCTTCTGTAGTCCCAGCCGGCCTCTGTCATTGTTTTGGGGTCGAACACATTTCGCAAGTCAACAAAGCGCGGGGCTTTGAGGGCGGCTTTTACCGCTCCGAGATCGACGGAAGCAAACTCGGGCCAGTGCGTAACCAGACACAGGCCATCCGCGTCCGCAACAGCATCCAGTGCAGAGGGTCGGAAATCGACGCCGTCAAACAGTTCGGCTGCGCCTTCCATCCCTTGGGGATCAAAGGCACGAACGTTGATGCCGGCTTTCTGTAACGCAGGAATGATCGCAATACTCGGACTATCGCGCAGGTCGTCAGTGTTGGGTTTGAACGTTAGTCCCCAAATCGCAACCGTCTTGCCGCGCGCACTGTCCGGCCCACCGAGAGATTCAATGACTTTGTCCGCCATTTCCTGTTTCCGGGCTTCGTTGACGTCAATGACGGCCTCAAGGATACGAACCGGCGAGCCTTCGACCTGTGCGGTATCAACCAGCGCCAGCGTGTCCTTAGGGAAGCAGGAGCCGCCATAGCCGGGGCCGGTTGCCAAAAAGTCGGGGCCAATGCGCTGGTCGAGGCCGATTCCGTGGGCAACATCTTCAACATTGGCGCCAACGCGTTCACACAGGCTGGCAACTTCATTGATAAAGGTGATTTTGGTGGCAAGAAAAGCGTTCGCTGCGTACTTGATCATTTCCGCGCTGGATGCCGAAACTTCGATATAGGCCACGTCGCGATCAATGAAAGATTGGTTCAGCTGACGCAGAGCGTTAGCGGCGATTTCGTCGCGCGGGCCGACAACAATCCGGTCCGGGTTCATGAAATCGTCAATCGCCGCACCCTCTCGCAAGAATTCGGGGTTCGAGGCCAGATGGATTGAGGCATCCGCTGCATGCTGCTGCTGTAGCGCTTTCAGGCGGTCATTGGTGCCAATGGGCACCGTTGATTTGACCACAACCGTCAGGGGCGCGCTGCCTTGATGCTCCATGATGGACTTAAAGGCTGCTTCGACGAATGATGTATTGGCTTTGCTGCCACCTTCTTCGGTGGGTGTACCGACCGCGATAATGGCGATTTGAGCGTCTTGGAGCGCAGAGGTGTAGTCTGTTGAAAACCGTAACTTCCCTGCTTTGACCGCTTGGGCCATGCGGTCTTCCAGACCGGGCTCAAAAATGGGGCTTTGACCACCTTTCAATTGGGCGATTTTTTCCGCGTCAATGTCCAAGCAGACCACGTCGTGGCCGAGACTGGCATAACAAACGCCTGTCACCAGTCCTACATACCCTGTCCCGATCGCTACGACCTTCATAAGTCTCCCAATGCTCCGCAATTTTATCCTCCCCGGTAAATGCTTAGCTTCGGTGAATCAATCAACCCGCCTTTCCGCTCAACAGCTGCGAAATTGGCAAAGAAATGGGGCAAAGATCAGGGTGTAGATACCTCTGATAGCGTGTTGCCATGCGAGTAAACGTGAGGGCATGTTTGATAAGGAACGCATTAGTTGTTAAATCCAATCTGTAACGCCCGTTCCTACATTCAATATTGAACCAGTAGACCTATTAAGTTGATCATCGAAAAACGCCCCTATCATGCAGTCTACTTCGGCCCGTACCCCGGGCTGGACTACCGCGCAGCGCGGCCTTTCGAGCGATGGCAAGCCCCGCATCTCATCCGATCCATGAAAGAATGGTTGACGCAAAATCCGCCTCGGCTGGAGTTGGCAACCTTGGCTCTTGAAGAATTGCGGCTTCGTGACTCAAAAGTTTTGAATGCGGAAATGGTGTTTGCGGATTGTGAGTTAGCGCCCATCGACTGGCTCAATCCAGCGCGTCAGGCCGTAGCGCAGGCCTTTCCGAAATCATGGGACGGGTGGGCGCAGGTTAAGCGCTCGGGTGGCTCGGTCTACGTCATTTTGCGCGATGGCTATTCGCAGGAGAACGGCGTCTATGGCGCCTACGTTGGCTCAACCAAGCTGACGTTGGAAAAGCGCTTCATGGAGCATCGGCAATCGTCGCGCGCGGGTCGGGGCTTGCAAGCCCACGGTATTGAACCGCTGTTTTCCCTGTGCATGCCGTTTTTGCGAAAGGCACCGCTGGCCCGAGCCTCGTTGCTGGACTGGGAAACCCGCTTGCACCATGCTTTGGCCGAGGTCATCCCCAAGGTGGGCGGCGACGTCGTTAATTAAGCGCGTCGCCGTATCAACGGGCGGGAGGTTAAACCCGTGTCAGACCCATGGGCGCATCGGTAGAAATCAACTCAATGTCCGAATACGTCTCAACAGCGCTATCGCCACGATCGACGTAAGCGTGCTCAGCTGAGAAATCGATGGTGACTTTCTTGTCGCCTTCGACTTGGCGCAAAATCAGCAAATCGCGCTGACGAAAAGCCGTAACAAACGTCCCGCCGGAGATTTCCCCATCGTCATCGGCAAACTGAAGATCCCACAAATCAGCAATGGTGCCGAACATCGACAAGTCACTACTGCGCTGAGTCAGGACCATCGTCGTCTCTGCGTCCATGTTGATGATGACTTGATCCGCCATCGCAGGCTCATCAGGCCAGCGTGTTTCGCCAAAGGCTCGCCGATCGGCGAACAGAGCGCCAGTGACCATTGGAATAAATACGGGCTGACTTAGAATTTTGCGTTTGGTTGTCATAGTCGGATTTCTCCTTGCACCATTCAAATGTTTGCTGGGCGCAAAGGTTTCAGGCCAAAAAGCCTTTGCCTTACAAGCGCCACTGCTCATCAAGGTGCCAAGCGCGGGCCAAGGCGCGTTGGTCGGCGTATAATCGCCCTAGAATCGTGCTTGAGTACGTCATAACGTGTAGAAAGAGCCGCTGAACATACCATTATACGCTGTCTTGGCATGGTTGAGGCGGGCTGTCGCTTTTGACCGGGGGCAAAAAGCCAAAGGAGCCTAAATGCGCGAAACTGCAAACTGGATACTCGCAGAGCGTTTGTCCCAATCTGAGACGCAGGGTGTTTCGCAAGAAACAACCAGAAATCGCCTTTTGGCGGATAAGCGCCAGCAGCAGCGAGATTATATCGCGCAGGACAGTGCGGCCACGCACTCTGTGCGGGAACTGGGTGCGCAGTGGACCGACTACGCAGACGCTAGTTTGGATGAGGCCTTGGCCGCAAGCTGGCGTGAAACCAAGCAAGCCGCTCGATTTGTTCCCGCCGACCTTAGCGACACCGCGGCTGTACCGGGCTTGTTTGTGCTGGGTTTGGGTAAGCTTGGCGGGGCTGATCTAAACTTCTCAAGCGATGTGGATCTCGTGGCCTACTACGATGCGGAAACGGTGCCGGTGCCCGAGTTTGTGGGCCGGGCAGATATCACCGCCCGCGTACTGCGCACGTTCACGCAGATGGTGGATGGTCACAAGGCGGGCGCGTTTGTCTGGCGTACCGATTGGCGGTTGCGGCCTGATCCCTCCGTCACTGATTTGTCGATGTCGACCGAAGCGGGCGAGGACTATCACTTCTACCGCGCTGCACCATGGCGTCGTTTGGCGATGATCAAGGCGCGGGTGGTGGCGGGCGACAAGGCAGCGGGGCAAAACTTCCTGCGCAGTTTGCACCCCTACCTGTGGCGGCGGCATTTGGATTTCTCCATGATTCAGGAGATTGCCCACCTGAAATCCCGGATCCGGCGAGAACATCCTGATCTGGCTCAAGAGCGGAAGAACGAGACTCCGCTGGAGCAAACAGCGGGGTTTCACTTGAAACTTGGCAGCGGTGGCATCCGCGATATCGAGTTTTTCGTGAATGCGCAGCAATTGCTGTGGGGTGGACGTTACCCGCACCTGCAAACCCCATCGACCATGACCGCTTTGCAGGGGTTAGCAGCCGAAGGCATTGTTGAGCCAGAGACGGCAGCAGAAATGGAGCGCTGTTACTGGTTGCTGCGGGGGTTGGAAAACCGGGTGCAGTATTGGGCGGATGGCCACACGCACTTTGTGCCCGAAGACCCAGCACAGCAGGAATGGCTTGCCGAGCGGAGCGGGGCACGTTCATGGGCTGAGTTGGGCCGAGAAATCGCCGACGTTCGGCAGTTCGTCGATCAAACCGTTTCGCCCTTGTTTGCCGATGTTGAACGGCCAGCGACCACGACAGTCCCCGATAGCGATATTGCGGAGGACGACGAATTCATCAAAGACCGCCTGCAAACGTGGGAGCAGGAAGCAGGATCGGGCAAAGCGCCGGGATGGATATGGGACCATGCGAGCCAAACGGCTGATCCATTGGACAGCATGAAAGCGGCAGACGGGCTGTTTCGACGCCTGGGCAACCGAGGCCAGTACCTGAAGCTGCTGAGCAACGATCCAAAACTGTTCGAAGCTGTCGTCCCGCCGCTGTTCCAAGCTCCTGCCATGACCTCGCTGCTGCAACAATCGGCGCACGTTGTTGACGGTCTGCTGGGGCGCGCAGGCGTCTTGCCCGTTGGTCCTGAATTGGATCAAGGCCGAGCGATGATCGCGGCGGCAGGCAGTTATGAGGGTAAGTTGGAGGCGGCGCGCGCGTGGGTGAACGAACAGCTCTATCTGACGTATTTGTCTGTCTTTAACGGCAGCGCCACCATCAAAAGCGCCGAACTGCACCTGACCCAACTGGCCGAAGCCGCTTTGACGCTGGTTGCAGATATGGTCATGGAGGACTTGGGTCTAGACGCCTTCCCGCTGTGTATTCTGGGTATGGGGAAGATGGGGATGCGGGCGATGGCACCGCATTCCGATCTGGACCTAATTTTTGTGGTGGAGGAGGGCTGGGAACTCGAAGACGCCAACGTGGTCGCTGCGCGCTTCAACACCGCCTTTAACGCGCAGATGCGAGAAGGGCGGGTGTGGGAAGTGGATACGCGCCTGCGCCCCTCTGGCCGCTCTGGACCGCCGACAATCAGTCTCGCTTCCTTCGAAACACACCATCTGGAACGCGCCAAAACGTGGGAACACATCGCTCAAGTGCCCATGCGCCCCCTTTCTGGCTCAGAAGCCCTGCGCCAGCGGGTCAATGCGGTAAAGCAGCGGGTCTTGCGTCGGCCTCGTGATCTCACGCAACTGACCGCTGACGCCTATCGCATGCTTTTGCGGCTGCGGGATCAGCGGATTTATGACCGTCCTGACGACCCCAGCGAAGTGAAACTGCGCCCTGGTGGCTTGATGGAGTTGGAATACCTGCTGGCGGTCGAAACACTGCGCGGCGGGGCAGAACGCCCGGAAGCCGCCGTCGTGGAACACGATGGCTTGGCTATGCTGTGGGGAGAGACGCATCCAGAATTGACTGGTGCGCACGAGGACTTGCGACGGTTGCGGGATTGGTTCTTTGCTGGACGGCTTTTTGGCCCCCAGTGGATGCAGCGCTTGGGCGTTACCATTGATGACATTGAGTCGGTCGCCCATCGCGTCTCAAACGCTGTAGACTGGCACCTCGACAGCCAAGCAAAGGCACTGAATATCGAGTGGGTTGAGTATCAGGAACAAGCGGTTCGCTGGACCGACGACGGCTAGCGGACGAGAATCCGGGCTTGGGTGGTTTGACCCGGTGCGATGATGAGAGGGCCGACGGTAGAGCGACGATCCTTCATGCGCCCTTGGACAATGTAAGTGCCCGGTGGCAGCAGCAATGTTTGAGACCACGGCCCTCGGACTTGCAGGTCCAAGCTGGGGTTTTCCGGCCCTCGTTCAAAACGGAAAGCATAGATATCCAGCACGTCGTCGTTTTCGACTTCAATGTTTAACGCACCCAAGTTCAGCGTGATGACATGCCGCTTGGGCAAGGTATCAGTGACAGAAAATGCATAGTTGTAGCGCACGTTTTCGGCGCTCAGCACCACGAAATAATCACCAACGGGCAGATCAAAAGTTGGGCGCTGCGCTTTGCTGACAATCCATTGCCGCCCTCGCGCCTGACCTCGCCGCTCATAAATCGTCCATGTTGGATCTTTGAAGCCAAAGGTTGGGTCCATTCCCTCGGCCAAGCTGATGGTAAAGGCAACCTGTGAGCCGCCAAAGGCGAAAACAGTTGCGTTTGGATTTTTTGGGTTGCCGTTTGGCTGGTCGTTCATGGACTGGGCAATGGTCTCCCGAACACGCTCAGTCAGGATGCGACCCGGATCGCTGGGACGAACATCATCGGCGTTCTTGCTTGGTTTCGCAGGGGAAAGTTCTGGCTCTAGCGTGGTTTCACGCGCCCGGTCATCCAGGAAATTCCGCAACCGCCTGGAGGGCTGTGCTTTCGGCTCCTTCGGCACTTGGCGAACATCCTGTGCGACTAGGACGGCGACCTCCTGCATCGACTGCATCAATTCCTGCTTCGTATCCGCGGCAAAGAATGCGCCGCCAGTCTGGTCGCTCAAGCACGTCAGATTATCCTTTGCCACCGGCTCGACGTTAAAGCCGATCACGTGCACCCGAAAATCGGCGCGATATTCTTTGAGGATTGCGGCAACTTCACAGGGATCGCGCTGACAATTTTCAGTCCCGTCCGTGAGCACAATCACTGTTGGATTCTCCGCATCATCAATCTTAAGTGCGCGACTGGCGGCGAGCAGAGAGTCTGTGAGTGGCGTGCGGCCTTGAGGCATGACGTTCTGCACGGCGCGGCGGATCTCACCAAAGGTTGAGCCGGGCTGGGCGAGAACTTCGATATCCTGACACGAACGCGCGTCACGATGACCATAGGCAAGCAGGCCCAGTGGCTCGGCTGGGTTCCAGTCGTCGAGGAGGGTGTTCACCGCGTCCTTGGCAATCTCAATCTTTGCAACACGGTCAATTTCGCCCCACATAGAGTTCGAGCCGTCGAAGACCAACATGGTTTCGGCTTGAACCGTTGCACTCAAAAACAGTGCGCAAAAAAGGGCGGCGAAGCGCTGCAATTCGTTTGTTCCCATTCCTCAGACGACATTATTCCGAGAAATTGGTTCTTTTTCCAGAATCTTTAGTTGTCGTGCTATCAAATGGGAGAGCAAATTCTATGCAAGCTTGAACAATTTTAGCGAACGTTCAGGAATTATCCTCCAACAAAGGGGAGGAGGGCGAGGGACGATACGGGACCGACCCTCGCAGTCAATGACCCGGGAGGCTAGGCCAAAGCAGTACTTAATGGTGTGAAATCAAGACCTTGGGCCTGTGCGACTGGCTCGTTCGTAATCTTGCCATCCCATACATTCAGACCGTTAGCGAGGTGCGCATCGTCACGAAGGGCTTGTTTCCAGCCTTTGTCTGCCAAAGCCAAACCAAATGGCAAAGTCGCGTTGTTCAGCGCATA
Organism: Alphaproteobacteria bacterium; assembly: GCA_965661545.1. Classification (GTDB taxonomy): domain Bacteria; phylum Pseudomonadota; class Alphaproteobacteria; order UBA7985; family UBA7985; genus UBA7985. Next base: position 95,286 of record CBFIEF010000007.1, on the reverse strand, counting down.
AGCTGATGTGTGCGCGTACGCGCCGGGCATGTTTGCGACACAGTAGTGAACAACGCCGTTGACGTCATAGACTGGTTCGTCGTGCGTGGTTGCCTTGGAGGTTTCGAAACATCCGCCTTGGTCAATTGCCACATCCACGACAACACTGCCGGGCTTCATGGAGTTGATCATATCGCTGGTGACCAGCTTTGGCGCGTTTGCGCCCGGGATGAGAACTGCGCCGATCACCAAATCGGCTTGCTCAACCGCGCTCGCAACCGCTGCGGTGGTGGAGTAGATCGCGCGTGCTTGCGCACCGAAGTGGTGGTTGATCCGCTCAAGCGTTAGCAGGTTACGGTCGAGGATGGTCACGTTCGCCTGCAGACCAACGGCCATTTCAGCTGCGTTGAAGCCCACAACACCGCCGCCGATAACAACGACGTTCGCAGGTGCAACACCCGGTACGCCACTCACCAGAACGCCTGCGCCGTTGGTTGCCTTTTGCAGGTAATGCGCGCCGGCAAGAACCGACATGCGGCCTGCGACTTCAGACATTGGCTTGAGCAACGGAAGACCGCCGCCGGTCGCCGTGACGGTTTCGTATGCGATACAGGTCGCGCCGGACTTGATGAGATCCTGTGTCTGTGGCGCATCGGGTGCGAGGTGCAGGTAGGTGTACAGCAGGTGATGAGGCTTCAGCATCGCGCGCTCAACGGCTTGCGGCTCTTTTACCTTCACGATCATTTCAGCGGTCTCGAAGACTTCTGCAGCTGTGCCCAGAATGGTCGCGCCAGCGGCGACATAGGCCGCGTCTGCTGCGCCAACACCCATGCCCGCGTTCGTCTCAACGACAACCTTGTGACCATGCGCTACAAATTCACTCACGCTATCGGGGGTGAGGCCGACGCGGTATTCACGGTTCTTAATTTCTTTTGGAACGCCAACGATCATGGGTATCATCCTTTTGTTTCTTAGGTGGATGATAGCGGCTCTTTAAAGGCAAAACTTACGAAGTTTTGTGTGAATTATCCGATATATCAGGATTTATTGAGCAATAACTTTCAAAAATCGGGATGAAAAATCGCTTTAGCGGCCTGTGGACTATTTTCATCCCGTCACGCGTCTGTGTGTGTAGATCCAAAGCGCGGCACTGCCCAAGGCGCCGATCAGTCCGAACAGGCTCAAAGTCCAAGGGAGGCCCACCACCGACGCAAAAATCCCGCTTGCCACACCGCCGAACCCCATGCCGCCAAAGGCAACTGCGCCCCACAGCGCCATGATGCGGGTTCTGAAGGCCTTTGGTGCGGTTTGCAGGATGGTCGATTGGCTGCCAACCAGCGTCAGACTGCCCGCAGCGCCAGAAATCAGCGACAGTGGCAACAAGACCCAAACTGTTGTGGCAAGCGCCATGGCGCAGACGGCGAGGCCGCCAATAATGCCGCCACCGAATAAGTAGCCAAGCATCTGCCGTGTGGTGCCGCGCCGGGTGGCGAGCCACAGGCCCATCAGGATCGCGCCTGCGCCAGCGGCAGAGGTCAGATAACCGAGTGTTTGGGCGGTTCCGTTGGTAATCAGCGCGCCGTTAATGGCGGGCATCAACTCTACCACCGAGCGGCTAAAGAAGCCGGAGAACATGGTTGCCGCCATGGCGAGGGCGACAATCGGAATGCTGCGGGCTTGCTCGATACCGCCGAGTAAGCGATCGAGGAAGGAGCCGCGCGGACTGTCCTTCTGGACACGCTGTGTGCGCAGAAACAGGACGGCGAAAAAGAAGACAGCGTAAAGCAGGAAACCCGCAAAAAAGGCCAGCGCCACGTCTCCAAAGGCAATGGCCCAAGCAGCCAGAGCCGGGCCAATGATGCGTGCGGTGTTAAACAGCGTCGAGTTGATTGCGACGGCGGAGGCCAGCGCCTCGTCTGGGACCAGCAGTGTCGGCATCACTAAGCGAGCCGGTTGCCAGATGGCGATGACGATCCCGATGGCAGCAGCTGCGATTATATAAGGAACCACCGATTCTTTACCGATGTAGGCGATGATTGCCAGCGCCAGATACACACCGAGATTGAGGAACTGAACCCAGACAATCACGCGTTTTGGGTCTAGATTCTCGATCCAAACCCCCAAAAACGGCCCTAAAATCCCCGGCATCGCAAGGATCAAGAACGCCGTCAGACCCGTTAGCGCAGGCGATTGCGTTAGCTCCCACACCACATAACCCAGCGTAAGCCGTGTCATCCAAAGGCCAACAGTGCCAATGGCAAAACCAATGGTCCATTGAAGGTACAAAGGATGGCGCAGGGCGTTGGGTGAGTTCGGGTCAAAATGAACCATAGATCCACCCTTGCTCACAAAGCGCTGGGTGCGCCATGAAAGTTTGCGCAGACCCGCCATACCTCGACACGGCAAAGTGTCGGTGTTTGGGTTACGCCATGAAGCACAGTTTACCCCGTTCCGCCCTGTTCATGCCGGGCAGCAATACCCGCGCAATGGAAAAGGCCCGCACCTTGGACTGCGATGCTGTGATTCTCGATCTCGAGGACTCGGTTGCGCCCGACGCGAAAGACGGCGCGCGGGCCAATGTTCAGAAAGCATTGGGCGAGGGCGGCTTTGGGGAGCGCACGGTGGCCGTGCGGACCAATGGTCTCGACACTGCCGAAATCACACACGACTGGCCCATCGCGCAGCAGGCGGACGCAGTGGTTGTGCCCAAAATATCGACGCTGGACGAGCTTGGGGCTTGTCAGGCGGGTTTGGGGGGAAGCCGGGCGGCGCTGTGGGTGATGATCGAAACCCCGCAAGCAATCCTGAACATCCGCGATCTGGCTCGACAGGCCAGCGTAATCGCGCCGTCGCTGACAGCCTTTGTCATCGGCGCGAATGACCTGGCCAAGGACACTGGCGTTCGGCAGGTCGAGGGCCGCTGGAACATGCTGCCGTGGTTCAGCGAAGTTGTGCTGGCCGCCAGCGCGGCGGGGCTGGGCGTGTTGGACAGCGTCTCGAACAACTTGCGTGCCTTAGACGCTTTTGCCACGGAGTGCGAACAGGGCGCTGATTTGGGGATGCAGGGAAAAACGCTGATCCACCCCGCACAAATCGAGCCGTGTAATCGCGCCTTTGCCCCAACCTCGGCGGACATTGAGCGCGCGCAGGCCATTATTTCCACCTTTGCGGAACCGACGAATACCGATAAGGGTGCCATTCAAATTAATGGCGAAATGGTCGAACGGCTGCACATCGGTGGCGCGCAAGAAATCCTTCGTCGAGCCAAGGCGCTCAATCTGTTTCAGGGATAGGACCAGTCATGTTTCGCGATCTCCTAAGACTACCCATCGGCGTTTTGGTGCTTTCCCTGTGCATGGGACTTGGGACCAGTGCAGCGACTGTCGCGGTGGCGGTCACGTCACTGGCGGGCGAGCAACTTGCGCCGGATCGGTCGCTGGCGACTGTTCCCTATGGCGTGCAGTTTGTGGCGCTTATGGGGTCTGCGGTGCCGCTGACCATGCTCATGGCGCGCGTTGGGCGGAAGCCAGTGAACATTCTGGCTAGTTTGTTTGGCGTCGGGGCGGGACTGGTTTCCGCGCTTTCGGTTGCGACGGAAAGTTTCGTGCTGCTGTGCGCGGGGCACATGATGCTGGGCATTTTCCTCGCTGGATTGGCCTCGCTGCGGTTTGCGGCCATTGACCGCTCACCCGCCGATTTGCGTGAGATGGCCATTTCGTTAGCGCTGTTTGGCGGCGTTTTGGCTGGTTTTCTCGGGCCAACGCTGGCGCGGTCTGCGGGGGTTGTTTTCCCGTTCGAGGGCTTTATCGCGCCGTATCTGATGCTGGGGTTTGTGTGCGGTATCGTGGTGGTGATCCTGATCTTTCTGCCCTTTCCAAACGATGCCGAGACTGTCCGCGAAGCACAGGCTGCGAAGGCTAAGGCACGTGCCGAGGGGCGCCGGGTCAAAACCGAGGTTCTGTCCAACCCGCTGTATTGGTTTGCCGTCTTTGGTGGTGCCGTTGGGTATGGGGTTATGACCCTGCTGATGGTTGCCTCCTCCCTAGAGATGCGGGCGGCGGGTTATGCTTTCGAGATCAATACCTACATGATCCAAGCGCACGTTTTGGCCATGTTCGCGCCGTCACTGTTCAGCGGCCCACTGGTGCGCATTCTGCGTCGTGATCGGTTCATCGCGATCGGCATGGCCTTTATGGTTGGTGCCGCAGTGGTGGCGATGTTGGCGCCCGCACTCTGGGCGTTTTTGATTGCGCTGACGCTGCTCGGCTTTGGGTGGAATTTTCTGTACGTTGGCGGGGCCATTATGGTGGCGTCCTTGGCGAGCTCAGGGGATAAGTTGCGGGCGCAAGGCGTGAACGACATGATCGTTTCCAGCTTTTCTGCGGTTGCGGCGCTGACGTCCGGGGCGTGTTTGGTGCTGTTTGGCTGGGTTGGTCTGCAAGTTTTCGCGCTGATCGTTCTGGTGCCGCTAATCATATTCGGCGTTATCGTGCGCTTTGGCGGCATTCCAACGCCTGCTCCTGCGCCATCAGCAGCGGCAGGGTGATCTGATGTGGGGCGATAAAGGTTAGAGCGTGACTGGAAAGAAATTTCGCAAGATCGAGCATACGCGCGTGGCGCAGGCTGTTGTTGACCAGTTTGAGCAAATGATCCTGCACGGTACGTTGCGCGATGGGGAGAAATTGCCCAGTGAGCGGGAGCTGTCCGAGCAGTTGGAAGTGTCCCGCCAGACCCTGCGCGAGGCCTTCAAGACGCTGGAAATGCACGGTTTGATCGAGGCGAAGCAGGGCGGGGGAACCTATGTTGCGGACATCGTTGGATCCGCCGTTTCCAAGCCGCTCATCGGGCTGTTCGCTCGGCACGAAGAGGCTTACATCGACTACATGGAATTTCGCGTGCTGCTGGAATCCAAAGCCGCAGGCTTAGCCGCCGAGCGCGCCACGGAATACGATCGGCAGATCATTCGATCCAAGTTCGACGCTATGGTCGCAAGCCACGATCAGGACGATCCAAACGTCGATGCCGAGTTGGATGCCGATTTCCACCACTCCATCGCCGAAGCCACGCACAACCCGATGATGATCTTCTCCCTGCGCTCAATCTTTGAGCTGATCCGGCAGGGCGTGTTCTACAATCGATACGTGGTTTACCTCGAAGCGGGTGGCAAAGATCGCCTGTTGGAACAGCACCGCACCATTTGTGACGCTATCGCCGCCGGGGATGTCAGCGCGGCAGAGAAGGCGATGAGCGATCACCTTAACTTCATCATCGACTTTTTCAGTGATGCCATGCGCCTCCGCCAACGCTTTGAAACAGCACGATTAAGAGCCGAAAACTACGGTTTCAAGCTGAGCTAAAGTCAAAGTGGTCTTGTTAGCAGACCAATTTTATGATTAGTTTTCAGCGGATAAACACTGAATAACTCTGAATTGGTCTGTTTCTATGCTAAATATGCCAAGCCCCTCCGCCGACGTTCTGGCGCGCCGTGAAACCATTGCGCGTGATTTGCGTGTGTTGCTGGGGGATGAAGAGCTGCTCATCACCTCGTCAAACGAGCTCAAGGGCTATGAGACAGACGGCCTCGCCTGCTACCGCACGGTGCCAATGCTGGTTGCTTTGGCGGAGACTACGGAACAGGTCGCAGCGGTTCTAAAATACTGCAACGATAACGGTGTTCCGGTAATGGCGCGGGGCGCGGGGACGTCTTTGGCCGGCGGTGCTTTGCCGCAAATGGACACAGTTGTGCTGGGTTTATCCAAGATGAATGAGATCTTGGATGTGAATACCGAGAACAAGACAGCCTTGGTTCAGGCCGGTGTGACGAACAAGAATATTTCGGTGGCTGTAGATGATCTCGGCCTGTTCTATGCGCCGGACCCCAGCAGCCAGATTGCCTGTACCATCGGCGGTAATGTCGCGATGAATTCTGGCGGGGCGCACTGTTTGAAGTACGGGGTGACGACCAACCATATTCTCGGTGTGAAATTCGTGACGATGGAGGGCGAGATCGTCAACATCGGCGGTGAGGCCTTTGACCTGCCCAACTATGATTTGCTTGGGATGATTGTTGGGGCCGAAGGGCAGTTGGGTGTGGTGACGGAGGTCACGGTGCGATTGATGGAAAAGCCAGAAGACGCGCGGCCCTTGTTGGCGGGTTTCGATTCAGCGCTGGACGCCGGCGCTTGTGTGGCGGCGATTATGGCCACGGGCCGAACCCCGGTTGCCATTGAGTTCATGGACCGCCCCGCCATTCTGGCCTGTGAAAAATTTACCGGCGCTGGCTATCCCGTCGAAGCGCAGGCGCTGCTGATCATCGAAGTCGAGGGCAACGAAGACGAAATCCGCGAAGAACTTGAGTTTGTTGAAGGCATGGCGCGCGATCATGGCGCTGTTTCCATCCGCGTCGCTGAAGATTTCGCGTCGGCTGAAAACATCTGGAAAGGCCGCAAGAGTGCCTTTGGTGCTGTGGGACAGATTTCGCCCGATTATCTGTGCATGGACGGCACCATTCCCGTCACCAAACTGCCCGAAGTGCTGGAGCAAGTATACGCCATCGGTGCGCGCTACGGCTTCGAGATCGCAAACATCTTTCACGCCGGTGACGGCAATATGCACCCGCTGATCATGTACGATAGTCACCAGCCCGGTGTGTTGGATGAGGTCGAGGCGTGCGGCGCGGAGATCCTTAAGGTCTGTGTTGACGCGGGCGGCTGTATCACCGGTGAGCATGGCGTGGGCATCGAAAAGCGGGATCACATGCCGCTGATGTTCAGCCCCGCCGAGCTGGACCAGATGAAAGAAGTGAAGCGCCAGTTTGACCCCCAATGGCTCCTCAATGGCGGTAAGGTCTTCCCGCTGGAAGAAGAAGGCATCCCCGCGGGGCAAGTCTCACCACAGGCGGTTGCTGCGTGATGACAGAGACTGATGCGCTGACCTTTGATGCGCCCGAGGCCATGGCGGATTTTGTGGCAGAACTCGACCACTCAATCGCTATTGAGGGCGCAGGCTCCAAAGCCGGGATCGGCTTTCCGGTCGATGCCCCGCGTCTGAGCACCACGGGCCTTGCCGGCATCACGTATTTCGAGCCCAAGGAGTTCGTTTTGGGAGCCATGGCAGGGACGCGGCTTTCGGTGTTGGAGGCCGCGCTGGACGAGTATGGTCTGATATTGCCCTTCGACCCGCCGCGTTTTGGCGGTGATCCAACGCTGGGTGGGGTCATCGCCACGAACCTCGGCGGGGCAGAGCGAGAGAGCATGGGCGCACCTCGCGATAACCTGCTCGGTGCTCAATACATCAATGGCAAGGGCGAGCTGCTCAAAGCCGGAGGGCGCGTGGTCAAGAACGTGTCGGGCTACGATATTCCCCGTGGCTTGAGTGGTTCATGGGGGACGCTGGCGATCTTCACCGAGCTCACCATCAAAGTCCTGCCTAAAGCCCGCGCTATCGATCAGCAGGCTGACAGTTTGCAAGACGTTTGGGCGCAAAATTTCGTCTGGCGAGTGAGCATTCCGCGGGATCAGGGTGACACCCTGACCCAAGCGTGGAAAGGCCCGGTTGCCCGGCAATGGGACGGTGCACTTCTATGGCTCGGCGCTGACGCGTGTCAGGATGTTCACGCACGGGCTGCAGGGGCGGGGGGGCACGCTTTGCTGGTCCAAAGCCCGGACAATCATCGCGTGGCGGACAGCTGCTTTCAACCCTTGGACGCAGGCAACATCACCCTGCATCGGCTGCTGAAGAACGCCTTTGACCCCCACCGACGCTTTAACCCTGGACGCCTGTACGAGGGGCTTTGATCCATGCAGACATTTTTCAAAGATGGGATGGTCAAGGACGCTGAAACGGGGCGCTCGGAGGCGATTTTCCGTAACTGTGTTCACTGCGGTTTGTGCACAGGAACCTGCCCGACCTATCAGCTGCTGGGCGACGAGTTGGACAGCCCGCGGGGGCGGATTTATCTGCTCAAGGACATGCTCGAAAATGGCCGTAAGCCGACAAAAGACGTGGTTAGTCATCTGGACCGCTGCTTGAGCTGTTTGGCCTGTACGACCACGTGTCCGTCTGGTGTGGACTACATGCACCTGATCGACCACGGGCGAAAGGTCATCGAGCGGGACTATCAGCGTCCGGTGTTCGAGCGCGCTTATCGCTGGTTCCTGGCGCAGGTTCTGCCGCGTCCGGCGTTGTTCCGCTGGTTGCTGCGCTTAGCCCCGCTGGGCGGTGTTTTTCGACCGCTGATGCCGGGGCCGCTCAAGGCCGCATTCGCGCTGACACCCGATCATTTGCCTGCGCCAGCTCAGACAGACCAACCAAGCGTGCATCGTGCAGAAACGGACCAGCGGCGCGGGCGCGTGGCGCTTTTTCCCGGTTGCGCGCAGCAAGTGCTGGAGCCTGAAATTAATGCAGCGACCATCCGGCTGCTGACACGCTTGGGCTATGACGTGGAGGTCGTCTCTGCGCCCTGCTGCGGTGCACTGACCCATCATATGGGCAAGTCCGCACAGGCCGATGCGACCGCGACGAGGATGATTGATGCTGTACTGGCGGCGGATGCCCGCGACGGCCTCGACGCGCTGGTCATCACGGCTTCGGGCTGCGGCACGACGGTTAAAGACTACGGCGCGATGTTTCAGGATCATCCGGAGGCCGCTAAACGCGCGAACAAGGTTGCGGCCTTGGCGCGGGATATCACCGAATTTGTCACCGTTGAAGACCTGGATGCGGGCAAGGAAGCGTTGGCTGAGGTCAAAATCACCTACCACAGCGCTTGTTCCATGCAGCATGGGCAAAAGATCATCACAAAACCCAAAACGCTGCTCACGGCGCTGGGTGCGAAGGTGCGAGAGCCGGCGGAAGGGCATATGTGCTGTGGGTCGGCCGGGACGTACAACCTGTTGCAGCCTGAAATTTCGGGGCAACTCAAAGACCGGAAACTGCGTAACATCGGCAAGACTCAGCCTCAGCTTGTCGCGACAGGTAACATTGGTTGCATGAAGCAGCTGGAGAAGGGGGTGGGTGTGCCGCTGGTGCACACGGTGCAACTCTTGGATTGGGCGACGGGCGGGCCAAAGCCGTACCAGATTGATTAAGTTGCCCATACGAAAAAGCCCGGCTGAGGAGCCGGGCTTTGCCATATTTAATCGCGTTAGAAAGACAGCCTGATGTCGGCCTTGCCTTCATGCGTGTGAACGGGCTCCTTGACCGCTTCGGCATCCACCCGCGAATATTGGTAACCAACCTCTAAATCTAGATGCCAATCACCATATCGGTGGTGACAGAGGACGTGGTGATGTTTTCTTCGTGGGACCGGCGGTGCTGTCCTGCGACGCCATAGGTGTAGCGGCCTGTTTTGTTCGATACACCAACGTCATAGATCGACTGCGTTTCGATGCGTTTTGTACCGTCGTAAAACGCTTCAAGACCGGCACTCGAGCCAAAGGTCAGGCGTCCGTATTCCATCATCGCGCCAGCCCGTCCCCCATACCACTGTCCCTCACCAGTCGCGAGGCCACCTGTCAGCGATGTTCCTGCGAGATCAAAGCTGCCGTCGCTTGTGACTTCGACGCCGTAGGCAAGGGTAACCGTGCGAATAGGTCGGCGCCAAACGACGCCTGCATACTGGCGATTGTCTTGGTCGGCTGTGGCAATCGCCTGCCATAGACCCTGGTTTGTACCGATGGATCCGGCGTAATTGCCACCAACAGACGTCAAAAACGCTGCAACGGTTGGCTCGATCACGCCATTGAGTGCGCCAAAGCCGTTGGTGCGGATTGTGCCTGAGCGAGACACGAACCATGGTTTTTCAGGCGAAATACTTGCCGGGTAAACTTGTAATCTCTGGTCATTCGACCAGTTGGTGCGAAAAGGGGCGGCTTCGGTCGTCCCTTTTTCATTTGCTAGGCCGTCGCTAACGAAATGTCCGTTTGATTTTCGGTAGCTTCTGTAACACCCTAAAACTTAATGCTCTTTGATCAGCGTACCTTATCCCTCGAAAAATTAGCCTAGGATCCTATGACCGACTTTATTCCGGCCCATAAGCAGCCAATCGACGAAGCCACCCGCAAACGGTTGGTTGAAGGGGCGTCTCGGCATCCAATGACTTTTATCGAGCGCCTGGCGATGCCTTTGCTGCCATCGCCCAAAGATGGCGCTCCGCCCCAGGATTTGCTGGCGTTCTTCTGGCACTTTGCCAAGCAGATCAAGGGCGCTCTCGGTCTTGCGTTGTTCTTCAAGGTCTTGGAGGTCGCGGCGGACCTGATGATTCCGCTCGCTCTGGGCTACTTCGTGGATATCTTTGCCACGCCTGGTATCGAGACATCGGCCGAGCGTCTGGCGCTGATCCAAGAGCGATTGCCCGTCCTGCTAATGATGCTCGGATTCTTCCTGTTCTTCCGCCCACTGGCTATCATCGGCAAGACCGCAGTGGTTGAGCTTGGACTGATGGGGGGCTTTGGTAACTTTATCCGGTGGCAGTCGCACCGGCATATCTTGGGACAGGATATTTCGTTCTTTTCCAATGACTTTGCCGGTCGTATCGCTAACCGTGTAATGCAAACTGGGATTTCCCTGCGGGAGGTTATTCTAACCTCGCTCGACGGTATTCTATACGGTTTTATTTACCTGCTGGGTTCGATCGTAATTCTTACGTTCACCTCGCTTTGGCTGGCCCTGCCGCTGCTGGTTTGGACAGCCGCCTACATCGCCTTAATCGTCTTTTTCATGCCGCGGATCCAGCGGGCGTCAGAGGCACACTCTGAGCTGCGCTCGGAAGTGACGGGCCGGATTGTCGACAGTTACACCAACATCCAAACGGTCAAGCTGTTCGCCAACAAGGGGCTGGAAGACGCCAACGTGGCTGAGTCTATCGATGACTTCAATTTCGGCTGGATCCAAGTAATGCGCCGGTCGGTGACGATGTCGGCTTTGTTGATTGTTATCAACGCGATACTGGTGGTGATGACGGCGGCGCTGAGTCTCTGGTTCTGGATGGGCGGCAGTGCGTCGGCGGGGACGATCGCAACGGCCTTGCCGCTGGTTTCGACCCTCACGTGGTTCTCTGGCATCATGCTTTGGCTGCTGGGCCATATCTTTGAAAGCGCTGGTTCGGTGTCTGAGGGACGCCAGTCGATTGCGGTTCCGCATTCCATCGTGGATGTGCCCGGTGCACAGCCGCTAGACGTGCATTCAGGTGCGATTTCTTATGACGACATCCTATTCACTTACGGCAAAGAACGCAGCGTCGTTGAAGGCTTGGCGCTGGATATAAAGCCGGGCGAAAAGATTGGTTTGATTGGGCACTCCGGCGCAGGTAAGTCCACCCTCGTTAACCTGCTGCTGCGCTTCTACGACCTGGACGGCGGCAGCATCCGCATTGATGGGCAAGACATCAGCCAAGTGCAGCAAGACAGCCTGCGCGACGCGATTGCCATGGTGACTCAGGATACGAGCCTGTTGCACCGCTCCATTCGCGATAACATCCGCTACGGCAAGCCGGATGCAACAGACGAAGAGTTGATCGAGGCCGCCAAGCAGGCTCAGGCGTGGGACTTCATCGTCGATCTTGAAGACAACAAAGGTCGCAAGGCGATGGAGGCGCATGTGGGCGAACGGGGGGTCAAGCTCTCCGGTGGTCAGCGGCAACGTATTGCTCTTGCACGCGTCATCCTCAAAAACGCGCCCATTCTGATTTTGGACGAAGCCACTTCCGCGCTGGATTCCGAAGTTGAGCACGCCATTCAAGAACAACTCTTGGGTCTGATGTCTGGAAAAACAGTCATCGCAATCGCGCATCGCCTCTCCACCATCGCTCGACTGGATCGGTTGGTGGTCATGGAAGACGGCAAGATTGTCGAGATGGGGACACATCAGGAATTGTTGGACAAAGACGGCGTGTACGCGCGGCTTTGGAAGCTTCAATCGGGTGGTTTCCTACCAACGGCCTAAGGGCTGTAACAGGGGGAGATAAAGGCCAATTGAAGCCTTTGTCGCGATCATTCTTTCAGGGCGAGGGAAGCCTACGGTTACAGCCGATACGGCACCCTCGTCTGTAAAAAGTCATTCCTTCCGGCTTTCGGGGCTCAGAATCGTGATTTACCCGGAAACAAATAGTTTTTTTCCGGAGTGCAGATATTCGCAGGTGTGCGTATAGTGTTGCACAGAGGGAGGAGTTTTGGCTGGTGGGAGGCGTTTGCCTGAACAGCCAAGAGGAAACTCTCTTCATTCGGTCTTTGTTCAAAAGACCTTAGAGTTCACAGCATTTTTCGTACGCAGCCTTTGTGCTGTGTATTTTTGGGAGGAAACTATGAAAAAGCTGATTCTTGCGAGTGCTGCTATGCTGGCATTCGGCGCGACCGCGCACGCACAGCGCACGCTGGTTATCGCATCAAACAATTCCGATGGCGCACCACTTGCTGCGACCGAAACAATGGTTGCAGCTTTCGAAGCGGCATACCCAGACATTTCCATCGAGCTGAACACGATCAACCACCAGGATTACCAGGATTCCTGGATCCGTCCGGCATTGTCCGCGGATACCGGTCCTGACGTTGCGTTCTGGTTCGCTGGTAACCGTATGGCTGGTTTCGTAGAGAACGGCCTGTTTGTTGACATCTCTGACGTTTGGGATGCTGGCGATCTGCACGACGTAATGGCTTCCACGAAGCCTTCCATCACGTTTGATGGTGCACAGTACGGCCTGCCACTGAGCTTCTACCAGTGGGGCGTTTACTACCGTCCGGACGTATACGAAGCGGCTGGCGTTGCAGTTCCATCCACCTACGGTGAACTTCTCGCTGCCTGTGAAAATATGGCTGCTGATGGCAAGAGCCTCTTCACCATTGGTACACGCTTCAAGTGGACCGCTGGCGGTTGGTTCGATTACGTGAACATGCGGACAAACGGCCTGCAGTACCACGTTGACCTGATGCTGGGCAAAATCCCTTACACCGACGCTGGTGTGACGGAGACTTTCAACAACTTCGGCGCTGCAGTTAACGCTGGTTGTTTCAACGAAGGTCACCAGAACCTGTCTTGGCAGGAAGGCCAGGCACCGCTGATCAATGGCGATGCTGGTTCCTACCTCATTGGTAACTTCATGGTTCCAAACGTGCCAGTTGAGACCAAAGACGCTCTGGACTTTTACCAGTTCCCAGCAATCGCTGGTAAGGACTTCGCTCTTGGTGAAGATGCTCCAACTGACCTGATGTTCATTCCTTCGAATGCTCAGAACGTTGACGATGCTAAGACGTTCCTGACTTGGGCTTCTGGCAAAGACAACCTCGACGCCGTGAACGCAACGCTTCAGCAGTTGTCCCCACGCGCCGATGCTACGATGTCTGACGACCGCTTCCTGCGCTCCGGTGCAGCGATGCTGGCTTCCTCTCAGACCGCTCAGTTCTTTGACCGTGACAACGATCCTGCGCACGCACAGCCAGCTATGGCTCTGTTGGTTGAGTTCATGCTCGACCCATCCGCTCAGGAAGAAATTCAGGAAGAACTCGAAGAGCTTCGTGAAGAAGTCTTCGGCGCTCTCTAAGCCCCTGAAGGTTAAGTCTCAGCGCCTTTACTGGTGCTGATGAAGAGCCCTGATGCCGCAAGGTGTCAGGGCTTTTTTTATGGCCGATCATACCGTGCCAGAGCCGATTGAAATGCCACTCTGGCACCTCTGACGATCTGCCCCTCCAAGTCTATGAGGGGGGAGGACTTTGTAGGGTGCAGCCACCCCAGCCGCGTTCTCTTCCTCACCCCTTTGAGGCGCTACTCAACCTGCCTTGGACCGCTGTGCTAGCAAGAGAGGATAGAGGAGCCGCAAACCTGTGAGGACACGGGCGGGCAGGCGACATCGGTACGATGCGCCGGCATAAAGGGGAGCTCAGAGGGCGGTAAAAGGGGGCGCTGGCGCAGCGCACTCACGGGCATGGGCTTGCATGCGCCGTGGTGAGCAGCCTAGCGGTTTGCTGTTGGCTGAAAAAGGGCGAATTAGCCCTTGTTCGCGCCAAGCGTTAGGCCAGCAACAAATTGGCGTTGCAGGAAGAAGAAGAAAACCAGCGGCGGCAGGGCAACGATGATAGACCCCCCGGCCATCACGTTCCAACGGTTCAGCCACTCACCCCGTGCGAGGTTCACCAGCGTGGTTGGTGCCAGCTTGAACTCGCCTTGGGTCAGGACCAAGGACCAATAGAAGTCGTTCCAGACGAAGGTGAAAATCAGCAAACCAAGCGCAGCCAATGCGGGCTTAATGAGCGGAACGATGATTTTCCGGAAAATCTGGAACTCATTGGCGCCTTCGATGCGCGCGGCTTCAATCAGCTCATTCGGGAGCGCCGCGATAAAGTTCCGCATGAAGAAGACGCAGAAACCGGTCTGAAACGCCCCGTGAAACAGCACAAGCCCCCACGCCGTGTTGTAGGGCGATCCGCCCTTTAACTCGAACGCACCAAACAGGTTGGAAAGGTAGGTGGTTGCGAAGTCTCCGATGATGAACCGTGCGGAATCGCTCAGCCATGTGAAGTCGAAAACAGGCATGGGAATAACGATGTCTTGCAGCAGACGCATCACGGGCAGGGTCAGAACCTGAAATGGTACGAAGTTGCCGGCCACAAAGATCGCAAAGATCCATGTTCGGCCCAGGAATTTGTGCTTGGCTAAGGCGTAACCGGCCAGTGACGCCAGCGAGATTGAGATGATCACAACCGGAATAACGATCATGAAACTCAGCGCAATCGATTGCCAAAAGGCAGAACTGGCAATCAGGGTCCAAAAGCCCTCGATTGAGAGTGGCGCTGGCATGGTAAAGCGTGCGCCGGCTTCGGTGTTGATCTGATCATTGCTCTTCAGCGCTGTATTCAGCAGCAGGGCAATGGGCAGAAGCCAGACCATGGTAAAGGCGATCAGTACGCTCCAATAGAAGGCGCGGTTGAGCGGTTTCCAGGTGTTTATCGGGGACGGATACATGGCGCTTAAATCCCTTTAATCTTCGTTCTGCCGAACCATGTTCGACACAAAGAACACGATGAACACGAGCATGATGGCGAATAGAATAACGCTCACGGTTGCGCCAAATCCGTAGTCGCCGCCGCTCTCTCCAAAGCCTTTTTCGTACATGTAGCGGGCCAGAACTTCAGACCATCTTTGTCCGCCGGTCATGACCTGTACGAGGTCGAAGCTGCGCAGGGCCCCGATAGTCGTAACCACCACACAGATGAATGTGGCGGGCCAAAGCTGGGGCATAATGATCTTGCGGAACAGGCTAAAGCCCGTGGCGCCGTCCAGTTTCCCCGCTTCGATCAGCTCGGAGTTAATCGCTGTCAGGCCCGCCAAGTAGATGATGATGCAGTAGGCAATCTGTGGATACCAAGCAGCGAAGATCACGCCAAAGGTCGAGATGCCGTCCGTCCCAAGGATCCCGTATTTGTCCTTTAATCCCATCAGGCTGTAGAGGCCAACGAGCGGACCGCCTTCGAAGGGGTTGTAGACAAACTGGAACAGGAACGCGATTACCGCTGGCGATATCACGAACGGGAAGAAGTACATCGGTTTCAGTATTCGAGCGAACAAGGCGCTTTGGTTTAGCAAGACCGCCAGTGCGAGGCCGATCGGGATCGCAACCTGAAACAACACAAGCCAAATCACGTTGTTCACAAGGGCTTTGAACTCGTTACTCGCCCGGGGCATTTTGGCCTTGGTGTCAGGGTCGCCGTCAAACAGCTCGCGGACTTCTTTGGTCGTCCGTCGCCAATCACGTGGGAACTTGTCGAAGAATTTTTCGTAATTATCGAGGCCGATAAATTCCATCTTTGGAACGCGCCGACAGGTTGAGTCGCCCTGCGCTTCTTTGATGGAGCGACCGTCAGAACAAATCAAACGGTCCG
Organism: Alphaproteobacteria bacterium; assembly: GCA_965661545.1. Lineage (GTDB taxonomy): Bacteria > Pseudomonadota > Alphaproteobacteria > UBA7985 > UBA7985 > UBA7985. The sequence continues at coordinate 79,438 of CBFIEF010000007.1, read as the reverse complement.
CTTGGACGTCATGTAAGCTCAGCCAGATCGATCCGACAATTGGGTAAACAACAAAGATCGAGAAAACAAAGGCTGCTGGGGCGAGAAACAAGATCCGCGCACCGCCGTATTGGCTCACGCGCTGCGCGATTAATACAGCCACAACAATCAGGGCAACGATCCCAAGCAACAACCAAACAACAGGACTCATGCCCAAAAACATCGCGAGGCTTCTCTCAATTAGTTTCAGCTACAAAGAGCAGTGAACGGCAGTCGCCAAGGGCCTAGTAGGCCGTACTCGCGGCTACAACTACATGATTGCCCCTTAGAGTCCAGCGGAGAGGCCGAGAGTTTTTTCCGGAATCCTGCGGACAGTATTCTGGTTGAGTCGCCTGTGTGTGGGGGTTGGGAAGTTGGTTAGCGGACCTTGTTTGCGACTTTGGAGGCTGTCAGGGCCTTGCAATTCGAGCCGCGCCCGTGCCGGGAAATTGGCGGGGGCCGGTTGGCAGTGAATGGCGCAGTGACAGCGCAGTCCATCCCTGGGGCAAATCATGAGGCTCATAACATATGTCGTTCGAGGATGTTTTTGCAGGCAAACATCCCGTTCTATGGCTATTTTTGGAGCGATGACGCGTGTTTGAGTTGTTTATTGGCTATCCGCGTGGCAGCGTAATCCTTTAATAAATAGAGCCGGTGCCCTGCGTCTGCATGGACCCGCCTGATAAACATCCGGGAGGAATGCCTCATGAAAAAGTTTGCACTCGTCGCGGTTTCCGCGCTTGCGACCGTTGCTGTAAGCACCGCGCACGCTCAGGAAGTCCGCGTTTACAACTGGTCCGACTACATCGATGAGAGCTTGCTAGAAAAGTTCACCGAAGAGACGGGTATCAAGATCACCTATGACCTCTTTGATTCCAACGAAGTTTTGGAAGCGAAGTTGTTGGCCGGCGGCTCCGGTTACGATGTTGTGGTGCCTTCCGCGTCCTTCCTTGCGCGCCAGATCCAAGCAGGCGTGTTCCAGCAGCTCGATCAGAGCCAGCTGCCAAACAACGTCCACCTTTGGAACACCATCAAGAAAGCTACGGCTTCTTCGGATCCGGGTAACGCCTTCTCCGTCAACTATATGTGGGGCACCACGGGTATTGGCGTGAACGTTGATATGGTCGCTGAGCGTCTGGGCGACGACTACGGTTCCTCATGGGATTTGGTTTTCGACGTCGATAAGATCTCCAAGCTCGCCGATTGTGGTGTTCACATTCTCGACGCACCAACGGAAGTTATTCCAGCGGCGATGAACTACCTCGGCCTGGACCCAACCAGTCAAGACCCTGACGACATCGCAGCAGGCGGTGAGCTGTTGGAATCCATCCGTCCACACGTGACGAAGTTCCATAGCTCCGAATACATCGACGCTCTGGCGAACGGTGAAATCTGCTTGGCGCTGGGTTGGTCCGGTGACGTCTTCATCGCGCTTTACGAAGCTGATGATGCCGACAACGGCGTAACCATCGAATACATCGTGCCAGACGAAGGCGCGCTGATGTGGTTTGACCAGATGGCCATTCCATCGGATGCGAAAAACGTTGCTGAAGCGCACACGTTCATCAACTTCATGATGGACCCGCAGAACATCGCGGACGCAACCAACTACGTCTACTACGCCAACGGTAACTTAACCTCTCAGCCGTTGCTGGAAGAAGACGTGATCGGTGATCCGGCGATTTACCCGCCAGAAGAGACTCAAGAGTCCCTCTACGTTCTCGCGCCGTACCCACCACGGATCCAACGTGTTGTGACCCGCACTTGGACGCGCGTTGTTACCGGTTCCTAGAACCGTCTGACGCCTAAACCTGCTATGAAACCCTTTCGCCGCGATGGTCGCGGGGAAGGGGTTTCTTTTTTGACGGAGAGGGTGCCGTGACCCAAGAAGACAAATTGATATCCCCTGCGCCGACCACCGGTTTTTCCCCCTGGGCTGAGCAGGACAAAGAACCGCTGGTGCAATTTCGTAATGTCACCAAGCGCTTTGGTTCCTTTGTCGCGGTCGATAACGTCAGCCTCAATATCTATCAGCGCGAGTTCTTTGCGCTCCTCGGCCCAAGCGGGTGCGGTAAGACCACGCTGATGCGCATGCTCGCTGGGTTCGAAACACCCACCAGCGGCGAAATCATTGTGGATGGCAAAAACATCGTGGATGTTGCCCCCGACAAGCGCCCCATTAACATGATGTTCCAGTCTTACGCGTTGTTCCCGCACATGTCGGTCGAGCAAAACGTCGCCTTTGGCCTGCATCGCGCAGGCGGCGCCGCGAAGTCTGAGATTGAGGACCGGACCCACCGAATGCTCAAGCTTGTCCAGCTTGAGCCCTTTGCCAAGCGCAAGCCCAGTCAGCTTTCTGGCGGTCAGAAGCAGCGCGTGGCACTGGCGCGTGCGCTGGCGCGGTCGCCAAAAATCCTGCTGCTCGATGAACCTCTCGCTGCGCTGGATAAAAAGCTGCGGGAGCAGACGCAATTCGAGCTCATGAACATCCAAGAGGAGCTCGGCCTGACCTTCTTGATCGTGACCCATGACCAACAGGAAGCCATGACGGTTTCCAGCCGGATCGGCGTCATGCGCGCTGGGCAGCTCCAGCAGATCGGCACACCCGGCGAAGTTTACGAATACCCCCACACCGGCTTTGTCGCGGACTTCATCGGCGACACGTCGCTGTTTGATATCGAAGTGCAGGGCCGAGAAGGGGACTACACGCTGGCCAAATGGAAGGGCTCTGAGGGCCCGGTCTACTTGCGCTCGGTGGACGATAGCCCGATCAACGAAGCGGCCAAGGTCTTCTCCGTTCGTCCCGAAAAAGTCACGGTCAGCCGGGAGAAGCCAACCGGCGAGCCGAATGTCTTTGCGGGGAAAGTGGTGGATATCGCGTACTCAGGCAGCCAGTCGGTCTACCACGTCGAGCTTGCGCCCGGTGTGGTGATCAAGGCCTTGGACACCAACCGCCTGCGCTTGGTTTCATCCACGATCACGTGGGATGATGAGGTGTGGGTCAGTTGGCGCGCGCGGTCTGGTGTGGTGCTCGGCTCATGATCAACACGGTTCGCGGCCTGACCCGTCGTCTGCCCATTCTGATCCCATTTTTCTGGCTGCTGGTTTTCTTCCTGACGCCGTTCTTTATCGTGCTGCAGATTTCGTTTGCGGAATTCCAGTATGGGCAACCGCCTTATGTGCCGAACTTTCGTAAGGTTGAAGGGGTCGGGGACTTCTTTGCGCAGCTGCAGATGATGACGCTCTACAGCTACGAAATTCTGCTGAGCGATAATCTGTATTGGAAGGCGTTTATATCGTCCCTGCGCATCGCAGCGGTTGCGACCTTCTTCGCGCTGGTGATCGGTTATCCGCTGGCCTATGCCATGTCACGCGCGCCTCGGAGTTGGCAGCCGATCTTGCTAATGGCGGTCATCCTGCCGTTTTGGACGTCCTATCTGATCCGCATTTACGCGTGGAAAGCGATCCTGCAGAAGAACGGCTTCCTCAACAACGTGCTGATGGAATTGAGCCTGATTACCGAGCCGCTGACCCTACTCAGCACGCCTTTTGCCGTCTATCTGGGCATCATCTACACCTATCTGCCGTTCATGGTCCTGCCGGTTTATTCCAGTCTTGAGAAGATCGACCCAAGCTATAACGAAGCGGCGCGGGATTTGGGTGCGAGTGGGTTTACCACGTTTTGGCGGGTGACCGTGCCCCTGTCGCTGCCCGGCGTGATTGCGGGCTGTTTCCTCGTGTTTATTCCGGCCATGGGCGAGTGGGTGATCCCTGACTTACTGGGTGGATCCGGTACGCTGATGATCGGCAAACAGCTCGCAACAGAACTGTTCAACAACAACGACTGGCCAGTCGCGGCGGCTGTTGCAGTTTGTATGATCCTGGTGCTGATCGTACCCATCGTGATTTTCCAACGCGTGCAAGAACGCGATCAACGCCGCCGGCAGGAGGAGGGCTGACCATGTCCCGCTTTTCCCCTTTCAACGCTGTGGCGCTGACCTTCGGTTTTGCGTTCCTGTACCTGCCTATCATGCTGCTGGTGATCTACTCGTTCAACGAGAACGATCTGGTGACGGTTTGGACCGGTTTTTCCTTCAAGTGGTACGGCGAGATGTTCGCCAACCGTGGCTTCCGGGATGCCGCGTGGGTGACGATCCGCGTGGCGCTGATCAGCTCGACTGTCGCAACGGTACTGGGCATGATGGCAGCAGTAACGCTGGTGCGGGCTAAGGTGTTCTTTGGGCGTACGCTGTTCACAGGCATGGTCTACACCCCCCTGGTGATGCCCGAGGTGATCACAGGCATCTCGCTGCTGCTGTTCTTCGTGAATTTCGATATCGCCCGAGGGATGGAGACGCTGATCATCGCGCACATCACCTTCACGATGGCCTTTGCAACGGTGGTGATTTCTTCGCGGTTGATCGACTTTGATATGAGCCTCGAAGAAGCAGCTCGGGATTTGGGATGTAGCCAGTTTGAAGCCTTCGTTCGGGTAACCTTGCCAAACATCGCGCCAGCGGTTGCGGCGGCTTGGTTCCTGTCGCTGGCGTTGTCGTTGGACGACGTGGTGGTGAGCCAGTTTGTCAACGGCCCCGGCTCGACAACCTTGCCGATTAAGGTGCTGTCATCAGTCCGCTTGGGCGTTTCGCCGGAGATTAACGCCCTGAGCGCAACATTAATCGGCATGGTAACCTCTGCCGTCATCATCGCCACCATCATACAAAAGACCCGCGCAGTGCGGGAAAGCTAAAGCGTCGCCTGTGGCTTCGTGGCGCGGCCATGTTAGAAAGGGTCTAGCGAGCAAACACGACAAATTATTAAGGGTAGTGCAGTGACCGTTTCTGAGTTTGATTTTGTCATCGTGGGCAGTGGATCTGCCGGGTCCATTATGGCATCGCGGTTGAGTGAGGATCCTTCGGTCCGCGTGGCGCTGTTGGAGTTTGGTGGTTCGGATCGGTCGATCTTTGTACAAATGCCGACAGCACTTTCGATCCCGATGACCAAAGACCAATTCAACTGGGGCTACTGGTCGGATCCCGAACCCGGCCTTGATGGGCGCACGATGGATTGTCCTCGCGGCAAGGTGCTGGGTGGATCATCGTCGATCAACGGTATGGCCTTTGTTCGCGGCTGTGCGGGCGACCTGAACCAGTGGGAAGAAGCCGGGGCAGAGGGGTGGAATTATGCCAGCCTACTCCCGTACTATCGCCGGATGGAGACAACGGCGTGGGGCGATGATGCCTATCGCGGGCGCGAGGGCGCGGTTGGTGTTGGTAACGGCAACGACCGTCAGATGAACCCCCTCTACGACGCCTTTATCCAAGCCGGTGAGCAAGCGGGTTATCCGGTTACAGAAGACTATAACGGCCATCAGCAAGAGGGCTTTTCGCCCATGCAGATGAACGTTGCAGGCGGCGTCCGGCAGTCCACGGCAAACGCCTATCTTGCCCCGGCGCGGAAGCGATCGAACCTGACCATCATCACCGGCGTCATGGCGCAGCGTGTGATCCTTGACGGGACCAAGGCGACGGGCGTTGAAATTACAAAGAACGGCAAATCCGCGCATGTCATGGCGTCCCGCGAAGTCATCCTTTCCGCCGGCTCCATCGGCTCTCCCACGCTGCTCCAGCGCTCTGGCATTGGTCCGGCACAGGTGCTCAAAGACGCAGGTGTCATGCCGGTCGTCGATTTGCCTGGCGTGGGCGCCAACCTGCAAGATCACCTGGAGGTTTATTTCCAATATCGCTGCACCAAGCCCATTACGCTGAACGGTCGCTTGAACCCCATCAGTAAGGCTTGGATTGGCGCGCGTTGGATGCTGACCAAAACGGGTTTGGGTGCAACCAACCACTTCGAATCTTGTGCCTTTATCCGCTCTGACAAAGGCGTGCAGTGGCCGGATATTCAGTACCACTTCCTGCCTGCGGCGATGCGGTACGACGGACGCGCGGCCTTTGACGGCCATGGCTTCCAAGTCCACGTTGGCCCCAACAAGCCCCACAGCCGAGGCCGCGTGGCGATCAAATCGCCGGTTGCAGAAGACGCGCCAAGCATCCTGTTCAACTATCTCAGCGATGAGCGCGACGTGCAGGACTGGCGCAAGGCCATTCGCCTAACCCGCGAGATCCTGCAGCAAGACGCGCTCGCTGAATTCCGTGGCGAGGAGATCCAGCCCGGTTTCCACATCGACAGCGACGAGACCATCGACCAGTGGGTGCGTGAGAATGTCGAGAGTGCTTATCACCCGTCTTGCACCTGTAAAATTGGCCGAGACGACGACCCCATGGCCGTGCTTGACCGTGAATGTCGGGTGCGAGGTGTTGAGAACCTGCGGGTGGCGGACAGCTCGATCTTCCCGGTTATCACCAACGGCAATCTCAACGCCCCATCGATGGTGGTCGGCGAGCGTGCTGCGGACATCATTGCGGGCAAGGATTTGCTGCCGCCAAGCAATGCGCCGGCGTGGTTTGACCCAGAATGGGAAACCCGCCAGCGGATCGGTGGCACTGCGGCCTAAATCGAGGCCTAAACCGAGGCCTAAACTGAGGCCTGTGCCGCCGCGACGGCTGCGGTCAATTCGTTGAGCAACAAGTCGGGGTCTTCGATCCCCACGGAAAGGCGGAAGAAGCCTTCGTTGATGCCCAAGTCAGCGCGCGCGGCTTCCGTTAGACCACGGTGAGAGCTGGACGCAGGGTGCGAAAGAGTTGTGCCAATGTCGCCCAAGGTGGGGGCGAAAGGGATGTCTCCGGCGGCACGAATAAAGGCGTTGGCCTGTGCCCGTCCGCCGCGGATCCGAAAACTCACCATATTGCCCGGATTTTGGCCCAGCAGAGCCTGCGCTTTTGCGGCGTCTGGGTGATCGGCGCGACCCGGATAGATGACCGCGTCCACGCCGTCTAAGCCCGCCAAATGATCGGCGATCTGGCCAGCGGTTTGCTGCGCCCGTTCAAAGCGTAAATCGAAGGAATGCATGCCGCGTTCAGCCATCCAGCAATCCCACGGGGAGGGCGTTAATCCCCACGTGACGGCGGCATCAACAATCGGCTGGCGCAAGGTCGGATCAGCAACGGACACGTAGCCTAAGGTCACGTCCGAATGTCCAGCAAGCAGCTTGGTCACGGAGTGAACCACAACGTCCGCGCCATGGTCATAGGCGCGAATGGCCCGAGGCGTGGTGAAGGTGTTATCCAACATCAGCAACGCGTTATCGTGCTGCGCTGTTACCGCTGCAATCCCATCGATGTCGGCGATCCGCAAAGTAGGGTTTGAGACGACCTCGACCATCACCAGCTTGGTTTCGGGCCGCATCGCCGCTGCTACGTTGGCGGCATCGCCAGCGTCGACAAAAGTGCACTCGATGCCAAAACGGGGAAGATCTTGGGTCAGCAAACGCAAGCTGCGACCATAGAGTTGATCGCCCGCAACGATATGATCGCCTGATTTGAGCAACCCCAAAAACACAGCTGAAATCGCACCCATCCCGGACCCCAGCATGATCCCCTGTGTGGGCGAAGCTTCCAGCGCATCAATCTTGGCCGCCACAACGTCCGCATTGGGGTGTCCTTCGCGGGCGTAGGTGTAGCCCGAAGCGCGCCCTTCGTACTGGTCATCCAAGGCATCGGCGTCCGGCGACGAATACACGACGGCAGGCTGAAGCGGTGTTCCAACGGCCACAGAAGCCGAAGAGGGCATGGGTGTCCGGCGGACGAGATTGGGGGGGCGTTGGTTAGATCGGTTGCTGGCCATGGTCATTCATCGGTTTCAGTGGATGGGATTGGTTCATAATCGGCGCGCGTGCCGCGAAAACACAAGAACTGGTTTCGACCATCCGGCAAGCAGGAACATGAAGCCCCGTTGTGCAGGGACCCCAACCATGACCGAAGCCGACCGCCTAGACGCCACAACTAGCCAGCCCGAGGACACGCCCGTTGCTGCAGATCGGCGTGTGCGCGTGGTGGTGAGCTTGATTGTCTCAATGATCCTGGTGGGTTTGGGGAACGGCCTGCTGTTCGCCTTTATCCCCATTCGTATGGCCGGTTTGGGCTACGAGCCGTTTGTCGCAGGCGCTTTGATTGTCGTGCTGGCCGTGGGCGGCTTTGTGGGTTGCTTTGTCACTGGCCCCTTGATGAAGCGCTTTGGGACGGCACGGGCTTATCTGCTTGGCATTGCCATGCTGCTGGCCGCCCACGCCATTCTGGCACTGACCACTGATCCTGCATTCTGGGGGCTGTCGCGTCTGATTTACGGGATTGCCGTCACGCAGCTGTTTATCGTCAGCTACAGCTGGATAAACGGCTCGGTCACCAACCAGGCACGCGGACGGGTGCAGGCGGTGTTCTATTCCTGCTTTATCGTCGGCATGGGTGTCGGGGGCTATGGTGTCAGCTTTGTTGACGTAACAACGAACGTGTCGCCGCGCATTTCCATCGTTCTGACCACGCTGGCGATTATCCCACTGATTCTGCCCGGCTTGCCCAAAGTCAACGTGGCCCGAGATTCCGCCATCCGGCTGGGGCGCACGTGGAAAATCTCGCCAGTGGGCTTTATGGGCATGTTTTTTGTCGGTGGGTTGACGCTGCTGGTACAGGGCTTTGCGCCGATTTACGGACAGGCGGTTGGCTTTCAGCCCGGGCAAATCGGTTTCATGCTGCTGCTGATGCAGATCGGAATTATTGGGGTGCAGATCCCGGCTGGCTTTGCTTCGGACCGCTGGGATCGGCGCTGGGTGCTGGTCGTCTGCGCGTTGATGATCGCAGCGTTTGCAGGACTGACCAGTCAGGTCACGGGACTGAATTTCTTCCTGCTGGTCACCGCCTTTGCGCTGTGGGCTGGCGCAACCGAGACAATCTTTTCCATCTCAACCGCCCAAGCGAACGATCACGCCCGTTCCGACGAATACGTGATGCTGGCGGGGACGCTCACCATGGTTTGGTCCATTGGCGCGACGGTCATCCCGCTGCTGACCTCCGTTCTGACGAAGTTCATTGGTCCGACCGCCTATATGTACACCGCTGGCGGGTTGGGGCTGGTCTATGCGGTGTTCGTCGCCATCCGTATGACGATGCGCGATGTCCCGGAGCCTGACCCCGCTTCAGAAGGGCATGAGCTGCACGAACCACCCCGGCTCTGAGACAAAATGGGCGCTTTATTGAGGCTCGCGCAAAGGCTAACTTAAGCCTCCGCAATCACCACTCGAGACCGTCCATGGACCACCGCGAATTTGTTGCTGGATTGACCGCAGAACAACGCCGCGCCCTGACCGCAAAGTCAGACCGTGCTGGGCTGTTGCATCTGGCTGGACATGTTGGCGTGATTGCGGTGCTGGGCGCGCTGGTTGTGCTGCGCGTGCCGTTCTGGTGGCTGGCGCTGCTGCCGCTGGGGGTGGCGCAGGTGATGCTGTTTACACTGAACCACGAAGCCATTCACCGCACGGCCTTTTCCAGCCAATGGCTTAACGACTGGATTGCGCGGGCGTGCAGCGTGCTGTTGGTTTTGCCGCCAGAGTGGTTCCGGTTTTTCCACTTTGAGCATCATCGCCACACCCAAGACCCCGACCGCGACCCTGAACTGACCGGAGACGCGCCCGAAACGCGCTGGCAGTACGTGCGCCACGTCAGCGGCATTCCGCTATGGCTGGCCTCGTTCCGCGTCGTTTTTGGTAATGCGCTGGATCGTAACACGGACAGCTTCATTCCAAGCTCTGGCCGAGCGAAGATAAGGCGGGAAGCGCGGATATTGGTATTGATTTACGCGGTGCTGCTGATGGGCTCTATCGCGGCGCAAAGCGCGCTGCTGCTGTGGGTGTGGGTGGTGCCGGTGGTGCTGGGGCAGCCGTTCTTGAGGTTGTATCTCATGGCCGAGCATGGGCGCTGTGCCTTTGTCGCCAATATGTTTGAGAACAGCCGTACGACCTTTACCGGCCCGCTGATCCGGTTCTTTGCGTGGAATATGCCGTTTCACGCTGAACATCATGCTTTTCCAACGGTGCCGTTTCATCGGCTTCCGGCATTGCATGGATTAACGGCGCAGCACCTTCGCAAAACCAGCGAAGGGTACCGCGCCTTTAACGCCGACAGTCTGTCAAAACTGACCTGACCAAACGGACTGAGCGTCCCTAGACGCTCAGACACATGTACTTGATTTCCAAGTAGTCATCGATGCCGTGGCTGGAGCCCTCGCGGCCCAAGCCGGATTCCTTGATCCCGCCAAACGGGGCAACTTCGGTGGAGATGATGCCGGTGTTGATGCCCACGATGCCGTATTCCAGCGCCTCAGCCACTTTGTAAACCCGCGACAGGTTTTGGGAGTAGAAGTAGGACGCGAGGCCGAAGCGGGTGTCGTTCGCTTGCTCGATGACTTCATCATCGGACTCAAACCGGTACAGCGGGGCGAGGGGGCCAAAGGTCTCCTCTTGCGTGACAGCCATGGAGCGGTCGACGTTGGTCATGATGGTTGGCTCAAAGAACAAACCGCCCAGCTCGTGCTCCTTACCGCCGAGGATGACCTCTGCGCCTTTGGAAACCGCATCTGCGACGTGCTCTTTAACCTTATCGACAGCCTGTGGTTCAATCAGCGGGCCAAAGGCAACGCCGTCTTCCATGCCGTTGCCGACTTTCATTGACTTGATCCGCGCGGCAAACTTTTCCGCAAACGCATCATAGACGCCGGACTGAACGTAGATCCGGTTGGCACAAACACAGGTCTGGCCGTTATTGCGGAACTTACAGATGATCGCACCCTCAACAGCCGCATCGATATCCGCATCGTCAAACACGATGAATGGCGCGTTTCCGCCTAGCTCCATCGAGGTCTTTTTGATCTGTGGTGCGCATTGCTCCATCAGCTTCGCGCCGACTTCGGTGGAGCCGGTGAAGGAAAGCTTGCGCACGGTGGGGTTGGAGGTGATTTCTGCGCCGATCGCAGCGGAGGAGCCGGTCAAGACCGACAGCACGCCCGCGGGGATGCCAGCCTGCTCCGCCAGCACGCACAGCGCCAAGGCTGAGTATGGCGTTGCCGTGGCGGGCTTAACGACCATTGAACAACCTGCCGCCAGCGCTGCGCCGGCTTTGCGGGTGATCATGGCGTTGGGGAAGTTCCACGGGGTGATGGCAGCAGTGACGCCGATTGGCTGGCGAATGACCTGAATGCGTTTGTCACGCTGGTGGCCGGGAATGATCTCGCCATAGGTGCGTTTGCCTTCTTCAGCAAACCACTCGATGAAGCTTGCGCCATAGGCGATTTCGCCCTTGGCTTCGGCCAGCGGCTTACCCTGTTCCAGTGTCAGCAGCTCACCCAAAGCGTCTTGGTTGTCCATCATCAGGTTGAACCATTTGATGAGGATGCCGTGGCGCTCTTTCGCGGTCATGGCGGCCCAAGCCTTTTGTGCAATGCGCGCGGCTTCGATGGCGTCAGCGGTTTCTGCGGCGCCCATTTTTGGGATGGTTCCAAGGCGCTCGCCGGTGGCCGGGTTGGTCACGTCGATGGTTTCGCCGGACTTGGCATCCATCCACTGACCGTTGATGTAGCACTGCTGTTTGAAGAGGGGGCTGGAGAGAACGGACATGTTCCAAAACTTCCTTCGTTTGACTTTCCTAAGCCTTAACCCTCTTCCCCCTTTGGATCAAACCCGCTTGTGACATGCCTAGGCCAAGAAAGCCGATAATCCACGGGTTGAAGCGGACATTCGGGCCATGGCATCAGGATCGTTCTGGACGTCCTTGGCCATTTTCTTACCCAGCTCTACACCGAATTGGTCAAAACTGTTGATGCCCCAAACCGCGCCTTCGACGAACACACGGTGCTCATACAGCGCCACAAGCTGCCCCAGAACAAACGGCGTAAGCTGCTGGTAAGCGATCGTGACAGAGGGCCGGTTGCCGTCGAAACGGCGCTCTGGGACGGGTTGGGGGTCATCTTGCTGTGTGCCAACCATCAGGGCTTCTGCCTGCGCCAAACAGTTGGCTTTGAGGATCTCGTGCTGGTGTTGCAAGCCCGGTTCGTGGCTCTGTGCGGCGATCAGAAATTCAGCGGGAACGATCCGCGTGCCCTGATGCAGCAACTGGTAAAATGCGTGCTGGCCGTTGGTCCCGGGCTCACCCCATACAATCGGTCCAGTCATCCCGGCGACGGGGGTGCCGTCCTTGGTGGTGTGCTTGCCGTTGGATTCCATATCCAGCTGCTGCAAATAAGCGGGCAGCAAGCCCAGTCGCTGGTCATAGGGTAGAACCGCCCGGCTTTCGAAACCACAAAAATTGTTGTGCCAAAGCCCGACCAACGCAAACAGCAGCGGCAGGTTGTTTTCTGGCTCGGCGGTCATGAAGTTGGTATCCATGGACAGCGCGCCAGCGAGGAAATCGGAGAAATGCTCAGGGCCGATGGCGATCATGACGCTCAAGCCAACCGGTCCCCACATGGAGTATCGCCCGCCGACCCAGTCTTCGAACCCAAACACGCGGTCTGGCGCGATGCCGTAGGCCGATGTGCGATCTTCCGCCGTTGAAACAGCGGCCAAGTGCGCCCCGAACTGGTCACCGACGGCGTCTTTGAGCCACGCGACGGCTGTGTCTGCGTTGGTCAGGGTTTCGATGGTGGTGAAGGTCTTGGACGCAATGATCACTAACGTCCGCTGGGGGTCTAATCCTGCTAGCGTATCCGCGATGTGTGCGCCGTCGATGTTGGAAACGAAGTGTGGCGTGATCTGATCGATAAACGGCGAGAGCGCCCGACAGGCCATGGCCGGTCCCAAATCCGAACCGCCGATGCCGATGTTAACCACGTCGGTAAAGGGTTGGCCATCGGACGCGTTAATGGTGCCGTCGCGCAGGCCTTCGGCGAAGACTGCCATGAGGTCTAGTGAGGCGCGCACGCCAACGGTGACGTCTTCGCCATCGACCATGACAGGGCGGCTGGGATCCGGGCGCAGGGCGGTGTGTAGGACCGAGCGGCCTTCGGTGGTGTTAATGGCCTCTCCGCTGAACATGGCATCGCGCTGAGCGGCAACGCCCCGGGTCTGGGCGAGCGCGTGGAGGACGCCGAGGGTGTCTGCGTCGAGGTTGGTCTTGGAGAAATCCAGCAGCAGACCATCGTGCTGCGCTGAAAAAGTGTCAAAGCGCGCAGCGTCTGCATCAAACAAACCAATGATGGGCCGGGCTTTGACAGCGTCAGCGCGCTGGGTGAGGTCGTTCCAGATGTCGTTCATGGCGTCATAGACCCTGAGCTATGGTGTGGGGCTTGAAGTCGTAATTGTAACAAACGTTACAGAAACTCAAGCATTTGTTTCATTGGGCGAGCCGGTCCGGCGATCAGTTCAAGGATTCATAAACCGCGTCAATGAGGCTCTGTCCACGTTCATTCGCGAAAAAGCCGATACCCAACCGCGTCATGGCATAGCCAAAGGCGATGCGTTGGTCCGGGTCGGCAAAGCTGATCGAACCGCCGATTCCGGTGTGGCCAAAGGCACCATCGGGGATGAGCAGGGACCGGGCTTGCCGGGGTGGACCGCTGTTGTCCATACGCAGCATCGCGCCGAGAGAGAAGCGTGTTGGCAGGCCCAGATTCAGGTCTTTCTTCGTTTCCATCGACGGTCGGCGCAGGCGCTCAACACCGTCTTGGCTGAGCAGTGACCCATCATTTTCAGCCAAAGGGGCGTACATGGCGGCCATTCCGCGTGCATTGCCGATCCCGCCAGCACCCCCAATGTGGGCGGGCCAGTAGATCGGTTTGTTGGGCGCAAATCGGCCTGAGTTGATCAGCGAAAGGAACGGGATGGATTTCTGATCAAGAACGATCTTTCGCAAGAAAGGACTGGCCATCATGCTCGCGAACGACGGTGTCTGAAGGATCACAGGGGCGAAGCGGTGATACTCGCTGCGGGGGAGGCCGATATAGAATTCAGCGCCTGTTGGCTGCCGGATATGGGTGTCGAAATAATCGCCGAGGCTCATCCCCGAAACGCGCTGGACAATCTCACCCACCAGCCAACCGAAGGAAATCATATGGTAGCCGTTGGTGCTTCCCGGCTCCCAAAACGGCTCTTCAGCGGCGAGGGCCTTGACCATGAAATCCCAGTTGCGAAACCCCGCATGCGGCACGCGTCGGCGCAGTGCAGGCAAGCCTGCCGAATGGTTAAGCACGGACGAGACGCGAATGTCGCCCTTACCTTTGGCCGCAAATTCAGGCCAGTAGGTCGCCACGGGTGCGTCGAGATCGACTTTGCCCTCGTCCACGAGCTTGTGCAGACACAGCGCAGTTGCAACCTTGGTGTTGGAGAAGACGGGCAGGATGGTCTGTGCTTGCCATGGAAGCGTTTTGGCGGGGTTCTCGTGCCCCATCCACAAATCCACGACAGTCTTCCCCTGGTGGATGACCGACACACAGGCGCCAACTTCGCGACGCTTGCGGAAATTGGCAACAAAGGCCTCGGCCACGGGCATGAACTGCGGCGCTGCGAAACCACCAAGGGTCGGGTGTTCTTCGAAGTGCGTGCTGATAGCAAGGATCCTTGCGTCCAGGGGTTTCGGGCCGAGGCGCACGTCCCGCCGTTTGACCTCACTTCGTGATACAGACGTTAACTCTTCATGCTTATTGCTGACAATATTGCTCCAGTCGGCAAAACTTCATAGTGGGAAACGGTTTTCAGCATTGGCTTTTATCGTCCCTTTGCTTGCAGGCTTACCGATGATCAGCCTATGCTAATCACGACCAGTACCTTACCGTCTAAGTCCAGAATATTAATTTAACTAACCAGTTGAGACCCTATGGATCGGATGCGTAGCTTGCGCCAGATTGTAACTCTGGCTGATGCAGGCAACTTCAGGAAGGCTGCGGAGCGCTTAGGCGTCACGCACTCAGCCCTCAGTCAGGCGATTGCCAAGCTTGAAGACAGTTACGGTGTTCCGCTGTTTGTTCGGAACAAGCAGGAAACCGTCCCCACAGCCTTTGGCCGCCGCATGGTCGAGGCCGCGCGTCAGGCGTTGGTCGAGATCGAGCGCGCTGAACGCGATGTTGCGATGATGCGCAACTGGGAAACCGGTGTTCTCACGATTGGCTCTGACCCCAATGTCGCCGAAAGCCTGCTGGCCCCTGTGTTGGTCAGCATGATGCGGCGGCATCCGCATGTTCGGATCAAAGTCCTCTCCCGCAACTGGCAGGCGATGGAACACAGTCTGATCAACAAGACCATCGATATCTACGTTGGCTTGGCTCCGGATCGGCGGACGGATGCGCTGGTCTATGACAGCATTCCATTGGCCCCGCCGATTTGCGTATGTCGGGCAGGGCATCCACTGGTGGGGCGTACTTTGCGCATGCAGGACATTCGCCCCTATCCTTTCCTGGCTGCTGATGCGCCGGTTTGGTACTTGGAAAACGTGCGCCAGACCTATCAAGACGAACTCAAGACGTTGGACGACGTTCGCTCCACGTTCTTGATGACCCAAGATTTGGGTTTGATGCGCAAGATGATCGCCGAAACCGACGCTATTGGCGTGCTGCCGGCGCAGGTTGTCTCCGACCAACTCAAGCGCAATGAAGTTGCGAAACTGCGGTTCCATCGCGAGCCGTTCCGCGGCAGTTTGCCCGGCGTGATTGCGCGTTTGGATGGCTATCCATTGCCACCGATTGCGCAAGCGCTGGTGACGCGGATTCATCGCGCCGTGCAAAAGCGGATGCCGGGATAAGCAGCGGCGGGGTCTTGTCCTAACGCTGCTCTCATTACTTTGCCCACCCACCCACCCACCCCACCCGCGCGACCAACCGCCTTTCGGCGGTTGGCGGCTGGCGTGGCGGCTGGTGATGGGAGAGTAAATGTGTGCTCTCACCCCTTAATTGGCAGGGAAAATGGTCTATATGTCTCCTATTGACGGCCAAATGGTCTAGAATGGGAGGAATAATACAATGAAACTGCTGCAAATGCTGACTGCGGCGCTTTTCGCACTTGCACTGCCGATGATCGCTAAGGCGGAGGACGTAAACGCAGTCAACGGCCTTTGGGATACTGCTGGAGTGGGAGACCCACCGCGCTATCTGATCATCGATATTGGGGGCTGTGCTGATGATCCGGCGAAATTCTGCGGTGAAGTAATTGCCGCTCCGGATGCTGATGACCCAGACTACTTTCTCGGAAAGTTGATCCTCTATAACTTGATCGATATGGGCGAAGGCAAGTTTGGCAAAGGCAAGATTTGGAACCCCATTGATGACAACATCTATGGCGGGAAAATGGAGTTGTTGGAGGACGGCACGCTGAGTGTGGCCGGGTGTATCTTTGGCATCTGTCAGTCCCAAGTCTGGACGCGTACACCCGCAAGCTAAAGCGCACAGTTAGAACCAAGGCTCGGCGCTGAGGTTTCGCAAGCAAGGCCGTTGTGAATTGACTGCAACGGCCTTTTTATGTGCTTTGGGCCTAAGTCAGGTTAAACTGATGCAGATTTGTGGATTTTCTCGCATTTAGGATTAAACATGCGTCGCATTCGTAAAGCTGTTTTGCCAGTGGCTGGCTTGGGTACGCGTTTTTTACCGGCCACCAAAGCTATGCCCAAGGAGATGCTAACGGTCGTTGATCGTCCAGTCATCCAGCACGCGGTTCAAGAGGCATTGGCCAGTGGCATCGAGCAGCTGATTTTTGTGACGGGGCGCGGGAAGACAGCGATTGAAGACCACTTCGATCACGCCTTTGAGCTGGAGGCCACTTTGGCGGCAAGGGGCAAGGATGAGGCTTTGCAAACCGTTGAAGCCACCAATTTCCCCCCGGGAACCATCGCCTATGTTCGTCAGCAGGAGCCGCTTGGCTTGGGGCATGCTGTTTGGTGCGCGCGCCACGTGATCGGCGATGAACCCTTTGCGGTGCTGCTGCCGGATGACATCATCCTTGGCGACCAACCGTGCTTAGCGCAATTGCTGGCGGTCTATGACAGCCTTGATGGCTCAGCGGCCAACCTGATTGGTGTTGAAGGCGTCGAGCCGAAAATGACCCGAAAATTTGGTATTCTGGACATCGATCATTGGCATGAAGACGGGACGTCGTTCAGAGCAAAGGGCATTGTTGAGAAGCCGCTGCCAAAAGATGCTCCATCAAACATGGCAGTCTTTGGCCGCTATATCCTTGATAACTCGGTGCTGAAGCATTTGGATCGTCAAGAACGTGGGGCAGGTGGGGAAATTCAGCTCACCGATGCTATCGATGCCAGTATTCAGGACGGTGTTGAGACGCTGGGCCACTTGTGCGAAGGGCGGCGGTTTGACTGCGGGTCCAAGGAAGGCTTTGTCCTCGCCAATGTCGCCTATGCCCTGCGGGACAGTATCATTGGTCCTGACTTGAGGCCGGCGATAAAGGCCCTGGTCGAAGATTAGAGCAATTGAGTTTTCAGCGATGAAAAGCGCTGCTGTGGCGCGCCGTTTTCTCGCCCGCTGCGCGGGCTTCTAAAACGTCACGCGCAAGCAGGTCGGCGACCCTGTCGCCGGTCGGCTTCCGCCTCCGTCGTGCCCCCTCGACGCTTGCGCGTCGGTCCCCCACGGATATGGGGGACCTGGGCTAAGTCGGGTCGGAGCGCGTCGAAGACTAGAACAGACCTTCGATCTCACCGTCTGCGTTGAGCATGATGGCTTCCGCCGCTGGCGTGCGTGGCAGGCCCGGCATGGTCATGATCTCACCACAGATGGCGACAATGAAGCCCGCACCAGCGGACAAGCGCACTTCACGCACAGGCAGCGAATGGCCTGTCGGCGCGCCGCGCAGGTTTGGATCGGTCGAGAACGAGTACTGCGTCTTGGCCATGCAAACCGGAAGATTGCCATAACCAGCCTCTTCCCACGCCTTGAGCTGATCGCGGATTTTCTTGTCTGCGAGCACTTCGTCCGCGCGGTAAATCCGCTTCGCCACAGTCTCGATCTTCTGGAACAGGCCCATGTCATCGGGGTACAATGTGGAGAATTGCGCCATGCCACTATCGGCAATCTCAGCGACCCGTGTTGCCAACTCGGTGACACCCTTGGAGCCATGCTCCCAGTGCTTACAGAGAATGGCTTCGGAGCCCATTTCTTCGACGTAAGCCTTAACCGCTGCGACTTCTGCGTCGGTGTCGGTCACAAAGTGGTTGATCGCCACAACAGCCGGAACGCCAAAGGACTTTACGTTCTCGATGTGCCGGCCAAGGTTGGCACAGCCTGCCTTGACCGCATCAACGTTCTCCGGACCCAAGTCCGCTTTCGCCACGCCGCCGTTCATCTTCATCGCGCGAACCGTCGCAACGATCACCACCGCATCTGGTGAGATGCCGGCCTTGCGGCACTTGATGTTCATGAACTTCTCAGCGCCAAGGTCAGCGCCGAAGCCAGCCTCGGTCACCACGTAATCAGCGAGCTTCAGCGCTGTCGTGGTCGCAACAACGGAGTTACAGCCGTGGGCGATGTTGGCAAAGGGGCCGCCGTGAACGAAGGCTGGGTTGTTTTCCAGCGTCTGCACGAGGTTTGGCTGCATCGCCTGCTGCAGCAGTACGGTCATTGCGCCGTCTGCTTTGATGTCGCGGCAGTAAACCGGGGAACGGTCGCGGCGGTACGCCACAATGATGTTGCCCAGGCGCTTCTTGAGGTCATCCAGATCGGTGGACAAGCACAGGATCGCCATGACTTCCGATGCTACGGTGATGTCGAAGCCAGACTGGCGCGGGAAGCCGTTGGATACGCCGCCCAGCGAGGTCACAACATCACGCAGCGCCCGGTCGTTCATGTCCAGAACGCGGCGCCAAACAACGCGGCGGGTGTCGATACCCAGCTCGTTGCCCCAGTAGATGTGGTTCTCGATCATCGCCGCAAGAAGGTTGTGCGCCGAGGTAATCGCGTGAAAATCGCCTGTGAAGTGCAGGTTCATTTCTTCCATCGGAACAACCTGTGCGTAACCACCGCCTGCTGCGCCGCCCTTCATGCCGAAGCATGGGCCGAGAGAAGCTTCGCGAATACAGATCGCAGCCTTTTTACCGATGGCGTTCAGGCCGTCACCCAGACCAACGGTCGTGGTGGTCTTGCCCTCACCGGCAGGGGTTGGGTTGATGGCAGTAACGAGGATCAGCTTGCCATCCTTCTTGCCCCTTTGAGCCTGAATAAATTCAGCGGATACCTTGGCCTTGTCGTGGCCAAAGGGCAGGAGATCTTCAAAACCGATGCCGAGTTTTTCGCCGATCTGTTGGATCGGTTGTTTCTTGGCTTCGCGAGCAATTTCAATGTCGGACTTGTAAGACATGATGTGGCCTTGGTGTTGGATAGACTGTCAAAAAGGGCTTAGGCGGATGCTTCGACTGAAGCTTTCTCCACCCGAACAGCGGAGAACTTGAACTCAGGAATCTTGCCGTACGGGTCGAGGGCTGAGTTGGTCAGGATATTCGCTGCGGCTTCGACGTAAGCGAAGGGCAGGAACACTTGATCGGGGGACACGGCGCGGTCTTCGCGCACCATGACGTTGACCGAGCCACGACGCGTGGTCAGGCTGATCAAATCACCCGCTACAGCGCCGATTTTACGCAGCGTGCTGGGGTGCATGGAGCAGTTTGCTTCTGGCTCAAGCGCGTCAAGAACGCTGGCGCGACGGGTCATGGAACCGGTGTGCCAGTGCTCAAGCTGACGACCCGTTATTAGGATCATCGGGAAGTCCGCATCGGGTGTCTCGTCTGGCGCGACCAGATTGGCGGGCGTAAAGCGCGCGCGTCCGTCGGCCCGCGGGAAGCCATCACCGAATACGATGGGCTGGCCTGGATCTTCAGGGCTGAGCGAGGGGTAGGTGACAGCATTTTCGTCCGTCAGACGGTCCCACGTGATGTTGTCCAGCGACTTCATGCTCTGTTTCATCTCGGCAAAGACTTCGCTTGGATGCTCATAGGTCCAGCCCAGACCTAAGCGCTTGGCCAGCTCGTTTGTGATGGCCCAGTCTTCGCGGGCTTCACCCGGCGATGGCACCGCAGGACGGCCCATCTGTACCTGGCGGTTGGTGTTTGTGACGGTGCCGGTCTTTTCTGGCCACGCAGCAGCGGGCAGGATCACGTCAGCGTAGTTCGCGGTTTCGGTCAGGAAGATATCCTGCACCACCAGATGCTTGAGCTTGGCCAGCGCATCGCGCGCGTGGTCCACGTCGGGGTCAGACATGGCGGGGTTTTCGCCCAGTACATACATGCCTTTGATCCGGTCCTCGTGCACAGCGTCCATGATCTCGACAACCGTGAGACCCTTTTGGCTGGCGATGTCTTGACCGTCGTCATTCCAGATTTCGTGGAAGGCCGAACGGACGCCTTCGTCCTCAACCGACTGGTAGTCTGGCAGGAACATTGGGATCAGGCCCGCATCGGATGCGCCCTGTACGTTGTTCTGGCCGCGCAGAGGGTGAAGGCCTGCGCCCGGACGTCCCACGTGACCACACATAAGCGCCAAGGAGATCAGGCAACGAGAGTTATCCGTGCCATGGATGTGCTGAGAAATACCCATGCCCCAGAAGATCATGCCTGCTTTAGCGGTCGCAAAGTCCCGAGCCACAGCACGCAGCACATCGGCTTCAATGCCGCAAATTCCAGCCATCTTTTCCGGTGTGAAGTCCGCCAAGTGCGCCTTCATCGCTGGCCAGTTTTCGGTGAAACTGTCGATGTATTGTTGGTCGTACAGCTCTTCTTCCACAATCACGTTCATGATTGCGTTGAGCATGGCAACGTCGGTGCCCGGCTTAAACTGCAGGGAATGCTCAGCATAGCGCTTGAGGCCCATGCCACGTGGATCCATCAGGATCAGCTTGCCGCCGCGCTTGGTGAACTGTTTAAAGTACGTGGCTGCAACCGGGTGGTTCTCGATCGGGTTGGCCCCAATGACAATCGCTACGTCTGCGTTCTCGATTTCGTTGAAGGTCGCGGTAACCGCACCGGAACCCACGTTTTCCATCAGTGCTGCGACCGAAGACGCATGACACAGACGGGTACAGTGATCGACGTTGTTATGACCAAAACCCTGTCGAATCAGCTTTTGGAACAAGTAGGCTTCTTCGTTCGAGCACTTGGCTGAGCCAAAGCCCGCAACCGTCTGTCCGCCTTCTGAATCCCGCAAGCGCGCCAAGCCGCCCGCCGCAGCGTCCAAAGCTTCTTCCCACGTCGCTTCGCGGAAGTGCGTGGACAGGTCAGAGGGATCAACGTTAAGCCCCTTAGCCGGTGCATCTTCACGACGGATCAGGGGTGTGCTCAGCCGGTGCGGGTGAGCGATGTAGTCAAATCCAAAGCGGCCTTTGACACACAAGCGCTGCTCGTTGGCCGGGCCGTCTACGCCATCAACCCAAGCGATTTTGTCGTCTTTGATCTTGAACGACAGCTGGCAACCAACGCCGCAGTAGGGGCAAACAGACTGCACTTCGCGGTCGTAATCTTGGCTGTCGCCAACTTCGTTTTCCCCGACCGCACCCGAGGGCATGAGCGCCCCGGTTGGGCAGGCTTGAACACACTCGCCGCACGCGACACAGGTGGAATCGCCCATGGGGTCGTCGAGGTCAAAGGTGATCTTGGCATCATGACCGCGCCCCGACAGGCCGATCACGTCGTTTACCTGCACTTCGCGGCAGGCGCGAACACACAGGTTACACTGAATACAGGCATCAAGATTGACCCGCATGGCGACGTGTGAGTCGTCCAACAGTGGCACGCGGCATTCTTCGATCGCGGGGAAACGGCTGTCCGTGATGCCCTGCATCTCGGCCATATCCCACAGGTGCGACGACTTATCGTGCGCCATGTCACGCTCAGGCTGATCCGCAACCAACAGTTCCATAACCGTCTTGCGCGCCTTGTCAGCCCGTTCAGAACCAGCGGCGACAACCATGCCATCGCGCGGTTCGCGGATACAGGACGCAACCAGTGTGCGCTCGCCTTCGACTTCGACCATGCACGCTCGGCAGTTGCCGTCGGACCGGTAGCCCGGTTCGTCAGCGTGGCACAGGTGCGGGATGGTGGTGCCTTCACGCTTGGCGACTTGCCAGATGGTTTCACCGGGCAGCGCGTGGACTTCTTTACCGTCCAGCGTGAACTTGATTGTATCGACTGGGTTTCCGTCAGGCATGATCTTAAACCTCGTCCGGGAAGTGTTTCATGGTCAGGCGGATCGGGTTCGGTGCCGCTTGGCCCAGACCACAGATCGACGCATCAACCATCGCTTGAGACAGGTCTTCGAGCAGGTCTTGATCCCACGTGTCCTGTTCCATCAGTTTAACGGCCTTTTCACAGCCGACGCGACACGGCGTACACTGACCACAACTTTCGTCTTCAAAGAACCGCAGCATATTCAGCGCGGCTTCCTTGGCGCTGTCGTGTTCAGACAAAACCACAATGGCGGCAGAGCCGATAAAGCTTCCGTGCGGCTGGAGCGTGTCGAAGTCCATGGGGACGTCGTTAATGCTCGCTGGCAGCAAGCCCGCAGACGGACCGCCGGGCTGGTAGGCTTTGAACGTGTGACCGTCCATCATGCCGCCAGCGGCCTCAATCAGATCCATGATCGTCGAACCCGCAGGGAGCAGCTTCACGCCTGGTTCCTTCACGCGGCCAGAAATGGAGTAAGACCGCAGGCCCTTGCGCCCGTTCTTCTCAACACTGTTCAGCACCTCTGGTCCTTCGCGCATCACACGCGTGACCCAGTGCAAGGTCTCGATATTGTGGACCAGCGTTGGGCGGCCAAAAACGCCCACTTGCGCCACGAAAGGCGGACGGTGGCGGGGTAGGCCCTTCTTGCCTTCAATCGACTCAATCATCGCGGATTCTTCACCGCAGATGTAAGCCCCGGCACCCCGGCGCAGGTCGATGTAACCCGGCTCAACGATGCCTGAGTCTTCCAGCGCTTTGATCTCTGTGGCGAGGATCTCCAAAACAGCCGGATACTCGTCACGCATGTAAATAAAGGCGGTTTCCGCTTCCACGGCCCAAGCCGCGATCAGCATGCCTTCGAGGAACAAGTGCGGCGTGCGTTCGAGGTAGTAGCGATCCTTAAACGTGCCCGGCTCGCCCTCATCCCCATTCACGGCGATGTAACGGGGACCAGCTTCGGCGCGAACGAACGACCACTTGCGACCCGATGGGAAGCCAGCGCCACCCAAGCCGCGCAGGCCGGACTCAAGCACGCGATCCTGCGCCGCTTCGGGGTCCATTGATCCGCCACGCAAAGCCTTCAACTGCTCATAGCCGCCCGCAGCTTGATAAGCGGCGAGTGTTTCGTAGTCGGGCATGCGGTGGTGTGTGTCGTTGGCCGCGACGGCGGCTTTCACCGTTTCTGGTGTCGCGTGATCGATGTGATTGTGGCCCAGTTCACAGGTCGGAGCGGTGTCACAACGCCCCATGCAAGGCGCGCGGACGACCCGAACCTGATCGGCAGACAAATCACCTTCCAGCGCAGTCTTCAGTGCTTGGGCGCCAGCAAGCTCGCAGGCCAAGCTGTCACAAACCCGAATGGTCAGCGCTGGGGGCGGCGTGTCGCCGTCTTTGACGATGTCGAAGTGAGCGTAGAACGAAGCCACTTCGTACACTTCCGCCTGAGACATCTTCATTTCTTCAGCCAGCGCGCGCAAATGCTGCGCGGACAGATGGCCAAATTCATCTTGGATGAGGTGCAGGTGCTCGATCAGCAAATCAGCGCGTCGTGGCTTGTCACCCAGCAGACGCTGGACATCGGTCCAAGCCGCTTCGTTTACCTGCCGCCCTTTTGGGGTGCGGCGGCCTTTGCCTTTGCCGGACTTCCAAACGCCTTCGGGTTGGTCAAAAGGAGCCATGGCCCACATCCCTCATATCACTACGGTTTCGACAACGTGTCGCCCCGCACCTCTACCAGACCTGTTGCCGGTCTCAATCAAAGTGCAGCGACTGCTTCTAGCCGGTCAGCGTCTCCACAGCTGTGGAGCCTTTTCACCGAATCACCACGCGGTCGGAGTGCTAATTGGGGCTGGAAGCTACGCCTTGGGTACGTAAACAGCATCCAGAAAAGAGACATAGAGTTCCACAAAGAAGACGGCAGATTTGAGGGTTCAATGACTAAATTCTGACACGATTTCAGGGGGATCGGCTGGCTGTGCGCCAAATCTAGATCGCGCTTGACCCTCTTTGTGTTGTCGTTAGGTTGCTCACAACCCCAAGAGCGTGAGACCAAAGATGGACAGAGATCAAATCAACCAATACTGCGGCACCTTTCCGGGCGCAGAAATGTCCGACCCCTTTGGCGGTGGCAATGATGCCTGGAAAGTCGCGGGTAAAATGTTTGCGATCATCGGCGCAAAGGCCGAAGGGATTAGCGTTAAAACGGACAGCATTGAGACGGCGCAAATGCTGATCGAAGCCGGTGTTGGGATCAAGGCGCCGTACTTTCATCGCTCGTGGGTCCACATCCCTTTTGACGCAGACCCCGAAGAGCTCGAACACCGCATCAGCACCTCTTACCGCATCATCCGCGGTGCGCTGACCAAGAAGATTCAGGCCGGCTTGGGCGCGTTCGACTAGCGGACTGCCCCATCCACGCGGCGCTTGATCGCCAAGACCGCTGGCGTAGAGTGCGCTGGAAGCGCTCCAAATCTAAGAAAGAGACCCCTCATCGTGACCAAAAAGCCATCCTACGGGAACACTTTTGACGTTTGGCGTGCGGGCGCGGGCCGTGTCTGGACAGACTATAGTCATCACGCCTTTGTCGAAGGCCTACGCACGGGTGAGCTGCCGCGTGAGGCTTTTCTGCATTACCTCGTTCAGGATTACGTCTTTCTGGTCCATTTTTCCCGCGCGTGGTCGCTGGCCTTGGTTAAGGCCGAAACCCTTGATGAAATGAAGGTGTGCGCCGGGACGGTAGATGCGCTGGTGAACCACGAAATGGATCTGCACGTCCGCACCTGCGCCGAGCAGGGGATCAGCGAAGAAGCGCTGTTTAATGCCGAAGAAGAAGTCGCCAATCTGGCGTACACGCGCTTTGTCTTGGACGCGGGCTTGCAAGGAGATTTCCTCGATATGATGGCGGCACTGGCGCCGTGCGTCATGGGCTACGGTGAAATTGGCCGCCGTCTTGGGGCCGATGGCGTGGCGGGAACAGCGTATCAAGACTGGATCGATACCTACGCTCACGGTGACTATCAGGGGCTGTGCGAAACCGTTGGCGCGATGATCGACACGGCTGTTGCCAGACGCATAGGCAGCACCCCGGAAAGCGCACCACGATGGACGCAGTTGCAGGCTCGGTTCACCAAAGCAACGGCACTGGAGGTCGGATTTTGGGATATGGGCCTTAATCCACCTGCTTAAACCGTCCTCACCATATGCACACCTCGAAGAAGGCCGCATCCATGCCTGAAATCAAGCCCCTCGAGCGCAAGCACGTTGGCGCCATGTATTCCATGACGATCCTTCCAGAGCAGGAAAACTTCGTTGCGCCCAACGGTGTGACAATGGGCGAAGCGCTGTTTGAGCCCGGCTCCGAGGTTTTTAGCATTTGGCAGGATGAGACAGCGGTCGGCTTGCTGGCCATTATCGACTTCAGCCATCCTGACGCCATTCTCCACCCCGGCGAAGACCCCAGCAGCCTCTATGTTTGGCGCTTGCTGATCGATGAAGACCATCAGCGGCGGGGCTACGGCACCTTTGCGCTGAACTTTGCTAAGCAGATGATGCACGACAAAAGCTTGACCGCTGTTTTCATCACGTCTGTCGATAAACCCGGCAGCGCGATTCCACTGTATGAGGGCCAAGGCTTTGTCAGAACAGGCCGAATTGTTGATGGAGAGACGGAACTGGTCTGGCGGCCTTAAAGCTCGTCTTTGCGGCGCGTGATCAGGCGTCGAAGTCTGGCGCGATATGCTCGACAAAACGGGATGCCGCGACGGACAGCGTCCGGCCTTTGAGTTGGATCAGCTTGAGCACCGTACGCGCTTGCGGGTGCGCGATGGGGCGGGCAACCAGCCCATTGGGAAGCGCCGGGTCTGTATCTGGGGTCAGCAGCCGAAAGCTAATCATCTGCGAGCCGTGCACACACTCGACAATGAAGAACAGGTTGGAGGACCGGATCGAGCTGACCAGATCCACTTGTGTTGCCAGCGAAATACGCTGCAGCACGTCGTGCAGAATTGTGTTTTCGCCGGGAATGGCGAGGGGGTATGTGGCGCAGTCCGCAAGACTGACGCTGGTCTTTTTCGCCAGTGGATGGGCTTCGTCGATGATGATGTTCACGACTTGGTTCAGGTTACCCAGCAGCATGATATCGGGCGACGACTGCGGCTCTAGCACCACGGCCACGTCGGCCTCATACTGCTTCAGCATCGCCTCGGCTTCGTCTTTAAAAGTCTCGTAAACCCGAAAATCCACACCGGGGAATTTGTCCAGATAGGATCGAATTTTCGTTGGAAAGTAATGCGGCAGCACGGCTGGAGATCCAGCAAGCCGAATGGTTCCCAGCCGCACGCCTGAAAGGTCGGCAATCTGCGATTTCACCTTATCAAGGTCCGCGAATTGCTGGCGGATGTGCATCAGCACCAGCTCTCCGGCTGTATTCGGACGCAGACCTGACGGGGTGCGTTCGAACAAGGGAGTCCCGAACTCTTCTTCGATGGCCAGAATGCGCCGATTGAGCGCGGAGGGAGTGATGGACGCTTGTGTTGCAGCCTTACGCACAGAACCATATCGAGCAACGGCGTCCAACAGCTTGTATGTCGTTAAGTCAGACATGATTACCAGTTGGTTCGCGTTTATTGCCCCCTTTATCAACCCTTTCCCAAGCTCCTCGCAACGCCCTTGTTTAGGTGTCAGGGTTGAGGGTCACTAAGCCTGAGTTGGGCTTCTATCATCGACCAATCATCGCGCTGTACCACGGCGCATTGGCCTTGGATGTTATCCAGCCACGAGAAGACCGACAGAAATGGCTGGTCATAGGAGCGTGTGGCGTGGATGGCATTGGGTGCGTTGAAGATGATTGATCCAGCCTCGCGATCCACCCAATCTGCATCCCCCAAACGCCAGCCCGTGCGGGGGGAGAGGTTGATGTAGGTTTCTGGCGCATCGTGCTGGTGATCGCGATACAGCGTCCTTGGCCCTAGCATAAACAGTCCCAGCGTAAAATCATCGTGGTGGAAGCCACAGGCTCCGGGACCAATAAGCAAGGTATGGAGGTTGGTGCTGATATAGCCTTCGCCCAAATCTGAGCCGGGCGGGTAGTATTTCATATCGTCCTGCCGCCAAACCAGATCGTCCTTTGCGCGGCTGAGCGCCTGACGCAGGAGGAGCAGGCGTGGGTCGTTCATATTCCTGATGGCGGTATCTAAAACGGCTTCATGACGCGGGATCGCTGGGGGCAAATCGGCAAAAGCGTTCGGGTTGAGATCGGTGGCTTCCACCCTTGCCAGTGTTAGCCTTGCAGCGGGAACTGAGGCGCTGTTGTCCGTAAGAAACGCCGTGATGGCATCGATAATCGCACGGATACGCGCGTGCTTGTCGGACATGGTTCAAACCGCCGTTGGGCTTATTCGAACGGGTGCGATTGGCTGGGCAAAGTTGCCAGCCAGACGGACTTGGTTTGCATGAAGCAGCGCATGCCCTCGATCCCGTTTTCGCGGCCATAGCCAGACTGCTTAAATCCTCCCACCGGGCTTTGCGTCGCGGCGTTAAAGTAGTTGTTGATGTAGAGCGTTCCAGCCTCGATCCGATCCGCCATCCGCATGCCAAGGGCGACGTCTGCGGTCCAAATGCCCGCGGCGAGGCCATAGGGCGTGTCGTTGGCCTTTTGGATCACGTCTTCATCGTCCGTCCATGCTTCCGTGCTGGCCACAGGGCCAAAGACTTCCGTCTGGGCCAAGTGCGCGCTGTTGGGAACGTTGGCGAAGATCGTAGGGCCGAGGAAATATCCTTCGTCACGCATCGCCGTTCGGCCATCCAGCACAATCTGGTGTCCTGCCTCAACCGCCGCATCAATCTTCGCGAGCACGGACTCGTAATGCGGGCGGTTGGCGAGCGGCCCTATGTTGCAGGCCGGGTCAGAAGGCGGTCCGACGACGGCTTTGCGAGCAATATCGGCGAGCCGGGTGGTGAAGTCGTCGATAACACTCGCATGGACCAGAAGGCGAGAGCCAGAGATACAGCTTTGGCCGCCACCGGGGAAAATCGCGCCTGCGATGCCTTTGGCGGCAAGATCAAGGTCAGCATCCGCCCGAACAATCTGCGGCGACTTGCCGCCCAATTCCATGATCACAGGCTTAACCTGTTCCGCTGCCAAGGCCGCAACTGCACGTCCGCCGCTGGTGCCGCCGGTAAAGCTGATCATGCGCACGTCGGGGTGCCGGACCAAGGGCGCGCCGGTGGTCGCGCCAAAGCCGGTGACAACGTTCAGCACGCCGGGTGGCAAAACGTCGGCTTCGGTCAGAACATCCATGAGTTCCAGCACCGAGCAACTGGCGTGCTCAGAGGGTTTGATCACCGCTGTGTTGCCTGCCGCAAGGGCCGCTGCGAGCTTCCAGATCAGCGTGCCAATTGGTGCGTTCCACGGCAGAAACAGCGCGACGACCCCAAAGGGTTCCCACTTCATGTAGTTGTGCATGTTGGGCATTTCGGCGGGGATCAGACTGCCTTCGAATTTGTCACAAAGCCCGGCGTAGTAGTGCCAGCTGTCCACTTGCCACCCGCCTTCGCTCAAGCCCGGTGCAATGTTGCTGGTTCGGCCATTGTCGCGCAGTTCAACAGCGCCAAGGCGCTCCGCATTGGCGGTGATGACTTCACCAATCCGGCGCAGCACACGACCCCGCTGTGCCGGAAGCAGCTTGCCCCATGGCCCTTCATAGAACGCAAATTTTGCCGCGCTGACCGCGCGGTCGATGTCGGCCTCTCCGCAGTCTGGCACACGCGCCCAAACCTTGCCGTCCGCAGGGTTTTCGGAGTCAAACCACTGGCCATTCTGGGGGTCGTGCCATTGGTTGTTGGCGAAGTACTGGAAGGTGACGGCATCAGACATGGTGTGTCTCGCTTGGATGTTCGGGCGGCAGCGAGGGGCGCTGCAAGATCATGTCAGCGGCCTTTTCGGCCATCATGACAACAGTAGCGTAGAGGTTGCCCGTGATTTGTGAGGGCATGGCCGAGGCGTCGCACACCCGCAGCCCTTGGGTTCCGCGCACCCGCAATTCACCGTCGAGGACGGCATGCAAATCTGTTCCCATCCGCGCAGTTGAGCACACGTGGTGGCCGGTATAGGCGGTTTCGCGGATGGCGTGGAGGATCTCAGCTTCGGTTTTGGCGTCTTTCCAAACCCCAATTTCGCCCTGATGATATTGTGCGATTTCGCGCTGGGCCATGACCTCACGCATCGCATGAATGCCTTTGACCAGCTCGTCAATGTCAGCCGGATCAGCGAAATAGTTGGGGTCGATCACGGGGTAATCGGCGGCATTATTGCTGCGCAGGCGCACGGTTCCCAAGCTCTTGGGCCGCTCTTGATTAACATCAATTTGGATGCCCGGTTTGGCGACTTTTCGGCCCCGCACCAGTAGCTGTCGGCCCAAGCGCTGGAGCAGGGGCGCGCGGTCTTCATCGCCGCCGCCGATGTTCTCATCGATGATCATGGGCGTCATATAGACCTGCAGCTCGGGCAAGGCGGCATCTTCAAGGGCGTGGAACAAGACCGATGAAAACAGCGCCCCACCACCGGGGCCGGAGCCATTGAGCAACCACCGTCCCATGAGCATTGCTGCGCGGTCCAGTCGCTGGTGCCGGGCGTAGCTCAGATCCAGCCGGTCTGATGCGTATTGAATGGAAACATCGACGTGGTCGGCCAGATTGCTGCCCACATCAGGCGCGTCGACGATGGGCGTGATCCCGTGATCGAGCAAATGGTCTGCCGGGCCAATGCCCGACAGCATCAGCAGCTGAGGCGTCCCAAAGGCACCTTGGCAGACAATGACTTCACGCTCCGCCCTGATGACCTCGCCATCGAGCGTTTCGACGCCGACGGCGCGCGTGCCCTCCATAACCACCTTCGCGATTTGACGATGGGTGAGGACGGTCAGGTTGCGCGGTTTCGTGCCCAAATAGGCGATGGCTGCGGATTGCCTGATCCCGCGCGAGACCGTGCTGTCAGTCCGCGCCACGCCAGTGCGTTCCGGCCCGTTGAAGTCGTCAAGTTCGCGGTGTCCAACAGCCTTAGCCGCCTGAATAAAGGCCCGGTCGAGTTCACCAAAATTGACAGATGGTTCAGTCTTCAGCGGACCGTCGGTGCCGTGCCAAGGATCGCGGCGATCGCGGGAGCCTTCGGCGCGTTTGAAATAGGGTAGCACATCTGCATAGCCCCAGCCGGTTAGCCCTTGCTGCCGCCACTGCTCATAGTCCACCGGAACCCCGCGCATATAGATCATGCCGTTGACGATGGATGAACCGCCCAGACCCTTTCCGCGGGCGAAATAGATGCTGCGCCCGTTCAACCCGGCTTGTGGTTCGCTTTGATAGCCCCAATCAAGCTTTGGATTGCCGAACACAAATCCGTTTCCAGCAGGCATTCGGATGAACAGATCTTTGCCTTTTCCGCCGGCTTCGACGATGCAGACGGAGACGGACGGGTCTTCTGCCAAACGCGCTGCTAGGGCGCATCCTGCCGAGCCGCCCCCGGCAATGACGTAATCAAACTTCATCCTGCCAACCGCTCCAGAATCGCGTCCGTGACTTGAACGGAGGTTTCGTTTCCGCCGATGTCGGGTGTCATAAAGCCCGCGTCCAGCGTATCGCTGACGGCTTCATCAAGGCGTTTGCGAAGGTCGGCGCGTTCAAACGTGTGTTCGAACATCAGGCCGACCGACAGGATCATCCCAATCGGATTGGCGATGCCTTGGCCCGCGATATCGGGCGCTGAGCCAGAGGTGGACTCGTAGATACCAAAGGCGGGCCCTGAGCCGGGATCGCTTGCCAGGCAAGCCGAGGGCAGCATGCCCAATGAGCCCGCCAAAACGCCGGTTAAATCACTCAAGAGATCTCCCAACTGATTACAGCTCAACACGACATCAAAGTCCGTTGGGCGGGTCATCAATTGATAAGCGCAGTTGTCCGCAAACATGTTTTCAAACTCAACATCTGGGTAATCCAGCGCGACTTCAGAGACCACAGCGCGCCAGAGTTTGTAGCTTTCCATCACGTTGGATTTGTCACAGCTAACCACCTTGCGCCGTCGCATCCGCGCCAATGCGAAGCCGCCACGAGCAAAACGCTCAATTTCGACTTCATCATAGGCGGTTAGGTCGTAGCCCTGACGCTTGCCATCCACGCGCCGCTGACCGCGTTCCGTCGCAAACATGGCCCCGCCGCACATCTCGCGCAGGATCAGTACATCAGCACCATGTGCGATGGCAGCGCGCAGGGGGCTCTGCGGCAGCAGCCGGTTCCATGAGCGCGCGGGACGCAGGCCGAGGTAGGTTTGCAGGTGATGGCGCAGGTACATCAGGCCGTCTTGGCATTCCGGTCCGCCCGGCATGCGAATATTATCCCACTGGGGACCACCCACGGCCCCCACAAGCACGGCGTTGGCTTGCCGTGCTTTGCGCAGGACATCATCAGTACAAAACACGCCATGACGGTCATAGGCTGCGCCGTGCAGCAGGTCGTAGTCGATATCGAAATTCAGATTGGCGTGGGGGGCGAGGGCGTGCAGAACGCGCAGCGATTGTTCCAAAATCTCTGAACCGATGCCATCACCGGGCAGAGCGAGTAAACGGGGCATGGCGCACTTCCTGTCCTGATGTTTACGGACGATAATCTTTGTGAGCCTAATTCGATTTGATCGAGAAAGAGAACATAAAACTGCGCACCTTTTGCCCCCGATCTTTGCCTCCCATGTTCATAGGGCTGTAATATTTCTGAAACACACAGAGTTTCAGACCCAACACACGAGGGAACTGCTTGTGACTGTCTATGCGTTGAATGGCCTTGGCCGGATTGGAAAGCTGGCGCTCAAGCCTTTGCTGGAGCGCGGGGCGCAGATCGCTTGGATCAATGATGCAGTCGGTGATCCCGCCATGCACGCACATTTATTTGAGTTCGATACGGTCCATGGCCGCTGGAATGCGCAGCACGCCTCCGACGCAGACAGTGTGACCATCGATGGCCAGCGCTTGCCCTTTATCGGCACATCCAACCTCGCGGATTTGCCGCTCGAAGGCGTGGACGTGGTAATCGACTGCACGGGCGTGTTCAAGACCGAAGCAGCCTTGCAGCCGTACTTTGATGCTGGCGTGAAAAAGGTGGTGGTTAGTGCGCCGGTCAAGGATGGCGCGACAGCCAATATCGTTTACGGCATCAACGAAGACACCTACGACCCCGCCGCGCACACCATCATTACCGCGGCATCATGCACGACCAACTGCCTCGCGCCGGTGGTCAAGGTGATCCACGAAGGCCTTGGCATTCGGCACGGCTCGATCACCACCATCCACGATGTTACCAACACGCAAACCATCGTGGATCGCCCCGCCAAAGACTTGCGCCGCGCGCGGTCTGCGCTGAACTCGTTGATCCCGACGACAACGGGCAGCGCAACGGCCATTACGCTGATCTACCCCGAGCTTGCGGGCAAGCTGAACGGCCACGCCGTAAGGGTGCCATTGCTCAATGCTTCCTTGACCGATTGCGTGTTCGAAGTCGAAAAGCCGACCTCTGCGCAAGCGGTCAACGCTCTGTTTAAAGCTGCGGCAGGCGGCCCGCTGAAGGGCATTTTAGGCTATGAAGAGCGACCCCTCGTCTCAACCGACTACACCAACGACGAGCGCTCTTCGATCATTGATGCGCTGTCCACGATGGTGATCAATGAAACGCAGGTGAAAATCTACGCGTGGTATGACAACGAAATGGGCTACGCGCATCGGTTGGTCGATGTTGCCCTGATGGTTGGGGATTCCATTTGAGCGCTCTTTCGGCTTACGTCAGTGTAACCGCCGCGTACTGGGCTTTGATGCTCACGGACGGCGCGCTGCGTATGCTGGTGTTGCTGCACTTTCACACCCTTGGTTTTACGCCGGTTCAGCTGGCCTATCTGTTCCTGCTGTACGAAGTGGCGGGCATGGTGACAAACCTGTTTGCGGGATGGATCGCGGCGCGGGTCGGGATGACCTCGACGCTCTATGCCGGATTGGGTTTGCAGGTCGCGGCTCTGCTGGCTTTGGCCTTTCTCGACCCCGGGTGGGCGATTGCAGTGTCGGTGGCTTACGTGATGCTGGTTCAGGGGGTCAGCGGCGTTGCTAAGGACTTGGCGAAGATGTCGTCCAAGTCCGCTGTCAAGATCCTAGCGCCCAAAACCCAGGGTGGCTTGTTCCGTTGGGTGGCGGTGCTGACGGGGTCAAAGAATGCTATCAAAGGGGTGGGATTTCTGCTCGGCGCTGTGCTGCTGGGGTTGTTTGGCTTCACCACCACAGTGCTTGCGATGGCGGCTGTTTTGGCGGTCATCCTCGCCGCTATTCTGATCGCTATGCCTTCGAGCCTTCCAGCCGGGCGCAAAGGGGTGAAAATCAGCGAAGTCTTCTCCAAATCCGCTAACGTGAATTGGCTTAGTGCGGCGCGGGTGTTCCTGTTCGGCGCGCGCGATGTTTGGTTTGTGGTGGGCATCCCAATCTATTTCTACGCTGTGCTTTCTGATGGAACAGAGGCCAGCAACCGCACAGCCTTTTTCGCTATTGGAACGTTTATGGCGGGCTGGATCATCCTCTACGGCGCCGTTCAAGCGTTGGCCCCTCGACTGCTTCGCGCCGCCACAGTGTCCGAGCGCGTGCTGGTAGGCCGAGCGCAGGTTTGGGCGTGGGTGCTGAGCGCCATTCCTGCTTTTCTGACGTTGGCCATCCTCTTAATGCCGGCCCAAGCGGTCGGTACGACGGTCACGCTGGTCGCTGGATTGCTGGTGTTTGGAGCCGTTTTTGCCGTGAACTCATCACTGCATTCTTACCTCATCCTCGCCTTTTCCAGGACTGAGCGCGTGACAATGGATGTCGGCTTTTACTACATGGCGAACGCAGGGGGGCGGCTGCTGGGGACGGCGCTGTCTGGGCTGTCTTACCAAGTTGGTGGTTTGCCGCTGATGTTTGGGACGGCAACGGCGATGGTGGCGCTCTCTGCGCTTGCCGCAAGCCGCTTGAGCGCACCTGATCTCAGCGCTTCAGCCAAAACTTGATCCCACTCTCCACCTGTGCGCTTGATCAATCACGCGCAGCAGAAGGAGCCGTATGGACTGGTCAATCGTCATTGTGGGCGTTGGATGCTTTGTTGCTGCCTTTGTGAATGCCGCGTTTGCGACCGGTGGCGTGTTTATCGTCCTTGCTACGCTCACGGCTATCTTTCCACCGTCCATCGCGATTCCCCTCATGGGTCCAGCGTCAGCGGGGTCGCTGGTGGGGCGGATTGTGCTGTTTTGGCGCGACATCAATTGGCGCATCAGCCTGCTGTTTAGTCTCGGCGCGCTGGTTGGCGTGATTGTGGGCGTTTCAGTCTTTTTCGCCATGCCGGAAAATGTCCTGCGTGTAAGCCTAGCCCTGCTGTTGCTGTTCATGATCTGGTTTCCGCCGTCATTGTGGCTGGGTGAGCGACGGATTCCCATTCTGGGCGTCGGTGCGGTTCACGTGTTCCTGGCTACGTCTCTGGGGTTGGGCGGATTGCTGCAAGCTGTGCTGATCAACACCCGGATCACCAAAGCCGCCCTCACGGGCACGCTCGCTCTGTGTATGCTGGTCGCAGATGGCCTCAAGATCTTCGGCTATGGCGCTCTAGGCTTCGACTACCGCGCCTATATACCCCACATCATTGTCGCCACGCTTGTGGGCTTTGCAGGGGCTTGGGCAGGAAAGCGGGTTGCGCACCGCATCAGCGAGCAGGTGTTCCGCATCGTGTTCAAGACCATCGTGACGCTGCTAGCGCTGCGGCTGCTGGGGCAAGCCTTGACCAGCTGGATGAGCGCTTAACCCGCCCTGCTAAGCCCTGACCGACCACACTCGACTGTTGACTTATGGGCTGAATCACAAGAAACGTGACATGTGACGTATTTTTGTTTCGCCGTCCGTTCCAGCCGCCAATCATGGTACGCGGAACAAAACATCTCAGGCGTGGAGGATGACTTGGCATGAGCAAGCCGTATTCTGATATTCCCGGTACGATAGTCTTTGACAGCGATCAGGCTGCGGAGGGGTATTACCTCAACCAATTCTGTATCTCATTGCGCCTCGCCGAAAACCGCGAGAAGTTTCGCGCGGATCCGGAAGGCTACATCGATCAGTACGCGATGACTGCTGAACAGCGAAACGCAGCGCTGAATCAGGAATGGAACCTGCTGCTCGAACTGGGTGGAAACATCTACTACACCAGCAAGCTCGCCGCCTACCACGGCATCAACTTTCAACAGTTGGCCGGTTTGATGACCGGTATGGGGGAAGACTACCGCGCCATGATGGTCGGCGGTGGCCGCAGCATCGAAGGCAATCGCTACCAGTCCGAGTGGGAAGACGAATAATGGCTTATATTTCTTCAGGCGTCGCCTGTTCACACGTCCCGGCGCTGGGTGTTGCCTCGGACAAGGGCATCACTGGTGACGACTACTACGGTCCGATCTTCAAGGGCTTCGAGTTCTCCAAAGAGTGGATGGAGAAAGAAAAGCCGGACGTGGTTTTCCTTGTCTACAACGACCACTGCACCGCCTTTGACGCACGGGTCATTCCGACGTTTGCGCTCGGCTGTGGGACCGAATATGTCCCGGCTGATGAAGGGTGGGGCCCTCGGCCTGTTCCGGTGGTCAAGGGACACCGCAACCTCTCGGCCCATATCGCGCAATCGCTGATTTTGGACGAGTTCGACATCACCATCATGAACGAGATGGAAGTCGATCATGGCCTGACCGTTCCGATGACCATGATGTTCGGCCAGCCCGACGAGTGGCCCTGTCCGGTCGTACCGCTGGCGGTAAATGTCGTACAGTATCCGGCTCCACTGGGGCGGCGTTGCTTCGCGCTGGGCAAGGCCATTCGTCGCGCCATCGAGAGCTATGGCGAAGACCTAAAAGTCTGCGTATTCGGAACCGGCGGCATGTCGCACCAGCTGCAGCACAAGCGCGCTGGCTTGATTAATGCCGAGTGGGATGCGCGCTTCATGGATTTGCTGGTGAACGAACCAGACAAAGGCAGCCAGATCGAGCACATCGAATACCTTCGTGAAGCCGGTTCTGAGGGCATCGAGCTCGTCATGTGGTACGTCATGCGCGGCGCGCTGAATGAAAACGTCGAGGAAATTCACCGTTTCTACCACGTCCCAGCTTCAAATACGGCTGTTGGGCATTTGATCTTGGAGAACCGCTGAGATGGTTAAGATTGGCGTAGCGGGCGCTTATGGTGCCTTTGGTCTGAAGCATTTGGACGCGCTTGCGAACATCCCAAACGCGGACGTCACAGCGATCTTTGGCCCGAACAAAGATAAAATCGAAGCGCTGGCCGCTGAACGCGGCATCGCAACGGCTTGTTCGTCCTACGAGGACTTTTTGGCTGCCGACACGGATGCCGTCATCCTCTCTACGCCGACGCAAATGCACTGCGAGCAGTCGGTAAAGGCGATGGACGCGGGTAAGCATACTTTCAGCGAAATCCCGATGGCCGATAGCCTCGCTGACGCTGAAGCGATGGTTGCGGCGCAGGAGCGGACGGGTGTTGTGGGTATGGTGGGGCACGTGCGGCGCTTTAATCCCAGCCACCAATACATCCGCAACAAAATCGATGCGGGCGCGTTCAACATTCAGCAGATGGACGCGCAGACCTATTTTTTCCGTCGTTCCAACCTTAACGCCAAAGGCGAGCCGCGCAGCTGGACTGATCACCTGCTATGGCACCACGCCTGTCACACCATTGATCTGTTCATGTACCAAACCGGGGAGATCCCTAGCGAGGTTTTCGGCATGCAGGGACCGGCGCATCCGGAGCTGGGCATTGCGATGGACATGACCATCGGCCTCAAAACCCCGACGGGTAAGCTGTGTACGCTGTCGCTGTCGTTCAACAATGATGGACCACTGGGCAGCTTCTTCCGCTACATTGGCGACACGGGGACTTTCATCGCCCGCTATGACGATTTGGTGGATGGACGGGAGCAGCCGATCGACTTGAGCGATGTTGCGGTGAGCAACAACGGGATTGAGCTGATCGATCGGGAATTTATTGCTGCTATCGAAGAAGGTCGAGAGCCGAATTCCAGCTTCCAGCAAGGACTTGCGGCAATGCAGGTGATGCAGAAGCTCGAAGACCAAATGGGCGTGATGAAGGTCTAACGTCTGCTGCCACTTCAAAGACATTAGAGGCCGGGGGCGCTGCTTCCCGGCTTTTTTGTGCCATGCCGGTGATCGCTTGCTAGAACAGCAGCCGAACCAGAAACAGCGTGATCCCGGGAAACGCGACTAGAATGATGATCCGCACAACGTCAGACGCCACAAACGGCAAAGCGCCCTTGTAGGTCTCGATCATCGGAATGTTCTTATCGAGATTGTTGATGACGAAAAGGTTCATGCCGACTGGCGGCGTGATCAAGCCAACTTCGGCGGACATCAGCACCAAAATCCCAAACCACAGCCCGACTTCCGTTGGGGTCAGGCCAAAGTCCAACTGTGCGACAATGGGAAAGAAGATCGGCACGGTCAGAAAGATCATGGCGATGGAATCCATGACTGTCCCAAGGACCAGATAAAGCAGCAGCATACCCAGCAGAATAATCCATGGGTTCAAGTCCGACGTGATGAAAAACTCAGCCAGCGTTTGCGGTACTTTGGCGGAGCTGAGGAAGGAGTTAAACACCCCTGCGGCCACAATGATGAAAAAGATCATGGCTGAGGTTTTGGCTGTGGCGAGCAGGGAGTCTTTTAGCCCCGCCCACGTCAAACCGCCATTGAGTGCCGCGATAATGCCCGTTCCGGCTGCACCGACTGCTGCCGCTGCCGTGGGGGTAAAGGCGCCGCTGTAGATACCACCGATTACAAGGATGAAGATCAGCAAAACGGGCCAAACGCGCGTCATGATCCGAAACCGCTCGGCATACGGCAGGCGAGGCCGCGACTGCTCTGCGCCCTTTACCACGCGGGTATAGATCGAGACTGTAATCATATATCCCAGCATGGCGAGCAGGCCGGGGATGAAGGCGGCGGTGAACAGTTTTTCGATGTTGACCTCGGCTAGGATGGCGTAAATTACCAACACCACCGATGGCGGAATCAGGATGCCCAGCGTGCCGCCTGCGGCCAGAACGCCGGTAGAGAGAGAGCCGGAGTAGCCGGAACGCTGAAGTTCGGGCAGGGCGACTTTCCCCATGGTCGAGGCGGTGGCCAGCGACGAGCCACACACCGCGCCAAAGCCTGCTGAAGCGCCAATCGCGGCCATCGCGACACCGCCTTTGCGATGCCCAAGCCATGCGCCTGCGGCCTCAAATAACGACCGCGACATGCCCCCGCGGGTGGCAAATTCGCTCATCAGCAGGAACAGGGGAATGATTGACAGGGAATAGTTGTTCAGGGTGCCAAAGGCGAAGGATTTCAGCTGGCTGTCCATCATCCGCACGTTGCCCGTCACCAAAACGGTTCCGAGCGTACCGACGATAAACATCGCCGCCGCCAAGGGCAGGCGCAGCGCGACGAGCAGCAGTAAGACAGGAAACGACAGCAAACCAATCTGGAAGCCCGTGAAGGACCAAGTGTACCATTCTTCCATTAGACGTTCACCCTGTCTGCGTCTGTGTCCGCCTCTGCGTCCATCGCTGTGCCGGTGGCAGGGGGCGTGTTGGGACGGAACAGGCGGATCAGGCTTTCAACCGTGCAATACAGCGCTACAATCATAAACAGCGCCACGCACAGCTCAGCAAAGGCGTAGAACGGCCACAGCTTCATGCTCAAAATTTGTGATTCCGGCTGTACCCGCAGGCGCCCCAGCGCGCCCGCCCAATCGCCGCTCATGACCAGATCCGGCATGGGCTCTTGCGAGCGCCGGGCTTTCTTGAAAATCAGGTACCACTGGCGCGTGAGAATCATGTAGGAGACGAACAGCAGCGACAGGTCAGCGGCGACATTCAGCAGGCGGTTGAAAACCCCGCCAAAAAGCGGTTCGAAGATGTCGATGCGGACGTGACCGCGCCGGATCATCACCCACGGCAGGGCAGAAAACAGCGCGATGCCAACGGCGTACTGCACCAGCTCTTCTTCGCCCAAAATGGGTTTGATGCCAGACCAGGATTCAGCGTTAAAGGCGCTTGAAAGTGTAAAGTCGAGAACGCGGCGTGTGACTTTGAGAATGATGCTGGCGCAAGTCACAACAATCGCGAAAATCAGGCCCAAGCCGCCCAGAAAGGCAAACACACCAGCGGTCGCGTTGAGAAATCGACCCACGCGATCCGTGCGCCCTGCGTTCTGTGGGCGAGATGCGTTTGAAAGGTCACTCATGAGCGCTCCCGGTGCGGTCCTGCGTTGGTTTTGGCGTGGAACCAGTGTTCAAGAAGCGGGAGAGCCGGAGGGGTCACGCGCCTCTTGAGGCGAATTGGATCCATTCCGTAAAGCTGAGGTGGCGGATTGTCTAGCGCGATCCAGCCACCCCAGTTCTGTGTCGACTTAGCGGTTCGCTGAAATCAGCTCGCGTGCCATATCGATGGTTGCTTGGCCGTCAAAGCCCTTGTCGCCAGCACGATCGATCCAGCGGTCATAAACCGGCTGAGCGGCTTCGATCCAACGACCAACTTCGTCTTCGGAAAGCTTGATGATGTTGTTGCCAGCGTAAACTGAGCGACCCACGGCATCACGTTCAACCATTGTTGCCGCCACGTCGCGAGACATCGCCTTGCCTGTGTTCTCGTCGAGAATGGCGCGGAGATCGTCTGGCAGTGCTTCGTAGGCGTCCCAGTTCATGGCGAGGATAAACGTTGCGGTGTAGAGCGCGCGGTCACCGCCGATTTCGGTGTGGTTGGAAACCAGCTCACCCAGCTTAATCGCCGGGGTGATTTCCCACGGCAGCACCGTGCCGTTGATCACGCCCTTGGACAGCGCTTCTGGAATACCGGGCAGGGGCATG
This sequence comes from Alphaproteobacteria bacterium, assembly GCA_965661545.1. Classification (GTDB taxonomy): domain Bacteria; phylum Pseudomonadota; class Alphaproteobacteria; order UBA7985; family UBA7985; genus UBA7985. The sequence continues at coordinate 39,378 of CBFIEF010000007.1, read as the reverse complement.
CCCACGGGCGTTGCGCCGTATTCGCCGAGCAGATCGGTGATGACACGCGTTGGGCCGCGTAGTTCTTTGCCGGCCATGTCTTCAAGTTTCATCACTGGTTCAGCGGTGTGGATCACACCGGGACCATGAACCCACGCCGCCAAGATCTTGGCGTCAGCGAGTTCGCCGTCCTGCAAGTCTGCTTGGATCATATCGTAGTAAGCCGCTGAAGTGGCTTCAGCGTCTTCCATCATGAACGGCAGTTCAAAGACTTCGGATTTGTTGAAGCGGCCCGGCGTGTAGCCGGTCAGGGTCAGGCTGATGTCGACTGCGCCGTCGATCGCCTGGTCAATCAGATCGCCAGGTCTGCCACCAAGGCTCATGGACGGGTAAACCTCAACCACCATGCGGCCATCGGTCTTCGACGCCATTTCTTCAGCCCACGGAATGAAGAAGTGCTTCGACAGAGTGGCTGGTGGCGGCATGAAGTGGTGCAGGCGCAGCGTGACTTCTTGGGCATATGCCGTTGAAGCAGCCAAGAGAGCTGCGGAAGCAGCCAGAATTATCTTCTTCATTGTATTTCCTCCAAACAAAGAAGTCCCTCGTCTGACCATGACAGAAGGAGGCGGGTTCGATCTCGCGAGTGAGACTGAAAACCCTAAAAATACGACGGTCTACCGACGCGTGTTGTTCGCCTGCTTCATTAAATCAAAACAATTATCGAGTAAATTCGGATAAGAGCGCTCAAGCTGTTTCTGCCAAGGCTTTGGCATGATTTGAGATTTTGTGGTCTCACGCGCATTGATCATCTTAGCGCAGTGAGGCAGGCTTTTGTCGTGGCGAGGGTCTCGGTGTCCTATTCTGGAAGCGGAGGCAAGCACAGGGAGGCATGTATGGACGCGCAACTGGTTCACCAGCACAAATCAATTACTCCGCCCAAGGGTGTCGCGGTTTGGGACATTGATCCCTATGACGAAGCGATCCTGACCAACCCAATCCCGTTTTTTGAAGAACTGCGCGCCAAGGGTGGTCTGGTCTACATCCCGCGCTATGAGATTTTGATCAGTGGCCGCTACGAGGAAACGCGGGAAATCTTCTACGACCACGCTCGGTTCTTGTCGTCACGCGGGGTCGGTATGGCGGACTTTAAGCTTGAAACACCGTGGCGACCACCGTCTATCGTATTGGAGGTTGACCCGCCGGAGCATACCCATAACCGCCGCGTGATCATGCGCGCGCTGTCGCCTGCTGTGGTGCGCAAGCTGGAGCAGGACTTTGTTGAGGATGCCCAACGGTTGGTTGACGAGGTTCTGGCCCAAGGCGAGATCGAGGCTGTGGCCGCCATCGCTGAAGCCTTTCCAACACGTGTGTTCCCGCGTGCTGTTGGCATCAAGCAACCAGATGCGCGGAAGCTGGTGGACTACGGCGCGATGGTCTTCAACGCCATTGGCCCTGACAATCCCCTGCGCCAGCGCATCATGGCCAAAGCACCAGAAATCGTGCCTTGGATCAATGAACAATGCGACCGTTCCCGCCTCACCGAAGACGGCATCGGCGCGACGATATATGCTGCCGCAGATACAGGCGAAATCGGAGAAGCAGAGGCAGGAATGCTGATCCGTTCTTTGTTGTCCGCTGGCGTCGATACAACGGTATCCGGTATCGGGAGCGCGCTGTGGTGCCTGGCGCAGTATCCCGAGCAATTCCAGCAACTCCGCGCTGATCCGTCCAGGCGCGCGGGTCCGGCGTTCGAAGAAGCCCTGCGTTTCTGCACACCGGTGCAAGCTTTCTTCCGCACCGCAGCGGACGCAACGACCGTAGGCGGGGTGGAAATCGAGGAAGGAACAAAGATTTTGTGCGTCTTAGGAGCGGCAAACCGCGATGCGCAGAAATTCGAGAGCCCGGATGAGTTTATGATTGATCGCGACACCCGGGGGCATCTGGCGCTGGGCGTTGGCGTGCATTCCTGTGTGGGGCAGATCATTGCGCGGGCCGAGGGGCGTGCGATCTTGCAGGCCTTGGCCGAGCGCGTGTCGAACATCGAGTTCGCAGGCGAGCCCGTTTGGCGGGCCAACAACTCCATGCGTGCGTTGGATACTTTACCGCTTAAACTCAGTTGATCAGGCAGACAGCATGACCCATTGAGGGCGTGGACCTCGTGACAACAAGATCATGAGCAAAACGCAGGCGTCTCCAAAATAAGAAAAACACCTTTTTATGATCTGTTCTTTGTCAAAAAAATTTGGATGTCTATAATTCAGGCTGGCTATGGCATGCGAAATATGAACCGATCCAGCACTTCGCTGCGCGCCTGCCGAGCCTTTGCCTAGATCACACCGGTTCTCGCGCGCCAAACTTGAGCGCCGATAAAGGAGACGACCTCTATGAGAAAAGTTCTGTTCGCCAGTATTTGTGCTTTGCTGACCGCAGCAACCGCGACGGCACAAACAACCAATCTTCGCATTATTCTGCTGAACGATGTTGACCGCAAAGACGCCTTCCCGAGCATCGCCGCTGCAGTGGCTGAGGCCCGCGTCGGCGCGGAAAACAGCCTGCTGTTGCACGCTGGTGATGTGATTTCGCCGTCGGTGCTGTCCTCACTGGATAAGGGCGCCCACATCATCGACCTGATGAACAGTCTGGGTATCGACGCTTTCACGCCGGGCAACCACGAATTCGACTTTGGCCCCGCTGTTCTGGAAGAACGAATGGCCGAAGCGACTTTCCCAATTGTTTCCTCCAACATTCGCAGTGGCGCTGGCGAACTGCCCGGCTTTGCGAAAGAGCACATGATCATTGACCTCGGCTCCGTCCAAGTTGGCATCTACGGCCTAACTTCTGATGACACCTATGAGAAGTCCTCACCCGGTGATTGGACGTTCGAAGACACCATTTCAACGGGCCAAGCCATGCGCGCGAAGCTGGTGGACGCGGGTGCGGATCTGGTGATTGCACTGGCGCACACATCCTTCTCCGAAGACCTTGCTCTTGGCGCTAACGGTGCAGCGGACATCATCGCGACTGGCGACGATCATGACCTGTTTCTGCATTACAACGGCAAGCGTGTGATTATGGAGGGTACGTCCCAAGGCCGGAACATCCCTGTGCTCGACCTGTCTTTGGAGTGGGACGACGATGATCTGGAGTGGGCACCGTCCTTTGCGGTTGTGCAACCCAGCGACGAAGACGCTGCGATGGCGGCTATGGTTGCTGAGTATGAAAAGGCGCTGGACGATGCGCTGTCCGAAGAAATCGCAACGATTGGCGTTGATGTTGACACCCGCCGCGCATCTGTTCGCGCGATGGAGACCAACTTCGGCAACGCGGCGACCGACGCGATGATGACTGTCACTGGTGCTGATATCGGCATGACCAACGGCGGCGGTATTCGCGGTAACAAGGTCTATCCCGCTGGTTCCGTGATGACGGCCCGTGACGTGTTCGCCGAGCTGCCTTTTGGCAACAAGACGGTTGTTTTGGCGATGAGCGGCGAGGACGTGATGGCCGCATTGGAGAACGCTGTATCCAAGATCGAAGACACTTCTGGCCGCTTCATGCAGGTTTCGGGCAACGTCGCTGTTGTCTATGACCGCGACGCAGCCGTTGGCTCGCGCGTTGTCTCCGCCATGATCGACGGCAGCGCGATCGACGCTGGCGCAACATACACCGTTGCAACCAACGACTTCGTTGCGCGCGGTGGCGATGGCTACACGATGTTCGCTTCTGCTGAGGTTGTTCTGTCGGCTGACGCGTCCCAGCTGATGGCGTCTCACGTCGCTGACTACATCCGCGACAACGGCATCAACGCTGGTGCTGAAGGCCGTATTACCTTCCAGTAGGGTGCCTTAACGCTTTGATCAGGGCCGCTTTCACGGTTGTGAGAGCGGCCCTTTTTTTATGGGCACCTTCAGGTGGTCGGCGGGTGTTAACGGTCTAAGTCTCGAGATGAATTGTTTCGAGCGCTTCCAGCCTTGAAATGGCCCTTACAGTAAAGGATCGGGGAACCAATCATGGCGGTAAAACTTGTCGTAAACGGCGGCGCGTTGGAAAGTGCTTCAGCACCTGACACGCCGCTCTTGTGGGTTCTGAGGGACGAATTTGGACTGACGGGCACCAAGTTCGGCTGCGGCGTCGCGGCTTGTGGCGCGTGTACCGTCCATGTGGATGGCGAGGCCAAGCGATCCTGCCAGTTGTCCGTCAGCGATGTTGACGGCCCTATCACGACCATCGAAGGGCGGAGCGACGGCGAGACCTTGTCAGCGGTCCAGACGGCTTGGGTTGCGCATCAAGTGGCCCAGTGTGGCTACTGTCAGGCCGGGCAACAGATGCAGGCGGCGAGCCTGCTGTCCCACAATCCAAACCCGACCGACGCAGACATCAGCGCGGCCATGAACGGCAATCTCTGCCGCTGTGGCACGTATCCGCGCATCCGCGCTGCCATCCATACAGCTGCTTCAGCGTTGAAGGAGGGCTAAGGCCATGGGTCGCGTTGCAAAGATTGCTCGCCGTACGTTTTTGGTCGGTTCCGTCGCCATGGCGGGCGGGGTCGCCTTTGGGGTTTATAAGTTCGTTGAGCCGGTGCCCAATCCGCTGGGTTCCGCGGAAGGCCGCATCAGCCTGAACGCCTTTGTCATCATCACCGAAGATGGTGTCACACTTGTCAGTCCAAAGGCTGAGATGGGGCAGGGCGTGCACACGACCTGGGCCGCGCTGATTGCTGAAGAGCTTGACGTGGACTGGAACGACATCACCGTCATCCACGGCCCACCGGCCAAAGCTTATTACAACTCCGCTTTGTTCGGGATGGCGCTGCCGTTTAAGGACTACAAGGTCAACGACTTACAGCAGGCCATGCGCGAATTCGCTGGAAATGGCGCGAAGCTGCTGTCGCTGCAAATGACTGGGGGCTCGACCTCCATGCGGGATGGGTTCGAGCGGATGCGGATCGCTGGCGCGACGGCGCGTGAAGTGCTCAAGCGTGCTGCGGGTAAGCGGTTGGGCGTTGGGCCTGATACGCTGGAAACCCGCGATGGCTACGTTATTGCCTCCGATGGGCAAGCGCTGAGCTATCAGACTTTGGCAGCTGAGGCCGCAGAAATCAGCCCCCCAAACGTCCGGCTGCGCGACCCCTCCACGTGGCGTTTTTTGGGGAAGTCTTTGCCGCGCGTGGACATGGAAGACAAAATCACGGGCAAGGCGATGTACAGCATCGATGTGGTGCTCGAAGACATGAAGTTTGCCTCTGTCCGGATGAGTCCGCGACGCCAGGGCATGCGCGGTTTTGATGCGTCTGTCGCCAAGACCATGGTTGGCGTAGATGGGGTCATCGACATGGGCGAAGGCATTGCTGTGATCGCCGACAACACATGGATCGCGATGCAGGCCGCAGAAGCGGTGGATGTTCAGTGGGAGCCGTCGCTCTATCCGGATACGACCGCTGGTTTGATGGCAGAGGTCGAAGCGGCCTTTGACGTAGCTCCCGATACTGTTGGGCGCGACGATGGCAAAGCGGACGATGATCATCCGGGACAAGAGCTGCGCGCAGAATACAGCGTGCCCTTTCTCGCCCATGCGACGATGGAGCCGATGAACGCAACAGCGTTGTTCACCGATGGTGCTTTGTCCGTTTGGTGCGGAAACCAGTCGCCGACCTCTATTCAATCAGCCTGCGCGCAAGAAGCGGGCTTGGAGCCAGAGCAGGTGACAGTGACCACCACGGTCATGGGGGGAGGCTTTGGTCGGCGAGGTGAGGCGGACGTAGCCGTCCTTGCGACGCGCGTTGCCACGAAACGCCCCGGTGTGCCGATCAAGCTCACATGGTCCCGCGAAGAAGACATGCGGCGCGACTTCTATCGCCCGGCTGCCATGGCGCGCATGCGGGGCGTGGTGAATGCGGGTGAGCCGGTGGCGGTGGATGTGTCCTTTGCCGCGTCCTCCGTCATCTTGCAATCACGCGCAAGACCTACGCTGGCGCCGTTGACGCGAGAGCAAGCGGCCTTGTCCGGCAACAGCGACCCCGAAGGCTTGTCCGGGGCACATGATCAACCTTACCGGATTCCAAACTATCGTGTGCGGGGCCATGTTGTGCCCTCGACTTTGCCCATTGGTTACTGGCGCGCCGTGGGCGCATCCTTTGGCGGGTTCTTCTTTGACAGCTTTATCGACGAAATGGCCCACGCCGCTGAGCGCGATCCATTGGCCTTTCGCATGGACATGACTCGCGAAGAACACGCGCCGAGCCTTCGTGTGCTCGAAGCCGTGGGCGAGATGTCAAACTGGTCTGGCGAGCGCCGTTCTGGACGTGCGCTGGGGGTCGGATTCACGTACTCGTTCGGTTCCCCCGTCGCTCAAGTTGTTGAGGTCGTGCAAGAGGGCGACGCCATCCGTATCGCTAAAGTCTGGATCGCAGCAGACGTCGGTGTTGCTCTCGATCCGGGTAACATCGAAGCCCAGCTCACGGGTGGATGCCTGTTCGGACTGTCGGCGGCAGTGATGGGTGAGGTTACGTTTAGCGATGGGGAAGCGGAGCAGTCGAATTTTTACGACTATGACGCTTTGCGAATGGGGGCAGCACCGGTCTTTGATGTGCGGATCCTCGAGAACGCACCCTACATCGGTGGCGTCGGGGAGATCGGGACACCACCTGCTGCGCCAGCCTTGGGTAACGCGCTGTTTGCCCTTACGGGCCAGCGCGCGCGTCAGTTGCCGTTTAACCAATCGTTCTCTTTTGTTTGAGCCCCAGTAAAGCCCGAGGGGCTTTCCAGATGGCTATCGACCAATGGGCTTAGCCCATTTTTGAAAGCGTTCTTGCTTCATGATGGCTGTACCCAAGTTGCCTTGGCAGCTATTCAGCACCGATTGGAGTTCAAGAACTTCTCTGACCGGTGCTTTATTCTCCGTGCTTTGGATGGCTCACGTTATCATAATTTGGGAGTAATGATGCCGGGCCTTTGACGCGCTCGCGAAAGGGAATAGCTTTGTTCAGCCAACAAAAGAAAAGAGGCGCATTGCGTGCGAAGCTCAAAAACCATCCATGTGATTTCAGCCCACGCTGAGGGTGAAGTAGGGGACGTGATTGTGGGTGGTGTTTCACCGCCGCCGGGGGAGACGATTTGGGAGCAAAGCCGGTGGATTGCTCGCGACCAGACTTTGCGGAACTTCGTGCTAAACGAGCCACGGGGCGGTGTTTTTCGCCACGTCAATCTGCTGGTCCCGCCAAAGCATCCGGATGCTCACACCGGGTGGATCATCATGGAGCCCGAGGATACGCCGCCGATGTCTGGCTCTAATGCCATTTGTGTCGCGACGGTTCTGCTCGATGCTGACATTATCCCAATGACCGAGCCAGAAACAACGCTGACGCTGGAAGCGCCGGGCGGTTTGGTGCGTGTCCGCGCGCGCTGTCGCGACGGTAAGGCAGAGCGGATTTTTGTGCAAAACGTTCCTTCCTTCGCGGCTGAACTGGATCAAACCCTAACCGTCGAAGGGCTTGGCGCACTCACCGTTGATACCGCCTACGGCGGGGATAGTTTTGTGGTGGTGGACGCCGAGGCGCTGGGGTTGTCACTGGTCGAAGACGAAGCGCACCAGATTGCACGACTTGGCGTCAAGATCACGGACGCGGCCAACGAGCAACTACGCTTTCACCACCCAGAAAATCCCGATTGGACGCATTTCTCTTTCTGTCTGTTTGCTGGTCCAGTGACACGGGGGCCCGATGGTCTAGAGTCCGCCGCGGCTGTCGCCATTCAACCGGGCAAAGTGGATCGTTCGCCGACAGGAACAGCCCTTTCTGCCCGCATGGCGTTGCTCCACGCACGGGGGGAAATGGCCGTTGGTGAGATGATGACGGTGCGCTCAGTAATCGGTTCCACGTTCTCAGGCACCATTTTGGCGACCGCAACCGTAGGCGATACGCCCGCGATTATTCCAGAGATATCAGGCCGAGCGTGGATCACGGGGGTGCATGAGCACATGCTCGATCCCGATGATCCTTGGCCCGAAGGCTACAGGCTGTCTGACACATGGGGCGCGCGTTAGCGTTAGCCGCGTTACTTTACGCGCAAAAACCCATGCGGCGTCCGTAAACGGTGATTGATCGTATTTTCACGCCCCAACGTTTGCTCAATGAAGCATCCCTTGCGCGCCGCTTGGATCAGCGCAACCTGCTGATCCAAATCAGACGAGCTTTCAAGATACACGTCGATTTCGAAAGATTTAGGGTGGGTTTCATAGATCTTGTCCTTGGGAACCCAGCCCCAGCGCACGGTCGTTTCAACCCGCAGATCGTCGATCATAACATCCATCCGGCGGGCAAAGGCGCGCAGTTGGGTCATGATACAGCCGGTCATTCCACCGACAAACAGCGCAAGCGGGGGCGGGGCCGTGGCATCTCCGCCGTGAAACGGACCTTCATCTGTGGCAAGCGTAAAATGCTCCTCCATCGGCTCCACCATGCGCACGTCGAGATCGTTGCGCATCTTTCCTGTGGCTTGGCCGGAGCATGTAAAGGTAACGGTAAGGGGGTGGTCTGGTTGTGCGATTGTCGTCATTAGAAATTCACCTGATCAGGGCCTTTGAGGTTTAGGATTGCCCGCGCCTCGTCCGGCGTAGCGATTTCGTTGCCCTGTTCTTCGAGGATGCGCCGGATTTTTGCGACTTGCTCCGCGTTCGACTGAGCCAGCTGACCGCGTGAGATATAGAGCGAGTCCTCCAGACCCACCCGGCAATGCCCGCCCATTTGCCCCGCAACCGACGCCAGCCGCATCTGTTGCGCGCCGGCACCGATGACCGACCACTGATAGCCCGTCCCAAACAGCTTATCGGCGGTTTGCTTCATGAACATCAGGTTCTCAAGTTCCGCTGATATACCGCCAAGAATACCCATGACGAATTGCAGGAAGATGGGTGCTTGGAACAGCCCTTGATCCAAGCAGAATTTCAAGTTGTACAAGTGCCCTACGTCGTAGCATTCATGCTCAAATTTCACCCGGTGCGGAGCGCCGCCCAGCTGCTCTGAGATCATGCGAATGTCCGCGAATGTGTTGCGGAAGATGTTGCCTTCAGAGCTGCGGATGTAGCCCTCTTCCCAGTCCTCGTTCCACGTCTGATACTTCGCCGCTAGCGGGTGAAGAGCAAAGTTCATAGATCCCATATTCAAGCTGCACATCTCCGGACTGAAGTGCAGGGCAGCGGGGATGCGATCCGCCACAGTCATGATCGGGTTGCCGCCAGTAGAAATGTTGATCACCGCATCGGTTGCGTCTTTGATACGGGAAAGAAACATCTCGAAGTGCGCAGGATCCACCGACGGTGCGCCATTGGCTGGGTTTCGCGCGTGTAGGTGGATGACGGCAGCGCCTGCTTCTGCGGCGGCGATGGCTTGCTCGGCGATGGTGTCAGGATGGACCGGCAGGTGTTCAGACATCGTAGGCGTGTGAACGGCGCCCGTGATGGCGCAAGTGATGATGGTCTTAGGCATGGTTTAGTCCTCGATGATAGCCACCGCTCGGGTAAATCCCGCTGAAGCAGCTTTAATCTTGAAAGGAAAGCAGGAGACCGTGAACCCGTTGCTAGGCAGGGTGTCGAGGTTGCTCAGTTTCTCGATATGGCAATAGCCGATGTCCATGCTCGCCCGGTGTCCTTCCCAGATCAGGGAGGGGTCTTTGGTCTCGGCATACCGCTCGGCGGTGACTGAGAACGGCGCGTCCCAGCTCCAGGCATCGGTACCGGTCAGCCGAACGCCTTGTTCGAGCAAGTGCAGGGTCGCGTCTCGCCCCATACCACACCCCTTGAGCAGGTAATCTGGCTTGCCGTAGTGCACGGCTGCAGACGTGTTCACGAGCACGATATCCAGCGGTGAAAGCGTGTGCCCAATCCGCGCAAGTTCAGCATCAATGTCGGCGGGCGTAACGAGGTAGCCGTCGTCAAAGTGCCGAAAATCGAGCTTTACGCCGGGCGCGAAACACCACTCCAGCGGCACTTCATCAATGGTAATCGCCCGCTCCCCACCGTTCATCGTAGAGTGGTGGTGATAGGGTGCATCCAGGTGCGTGCCGTTGTGGGTGTAGAGCGTCAGTTTCTCAATGGCCCACCCTTCGCCCTGCGGCAGGTCTTCGCGCTTGAGGCCCGGGAAGAACGAGATGACTTGTTCGGCTGTATCCGCGTGGGCCAAGTATTCGATCTCTGGCAGCATGATCGGTGGATCAGATTGAATGTCCGCTTCCAGAGCGACAGAAAGATCAACAAATCGACGAGGCATTTTTACTCCTACCGACCCAGAAAGCCGGTTGCGATTGAAGGGAAAACGATGACGGCAAACAGGCAAATCAGCATCATCAGCGCAAAAGGTGCAGCGCCAAGGAAGATGTCTGAGAGCTTTATGGCCGGGTCATTGAGGGTGGATTTGATCACGTAGACTGATATCCCAAAGGGCGGGGTCAGTAGTCCGATCTCCACCGCGATCACGGTAATGATCCCGAACCACACCAGATCAACGCCCATGGGCTGTAAGATCGGCAACATCAGCGGGACAAGGATCAGCATAATCGATGATGAATCGAGGATCATGCCGAACAGGATGACCACCAGAACATAGAGGCATATCAGGCCGATCAACCCTAAATCTGCGCCAGTGACAAACTCGCCAAAAGTGTTCGGCAGACCAGAGAATGCCAGCATCCTTGAGTACATTTGCGCGGCGATAATCAAGAAGCATACGGACGCTGTTACTAAGCCCGTTTCTACCAAAACCCGCCACAGTCCAGACAGGCTGAGTGAGCGTTTGGCCAGTCCGATAACCAGAGCCGCGACCGTGCCGACTGCACCAGCCTCGACCGGCGTAAATACACCCGCATAAATCCCGCCCAGAACCAGCACGATTAGACCCGTGATGGGCAATCCCTTAGCCAGCAGTTCAACGCTCGACATTTTGCTGCTGTCTTGGCTGAGATTGCGACCTACAAACCCCGGCGCAAACTGCGCCAGCAGCAGGGTCCCAATCCCAAAGAGCACAGCCAACAGCAAACCCGGGCCAATGCCTGCGACAAACAGATCGCCGATGCTCTGCTCGGTTAATAGGCCGTAGAGGATCAACAAGAGCGACGGCGGGATCAGCATCCCCAGCACCGATGACCCCGCAACCAGTCCCACCGAGAAACGCGGCGTGTAGCCGTGACGCCGCAGCTCAGGGACGGCGATTTTGGTGAAAACGGCAGCGGAGGCTATGGAGATTCCTGTGATGGCGGCAAAGATGGTGTTGGCAGCGATGGTGCCCAGACCCAACCCGCCTTTGATCCGGCGGAACATGGTGTTGGCAACTTCGAACGCATCGCGTCCCATGCCACTTTCAGCCACAAGGAAACCCATCAGGACATAGAGCGGGACAACGCCAAAAAAGTACGACGATATCGCGTCGTTGGCGGCCAAACCGAGCATCTTGGATGCGAGAATGGGGGAGCCTTTGATGGCCCAAACGCCGACAAAAGAGCAGGCAATTAGTGCAATCGGGACGTAAAGCCCAAACAGCACCAGCACGCCCATCGCAGCAAGGGCCAACATGCCGATCTCAAAGGGACTCATCTCGCCCCTCCCACCGCCGAATGATCCGAGCGAGAAATTGTAACGCCAGCAAGGCTGCGCCAATGGCGAGCATGCCTTTGACCGGCCAGGTTGGTGCTGTGAAGTCCCCCACGGCACCGACAAAATCTTCACGCACCCACGACCGAATCATAATGGGCCAATGGGCGTAGAGAATGGCGGACAGAACAAACAGGCCAATAAGGTCAAAGACCGTCTCAAGCCACTTTGTCAGTGTTTTTGAACGCTTGCGAAGCACTTCGATCAAGCCATCGCTGCGGGTAAAGCGACCGGCGCGCAGGGCTTGGGGAGCTTGCAAAAAGACAATCGCGACAATCGAAAGCGAAACCATCTCTGGAACCCCAGAAATCGGTTGGCCCAGCAGGTTTCGCCCCGCAACGTCAGCGGCAATCAGCGCCACCAGCGCCAGAATCAGCAAGGAACCTGAAACGTTTGCAAGGGCGGTCACTGTATCCAGAATTCTGAGAAAGAAACCGGACGCGCGGAGCGCCCGGTTTTTTGGGCTTGCGGTCACTCGCTGTCCCAATCCCGCAAAGGTGTGGCACCTGCCGCACGCATTGAGTTCATGTAGAGAGCCAGAACTTCGGAGCCGGGAATGCCCTTGGCATCGAGGCTTTCAGCCCATTGCTTGGCGGCGTTATCCATGCCCGCAGCCCACGCCATGCGCATTTCGTCGCTTGCCATTGTAATGGTCGCGCCATTGTCGCCCATGACTTTGAAGGATGTGGCAACCGCCCCCTCTAGAGCTGACAGGTACCACTCACGAGCGGCATCAGCACCGGCGTGCAAGGCATCTTGAGCCGATGCATCCAGGCCGCCATACCAATCCGCGTTTGCGCAAAGCGCTCCGGCGTACTGTGCGCCCAAGCCAGCGCGGGTCACGTAAGGCGCGACTTCATACAGCTTGCCCGGCAGCGCTGCTGATGCGAATACGATCACACCATCATAAACGCCGGTCTTGAGCTCGTTGTAGTAGGTCGTCAGGTTGCCAGAAACGCCAACTGCGCCTGTGCCCGACAGCCAGTTAATCGCTGGTCCTGGAGCTGCAATCTTACGGCCATCGAGGTCCGCAAGGGACTCAATCGGGAACTTGGTCATCAGCAGATAGTCATCGATGCCAACGGGTGCGCCTAAGTAGACAACGCCGTTTTCACCGTAAGCGGCCGTCATCCGCGGATCGCTGCGGTGCAAGCTGTCCATCAACTCTGATACCGTGCGTGGGTCATCGCTGACAAAGGGGGTGTAGTAAGTTACGTTTTGTACAGCCAACTTCGCTGGGTCGAACAGGCTTTGACAAACACCGATCTCTGCGAGGCCAGCCTCAACAGTTTCTAGCTCATCACCAACCTTGGCAATGGCGCCGCCATATTGGCCGTCGAAACTCATGCTGTGGCCCGTGCCTTCTAGGCCAGCATTAACGCCGGGTACAAAGGCTTCGTCGATCATTTTAACCCACCGAAAAACCCCCGGATGACCAGCGACAACGGTTGCGCTGTAGCTGTCGGCAAAGGCCAACCCCGGCGCAAGGATAGCAACCGCCGCAGCGGCAACTCTCATCTTCATTTGTGTTCTCATGGTTACGTTCTCCTCCTTTTTAACAAGTACTTGGCCGCGCAATGGCCCTTGAGCCACCGACGACAAAACTGGCGAGCTGTTCCAAAAGCAGAGTGTCCTCCATGGGAACGTCATGCTCACCACCCAGGCGTTCAGCACGCCCGTCCCTTGAGATGACTGACGCCAGCACCCCGAGGGAAAATTGATAAATTTGCGCTGCTATTGAGCGATTGCACCCACCCAAAGCCAGCGAGATGGCGTCAACAAATTTCTGTGCTGTGGGGTCGTAGCATTCGCGCACGAGCGCTTGGTCGCGCTCGTGACCTGCAATCAAGCCGGCAAAAATGCGGGCATAGGCCCGACCACCACCGCGCGGCCCCAGTGCAGGCATGAACAAGGCTTCGAAGATTTGGTGGAGCGCGTCTTCCTGCTTCAAATCGATCAGCTCAAGTCGCTGGATACGGTCATCGTTGATGAGTTTTGACCGCCGGCGGATTACGGCCTCGTAGAGCTTAACCTTAGAGGCGAAGTGATAGTGCAGCAGAGATTGGCTAACGCTTGCGCGAGTTGACAACGCCTTCATGCTGGCGCCGTCAAATCCTTTTTCAGCAAACTCAAATTCAGCTGCCTTTAAGATCTTATTCAGGGCCAGGCTTTTAGCATCGTCAACTTTTGGTGAAAGAGCATTCATTTGATTACGTTATACTGACTGATCGATCAGTCAATAAATTGTCTTGTATCGACTCCACCGTTGCTGTGAACAACTTGAGAAAAACGAATTATTTCGAATAAATAGATTTGCTGTGAATGAATTGTGGACTCAGTGGGAGCCAAGAAGCTCACTTTTCCAATAAATTTTCTATTTTCGGAGGTAAATTGATCGAGGTCTCGTTTACAGGCGTCTGGCTCGTTGGTTATCGTTTTGGCAACAAACCAACGTGAAGGAACTCAAGAAATGGCAACCGTGTTTATTACAGGAACAAACAAGGGCGTAGGGCTTGAGTTGGTCCGTGAATACTTAAGCGCTGGTCATGATGTTATCGGGACGTGTCGAAACGCAGCGAAGGCCGATGCTTTGAAGGCGCTGGGTGAGACCCATGCTGGAAAACTGTCCATTTATGAGATGGAGCTGATTGATGAAGCGAGCATTGCGACCCTCGCGACGCAGCTCAAAGGCCAGCCAATTGATATCTTCATCAACAACGCGGGCACGGCGGTTGGTTATTCCAGTGCGTCTGACAAGAACGTCTTTGGTGGGCTGGATTCTGATTTGTGGATCGAGGTGTTTCGAGCAAATGCCATTGGTCCGGTTTTGCTCGCACAGGCGCTTCATTCGAACGTGATGCTGGGAGTGGAGAAAAAGATGGTTTTCATCACCTCCAAACCAGCATCGATTGCGGATAACACCGGCGGTGCCATGTACATGAACCGCACCTGCCGCACAGCGCTTAACCAAGCCATTAAGTCGATGTCGATTGATCTGTTCGACGATGGAATCACCCTTGCCTCCATCAGCCCCGGCTGGGTTCAAACTGATTCAGGCGGCGAAGGTGCTCTCATCACTGCTGAGACCAGCGCCAAGGGCATTTGCCAGGTTGTCGCTTCGCTCACGTTGGAGCAAACCGCCCTGTTTGCTGACTACAAGGGTGCGCTAATCCCGTGGTGAAAAAGCCGCGGTCCCAATGGAATTCAAAAACGCCTAGAGTTTTAGTGCAAAATGATTATAAAAGTATGAAAAATTCGACTAACTCCTGAGCTGGACATCAAGAATGACTGACCCATTTCGCCATCACCCCGAATTGCGTTCGCTTGTAAAACCATGCGTAGAGTCATTCTTTCGCACAATTACCACGGAAAAGATTAAAGCGCAGATTGCGGCCAGTGGTCAGGAATTGACCATCGAATTTCATGACAACGAAACGCGTGAAGGCCTGCGGGCAGAGGCGTTGAAGGGGCATAAGGGCGATCTTTATGTTTTCGGCTATGGCTCACTCATGTGGGATCCGGCCTTGGAGTTCACCGAAGTACGACGGGCCTGCGCGCCTGAGCATGAGCGTCGCTTTATCCTTGTTGATGACAAGGGCGGTCGCGGCAGCAGTGAGGCGCCTGGCGTCATGGCGGCTTTGGACCTGGGGCAGGGCTGTGATGGTCTTGTGTTCCGGATCGCAGCGGACTGCGTGGATCGGGAAACCGAGATTCTGTTTCGCCGTGAAATGATTGCCCCCGGCTATTTGGCGCGCTTTATTCCGGTTGTGGTCGATGGCGTGCAAACAGTAGCGCTCAGCTTCCTTGCGGACCACGAGCAACCTCATATGCAGCCTGACATTGACCGCGATGAGCAAATCCGTTTTGCCGCCACGGGTAAGGGGATACTGGGCAGCAGTTTGGAGTACCTGCAAAGCACGGTCACTCAGCTCGAAAACTTGGGAATCAAGGACGAAGATGCATCGGCCCTGCTCAGCGCAGCACTGGATTTTCGGCAAGAAGAAGAGGCTGCTTAACCGCTGATCTTCGGCTGCCAATCTGATCCCCAAGCATCGATCCAAAGCTTGTCGTACGTCACGTTAGATTTCGCGCTGCCGCCGTTCCAAAGATCGTAGGCCGGGGCGGAGTAATCAGCGAAAAACGCTTCGATCTGCCCTTCCAGCGCCGTGGCTGTTGCAGCGTATTCCGGATCTTCGATGAGATTGTTTTTCTCGAGCGGATCTGCGCGCAGGTCGTACAGCTCATCGCGCATGGTAAACGACGGCGCGCCTTTGAACCGTGCGGCGTACAGCCAGTCCTCGGTTCGGATCGCGCGGGTTTCCTCTTGCTCCATAAACACAGCATCAGCGGTGGGCGTCGCGCCTTTGGTCAGGGTGGGCGCGAGGTCTTGGGCACTGCTGGAAAGTGAAGGCGCGGCTGCTTGTGCGCCAACCAAAGATGTTAGAGTGGGAAAAAGGTCGATCTGGCTGACCAAACTTGACTGCGGCCCTGCTGCCTGCACCGGGCCACCGGCGACAATCAAGGGGATATGGTAGGAAGGCCGGTGCGCGCTGGCTGGAAAAGCCGCTGCGCCGTGGCCCCAGACACCATTGTGACCGAGTGAGAAGCCATGATCGGCGGTATAAATCACGATGGTGTTGTTATCCAAACCAAGCCGATCAAGGCTTTGCACGATTTGCCCAACACCATGATCTATGAGTGAGACCTGACTGAAATAGTTTCGCAGAGAATCGACGTTATTGGGAAGCAGCAGCGGCCCTTTGAACTGCTCCCGCACCCCACCCGATTGAACCCTGAGACCAAAGCGCTCCAGCACCTCTGCACTTAACCCTTCGCGGGGAATGGAGTGCATATCGCTATTGTCATAGAGCGCCGCAAATTCGTTTTCAGCCCGACCTTTGATCGCAGGCCAATGACCATAGGGCCCGTTGTAAGGGACAAAGGCGAAGAAGGGGTCATCCTTGCCGGCTTGATGTTCCAAGAACTCGATTGTCTTTTGCGTGAAGAAATCGACCGTGTGACCGGTGAAGCGATATCGATTGTAGTCGTCTATCACCTCGTTATCGTAAAAGCTGGTCGTATGTCCGTGGGTAAAAGTAACCCAATGATCAAAGGCCAACTGCGGGACAAACGGAACGCCCAGATGGAACTTTCCAATCAGAGCCGTGGTGTAGCCTGCGTTCTTGATGATGGTCGGCAGGTTGACGAATTCGGCGATGGCTGACCAATTCTGCGGCCATTGATCCATCAGGCGGTCGTCCAGCCAGTTGTGCAGCCCATGCTGGCTCGGCATGAGTCCGGTGAGGACAGAAGCCCGGCAGGGTGAGCACATGGCATTGACGCAGAACGCCTGATCGAACCGCTGTCCGCGTTGGGCCAAGGCATCAAGGTGCGGCGTCTGTACTTCGTCGTTGCCGTAGCAGCCGAGCAGGTCTGCTGGCTGATTGTCCGCCATGATCAACACAATGTTAGGACGCACCATGATTTCCAAACCCTTCGTTCTAAGGCCTCTACACGCCAGATACTGTATCCCGAACTTTAGCCCTTTGATGATCGAATTCTCTGCAAAGAAGCAAGATATCAAAACAAATGTAGGCATGGCGTCGGATGTGTTAGCGTTTTTGGCAGGCCATCGAACGTTAGGAGTAAAGGCTCATGCGGGCAGATAAGATTTGGTTCAACGCTGTGATCCGAACCCTGGACCCTAGCGTCCCTGCTGCAACAGCACTCGCGTCCAAGGACGGGAAGATCATCGCGGTTGGTCGGGACACGGACGTCCTGAATCTCAGTGGACCAGAGACGCGAGCGGTTGATCTAGGCGGACGCACGGTTCTCCCCGGTTTTGTCGAGAGTCACACCCATGCCCTGTGGGGTGCGTGTCAGGATCTGTATGAGGTCAACGTCAACTATGGTGCCGCCTATGGCGAGCTGGTTGCGACGGTGAAGCAGCGTGTGGCGCGCTCAAGCGGAGATGCGATGATCACGGGCGGCCCATGGCGTCATGATATGCGGCCCAAAATGGGCGCAAGCCCCCGCGCGGCGCTGGATGCGATCTCGACCGAGGTGCCGATCGCCTTGGCCGACGTAACGAAGCATTTGCTGTGGTGCAATTCGCGGGCTTTGGAGCTCGCTGGGCTCCACGACGGGATCGAGGACATCGAAGGCGGCATCATCGAGCGCGATCCAAAGACGGGTGCGCCGAATGGCATCTTGGCCGAAACCGCCTGTGCACCGGTCCGGCGGCTGTTCACTCATACCCCTGAAGAACTCGCCCGAGCGACCCGGTACTTTGTCGAGCGGTTCAATCGCTTAGGCTTTACTGCGTTCAAGGAGCCGATGGCTATTGAAACCGATTTGGCCGCCTATCAAGCCGCCGACCAGCGCGGGGATTTAACCCTGCACATGGCCGCGCACTTGGTCCGTCAAAGCCCTTTGGTGCCGGAGATGATTCCCTATGACGAAATGGAACGCTGGCGCAGGGTCTACGCGTCGCCCAACGTGCGCACGGACTTTGCCAAGCTGTTCTTGGACGGTGTCGCGCCGGGCTTTACCGCGTCCTTCACGGAGCCCTATCTAGCGGCCTCTGGTTACGACGCAGATAACCATGACGCAGATGCTATCTTGCTGCTGACCCCTGAAGCCATCGCGCAGGAAATCACGGAGCTGGATCGGCGTGGCTTTACGGTAAAGATGCATGCAGTCGGGGATAACGCCATTCGGCGGGGCTTGGATGGGATCGAGGCGGCACGCCGGGAAAACGGATCCAGCGGTCTCCGTCACGAGATCGCCCACGCGCCCTTCATTCGCATCGAGGACTTAGGCCGCTTCAGCGTGCTTGATGCGGTCGCGGAAGTGTCACCTAAGCTCTGGTATCCCAACCCAGCCACCCAAGCGCAGACCGCCCTACTCGGCGAGGATCGCGTTTCCCGGTGCCACGCGCTGCGGGATTATTTGAATGCCAACATCAATGTTACCTATGCCTCTGACTGGCCGGCAGCGTCGCCGGATCCGAACCCATGGATAGGCCTCGCCGGGATGATCTCGCGCCAAGATCCGTTTGGGAACTACCCCGGTTCCCTGGGTCCAGAGCAGGCGATTACACTGGATCAGGCCTTGCCGCTGTTCACCATCAACGGTGCGCATTCGTTGCGGATGGGCGAGGAGACGGGTTCAATCAGCGTTGGAAAGTCAGCAGATTTTATCGTGTTGGATGCCCCGCTGGAAAGCCTTAGCCCGGCGGAAATCGCTGCTGTTGAAGTGCGAGAAACCGTATGGAAGAGCCAGACCGTCTTTGCACGATAAGCGCGTGACTTAGGCCAGCCGATCCGACAGCGGGCTTTCATCCATTTGTGCCGTGAGCAGGTGGTTCAACCGCTCGGCCAGTCGCGCACGCTCGGCGGCATAGGCGGGAATGTCCCAAAGATTGTGGGTCTCTCGCGGATCGTTTTCGAGGTCATATAGCTCCCCCCAATCCTGATCGAGATACATCGTATAGCGCCATCCGCTGGTGATGACAGACCGCACGCGGGAGGCCTTGGGGAAGCCCAGCCGCTTGCCGCCATCATTGTACTCGACCAGCACCTCGTCACGCTGCCCCGCGCCGCCGGTCAACGCGTCGCCAAAGCTGACGCCCTGATCGCCGTTATAGGGGCGCAGGCCCGCGCGTTCGAGGATGGTCGCACCGATGTCGACGGTCGAAGCGAGTGCGTCAGTGGTGCTGGGTTCTCGGCTGGAGGGATCCGACCAAATGAAAGGCACTCGTGTGATGCTCTGGAACTGCAGCGCGCCTTTGAGCAACATGTTGTAGTCGCCCAAGTAGTCGCCGTGATCGGAGTTGTAGCAAACCACCGTGTTGTCCAATGCGCCACTTTCCTCGAGCGCGTGCATGATGTCGCCGATGGCGTCGTCGACAAAGGCCATCATCCCGGCCGAAAGCGCCATTGCTTCCTTGAGCTGTTGCTCGTCCAGCATCATCGCCGTCTGTGCCGTCATCTGCTTGCCCGCACTCTTCCAATTGTGGTGCAGGAACTGCATCGGTGGAGTTGGGTTCTGGTGCGCGGAATAGGGGAGGGACACCTCGAAATCGTCTGGGTCGTACATGTCCCAATATTTGCCCGGCGGGTTAAACGGATGATGCGGGTCTGGGAACGATACAAAGGCGAAGAACGGGCTGTCGGCGTTGGCCTGCGCGCGGATGTAGTCAATCGCACGGTCGCGGACAAAGGCGGTGGGGTAAAGGTGTTCAGGAACCGGCGTGCGGTAGGCCTGCGGGCACGTATAGTCGTGGGGTAGCTCATTCATTGGGTCGTGCAGGGCTTCCCAGTCCGGCGCTTGGTCTCGAAACCATTGCAGGTAATGCCCACCGCACCGATCGCCGTGCTCGGTAACCATATCGACGTGCTGATAGCCGTAGTAGGGCGTATTGATTTCGTATCGACCATCCGCCCGGTAGCGGTCTGGTTCTTCTGCGCCGTAGTCGGCGGGGTCATCGAACCATGCTTCATTGGGGTTCGACTCAACCTCCGGATCGCGGCCCATGGGGGGCAAGCCGGTAAAGGGCTGCAGGTGGCTCTTGCCAATCGTCGCGGTGTTGTAACCGGCTTGAGCCAGCAAATTAACAAACGTGTTCGACGACAGCGGCAAGCGGCACCCGTTGTAGCGCAGCCCGTGCAGGCTCGGGTAGCGCCCGGTCAGCAGGGACGCTCGGTTCGGCATGCACACCGGTGACGCGGTGTAGAACTTCTCAAACCGCGTTCCGCGCGCAGCGATGGCGTCGATGTTCGGCGTGCGGAGAACCGGATGCCCGTAGCAGCCGAGCCAGTCGGCGCGCTGTTGATCTGTGATGAGAAACAGGAAGTTGGGCCGTTTGCTCATGGTTTGGTTTTCACTCCGGAACGCTGACGTGCTTTAGCTTGTGGCTGCTTTGGTCTGTCTCGCCATCCAATAATGCCAAACGATGACGCCAATGGCCACGGCAATAGCACTAAGATGCAGCAGTTGAGGCCGCGTCAGAACCGCGACAGCGAGCGCCAGACGCAGCACAATCTCGACGGTCAGCAGCCGCTTCGCGTCGAACCCTGTGAGCGCACTCGCCACCAAGTATAGCGAGAGCACCAACCGTACCAGCAGCCACAGCAGGCTCGTGACCGAAATACCATTTCCATAGCCGGGAAGGGGGGCGCGGGCAGGACTGGATGGGTCGATCAGCGCTTGATCAATGAGCAGCAGCTCGGGGTAGAACGCGAAGACAAACGGAATGGCGAACATCACGATCCCTGACCGCACGGCGCTGAAGCCTGTGGCCATGGGTTCGGCTTTGGTGATTGTCGCAGCGGCAAAGGCAGCCAGTGCGACGGGTGGGGTGATGGCTGAAGCGATGGCGAAGTAGAAGATGAACATGTGCGCGGTAAAGGTCGCGATGCCCAATCCCACCAGCAATGGCCCCATCAGCAAGGCTACGTTCACGTAAGCTGGGACGGCAGGCATGCCCATGCCCAGCAAGATTGCCAGCAGCATGGTGATCGCCAGCGCGAAAAACTGGAAGTAGGCCGAGCCACTGCCGCCAAGGTCAAAAGACAACAGGAAGCGCAAAACGTCGATGGCAACGAACTTAGACAGTCCGGTGAAGTTCAAGCACACATCAATCACGGTCACAGCCAAGAACATCAGATACAGCGTGGAGACCGTAATCCCAGACTCAGCCAAGGCGTCTAGCAGCCTGCGCGGCTGGGATCGGAAATCGCGATCTAGGAACAGCAGCACGGTAACAAACGCCGCCGCCCACCAGCCTGTTGCACCCGCTGAACCGGCTGAATTCTGGAAAATCTGCAGCACCCACGGCAGCGAGTTCACCGTGCATCGCCCATCCTGCATCAGGGCATCTGCGCCAAAAAGCCAGCCAAAGAACCCGCAACCCACCATGTCTTTTGGTGTCAGCAACAGCAGCAAAATCAGCAGAATGGGCAGCACAATTTGGGACAGGTTCACGAGGTCGCGCGGGCTGATGCGCATGTCTTCGGTGATGGCGCCAGAGGCTTCGATGCCCTGTTTGCGCGATTGGAACGCCGCGCTGAGGAACAGGCAGAAGAAGTAAGCGATGGCCGGGATGGTCGCGGCGATGATGACTTCGCGATAGGGAACGGCGGTCATGGCCGCGAGGATGAATGCAGCAACGCCCATCACCGGCGGCATGATCGACCCACCGGACGAAGCTGCGGCTTCCATTCCGCCCGCAAACACGCGCGAGAAGCCGCGTTTGATCATCATAGGAATGGTTAGAACGCCCGTCGAAAGGACGTTAACGACTGGACCGCCCGTGATCGTTCCAAACATGGCGGAGCTGACGATGGCCGCGTGGGCCGGTCCGCCGCGCAGATGACGCGTCCAGCGGAAAGCCAGCTTGATCAGCACTTGCCCGCCAGCAGACTTCCCAAACAGCGCGCCAAGAATGATGTAGGGGAAAACCACGTTCATGATGACATCCATGAACCGCCCCAGAATGCCTGCCGCGTTGTTGACCAAGGCGTCATGAACATTGGGTCGACCGTCAAGGAACGTCCGGGGTTCTCCCCCCAGTTTCGTCATCAGGTACTTATTGATGTCGTCCGGGCCGTGGAAGTACCAAACCAGCACTGTTGCGATGGTGTAAAGCGCCACAAGGATGGAGACCAGAACCAGCGGCAAGCCCCAGACTTTGATGTTGTATCCAAGGAATACGAGGATCGACACGCCAACAATCGCCACCAGCCAAACGCCAGTGGTGGACATGCATTTGGGGTCTTCAACCGTGTCTGGCGCGGGTAAACCCATTAGCGCCGCAAATTCGATTTCTGCCTTCAGCGTCTCCGCCATGACCCTTGCACGCTCGCCGTTGAGCAAATCAACCAGGCAAACGCTATCAATCTCAATCAGGTATGTCAGCGAAATCGCGAACGATGACAGAACCAGCGCCGCATCCATAAACACACCCAGCCATTCCCGCCGTGTTCCGCGCCAGGCGCGCCACATGGAATGCTTCAGGGCGACGATCAGCATCATCACCAAAAAGACGATGGGGTAGAACCACTCGGTCGAAAATGATCGTGTCTTCAGGCCTTGGTAACCCGTCAGGCCGCGCCAGAGCTCATCCCAACCCGGGATCAAGGGCGTGCTGTTAATGATGCCAGCGCCAACAAAGAGCAGGGCAAGAATGTAAACGGCTGTATTGGGAAAGAGGTCGGCCCTCGTCTCCTGCTTTGGCGCTTCGGTCATACGTTACCTGAGATGTAAAAAGCCATCAGGTGGCAAGAATGATCCTGCCACCTGATGCATTAAAAGAACCAAAGTCGCTTAGTCGTCAGCGACGGCACAGTCGTCCAGATCAAAACCAGCTTCACGCCACGCACGAGCGGCGGCAGGGTGGTATTTCACTGGGTTAGCTCCACACATGCCCTGCATCGGGAAGTCGAAGCTTACTGTGTCACCGTAAGGCGCTTTGGCTTTCAGATCGTCCAGCGTGGCGACATAGGCAGAGACGAGGCTGTAAACCAAGTCATCGTCCATATCTTTGTGCACCACGTTGCCACCGATCGTGGCAAAGCCGCGGAAGGTGTCGTCTTCAGAGACAAAGCTCCAGTCCGGACCCATGACCTCTTGCAGGTCAGCAACCGGCATGGTGAACGGGGCGCTGCCCGGTGCAACCATGTACTTCTGCATCGCGTCACTGTCGTAAGCGGACTTTGGCATCGACCAACCCGTCATCTTGCCTGCAGCAGTAATGGCGGTCAGGCGGGTGCCCGGGAAAACCTCAGGCAAGACAATAGCATCAGGCTCGCCGCTGGTTACCAGCGTTGTACCCTGACCCCAGTTCACCTGGATGCCTTCGTAGTCGTCGCCTTCTTTCAGGCCTGCAACGATCTGAATCATGCTCCGCGCATTGGTCAGCGCGCCGCCCCGTGGTGGGCCGTTGTAGATCTTGCGACCTTTCAGATCATCCCAGCCGCCAAGGTTCTTGGCGTCGTAGGCGTAGAGAAAGAAGATACCAAGCGTGAAGGGGTTGATGGCGCGCAGGTTCCCTGCAAGCTCAGCGCCCTGTTCTGCGCCCAGAGAACCGTAAGGACCGACGCCTCGGCTCATCAGGAACGGCAGGATGTACGGCGTACCGGCAATGTCGGTCTTACCTTCGGCGACGTTCTGAATTGAGTTCGTCAGCGTCTGGCCGTCGGCGAGCTGGATATTCGCGATACCCTGCGTTCCGGCGATTTCGGTAAGGTGCGCGGGGGACAAATACGTTGCTCCACCCGGGCTTGCGGTTTCTGCGGTGAGATTAACTTGTGCGAGGGCAGATGTGCCCAGCAAAGACGCAACAATTGCTGCCCCGGTTATCATCTTCTTCAGCATTTTTTCCTCCCAAAATGACTGACAAGAGAGGGTAGGTTGGTATCAGAAGGTGTAGGGAGTCAATGATTCGCTTAACTTGTGAAGTACATTGAATGATTTATAAACCAAGACGCAGGTGGTCTTATTGCGGATACATAAATTTTAATTTATTCGAGCTATAGGCGATCTTATTGATATGCGGACCGGTAAATAAAAATTTTCTGAAGTTTGATAATTTTTCTGGAACATTGTCTATTTTTATCCCTCAAACATATATCAGAATAAATAGGGTATTAGGGCTTAAAGAAGGAAATCTCAGTTCCTGAATAAAATGAGAATTTTGTATTATTGTAATTCTATCAACAACTATTAGTTCACCGTTGCTTTTTGTTTGAATTTCAGTCGCGTAGGTTTTTTCCATGCGAAGGCTGAAAGAAAATTCGGAATTTATGAAGCGATTGCTTCAGGGTCTAACGCCTACGGGGGTGTTGGCGCTTCTTGCCGCGCGTAGCGTTGAAGGGCAGTCTGATGGTCCGCGTTTTGTGCCGCTTTCGACAGACCAACTTCTTCAGCAAGGCGAGCAGCCGATCGGCCAGTTTAGCAACGCGATCGATCAAGTCGATCGCCTGTATCTTGGTGAGAAGTTCGGGGTCGTTTTTGCAGGCGATCAAGCGCTATCGAATGAGACCCTTAGCTCCTTCCAAGATGGCAGCGTTACGGTCGAATTTCTCGATGGAACCCTGCTTACTGTTGGACCAAACAGTGAGGTGATCTTGGACGAATTTGTCTACGATACCGGGTCGAGCAAAGGCAAAATGAGCCTTAATATTCTCTCTGGAATCGTCAAATTTGTCTCCGGCGACATGAGTTCTGATTCTTACACGATTGAAACGCCATCTGGCATCGCCGCCATCCGGGGAACTGAGTTGGTGTTTATGGTCGAGCCCGATGGTGATGTTTCTCTTGGTGTTTTTTCCGGCGGTGTTTCGTTTTCCGTAGGCGGTACGACGCTGGAGGCTAGAGCCGACGATCCAACCTCGAACCTGCTGACGTTCGAGCTTGATGGTCCTGAGGGCCCCCGTGTTTCAAAGAAAGAAATGGGACAGTCTTTTTCTCAGGTAAAGCTCGTCTTTGATCAACCGGCGGCCTACTCGACGTTCGTAGCTGCCTACAAAACGGAACAGTTCAAAGAGGCAATTATCCGAGATTGTCTCGATGGTGCGTCCTGCGAAGCAAAAGTCGGGGAGCTTGTCGAAGAGCTCGCTGAGTTAGGGGTCGATCAGTATGACGTTCTTAAGTCTCTAGAAAACGTCAAGCAGGGGCTGGTCGAGTCCGGTGCTGATCCAAAGTCTGTCAAGGAGGGCTTGGGTGCAGTCGATGGCGTTGTTAACGACGTTGAGAAAAATTATGAGCCTGAGGTCAAGAAGCCAAAGGACGACAAGCCGCCAAAAGACGGTGAGGGTGCGGGCCGCGTGGAAGAGGAATTGGGTGGGCGAGAGTCTGGCCAGCCGGGCCCAATCCTTCCACCAATTGTACCGCCTATCATCCCCGGTGGCGGCAACCAGCCACCATCAGACATTCAGCTATCCGGAACCACCGTCGAAGAAAACTCACAGTCTTTGATCGTTGGCGTGCTCTCGGCCACCGATGATTCAACCTCGCCTGAAAATATGGTTTTTGAGGTGTTGCCGAACGGGGTCAACGACGACCATCTGGCCTTTGCCATCGATCCAACGTCTCGCGCGCTCAGTTTTACCGACGTTCAGGATTACGAGGCCAAGCCGTCTTATGTTGTGCGCATTAAAGCGACGGATGAAGACGGCCGCTCAAAGACCAAAGATTTCGCCATTGATGTCATCGATGTTGATGAGGATCCCGAAATTTCGGTGCTAGGCCCGATTGTCGTACCCGGTGATACAGGGCCGGGCAGTGCCACGATCGCTCCGGTTAGCTTGGCAAACTTCGTCACGATTAGCGATCCAGAGGGAACGCTCCCGATGGTCACGCTAACGGGCGTATCCGGTGTCACTTTGTCCCCCGCAACCGCATCGGGATTGGTCTCAGGATCCTTCGATGGGGTGACAGTGAACCAGGACAGGACGCAATGGTCCGCAGTGTCCGCAACAGCTTCGCTGACTGTTCACGATACAGGTGGCAAGTCAGCATCAGCGGATATCCAGATTGCGGGCGAGCTTGTGATCGGACCGAGTGATCTTGTGGATGTCGTCACTACTCAAGAAAAAGAAGGCCCCGGTGCCTTTGGGCAAAAAGCCTTTGTGATCAATGGGCAAGGCGGCGACGATGTTGTCGGGGGCGCTCTGACAACTTCTGGTGGCGTCCAAGTTTCGTCGATTTCTGGACTCGCGCAAGGACAAGGGGGCACCGCTCACATTAATTTGCAGGACGGCGATAACACGTTGAATCTCGGGGACAACGTGGGGAAAGACGACGGGTACTTTCAATATACCGATGGCCCAGACGCAGATGATCTGAACGTTGGTGATAATTTTGCTGATAGCGGAGAGGCGCGGCTATTCTTTGAAATGGGCGGCACCAACAGCCTAACAGCAGGTGTCAAAGCGGGTGAGGATGGGATATTTCTTTACTATGGTGGCTACGAAACAGACGACCTGTCCTTCGGCGATGAATTTGCAGCGTTCGGCACCGCTGAAATTCACCTAGGTGACGATGCCTACAACCCAATTAGCCCGGATCAAAATTCAACTTCTGACACCGCAGCGGACACTCTGGAGTTCCGCGGGTCGGTTGGATTAAGCGGTAATGTCCGGATCTATAACTACAACAGCGATGATGATCAGCTTGGTCTGCCACACCTAAATTTTTCGCACACGGTCACGGCGAACGACGACTATCGCATCACAAGCTCTACCGGGACAACGTACTATGATTTCACGCTCTATAACGTGGACGGTACAAACGTCTTAAACAGTTTTTATGAGGCGTTTTCTAACGCGGAACCGCCGCAATGATCCTTCTAGAGATCAGCATGTTGGCGACAAAGGGCGCGCTGAGAGGGAAGTGCATTCACGAACCGCTTAATCGCGACAACGGCGCGGTATGGTTGTGATGAAGCAACTCCGAGAACGATTCATCGCCTTGAGCGCCGGATTGCTCATCTGCGCAGGTGCCTTCCTCTTTCAAAGACAGCTCAAGCCATTCGAGAATCTGATTTACGACGTCATGATGCGAGTCACGGCGGAGCCCTTTGGGGGCTCCAACTTGATCACGTTGATCGATGTGGATGAAGCCAGCTTAAGCACCGTTGGCCAATGGCCGTGGCCGCGGGACAATCTTTCCTCCATTGTTGATCAAGTAACCAAAGGCGGCGCGCTGGCGTTGGTCTTCGATGCCATATTCTCTGAGCCAGACCGGATGTCTCCGGACCGCATTGCTCAGGCTTTGGCAGGGGTGGCGGACCTTGCTCCAACCGACGGTTCGCCGCTGCCTTCCTTCGATCAGCAATTCGCCGCTGCAATCCAAGAAGGTCGAGTTGTTTTGGGGCAGGCCAACTTGATTGGTGGCGGCTCAAACGGCGCTGACCCCATGAACAGCGGCGCCATTCAACGCCGACCGACCATCAACCTCATTTCCACGGACGCCACCTTGACCGCCAATGGGCCGCCAACGGGCGCTTATCAGCTCGACGGCGTTCTCTCCAACATTCCGGACCTTGATGAGGTCGCGACCGGGCTTGGCGTTGTGGCGCTGCCGCCTGATAGTGACGGCATATCCCGCGCCATGCCTTTGGTGTTTGCCTATGAGGATCAAATCTTGCCATCGCTGGCGCTGGAAACACTGCGCGTAGCGCTCCAGTCTCGGGGGCAGATGGTCCGGTTTGATCAAGACGGCATCAGCGAGGTGATTGTTCAGGGGAGACTGGGGACTTTGCCCATTCAAACTGATCGCAATGGTCGCCTATGGATCCGCTTTCCCGCCTTGCCAGAGGGTAAGACGCGGTACTTTGACGTGATTTCAGCAGCAGATCTTTTGCAGCCTGACTTCAACCCTCAACTCTTCGCCAATCGCGTGGTTGTCTTTGGATCATCAGCGGCGGGTTTGTTTGACCTGAAGAGCACGCCGCTTGGCACAAAGGACAAGCTACCGGGTATGGATCTGCAGGCCCTCACGCTGCACCAAGCCGTCGCCGGGGATATGATCCGAGTTGAGGACGCAACCGCGTGGGAACTTCTCGCGGCTTTGGTGTTCTTGGTCTACGCCGTCGTGCTGATGCCACGCCTGCCAAGCCTGCTGAACAGTGGGTTTTGGGTTCTCACGCTGGTTGCCGCCGTAGCGGTGCAACTTTGGTTCTTCCTCACGCAATCCACTTACTTCAGCCTGCTTAACGCGTTTATCTTTTTGCTCGTCTTTGGCGCTTTTGCGCTGGTTGCCGACCTCATGCGACGCGACCGACAGCGCCGAGAAATCAAATTGGCCTTTGCCCAGTATTTATCCCCGGCATTGGTGAACAAGATCAGCCGTAACCCCGCACTGCTCAAGCTAGGCGGCGAGCGTAAAGAGCTGACGATCCTATTTGCTGACTTGCGTGGCTTCACGTCAGTTTCTGAAGCGCTCAAAAACGAGCCGGAGAAGCTAACCTCCATCGTCAACGCGATCCTCAC
The DNA here is from genome assembly GCA_965661545.1 of Alphaproteobacteria bacterium. Lineage (GTDB taxonomy): Bacteria > Pseudomonadota > Alphaproteobacteria > UBA7985 > UBA7985 > UBA7985. Next base: position 10,765 of record CBFIEF010000007.1, on the reverse strand, counting down.
GCCGCTGACCGATATTGTGCTTGAGCATCAGGGTACGGTCGATAAGTACATGGGCGATTGTATCATGGCGTTCTGGAACGCGCCTTTGGACGTGGAAAATCATGCCGATCAAGCTGTTAAAGCCGCGGTGGCGATGGTCGAGACAATGCCAAAGATCAACGAGGCCCTGCTGCAACAGTTTGGTCACAGTGGCTTCCGATTGGGGGTTGGCGTGAATTCGGGTGGCGTGATTGTGGGCAACCTCGGGTCCAATTCCCGCTTCGACTATTCCGTCCTTGGCGATGCAGTCAATCTCGCTGCGCGATTGGAAGGGCAGTCTAAGACCTATGGTGTGGACGTCATCATTGGGGATGACACATACAAGCGCGTGACTGACCAAGAGCTTTGCTTGCTTCAAATCGATGAAATGCGCGTTAAAGGAAAGGCAGAGCCGGTCAAGATTTACACGCCCGTGAGCCGTGCGCCAGAAGCCGACGTGCAAGCTCACGCTCGGGTCTTAGAGGCCTATCAGTATGGAGAATTCAGGCAGGCGCAACGCGCGTTAACCGAGATGGCCGGACGGTTCGCGGGAAAGCTCGACGCTCTATACCAACTCCTGCTGAATAGGCGTGAGGCTGCGGAACAGGGGGACGGCGAAACCACGTGGAACGGCGTGTGGGATGCTCAGGATAAATGACCCAGCAAAAACGCAGGTCGACGTATCGTGATTTAACGAAACAACCATTGGTTTTTCGTTCCAAGAAACTGCTTCGTTTATTATGATAAGGGGCCCGTATGATTAACGACTGAGGTCAAAAATGATTTTTGATATTCTCGGCCTTGTCGGTGTTCTCTTTTACATCAGCAGCTATGGCCTTCTCCAGCTTGGGGTGATCCGAGGCAGTGGATACGTCTACGCCTCGATGAACATAGTTGCAGCGACGTTGACACTGATTTCTTTGATGAATGCATTCAATCTCTGGAGCGCCATCAGTCAGCTCTTTTTCATGACTTTCAGCGGTATCGGGATGATTCGTATTTGGATGGCTTCCCGCAGCATCAAATTCACCGAAGAAGAAAAACGGCTTATTGCCGATCGACTTGGTGCGTTTTCCATACTAGACGCTCGTCGCTTCTTTGATGCAGGGCAGTGGATCGACGCCAAGCCGGGGCAAAACTTGACCGATCAGGGCCAAGTCGTTGATGGCCTGTACTACGTGATGAACGGTAGCGTTCGGATCTTGGTGAACGACAAGGAAATTGCGGTATCGGGAGGCGACACTTTCATTGGTGAAATGAGCTGTTTAGCGGGCACGCCGGCCAGCGCAACAGCCCGTGTATCGGCACCTTGCCGCTTATTTTTTATCAAGCGCGATAAGCTGTTGCGCATCGTCCAAAAGAACCCCGTGTTGAACGAGAAAATTCGGCTGATCTTTTTCGAAGAAATTGCTGATAAGCTACGCGAAAATAACTCGTCGCTGGCGAATTAACAGATAATCTGGAACCTGACCTTGAAGATGTTGGTGTCTATGGCACCGCTTTGATCAGGCTTCTTTCGCCCACGAAAAAATGGAAAGTGTATTTTTCTTTCTGCAACTTGCTTGGTCTGTTCACAGGTGTAACAGTACCCGTCGAATTCGACCTATTTCCTGCCGATCGTCGGCGCCACTATATGAGTTTGTTTTGATCCAGGCCCTTTGAATGGGCCTATAACGCAGTCACCAAGAATCCAATACAGTGAAGCCGGAAATCAAACCCAAAATCACCACAAGTATTACATCTGGGTTGAGTGCCTCTTTGGCCTCGATGCCGATCGCGATTGTCTTTGGCGACATTGTCTTTCAGCCACTGGGTGACGCATGGATTGCCGCTGGGATCATGATTTTCATGGCATCTCATGCCGTCTTCGGTCTGTTGCTGTCTTTGCTGCCATCTACCCGCTTTTTCATATTTGGCGCGACCAGTTACCAGGCGATCATCTACGCTTCGATTATCGCTGCCATTTGCGCAACGGGAGCGGAGCAGGGTGCCGGGAGCCTGGTGCCTCTGTGTCTGCTGGCCGTGGCTCTCACGGCTTTGCTGGCCAGCGCGCTTCAGGTTGCAATTGGGGCCCTGCGTCTCTCCTTTGTGCTGAGATCGATCCCTTATCCCATCATTTCCAGCGTGATCAATGTGACGGCGTTGATCATCATTCTTGTTCAGCTGCCTCATCTGCTGGGGTTGTCGGGAGATATTTCGCTTGGCCGTTTTGATAGCCTGATGAGCGCAAAACCCGCGGTCGTGGCCAATGCGACGATCTCCATTGCCCTGTTGCTTATCCTGCCCCAGCGGCTGTTCTCGATTCCAAAGTATGTTTACGCCGTGGGTTTCAGCATCGGCTTCCACTATCTGCTTTTTGCTGTTTTGGGTCGGCCAGAGCTGGTTGGTGCGATGGTGCCCGATGCTGATCTTGTGCAGCAGTATCTGCATGGCGTTAAGGAGTTCGAGGCTGCGACGCTTCCTGCCGTTCAAACGGTCGTGGACTATCTGCCGCTCATCGCCTTCTCGGCGATCCTGCTCACCGTTATGAATTCGCTGGGCACAATCGCCTCAAACCAGTTGTTGCTGGAGACCCGAAATGTCGAAATCAGCAGTGACAAACTCATCTTCCGCTTTGGACTGGCAAACCTGTTCGCAAGCCCATTTATGATCAACGGCTATGCCAAACCCTTTGCTTCCAGTCTTGTCTCCCAGCCCGACTCAAGCCCACGGTTGGCCGGCGCGGTTACGAGCCTGACCTACGTCGTGGGTATGATTGTTCTCAGCCAAGCGTCGTTTATCCCAAGGGTTTCCCTGTCAATCTTGGCGATTTTCTTCGCGATGCGGCTGTTTGATGCTTTCGGGCGGGAGCTGTTCTTTGCGCTTGTCCGCTTAGATGGCCGCAAGATCAGGAACAATTTGGGCGAGTTCATTACCGTGTTCGTGGTGATCGCTGTGGAGCTCATTTTTGGGGTTCTGATCTGGGCAATCATTGCGGGCGTCGTGGTGTCAGTGCTCGATTTTACGTACAAGATTTCGTACTTCCGCATCAAAGAACCATCCTTTGCCAGCACCCGGTCAAAGGTCGAGCGCAGCGCCGCTCACAACCGATTGTTGTCGGCGGTCACCGAACGGGTAACGATCGTGCGCCTTGACGGTTTTATTCTCTTTTCCGTGGCGGAAAATCTGTTCGGCACGCTTAAGAACAAAATCGCTAAAGACCACAGTCTGATTTTGGACTTCAAGGGTGTGAAGTACGTTGACCGCACCGGTGTCGAAGCCATTGGACGCTTTGTGACGTATGCGGGTCTGGGTGGTTGTCGGGTGGTGGGCGCGGGCTTCAAGACTGATGCTTACAACCAGCGAAACTCCGGTGCGTGGCGCGATTTGCGCGCAAAGTTTTCCGAGCAAAACCAGTTTGATACCTTGGATCACGCGCTTGAGGCGGTCGAGAATCTGCTGATTTCACCAAACTCCGACGAAGAACAAGTTGCGGCCACTGATCAAGAACTGGATTTGTTTTATGGCATGGACGCTGAAGAAATAGCCGTGTGTCGATCCTTCATGGACGAGCGCGCCTTTATGGCCGGAGACGTACTGGCGGCCCAAGGCAGCATTTCAGACGAGTTGTATTGCATCACGGTCGGTCGCCTAGACATCAGTCTGGACAATGGCGAAGAAGGGCAGGCGGGTGCGTTGCGGTTGGCAAGCTTTACCGCAGGGGCTGTGGTAGGGGAAATGTCGTTCATCGACGGCGCGCCGCGTTCAGCCTCGATCACCGCTCACGGACCAACGCAATGTTTGGCGCTCAGTCAGACAACGTTCAAAGAAATCGAGGCCGCACACCCAACCATCGCGGTTGCTTTGGTGAATAACCTCGCCCGAAGCATCTCCTACCGCTTACGCTTCACGAATTCACAAAATGAAGCCCGCGAATAGGGTGCTTAGCGAAAGACAACCATGGCGATGACCAGATAGGTCAGCGCGTGAAGCCATTGATCAAGGCCAAACAGATGCCAGAAGCGAGGGTTAGCCTCAGTGATATTCAGACGTTGCACCCACTGGGCCTTCCCCCAGTCGAGCAGCACATGAACCACAAACTCCGCGCCCATGATGACCAATGCCAGCCACCAAGGCGCAAAGAACACGAGGACAATTCCGCTGCCAACAGCGTGCAGTCCACCGTGCAAGTATCCGCCAATTCGACCAAGGTTCGCCTTGTCACGCAGCATCGCGCCGGTTTGCAGCAGGTAGTCACACAAGAAATGTTTGAAGATCAGCCACACCAGCAGAGCAATCGGACCGGCTGCAATGCTCGACACAAGGATGCTTACTACAGCCGCAATAAGAACAGCCAGATAGAACACAACTCTTTCACTGCTCATTTTAATGATCTCGTTTCCCTCAAAACTTGCGCCTCCGCGAGAACCCGCTGCGCTTTTTTCACTTCGCAACATGCTTAAGTCTTAACTGACAGCTGCACTTAAGAGAAGACCTGCGGTCACCTCAAATATGGCGTCAACGCTGGCCTATAAGCCCAATACCTTAGAGCCCAGACGACAAAACTCGAGAGACGGCAAGACTTGTGACTATTCCCATTTTAGCCAAGATAATATTGTCAATTAGGCGAAATTCTGTTCCGCTTGTCTTTAATTAGGGAATTATCGACGTTTATTGCTTGAGGCATGCTCCATGAAGGCTGTGAACTCTCCGGCCCGGTCTGAGACTTATTTGGGCCGTCAACGCCCTGCTGTAACGGTCGCGTTGGGTCTGGCAGCCGGTGCTTTAGGCTGGTCTGGGCTGGCTCATGCTGCCAGCGAAGAAGCGCCCAATGGCGTGCTGCTATCGCCGGACCACTACCGGCTGATGGACGATGGTGTGGTCGTCTTCAAGCTGGAGAACGGCGAGGCCTTTCGATTGACCGCTGAGCAATATTTGATCATGAACGATGGTCTGTTGCTGATCACGGATGAGCTGGCACAAGCCTCGTTTCAAAACTTCCCCGTCATGGGAATGGAGCGTGTGCAGCTGCTTTCCGACACAACAGCAGTCATGGAAGCCACGCCGGCGCAGGCGTTGTCCATCGAGCAAGGAACGGCGCCGCGTCTTTCGGCTGATATCGACTTTGCCCGCTATGACATAGCTCAGGCGGCGATGGTTGAACCTGAAGACTCCGAGGCATCTGAACTGACCCCGCCGCTTTCTGCAGCTTTGCCAGCCATCGGCCTAACCCTATTCGCCGCGCGCCGGTCCGAGGCCGAGGCCGAGACGAGCACCGCTGGCACCGTAACGCCGACCCCATCGTCTGCGACCACACCCCCCTCGACCGCGCCATCAGTGGGCGGCAGTGCTGAGTTCCGAACGGATGCGATGGTCAACTCAGCAACTTCAATCAACGGCGGGGCCGTCGACTACTTCCTTGGATACACAGCGGCCAGCACTCAAGCCAACCTTTCGCTTCTGACATCTTTGGGCAGTCCTCATCCAAACCAAGCCATCATCGATTTGTCTGGTGGTGGTGATAACTATGTCAGGGCGGGGAGCATGGTTGCAGGCGGGGCCGGTTACCTGAATTACACCGGCGGTCCCGGTATCGATGATCTGAGTTTCACAAATATGCTCGCCTACACGGGAACTGCAACATTCAGCATGGGTGCGGGCGGCCTCAACACCTTTGTCGCTGGAACTTCGGCGGCCATTTCTGCCGGCTTTTTGACCTATTCCGGTGGGGCAGGCACCGACGACATTACGATAGGTGACAAAGCAGCGGCTAACGCGGGAAACATCGCCATTGATTTGGGGCTGGATACGGTCGGCGACACTGTTAAATTTCAAGGCAGCGTCGGGCAGAGCAATGGCACAGTTTCTATTCAGAACTTTGATGCGAGCGATGGTGACGAAATCATTTTGATCGGGCAATCGACGGGCAGCGTGGACTACAGCGTTGTTAATGTGAACGACGTGGAGGTTAGCGCCCCCTCTGGTACAGCAACTGTCGTTTTCACCATCAGGGACACGACAGTCGCGGCACTGACTTCGGCTCACTTTGACAGCACTTCGGGTTTGGTCATCAGCTAATCCAGAAATATTTCTGATTTAGATTTATCGAAAGGGTGGAATTTTTGCCGCTCTCACTCAATGATTTCACGATATGGCTCGTGTGTTCATTGAGTGTTTTTGACTTAACCCAAGGTTCGGTCTGTCAACGAGCAAACCTCAAGGTAGAAATAGCTAACGGATGGGAGACTGAATAATTTGAGATGAAGCCTAGGCGGGCGGGCGGGTTAAGATTATGTCGAGAGGAACCGTGTTGACCCCATCTGTCACCATGACGTTGAACGTATGTTCGCCGATATCATTACCAGAGACGATGAAGCCATTGCCGCTGGCTTCCAAGGTGGCAGAACTTGACAAGGATGTTTAGGGACCACCCACGATCATGAGGCTATCACCGTCCAGATCTTCAAAAGCCATAGTCACATTTCCAAATCCTGCCGTGATGATACCGACAAAGGTCATATCGTCGACCGTGTAGCTATCGAGTTGATGAGCTACGGTGAAGGTTCCAGTTGGCGGCGAATTCGTGACAACAACAGTCTCTGCTGGCAAAGGCACAACGGCTGGATTGACGAGAGGGCGGCTGCCTGCTGGCGGAGAATTGAGAGCTGGGGCGGCACGTACTGTTTCTGTTGGTCCTTTGAAGGGGTAACCGCCATTTTGCGTGCCGCAGAATCTATTTCCCACCGTGAAAGTTGAGCCACAAGCCAAAGGCTGTTGGGTCATCACCTGCTGTATCGGTGCTGGGCTAGTTTGGATGACTGACAGTTGGCTGTTCGGAGCGACGTTGGGGATCGCAGTCGTGTCCAAGGGCATCGTTAATGACTGGTCAATACGCTGAACATTAATCCGGCCTGAGCGGGAGGCTACACAGCCAAACCCGGAACGCCGTACGACGCGTCGATCACCCCCGTTGCCGGACAAACAGACCAAAGTGCCCGATTGCAAGACGGCCGTCGTTTCACCATTGGCGATGACAACATCCAAATGCCCGCCCAGAACGCCCAGTGCCATGTTTGGCGTCTCAACCACTAAGGGATTGGACTTGGTGGCGTCAGAACCCACAAAACGACCGATGCCCGCTGTCATGCGCACGGCGATTGAACTGTTTCTGCCAGCCACATTCACCACGTTGTTGGTAAACGTCACTTGGCTGTTCGGTCCCAGTTTAGCGCTAGAGCGGTCCGAGAACTGAAACTGACTAATGCCCGTCGCGTTGGTCTGAACGGTGTCATTGGCGTTGATTGTCTGGCCAACAGAAAGGTTAACGCCGGCCCGTATCACATCAGTTTGCAGAGCCGCAACAGTGCCGACCGTCTGGGCCTTCGCCGGACCACTCAGCAGGCCGAAAGCAACGATGGATGCATCAAGAAGAAATGTAGATTTCATTTTGAATGCTCGGTTCGCTCTAGAAGCGGAAGGGGAGGGAAGTGGATACAGACCAATCGGAAATGCGGCCATTGGGTAAGTTTGAATCTTGGCGCCAGGCTTGACCGCTGATGATCAAAGACGCGTTCCCTGACAGCTCCCACGTTTGGGTCAGCGAAAGGCCAATTTTTGCCGTGCTTAGGCTTTTAGCATCCGTGATGTAGGGATCTGGCGCCTCGGCCATGCTCACGTCAAGGAGCCCTTGAACGCGGGTCGTTGAAAGGCTGCCCCCCGACGATTGCTGCACCAAGGTTAGTCCAGTGTGACCACCGGCAAGTATGGTGCCAGGTGCACTCATTCCGGTTTGCATTCCAAGGTAAGCTTTGCTGTCAAGGGTCAGGTCTTTATTCAGCCGTTGGACAATATCGGCTTCTGCCGCTGTCACCATCCGCGTCGGCAGGCTGATTGCCGGGTCATCCAAAGTGATATCTTGTTCTGTCCAGCTACGCTCGCCTTGCAAGCGGAGGCCCATATTGATTTCGGTGTCAGCCGTCGCCTTTCGAATGCCGATATAGCCGGACAGCCCGCCGGTTGTCGTCCGTTGAGTATCGTTCAACGTTTGACCGAAGTCGCCGCTGATGAGAGCCTGAAGACCTAAGCCTTCAAAGTCGATCCCAAGTGGGATCAGCCAGTCGACTTCTCCTGTAACCGTGAAATCAACGATGTCGTAGTCGGAGATCGTGAGTTCCGCAAACTCACCAAACTGTCCCACGCCGGCGTCAGCGCCAAACCGTAACGTGGTCATGGTCCCGCTGGCGTCATCAGAGGCCATTTGATGGCTGTGGTTGAAGCTAAGCGCCGCTCGGTTATATCCCTCGCTCTCGGGCGTAGAGACAAGCTCGGAAAACAGGTAGACTGAGTCCGCCCTACTCCTTGACGAGGAGTTGTCCACGTAGCCCCAAGAAGCCGTGAGCCCCTTAGACCTTTCGACGCCTGAAATGCCGCGCTTAATCGGCGCTTCAAACGATTCAATTCGCGCTGTTTGATCGACGGTCAAGCCAATGTCTAAGCTCTGCGCCAGCTCAAACTGACGATTTGCGTAATCGTAGGCACCGAGGCGGAAATACATGACACCCAACTCGATGCGCACACTCGGATCTTGTGGGAAGTAAATCAACAGGCGTTCGAGCGCGCTGATGGCCTCGTCATAGCGACCATCAATCGTTGCTTGCGTGGCGACCAGCCACAGCAGCTCAAAATCTTCAGGCGCAGACTCTAGCTGAACCAAAAGGTCGTCCAGAGCAGGCGAAGCTGGTGCGGTTTGGGCGCTAACGGAAGCCGCTGCGAACGGGAGGAACAATACTGCAGCGGCCAACCTGGAAGCGTGCGTTAGAGGCAACATCCGGGTCTCGCTCATAAAGTGCATTAGGCTGAGAAATCACGAGATAGAGCCTGCGTCCAACGACTTCTAAGTCACCTTTCAACTTCGCAATTGTGGACCAAAAATCATGGCCTTGAACCAAAAGAAAAGAGGAATTCAAATCAATTTGATTGCCATTACGCACGCAAAGGAAAACCCTGTAAAATCAGTCATGGGCCGATTTTCGCCTAAGACAATAAACATCGATTGTGTCTTCTCGCCCCCTAATAGGCGTTGGTCCTAGGTGTTCAAAGCTGTTGCTGATTCCACACAAGGTAGAGGAGCTTAAAATCAATTCGGCAGAGAACTCTTTGCAAAGTCCCTCGAGTCTAGCCGCGGAGTTTACCGTGTCCCCGATCGCCGAGTAATCCAGTCGCTTTTCAGAGCCAAAGTTACCCACACTCGCGCGACCCGTATTCAAACCAATGCCAACGGTGAGTTTTCGGTTGGCCATGACTTCAGCCAGATCAGGGTCTGTTTTGAGCTCGATGTTCAGCGCGTCAATGGCCTGCAAGATGGATAAGCCAGCACCGATGGCCAATTCGCGGTGGTTGGGCTGCTCAGTTGGTGCATTCCAAAATGCCATAACGCCGTCACCAAGGTATTTGTCGATGGTGCCACTTTCCTGCTGAATGCTGTCCGATATTGCGGTGAGAAACCGGTTAACCAACGCAACGGACTGCTTGGCATTCAAGGCTTCGGATAAGGTGGTGAAACCACGCACGTCGACAAACATAACGGTGATTTCGCGCTCTTTTGGGTCGAACAGGCTCAGGTCCGTATCGCGGTCTAGAACCTCTACGACCGAGGGCGGCAAATACCGAGAGAAACTGGCGCGAAGTGTCCGTTGGGCGAGTTCCGTTTGAAGCGCTCGCCCGCTCAGGCCCGAGACAAAGCCCAACAGCCCGACGAGACTGGTCCAAATACCATCCACCAACAAGTGTGTGGACCCCCGTTCTCCCGAGTCTGGCTGTAGCCAACCTTGGTCAAAAATGAGCCACGAAGCCGCCAGTGGTAAAGCCAGTAGCGCAAGCCCCAAGATAACTTGCTGCGATAACCGCCGTCTACGACCCCCAAGCGTCAGCATCAGGGCTAAGCCCAAGGAAAGCAGCGCAAGTGTTTCGGCCAATCTTGCCCATCTTGGTTCCGCAACGAATTCACCTGCTATGATTTGCTCGGCGAGCCCAACGTGAAAGTCTACACCACGGCGAAGGGTTCCCAGCGGTCCAATGGCCCGGTCGCCGAGCCCAAAGACACGCGGTGCGACAAAGACCACCTTGCCCGCCAATTTCGCTTTTGCCGGTCCGCTGCGGGCATCGTCGGGGGATAGCACGTCCGCGACCGAAACAACTTCGGCGCCAAATTCGTGGCTCTCGTACAGCCGCAAGTGACCCTGCGTATCAATGGGCAAAGATAACTTTCCCATCTCGAGCTTTTCCAAACCGCGCAGCTCATGCGGTGTACCTGCGGGACTGGGAGGGCGACTGGTGATCCCATACTGCGCGGTTCCCGTCGCCACGCGTAAGGCTTCAATTGAAAGAAAAAAGCGGAGCTCAGTGGCCAAAGCTCCCGGCTCGCCTATCGCAATTGCCGTCGGCACACGGCGCAAAATTCCATCGGCGTCCGCCGCTGACATTGCGCTTCCTAAGGCCATGGAAGAGCGCGCAAAGCTGGGCAGAGGGTCGGTAAACGCGGGCGCTTGGGGAACGTGAAAGGTCGGGTCTTCGCCCACGGCGAAATACCCAGCAGGAAAACGGGTAGACGTATTCGCGGCGGTGCTTTGATATCCGTTTTCAGAAGGAGATTTCTGCCGGCTAAAGCTTGCGAGAACGGCAGCTGTTTGGCTCAGAGACTCGGCAAAAGCTAGGTCCGGGTCGGGGTACTCACCATGGGGTAACTCAATCCCCAATACAATACCTCCTG
>CBFIEF010000006.1:0-115019 GCA_965661545.1 Alphaproteobacteria bacterium | reverse complement strand
ACCCGGAGGGCCCACCATCAGCACGCCTTTGGGAATCTTGCCGCCCAGACGTTGGAATTTCTGTGGGTCGCGCAAGAAATCCACGATCTCTTCCACGTCTGCCTTGGCCTCTTCGACGCCGGCAACGTCAGTGAACATGGCGCGGTGCATGTCTTGGGTCAGCAGCTTTGCCTTGGATTTACCAAAGCCCATGCCGCCGCCGCCACGACCCTGCATCTGCCGCATCATGAAGACCCAGAAACCGACCAGCAGCAAAATTGGCAGCAAATACGCAAACAGTTGCCCAAACGCAAAGCCGCTCGGGGGTGAATATTCGTACGTGATGCCGGATGAATCCATCTTGCTCAGGAACAGCTCCATGCCACCCGGCGGGATTTCTGCGGTGAAGCGGCGACCGGCCGCTGAGCCACCACTGGCCGTTGTTCCTTGGATGACAACTTCTGTCACCTGCCCCTGATCCACCAGATCCTCAAACTGCGAAATCGCAATTTTCGAGCTGTTGCTCGTGATGCTGTTACCAAAGAGGCTTTGCAGTACCACCAGGCCGATGACGAGTATCACCAACCAAATCAAGACGTTGCGACCGATATTCATGCTTGTTCCTTACCCATGCGGGGAGTTCTGTCTCTTCCAATGTAAGACCCAAGTCCGCCGATGCAACGCTTGAGACGTTACGGCGCATGCTAATCTGCTTTTTTATTGTGCCCAAACCCCCAAACCAAGGGCCGACGGGGGCAAAAAACCGCGCTATTGTCTGGCCAAATCAGGCGTTCTTTTTCAAAGCGCGGCAAATTGCCATTCCAACGCAGGCAAGCGGCTGTTGCCCGCACAACCAAATCCGAAGCCCCTTCTATGGCGTCTTGACCCACGAAAGACCATTCGCCGTCTGCGCGGTCGACGACCCATCGATCATCAACGCGCCATTGGCCGGTTTCCATCTGTTTGGCGCGAAGGGGGTTCTGCGGTCGCGCTTCTCTGGCGATCAAAATCCAGTTTTCGGACCGCTGCTCGATCACGCAACCAAACAAGGTCGCCCGCTCGGACATCTTTAAACCCAGCAGCGCGCGCGATGTCCGTTCGCGGGATGGGGCGTAGTGGCCACCGCGCACCCAAGCGCAAACAGATCTCAGTTCCGCTGCGGTCAACACGTCCCTTTTGATCCAAGCGTGGCCCAGGCAGTGCGCAACAATCGCGCCTGTCTGGGTGGGGCCGGTCTGCGGCGCATGCTTTACCGGAACGCTGTTTACCAGCCCTTCTGCCCGCAAGCGGCCTCTCTGGGTGCCCAGATCGGCGTTTGTTGGGTCTGAGACAAAGGGCAACGCCTGATCTTCACAGAGCTGTACCAAATCTTGCTTGAGCCACGACAACAGCGGACGCTCAAAAATCACGGCGGACTCAGCCCGCACCGGATCCATGCCGCGCAGCCCCTCACCCGTCGCGCCCTGCTGCTGCCGCATGACGATGGTCTCCCGCTGATCATCAGCGTGATGACCCAGCCAGATGCGGAGAATACCGTGCTCGGACGCCCATTTCTGCAAATGGTGGTATCGCGCTCCGCGCGCCCATTCCATTTTCCCCGCCCTGTTTCCAGATTTCAAATCAGCCGGAGGAACGCAGGTGAGGATTTCGGGATCAAAACCCATACTCCGCAAGCGGTCCCGGACCAACTCCGCTTCTGCGGCACTCTCGCCACGCAAACCGTGGTCGACAATCGCGACCCGCAGGTCAACGCCATCCAAAACCCGCTGCGCCAACCAGCTCAAAGCCGTTGAGTCAGGGCCGCCAGACACGGCTAAGCCCAACTTGGTGCCGGGCAGCGCCGGCGGAAGTTGTGTTAGGTCTCGTCTGAAGCGATCAGCAGCCGAATTGGACAGCACGAGAATTCGCGTCCGAAATGGCTTGAGCGTCATTTGGGTACTCGATCGGTACAAATGACAGCAGCCGACAGCTTTCCGTTGCTTGGTTATTGGCCTGCAAAGCATCCGCCAAATTCACCAGCGACGTTCCGGCAAACTGAGAACTTGGGTGGTTCCGCAAGCCCACGGCTAAGATTTGGATCGCCGAGGTATACTGTTGTGTGCGCAGAAACGACGTGCCCAGCATGTAGGACACTTCCGCCGCACGAGCCCCCATCTCACCCTGATCAATCAGCCCCTGCAATGGGCCAATGGCCGCCAGATAATTGCCCGCATTAAAGGATCGCTTGCCCACATCGAAATCAGATGTAGTGCTGGAAGACCGGGAGCTGTTTGCCGCAGGAACCGGCACGAGGTCGCCAAATGTGCCAGTGACGGCTGCCACAACTTCCGGAGATGGAGGATTAATCGAGCGTATGGGCGGCTCGGGGCGGGCACTGGGGAAGATCGGCAATTCCCCCTCCAAGCGCGACGCGCCCTCTACGGCCGCCAAGGTTGGCGCTTCTGTTTGTGGCACGTTGATCACTTCAGCGGTGGCATCAGCGATTTCGACCTCTGTTGTCACTTCTCGGCTTGGCGGCGCGATGATGGTGCGATCCTTTGGCAAAGGAACGGGAACGCCATCCGCGTCCAACAATTCGGTCAGGACCGGGGTCTCAAGCGCAGCTGAAGAAACCCCGTCAGTCTCTGCCGTTTCGCTGCTTTCCGTCTCGGCGGCTTCATCCACGGCTGGCTCTTCCTCTTGTTCCAGCGCAAAGACCGCATCGGCTTCCAAGCTCGCCAAGCGCGTTGCGATCTGGTCGATGCTTGCTTGCATCACCGATACTTGGCCCTCGAGATCTTCAACCCGCTGAACGGCGGTTTCGGCCTTTCGCTGCGCGGTGCTGGCTTGGGTGGCAAGGGCTGCGGCATCCTCGAGGACCTTGTCGATCCGGCGCTGCAAGTCATTGAACCGCACGTCGGCAACGCCGCCGCCAGTCTCAACTTGGGTCCGCAGGAAATCCACCTCGGTTCTCACCTGACGCAGTTCAAGCAGCAGCTGGTCTCCCGCCGCTTCATCCTGCGCGCGGGCAGTCTGAAGTGCGATGCAGATCAAAACTGCTGTTGCTAGGAGTGTTTTCAAGCCAAGTCCGAACCGCGAACGCATCAATGCAATGCCTTAAGATTTGTTTGCCAATCTAGTACGGCAAAATTCGTTTTATTCCTACCGTGTGCAGATGCCAAAATTTTGACAAACGGACACAAAAAAGGCCCCCGAAGAGGCCTTTTCGCAATGCTTAACCTTCTGGAGAAAGAAACGCTTTAGAGAACGACAAAGACCGCACGGCGGTTTTGCGCCCAAACCGTTGGCGTCGACCCCGAAGCAACCGGACGTTCCTTACCGTACGACACTGTCGTCAAACGGTCGCTTGCGATCCCAAGCTGCAGCAAGCGATTTCGAATGGACGTGGCGCGGCTATCGCCCAGCGCAATGTTGTAATCGCGGGTGCCACGCTCGTCCGCATGCCCTTCGATCCGAATACGCGTGGACGGGTACTGCCGCATCCAGGCGCCCAACTGATCAATAACGCCTGTCCCGCGTGGATCCAAAGTGCTGCTGTCGGTTGTGAAGAAAATCCGGTCCCCCACGTCGGCACGAAGGCCAGACTGCGAAGGTCCATTGGAGAACTGGGTCGGCGAAAGCGCCGATGCGTTGATTTGCGCGCCGTACGGGTTGTTCAGACCATAAGGGGACTGCCCTGTGATCGCGGCATACTGCTGACCGGCAACACCAAGTTGGCCCTGCTGCCCGAGGACAGTTTGTTGCTGGTAGTATGGAGTGGTCTGGGTCGTCGTCGTTTCGGCGACAACCAAATCCTGCTCTACGGCCTGGACTTCGGGGTCGCAGGCTGCGAGGACCAAAGGCGCAAATATCGCTATAGCGGTCCGTTTCAACATTTTAATCCAAACTCCAAAATTATTTGTCTGAACTCATTGGGTCACAATCCTCCAAAAAACGCTGGAGTCGGTATAACCCGTTCATTGACTGTTGCGGTTTTACACCACTCACCCTTCAAGGGCAAAGAAAAATGATTATAAGACACACTTTTGAATGCAAAAATAGAACAAACTCTCGCATTACGCGATTTTAATCCTCAGAAACCCTAAATTTGTAGGGGATTGAATGCGAATCACCTGCGAATGCCGCGCGTTAAAAGCACAAATTCTGCAAATTGCAAAACAAAACCTAGCTTTTAGTTGCGGGCTAGCCGTGGCGACCACGCCGGGTCTGACGCTTCACTGGTGGTCGGCAAAGACCACTCGCGCCGCTCGAACAGATCCACTGCGTAAATACGCGTTTTGACTGTTCCATCGCCAGTCTGGCGCTCCTGCCGGGCAAAGGCCAAAGCCGTGCTGTTTGGCGACCAAGTAGGGCTCTCCACCACATAGCCTGTAGCCAGGATCTGCTCAGTCGTACCGTCGGGACGCATGATGCCAATGGCGAACTCGCCGTCCTTGATCCGGGTAAAGGCAATCCATTGGCCATCAGGAGACCAAACCGGTGTGGCGTAACGTGCGCGATCCTGAATGGAGATGCGCTTCACTTTGCCGGTTTGACGGTCCAGCACGTAGATTTGCTGACCGCTGGTCCGGTCACTTTCAAATGCCACTTTGCGCCCATCTGGCGAGATGGACGGCGAGGTTTCAGCACTCGCATCCATGGTGAGCCGTTCCCGCGCCCGCGTCTGCAAGTCCATATAATAAATGTCGGTGTTACCGTTGAGCGCGAGCGAATAGACAATCCCCCGGCCATCGGGCGAGAAGCGCGGGGAGAACGTCGATGTCCCCTCTGCGGTCTCCAGCACCTCTTGTTGTCCCGTCACCAAATGGCGCAAAATTACCCGCACGCGACCACTGTTGATCTCCGTGTAGGTGATCTCGTCCCCTTCGGGCGAGAACCGCGGGGTCAGTACAATGCTGCTGCCGTCGGACAGGTAGCGGATATTGTGGCCATCCTGATCCATGATTGCGAGACGCTTGACCCGGGATGTCGCACTGCCGTCTTCAGCAATAAAGACAATCTGGCTCGCATAGTGGCCATCGATGCCCGCAACTTTCAGATGAACAACATCAGAAACGAAATGCGCCAGCTCACGCCATTGCGAGAGCCGGACTTCGGCCACTTCGCTCAGCTTATGGGTGCGGCTTTTGGCGTAGTATATGTGGTAGGTTGCCTGAACCGTGCTGCCGGAAACAGACACGTCTCCGGTCACAATTACCTTCGCTTCCGACTTCCGCCACGAGCGCCAATCCGGTTGGGACAGGAACTCTCCGGTCGCCTGCGGATACTCCTTGGGGTTCACGACGGAGAACGTTCCAGAATGCTGCAGGTTCTGCCGGACGACTTTCGTGAAGTCTCGAGCATGTTGCACCGACGCGCTGTTCGCAGGCTCAAATTCGAGCACCGCAATCGGCATGGTCGAACGGGCCCCACCGCCAATTCCAATTCGGAATTGGGCGCTGGCTGTTCCGGCGGCAACGATGACAAGAATTAAGGCTAGGAAGAAAGCTCGCATACCGGCTACGAGAGCGCTGGTAGTTAGGCGGAAATGGGGCCAAAACTGCCCGGTAAAGAGGTTTCGCGAAATTGTGTCTTGAGCGTCACATTTATGGTGGAAAAGCGATCCTGTTTCACGCCCCGGGCTGGTACACAATCTCAACCTCAAAGGGGACACCTTCATCGCCTTCAGGATTCTTAAAACCATCACAAGTGTAGATGGTTTCCCTAATGTTACTCACAAACGCATCGACCATCGCCTGTGTTGCGCCAGCGGGATAGGCGATTTTGCCCTCCACCGCATTGACGGGAGTGCCCTCCACATCAAAGCTCACGACGAACGCAACCTGCCAAGACTTGCTGAAACGGACGAAAGGATTGAGGGTAATGTCCAGATCAAAACAGGTCTGTGCATGACGGGTTGCAGCCTGCTCAGCAGCGGTTTTATCGGTTGAATTGCCGCCTGAAGATGAATCCCCTTCTCCAGACGAAACCGCGCCCTGCGAGTCCCCCTCACCACTTGCTACTGCAGCTGCAATTTGAGCCTGTTCTTCGGCTGCTTGCTCTTCGGCGGCAACATCACGATAGGCTGGCGCGGCACGTGGTCGAGGCTTTGGGATCAGCGGGTAGTTGATGGGTGCTTCAGGGGCCGCAGCGACCTCCTCCCCTTCTTCGGGCGCTTCTTCAGGTTCGGAGCTTTCTTCGGCGAGAGCGTCGGCTGACGCCTGCTCTTGCAACGCCTCGAGTTGCTCTCGCAACGGCGATTGGTCGTTGGATGCGCCAGCCGCATTTGTGGACATCATGCCCTCAGTCAAATCGGCATTGAGGTTTGAGTTCACAGTAGCTGTGTCAACGAACTCCTCAAGCCCCTCGGGCAAATCTTCGAACTCAGACGAGTCGGGCAAGAACAGCGGATCAAAGTCTTCGGGCGGAGCTGGCTCCAGAATAGGCAACTCTTCTTCTTGGGCCACTTCCTCCAGCGTCCGTCCATCCTCAAGGTCGAGCTCTTCGAGCACGTGAGACAAAGACTCAGGCAGCGGTGTGTCGTCGATAACCACAGCAACACGCATCGGCAGGGTTTCGAGATTGGCGCGCCCCTCGCTGGTCAACCCGCTGCCCACAAGAGCAATGACTGTTCCGTGAAAGACCACAGACACAACGCTCGCTGTGGAAATGCCTGCCGGCAATTTGAGCCCGAACAAGCTGGATCGTGGTGCGAGAGAAGAAGCTGTACTGTTCTGCGCCATGGCAAACGTCAGCGAGCGTCGCTCGCGTGCCTCCCTAGCAGACTGAGGCGCGAATACCCCGCTACGTGCAGATCGTTCATGACCTTCCAAACAAGGCCATAGTCTGCACCCTGCGCGCCGCGCACGTGAATATCGACATCCTGATTATCGCCTGTCTGCGCCAAGACTTCATTGATGAGGGTGTCAAACTCCGTTGGGTCTTCACCCAGGAACAAGTTTCCATCAGCGTCGATGGTAATTGTGACGGCCTCTACCGTGTCGTTGAGAGCCAGTGAATCGTCGGCAGACGTCTGATCGCTCTTGGGCAAATCCAGCGGAATGCCGATGGTGAGCAAGGGCGCCGTGACCATAAAGACAACCAGCAAAACCAACATCACGTCCACAAACGGGGTAACGTTGATCTCAGAGAGTGGGCGATAGCGCCTGCGTCTGATGCGTCCCGATGTTTGTTTTGACGAAAAGGCCATGCGCTAGCCCTTACTTTCCAAATGCTCGCTCAGCAAGGAACTGAATTCCTCCGCAAAGTCTTCGAGTTTGTTGGCGAGGATACCCAGATCGTTGGCGAACTTGTTATAAGCGATGGATGCAGGAATGGCGGCCACCAAGCCCAAGGCGGTGGCAAGCAGGGCTTCGGCGATACCCGGCGCAACAACGGCGAGGGTCGTATTGCCTGTCGCAGCAATGCCCATAAACGCATTCATCACGCCCCAAACAGTTCCAAACAAGCCGATAAAGGGCGCTGCAGTTCCGATACTGGCGAGCACGATCATGCCGCGTTCAAGAACTTCAACCTGTCGGACAAGCTCCACGTTCATGGTCCGATCAATTCGGCGAACGGAGGACATGGTCGCGAGCTCCCACGATCCCTTGGACATTTTCTGCCATTGCATCATGCCCGCGTGAAAGACCAAGAAGATTGCGCTCTTCTGGTACGGCGCCCCTTCCTCTAGCAGTTCGTTGAGATAGCGGCTGTCAGCATAGGCCTCGCGAAAGTCCGCGAAGCGCCGATTTTCTCGCGACAGTCGCAGCCCTTTCTCGATTATCAGGGTCCATGACCAGCAGGACAGAAAGAGCAAAAGGGCCATGACCAGCTGCACGGCCAAGGGCGCGGCCCGTACAATGCTCCAGAGCGTCATGTTGTCGAGGTTCGTGGTGAGTTCCATCGAAATTACTCGTCGATTTCTTCTGGTTGCAGATAGGGCGCCATAGCGTCTATGGCCTGCTGCGGCAGGCGTGCCGGACGACCGTTTTCGCGGATTTGCGATACGATAATACGCAAAGAAGTGCAGACTTTGTCATTCACACTCATTTGTTGATCCAACACCATGCGCGCAGCGGTGGTCTTGAGATACTGCGTACGGATCGTCACAACGTCATCATGGACAGCGGGGCTATGAAACTTCATGTCCGCAGAGACGATGACAAAGCGCAGGCGGTGCTCTTGCCACAGCCAGTCGGGATCAACATCCAAGTGCCGCAGCATCTCCGTACGGGCACGCTCGGCGAAGTGTAGGTAGGTGCCGTGGTAGACAATACCTGCGGCGTCGGTGTCGTGAAAGTAAACACGCGTGTGCATGACGAACGTCTTGTCGTCGAAAAAGCCTAGTGGCTTGTGTGGATCTGCGTGCTCACTCATGACGTTCAATTATTTCCCGAAGAGAGGACCGGCGTCTTTGTCCTCGTTGTCTTTTGGTAAAGGCTTCAAGCCCAGATGCTCCCACCCGAACCGCTCCAGCACCCGCCCCCGCGGCGTCCGCTGGATCAAAGCGCGTTGGATCAGATAGGGCTCAACCACGTGCTCTAGCGTGTCGCGTTGCTCGGAGAGGGCAACGGCAAGCGTCTCAACCCCAACCGGTCCGCCGCGATAGGTCGTGGCCAATGCGCGGAGATAGCGTTGGTCCATGTCGTCCAGGCCCAGCGGATCCACGTCCAACTCGTCCAGCGCCGACTGCGCCAGCGGTAGCGTGATGTGACCGTCGCCCATAACAATGGCGAAATCTCGAACCCGGCGCAGCAATCGACCCGCGATCCGGGGAGTCCCTCGTGCGCGGCGGGCGATTTCGATCCGGGCTTTATCGTCAATGCCAACATCCAGAACCCGCGCACCACGGGTTACAATCTTCTCTAGATCCGCTTCACCATAGAAATCCAGCCGCTGAACGATCCCAAAGCGATCTTGCAGCGGTTTAGTGAGCAGCCCGATCCGCGTCGTCGCACCAACCAGCGTAAATGGCGCAAGGTCCACGCGGACGGATCGCGCCGCTGGACCTTCACCGATGATCAGATCGAGCTGGAAGTCTTCCATTGCGGAATAGAGCACTTCTTCAACAGCCGTCGATAAGCGGTGGATCTCGTCGATGAACAACACGTCACGGGGCTGCAAATTGGTCAGGATGGCGGCGAGGTCGCCAGCCTTGGTGATCATTGGTCCGGACGTCTGCCGAAAGCCAACACCGAGCTCTGAGGCAACAATTTGTGCGAGGGTCGTCTTGCCCAAACCCGGCGGGCCATGAAACAGCACGTGGTCCACTGCCTCACTGCGCTGTTTCGCGGCTTCGACGCCAACACGCAAGTTACGGCGCAGGCGTTGCTGCCCCACGAAATCCTCGAGCAGCAGCGGTCGCAAGCCTTGATCAGCGCCCGTATCGCCAGAGTTCAAGGCCTCGACAAGGCGCGTATGGGTGCCGTCGGTGTTTAGGGGGTCATCCACCATCGCGCTTCTCCTTAACCCCCAGACAACTTCTTAAGGGCCAGACGGATCAGGGTCGAAACGTCAGCTTGTGGATCGTCTTGCAGAACCGAGGCGACCGCGCGGGCCGCTTCGGGTTGTCCGTAGCCGAGGTTGGTCAGGGCGGACACAGCATCTTGCGCTGCGACACCTTCCGGCGTCGCGCCACTGGCACCAGCCGGCATCCCGACCCCAGACGTACTGCCAGCCAAGCCAGCGAAAGCGCCGACCTTGTCGCGCAAGTCGGTGATGATGCGCGCAGCGGCCTTTGCGCCAACGCCTTTGGCGGCTTGGATCGCTTTGGCGTCACCATTGGCAATCGCGGCAAACAGCATATCGGGCGCATGCACCGACAGGATCGCCAGAGCCGCTTTTGGCCCTACGCCGTTCACGGTGACCAACAGGCGGAAAGCCTCCAACTCAGCCAGCGTGCCAAAACCGATAAGGGTCGGGATATCCTGAATGACCAAATATTCAGTCTCTAGCACCGTGGCTTGGCCTTTGGCCGGTAAAGCGCCCAGCGTGCGAGACGAGCACAGGGCGCGATAGACCACGCCATTGATGTCGATCAATGCGGCACTGTCTTCCTGCCCTTCGACCAGTCCTTTGAGCTTTGCAATCATGCTGACACCTTTGATGCCGCCAAACGGCGGTCTGCTTCAGCGAAATGGGCGTGACAAATGGCGATGGCGAGTGCGTCTGCTTCGTCCGCGGACGTGACATTCACGCCGGGCAGCAGTCGCCGCACCATCATCTGCACCTGCTCCTTGGCGGCTTTACCCGCCCCGACAACAGCCTTTTTCACGCGGTTAGGTGGATACTCGCCCACGGGCAGTCCAAGGCTGGCCGGCGCAAGCAGCACCACGCCGCGCGCCATCCCGAGCTTCAGCGTTGACGTGGGGTTTTGGTTCACGAAGGTCTCTTCCACCGCCGCCTCATCAGGGCTGTATTCGGCGATAACTTTCACCAACCCTTTCTCAAGCTGCACCAACCGCTGAGCCAGAGGCAAAGAGGCGGTGGTCTTGACGGTTCCGTGGGCTATGGGGGTAAGACGATTTCCCGTCTGGTCGATAATCCCCCAGCCCGTGACCCTAAGGCCGGGATCGAGTCCGATAATGCGCATGCTCGCATAGAGTCGCAGTCAGCCCCTCGCGTCAAGTCTGGCCTGCCTCCACACTCGAATTTTCGCTCTTTCTCCGGGGCTTATGCCCAATCCAATCGCAAAGGGAGAACTTAAGCACTGTTGTTCTGCGAAAACCTCTGAGCTATGCCGTTCCTATGATTCAAGAATTACTCTCACAACTTCAAAGCGCCGGTTCTGGTTTGTTACAGTTGCTTCAGAACCAATGGCTGATTTTGGCTGTGAGCAGTCTTGTCTTTAGCTTTGTCGTCCGCGTCCTGCTGGGCCCGGTTCGGGGGCAGGAAATGGCTGGCTTTGCCATTGCGCCGATCTTGTGTGGCATGATGGTGATTGTCGTAGGACAAACCCTATTCATGGAACCTGCGCCTGGTAACACTTGGGCGTTTGTTTGGTCCTGGCGGATTGAGCAGCTCATTCTGTTATTTGCCGCCGGAGGGTGGGCACTTGGGTTGCTTCTGGATGTCATGCGACGGCCCTTTGCCTTAGCCATATTCTTTGGTTTGCTGATCGGCCTTGGCCTCTGCATCTCCTTTGTCATCCTACTCCAAGACCAGTCCGCCACGCTGCCAGAAGCCTTCTCCAAAACCGTTGCCTTTGCACTCGTAAGCCTGTTTGTCGTCTGGCGACATGCACAGGCCGAGACCGGCTACAGCGTTCTGCGGCTGGGGCAGTTGGCGATGGCAAGCCTCGGGCTAATGGTCGTGGGTCTCATTACCGACTGGTCTGAAATCGAAGCCACGCTGCCGAAGCTCTTCACGCTGGTGCTCCTACCGACCTTTGGGATCGCGTGGGTCATGTGGACCAGCGTTGGCCGAGGCTCGAACTTGGGCGCCGTGGGTCTGTTTGGTGGCTTAGCGCCATTCTTGTTACTGGTTGGGCACCAGGCTTTTGTTACCGAAAGCCTAAGCCTCACCGCCGCTACTTTAGTCATTATCATCCTCGTCGGCCCTGATTTCGTCAGTGGCTTTGAGCGGCGACGCAACGTCTCAGATCGCGTTCCGTTTATCAGTGGTTTTTTTTACCTGATGCTGCTGTTCGTTCTGTACGTCGCCCTGATCTTTACCGCCGGACTGGATGCGCGGAGCTAAGTCAGGCTCCAGTGCCTCACCGCTAAAGCCCGAATTTCCTGCGCTGAATATCCTTGCTGGCGCAGCACCCGGACCCCTTCAGCCCCGTCCCTTTTGGCCAACTTCCGGCCATCGACTTCAGTCAGCAGCGGGTGGAAATGGTAGACCGGCACCGCCAGCCCCAACAGGCTTTGCAGCACCCGGTGAACCGCAGTGGCTTCTTTCATGTCCTCACCGCGAATAACGTGGGTGACGTCCTGATCGGCGTCATCGATGGTGACGGACAGATGATAGCTTGATCCAATATCTTTGCGCAGCAGCACAACATCGCCCGTGGCCTCTGCCAAAGGCCGAAAATCGATTACGCCCTTTTCAACCGTTTGAACCCCCAAAGAACCCGCACGCAGCAAGGCCGCCTGCATATCCAATCGCCAAGTAACAGGCTGCTGCAGGTCCAGAGTTTTGCCTTTGCACGTCCCACGGTATCGCATCCCCTCAGGGCCAAACTCCGGCGCACCTTTCCATGAAGCCTCAATATCCTTTCGGCTGCACTGACAGGGATAAAGCAGCCCCATGCGCTTCAGCTCTTTCACCGCGCAGTCATAAAGCGGCTTGCGCTCTGACTGACGCACGACCGCGCCTTTCCACGAAAAACCCAACCACCTCAGGTCGTCGATAATGGCTGTTTCGAAGTCAGGCCGACAGCGGGTGAAGTCCGTGTCTTCGATGCGCAAAAGCACCTCAGCACCCAAATGATTCGCCATATCCCAAACCGCCTGCGCAGCATAAACGTGTCCCAGATGGAGCAAGCCATTGGGCGAAGGCGCAAAACGGGTGAGCGTGCAAGTCATGGTGTTCTTTATGCCGGTTGACACTGCGAAGGCAAAGCACCACTCCTTTGCACAGAGCTGGACGATACGTCAGATCACATTGTCCCCGGGGCCGATGCACACTGCAAGGGAGCTGCCTCTGTCAGAGCCGAGGTTTTGTTACGCGGCGCCCACCTGACTAAATGTCGGGCCGCAGGTGGACTACTCGGTCAACGGTCGTCTGGCTCCCCTTGAATCACCACTGACCGATCTGCGGAGGCGTGCGCGTGTCCATCACTGACCAAAAAGCGGCTCTGCGCAAAGGGCTGATTGGTGCACGTCCACCGGAACAGCCAACAGCAGCGCAATACGATTTCATGGCGCAGAGGCTGCGTGAAAAACTACCTGCTGGCGCTTTTCAGATCACAGCTTACCTGCCGATCCGACGCGAACTTGATCCGCTGCCCCTGATCGAACGCCTTTGCGCCTTCCCCGTTGCTTTGCCTCGCACGCCACGCGAACCCGGCCCTCTGGACTTCCGCCTTTGGTCAAAGGGAGACACGCTGGACGAAGGCTTGTTCAAAACGTTGGAACCCTGCGACACCGCGCCAAAGTTGGAGGCGCAGAGCGTGGTTGTGCTGCTGCCTTTGGTCGGCTTTGACCGCAGCCTGTTTCGGCTTGGATACGGTGGTGGATTTTATGACCGAACAATCGACGTGTTCCGCCAACAAGGGCGCAGCGTCGTCGCCATCGGCTTGGCCTATGATAGCCAGCGCACGCCAGAGCGCCTGCCCGTTGAGCTGACCGACGAAGTACTGGATGCCGTCATTACACCGACAACGGTTTACGACGGCGATACCAAGGACTAGATCAAAACCATGCGCACTTTAATCATTGGTGATGTCGTAGGACGCGCAGGCCGCTTGGCGGTCGCGGAGTACCTACCGGGTTTGATCGACCGTCTAGCACTGGATTTCGTGATCCTGAACGGCGAAAACGCCACCCACGGCTTTGGGCTATCCCCCGAACATGCATTGGGCTTTTTCGAGGCTGGGGTCGATTGTGTGATTTTGGGCAATCACTCCTTTGACCGCAAAGAAATCATTCCCATGCTGGACGAGGACGAACGCATCATTCGTCCCATCAACTATCCCAAAGGCACCCCAGGGCGCGGAAAAACCCTGCTTACCGGGCGCAATGGCCATCGTGTCGGCGTCATCCAAACTCTAGGCCGGCTGTTCATGAACCCCGATGCCGATAACCCGTTTCTAGCGGCTGATGCCGCGCTTGAAGCATGGAAAGACGAACCGCGGGACGCCACCTTTGTTGATGTCCACGCCGAAGCGACATCGGAGAAAATGGCTTTTGGGCATTATCTCGATGGACGCGTGACGGCGGTAGAGGGAACCCACACTCACGCGCCAACAGCAGACGCGCAAATCCTGCCTGGCGGGACGGCCTTTCAGACAGACTTGGGCATGACGGGCGATTATGATTCTGTGATTGGCATGCTGAAAGACAGCTCCATTCCCCGGTTCACGCAAGTCGGCTCACGCGGAAAATTTGGCCCCGCTGATGGTGATGCCACGCTGTGTGCGCTGTTTGTCGAAAGCAACGACACCGGCCTCGCAACGCGTGCCGAACCTGTCCGCATGGGCGGGCGATTGCAAAGCTTTGTACCGGATCTTTAGGCGCTACTGACGCGCCATGATTTCCGTGGCAGACTTCAGGACTTTATCGCTGATTTCAGGGTGCTTGAGCGCGAAATGCAAGTTGGCGGAAACAAAGCCTTCCTTGCCCCCGCAATCGAACCGTCGCCCGCTAAACTGCACGCCATGGATGGGCAATTTCTGCAAGTTGGCCGCAATAGCATCGGTCAGCTGAATTTCATTCCCAGCGCCGCGCACCCCTTTATCAAGATAATCAAAGATCTCGGTGGAGAGAATATAGCGACCCGTGATGCAAAGGTTAGAGGGCGCTTCTTCGGTCTTTGGCTTCTCCACCATACCTTTGATCTCAACATGCGCGCCGCGCACTTCACCGGGATCGATGATACCGTAGGACGAGACCCGTTCCTTGGGCACTTCTTCTACCGCGAGCACCATGCCGCCGTATTCGGAGTGGGCATCCACCAACTGCTTCAAACAGCCGTCGCCACCGTTCTCTGGATCAATGATGATATCTGGCAGCAAAACCGCAAAAGCTTCGTCCTTGAGCATATGCCGCGCGCACCAAATAGCGTGACCAAGGCCTAGCGGATCCTGCTGTCGGACATAGGCAATCTGCCCCGGCTCTGGCATCATAGAGCGCATCATCTCGACATAATGGCTCTTCCCTCGTTCAGCGAGCGTGTGCTCCAGCTCGAAAGAGTGGTCAAAGTGATCCTCAATCGCCGTCTTGCCGCGCCCAGTCACGAAAATGAAGTTTTCGATGCCCGCCGCCCGGGCTTCGTCGATGGCATATTGGACCAAAGGCTTGTCGACAACTGTCAGCATTTCCTTCGGCATTGCCTTGGTCGCAGGTAAGAACCGTGAGCCCAATCCACCAACAGG
The DNA here is from genome assembly GCA_965661545.1 of Alphaproteobacteria bacterium. Taxonomy (GTDB): domain Bacteria; phylum Pseudomonadota; class Alphaproteobacteria; order UBA7985; family UBA7985; genus UBA7985. Next base: position 100,021 of record CBFIEF010000006.1, on the reverse strand, counting down.
AAGAATTGCCGTTTTGACTGCCCCAGATGCCATATGTCGAGCCCCTTAATAAAAACAGCCTACTGATTAGCCAGATGCCCGGTGCTGCGCAAGTGTAATTTTACACTGTCTACATAAAGTTGCTTAAGAACATGCCGTGGATGTCTCGTAATCGCGCTAACCCACAACATTATTGGACATCGGGGTTGCGACAAAAGTAAAGATACAGCACAAACGAGCGACAAAAAGCAGGCGCCTTTAAGTGCGCCGCATGAGGGGTAAACTTTTGAGACACGTAATCATCATTGCTGTTGCTGTGTGTACCACCGTCGTGCTCAGCGCCTGTGGGCCAACCACCGTTGGCGGACAGTTCGCAGAGCCGGCCTATGGGTGGCAGCGAAACGGCACGTACATCCTAACACCAGCTGAGATGGAATTGGACTGCGATGGTCTGCGGGTTGAGCAAGGCAAGGCCGCGAAGGCCATTGCTTACGTAGACTCCGTACGCGGGCAGAAGTTTGGCCAGAGCCTCATGATCAGTGGTGTCGCCGCAATGTTTGGCATGGTCCGACTGCCGAATATGGGCTTTGAGGAGCAAAAAGCTCAGGAACAGCTGCGCCAGGGAGCAAACGCGTTCAACGTTCGCCTCCGGGAAAAGGACTGTGAAGTTACTGACATTGACGGACTGATTACCGAAGCCAAGCGTGAATTCAGAGAAGAGCGTATGGCTGAAGAACGCGCTGCTGAAGCCGCCGCTGAAAAGCCCGCTTCCACGCAGAGCTTCAATCAAGACAAAGACGATGATGTGAACACAGCCGAGCCTGTAGATCTCGAGCAGGAATAGCGCTGAACGCACCGTCGCCTCATATCAAGGCCGCGCTCTTTTAGGGCGCGGCCTTTTTTATTGCGCGCTTGAGGCACCTATACCACGGCATCAATTGCCCTCGGCGATGCATAGGGCTAAGAAAATAACCCATATATAAAGACATCGTTACAGAGAGTTCTGAACCATGGCAGGCCACAGTAAATTCAAGAACATCATGCACCGCAAAGGTGCGCAAGACGCGAAGCGCGCTAAGATATTTACCAAGGTGGGACGCGAAATCACCGTGGCGGTAAAGTCCAGTGGTGAGCCAGACCCGGAAAAGAACCCACGTTTGCGCGGCGCGATTTCCGCTGCACGCGCTGTAAACATGCCAAACGACCGCATCAAAAAGGCCATTCAGTCGGCCTTGGGCGGCGGTGATGGCCCGGACTACATCGAAATGCGCTATGAGGGCTATGGCCCTGAGGGTGTGGCGGTCATCGTGGAAGCACTCACTGATAACCGGAACAGGACCGCTGCTGACGTGCGCTCCTACTTTAACAAGTTCGGCGGAAACCTTGGCGAAACCGGCTCGGTCTCCTTCAACTTCACGCGCGGCGGTTTGATCTCTTACGCTGCCGAAGCGGGCGATGCGGATACTGTTATGGAAGCCGCACTTGAGGCTGGCGCAGACGACGTTGATAGCTCCGAAGACGGTCACGAAATCCTGACCGCGACCGAAGATTTCCTCGCCGTGAGTGAAGCACTCGAGGCCGCGCTTGGGACGCCGCAGGAAGCCAAAATCGGCTGGAAGCCAAACATCACCGTTGATCTTGCCGAAGACAAAGCCTCAACCATGCTGAAGCTCATCGATACGCTGGAAGACCACGACGACGTGCAGGCTGTTTTCTACAACGCTGAAATTTCCGACGAAGTGATGGAAAAGCTCGCAGGCTAAGCCTGCGCTTTTCCTTGAAAGGCTGACATGACCTTGAACATCGCGATAGCGGGCGCTGGTGGGCGCATGGGGCGGATGTTAATCAGTGCTGTCGCGGAAAGCGAGCTGTGCACGCTGTCTGGCGCGCTGGAATATGACGGCTCGCCCTTGGTTGGTCAGGATGCTGGCTTGCTCGTGGGTAACGACACGTCGGGTATCCTCGTTTCAGCCGAACGCGCAGATGCGTTTTCTGGTGCTGATGTCATCATCGACTTCACCCTGCCCGCTGCCACGCTCGAAAACATGCAAGCCGCTCGAGATATTGGCGCGGCGGTGGTTTTGGGCACGACCGGGCATACAGATGCGCAGGAAGAGGTCATCCTTGGCTTCGCTGAGACCGTTCCGATGATCTGGGCGGCAAACTACTCTTTGGGCGTAAACTTACTGCTCAATCTGGTTGAGCGGGCCTCTGCTGCGCTTCCGATGAACTTCGACATCGATATTCTGGAGATGCACCACCGCGAAAAGGTCGATGCGCCCTCTGGGACAGCGCTTGTCATGGGCAAAGCCGCTGCGGCTGGTCGCGGGCAAGACTTTGATGCAGTGAAGACCCTGAGCCGTGAAGGACAAACCGGAAAACGTCCCAGCGGAGAAATCGGTTTTGCCACCTTGCGCGGCGGCACGGTTCCCGGTGAGCACGTTGTGGTGTTTGCCGGAGACGACGAGCGCATCGAAATCGGACATCGCGCCGGGGATCGTCAAATCTTTGCACGCGGCGCTGTGCAGGCGGCGGCGTGGTTGGCAGGCAAGGATCCGGCGCTCTACACGATGAATGACGTTCTGGGTCTGAACGACTAGCTGCGCGCGCGCCGTGCTTCAGTCAGGGCACGCAAGAGCCGGTTGGCAACATCTCGCCGTTGGTCGGGGTTGAGATCCCCGCCGAAGGGTATGCGGCGATTTCCAGCGCGCAAAACGACCGGATCATCCCACGTTGTAGGCGTGTTGATCGAAACTGCGCATTCCGCAGTCGGAAAGCTCTGACGCTGCAGATGGCCCTTTGGGTCGCGAAGATGCAAGCTGAGGGTCGAAGGCGTTAGAATGACCTCCTCCTGCCGCTTGCCCCGAGAAATCATCACGCGATACCCGAGATACAAAGCGCCAATCTCTATGCCGAGAAAGCCGATCACCGGCCAAGCGCCCTTGACGAACATCAACAAACCAAAACTGCTGAAAAACACGCCTAGAGCAATAAACACAATCGCCCAGCCCCGTTGGGACAGCGCTTGATGCTGTTGCAGAATTTCGCGGAAAAGAATGGGTTCGCTCATAGCATCAACGTAGTGATGCCCTCGAGTGGGTCAATTGCTGGCGTATGGACAAATCTGCGGCAAATTGGCTCGATCGCTGCGGAGGTTAGAAAAGCGGCTCTGCAGCGTCTTCACCGGGGGTGCGGCAGGCGACCTCAGCGTCGGTCAACGTCGCGTGCGCTGCCTCGGCATCATCGTCATTGACGACCAAACGCCGGCCCTGAACACCCGCGAGGCCTGAAAAAGCCTGACTCGCGTCATCCAGCACAGCGTTCCAGATGCCGGCTTCGTTCAAACAGTGCTGGGCAAAACTGAGTTCGACAGGGTTGTCAGATTGTAGGGCGACCCACATGGCATTGATCCTTCATTCCGCTCAACGGTCCTGTGAACAGCCGGCGCTTTTCCTTTGTCCCTGCTTATTCTACATAGGCCGCTAGGGTGACAACCTTTTGTCGCCAACGCGGATTTTGGAGAGGCATGTGTCGGCACAGGCATCACGGGTACAGGACATTGATGATTTAGACGTCACCAAGAGCGTTAAGAGCCGGGATGTCACCCAAGCCGTCAACCGGTTAACGGCACTTGTGGCCGATGATATGGAGCGCGTGAACGCGACGATCATCGAAAACATGCAATCCGACGTGGCTCTGATCCCGCAACTCGCAGGCTACCTCATCGCGTCAGGTGGAAAGCGACTGCGCCCCTTGTTGACACTGGCTTCCGCCCGATTGTGTGGGCTGAACGAAGGTGATGAGGCTGTTCGTCTCGCGGCGTCCGTGGAGTTTATCCATACCGCTACGCTGCTGCATGATGATGTTGTCGACGATAGCTCCCTGCGGCGCGGCGCGGCTTCGGCGAATGCGGTTTGGGGCAACAAAGCTTCGGTTTTGGTGGGCGACTTCCTCTATTCCCGTGCGTTTCAGTTGATGGTCGCAGACAAGAACCTCGCGACCCTGAAAACACTAGCAGATGCTTCGGCGGTCATCGCTTCGGGTGAAGTGGCGCAATTGACCACTGCCAACGACCTGAACACCAATCATCAAGACTACCTCGACGTTATCGAAGCCAAGACAGCCGCGCTGTTCGCAGCGGCCTGTCAGGTTGGCGGCGAAGCGGCGCAGGCGCCTTTGGCACAGGTGGAAGCAGTGCGGGACTACGGCCACAACCTTGGCATGGCCTTTCAGCTGATCGACGACGCTCTGGATTATAGCGCGGATCAGGAGAAACTGGGCAAAGCCGTTGGTGATGACTTTGCCGAGGGAAAAGTCACGCTGCCGGTCCTTCTGGCTTTTGAGGCCGGAAACGAAGACGAGCAGGCCTTCTGGCGTCGTACCATCGAAGAATTGGATCAGCAGGACGGCGACCTCGATCGCGCCAAAGACCTAATCGCGACGCACGGCGCCCTAGGCGGAACCGTCGAAGCGGCGGAACGCTATGGCAAGAAGGCCTTTGACGCCCTCGCCCGGCTAGACACAACCTCGGGCGTCGCTCAAGAGATCCGCGAAGCGCTGGAAGACGTCATCGAGTTTTGCATCGTCCGAGGCCACTAGGCCTCGGCTTTTGCGTCAGAGGCCACTAGGCCTCGGGATGCTTTTCCGCTGGCTTAGAACTCAGCCAAGGCACGCCGATCCGGAAAGACCGGGTCCGTGTTACTGGCGTCCTCGTGCTGTTAGACCCACTGCTTTCTCGCCAGACCACAAACACGCCACTGCTGATAATCAGTAACGATCCGATAGCGACCCACATGTCGGGAATCTCGGCGAAGAACACAAACCCGAACAATGCCGCCCAAATGATCTGGGAATACTGCATCGGCGCGATCAGCGCGGCAGGCGCGTTGCGATAGGCGTTGAGCACCATCATCTGACCGCCAATCAGCAACAGCCCCATGAGCGCGAGCGTACCCACGTCCAGAATTGGCATGGGCTTGTAGGTGCCCGGCAGAACCGCCGCCATGATCAGCAGGACCGCGACCATGGGAAACAGGATGAGGGTCTGTGAGCGCTCTTCACGGCCAACCTTGCGAACCACAATCGCACCGATGCTGTTGGCAACAGCCGCCGTCAAACCCGCGGCGTGGCCCAGCGACAAAGGCTGTAAGCCAGGACGCAAAACGATAATCACACCAATGAGCCCCAAGACAACAGCCGCCCACCGCCGCTTCCCGACCTTTTCACCGAGAAAAGGCACCGAAAGCGCGGTGATCAATAGCGGTGAGGCGAACAGCAGCGCATAGGCTTCGGCCAAGGTCAGCACGGTAAAGGCATAGAAACCGCAAATCATACCGATGATGACAGTACAGGTTCGCAGCAGCAGATAGAGCGGTTTGTGCGGAACAAAACTCGCCTCTGTGCGGTCCGTCGCCATGATGAGAGTCATGGGGACAAAGGAGAACAGCACCGAGAAGAAGACGATCTGAAAGACCTCATAGCTTCCGCCTAAGGTTTTGATCAGCACGTCGTGGCTGGAAAAAACAACAAAACCCATCAGGGCAAAGACTACGCCGGTGATGGGGCGACTCATGGGGGCGGCACGGTCCGTCATTGCGGGAAACCTTCAAAGCAGCTGAACAAGGCTTCTAGATCATGCATATTCGCGGCGATGTAAGGGCGCGAGCCCTTCTGCTTTTGCGGTGCAGCACCGCTCCTTTCAGGGGTAGAGCGTAGGGTCTAGCGTACTGCCCGCAACGTCCCGCACCACTTTTAGCCCCGCGGCCACCAACTGACGGTGCCGACGCCTTACGTGGGCCGCGACATAGAGTGGTTGTTGGATCAGCGGTGCATCCTGAACCACACGCAGGTTGGGCATTTCAAGTTGCAGCTTGGCGATCTGCGCTTCTGGCAGATAGGCCGTCCCGCCGCGATGGCGTAGCAACTCGATCGACAGCCCCTCGTAACCCACCGTCATTGCCCCTTGCGTCAAGCCCGGCAGCAGGTCTCGGTGGAAGCGTTCGAACAAGGGTGAATAGCTGGCGTAGATGTAACCGTCCTTCCCCACGTGCTCCATCACGTCAGTTTGCGTCGACACCATGCGAAAGCTAAAGGCTGAGAGCGGCTCGATGTAGAGATCTGGGGACCATGATGGCGAGAACAGGATGCCAATGTCGATTTCACCGGCGGATAGATCGCGCATGATCTGCGCGGAATAATCTGCTTCCAGCTTCAAGAAAAGTTTCGGCATGCGCTGATCGAAGGCTTCGATGAGATCATAGAAGACTGAGCTGACCAAACTAAGCTGGGCACTGATGTAGAGGCTGGCTTCAAAGCCCTCCGCCTCGCTAACGTCGCGCATGGCGCGGGTCCAAGCGTTGTAGAGTTCGTGGGCGTGTGCCTGAAAGCGCTCTCCCGCCGGTGTCAACTTGGCGCCTGACCGCCCACGTGTGAACAAGGCCGCGCCCATCTGCTCCTCAAGCACACGGATACGACTGCTGATTGTTGACTGAGAAACGTTCAACCGGTCCGCGGTTTGGTTGAAGTTCATGGTCTTGGTGAGGTCGAGAAAAGTCTCGACCAGTTCGTTGCTAAGCATTGGGGATGTCGTTTTAAATCAATCGGATATTCCGATTGATAACGCCAGACGCCAAGACCTTTTTCTGCTCAAAATGCGCCGTCGAAGGGCGTAAAAGGTCGGTAATTCAGGTTGATATCAGGTTCTATAGTGTTGCTGTGGAACCGTTGAAAAAGGATTCTATCGTGGCTGATATTCCTAGCACTGCACGGGTCGTCATTATCGGCGGGGGCGTCGTTGGCGTTTCTGCGCTTTATCATTTGGCGAAGATGGGGTGGAGCGATTGTGTGCTGCTCGAAAAGAACGAGCTTACGTCCGGCTCGACGTGGCACGCCGCTGGCAACTGCCCAACCTTTTCGGCCTCTTGGTCTGTGATGAACATGCAGCGCTACTCGACGGAGCTTTACCGGGGTTTGGCTGACGAAGTCGATTACCCGATGAACTACCACGTCACCGGCTCGATCCGACTGGCCCACAACAAAGACCGCATGCTTGAGTTTGAGCGTGTGCTTGGCATGGGCCGGTATCAGGACATCCCGATGGAGATGTGCTCGAACGACGACCTGAAGCGGCATTACCCCTTCCTCGAGACCCACGACCTCGAAGGCGGCCTGTACGATCCTACCGACGGCGACATTGATCCAGCGCAGCTCACCCAAGCGTTGGCCAAAGGCGCGCGGGCGATGGGCGGCAAGATCCTTCGGTTCTGCCCAGCCACAGGCGCACGCCGTGAGAATGACGAGTGGATCGTTGAGACGGAAAAGGGCGAAATTCGCTGTGAGTACGTCGTGAACGCCGCGGGCTACCGCGCGCAAGAAGTCGGCCAGTGGTTTGGCCGCTACGTGCCGATGGTTTCGATGTCGCACCAGTACGTGCTGACTGAGCCTGTGCCGGAGCTGGAAGCCTGGAGCGCGGAAACAGGCGGTAAGCTGCCTTTGCTGCGCGACGTTGATAGCTCCTACTACCTGCGGCAGGAGAAGATGGGCTTCAACATCGGCCCCTACGAACGCAACTGCAAGGCACACTGGGTCACGCCTGATGACCCGATGCCTGAAGATTTCTCGTTCCAGCTGTGGGCGGACGATCTTGACCGGATTGAATGGTACGTGACCGACGCGATGGAGCGTGTTCCATTGGTGGGCACCTCTGGCGTATCCAAGATCATCAATGGCCCGATCCCTTACACCCCGGATGGCCTGCCGCTGATTGGCCCGATGCCGGGCGTTCCGAATGCGTTTGAAGCCTGCGTCTTCACCTTTGGCATCACCCAAGGCGGCGGCGCTGGTAAGGTACTGGCCGAATGGATCGTCGAAGGCGGTACCGAGTGGGATATGTGGTCCTGTGACCCGCGCCGCTTTACCGGTTTCATTGGTCAGGATTACGCAACGGCCAAAGGTATGGAAGTCTACGGCCACGAATACGCCATGCACTACCCTCGTCACTTCTGGCCCGCTGCACGCGATCAGCGCCTGTCATCCCTGCACGACCGGATCAAGGGTCTGGGCGGTCAGATGGGTGACTACAACGGATGGGAACGTGCCGCTTGGTTTGCCAAAGATGGCGACGATACCTCTCTGGAAGCCACAGAGACCTGGGAACGCAACGGCCCATGGCAACAGCGCGTTGCTGACGAAGTTGGGGCTGTCCGCGACGATGCCGGCATGCTCGACCTGCCCGGTTTCGCTCGCTACCACGTAAAGGGTGACGGGGCTTCGGCTTGGCTGCGCACTTTAGTGTCTGGCGCGATCACAAAGCCGGGCCGGATTGGCCTGCTGTACTTCGCAGACGCCAAGGGCAGAACGGTTACTGAAATGTCCATCATCCGCTTCGAGGAAGACGACTTCATGTTGATCACCGCAGCCTCTGCGGAATGGCACGACAAGGGCTGGCTGGAACGCCACATGCCAAAGGATGCGACCTTCACGCTTACCGACCGGACTGAAGAGCTGGGTACGTTGATCGTCGCAGGTCCAAAGAGCCGTGAGAAGCTGGCTGGTTTGACCGATGCTGACTTGTCCCAAGGCTGGCTGACACACCAGAACGCCACCGTTGCTGGCAAATCAGCGATGTTGGTTCGTGTATCCTTTACCGGCGAGTTGGGATGGGAAATCCACGCTGCGCCTGCGGATCAGCCCGCGATCTACGACGCACTGCTCGAAGCCGGTGTGACGCCGTTCGGTATGTTCGCACTGGACAGCATGCGGATTGAAAAAGGCTATCGCGCGTGGAAAGGCGACCTTTCCACCGATTACACCCTGCTCGAAGCCGGTCTCGACCGCTTCGTCAAGCTGGACCGCAACGACGACTTCTTGGGCAAGGACGCGCTGATTGCACAGCGGGATGAAGGCCTAAACAAGCGGTTCACCATGATGACCATCGACATCGGCGCTTACGACGCACCGTACATGTCGACGGTCTGGAAAGGCGATGAAGTGGTTGGCGAAATCACCTCTGGCGCCATGGGCTATCGCTCGAACAAGTTCATCGCTCTGTCGGTTGTGCGGACGGATTGCCTTGAGCCGGGGACTGCCCTCGAAGTGGAAATCTTTGGCGAGCGTCGCGCGGCAACGGTAACCGGCGACGAAGCCGCCTGGGATCCCCAGAACGAAAGGCTGCGGGCATGAGCGTAAAACCCATTCCGAACAAAGCCCGCGCCGTCGTCGTTGGCGGCGGGGTCAGCGGCTGTTCCGTTGCCTATCACCTGGCCAAGATGGGGTGGAAAGACATCGTCCTGCTGGAGCGGAAGCAGCTCACATGCGGAACGACATGGCACGCGGCGGGGCTGATTGGCCAGCTTCGCCCCAACCAGAATATGACCCGTCTGGCCAAGTACTCCGCAGAGCTTTACGTGAAGCTTGAAGAGGAAACCGGCCTGTCGACCGGGATGAAGCAAAACGGCTCCATCACTGTGGCCCTCACAGAAGCCCGCAAGGAAGAGATTTACCGTCAGGCATCTCTTGCGCGGGCTTTTGACGTTGATGTCAACGAGATCAGCCCTGAAGAAGCGCTGGCCATGTACCCGCACCTGAACATTGATGGTGTGAAAGCCGCAGTTCACCTGCCACTCGACGGGCAGTGTGACCCCGCGAACATCGCTTTGGCGCTGGCGAAGGGTGCCCGGCAGATGGGCGCAACCATCATCGAAGGCGTCAAAGTCACGGGCGTCAATCAGGCCAACGGCGCCGTCACCGGCGTTACTTATGAACGCGATGGCGAACCGGGTCAGATTGATGCGGATGTTGTTGTAAACTGCGGCGGTATGTGGGCGCGTGACTTTGCGGCCATGGCTGGCGTTACCGTGCCGCTGCACGCTTGCGAGCACTTTTACATCGTCACCGAGCCGGTTGAGGGCCTGACGCAAATGCCGGTACTGCGCGTGCCGGACGAGTGCGCTTACTATAAAGAAGACGCGGGCAAGATGATGCTCGGTGCCTTTGAGCCCAAGGCAAAGCCATGGGGCATGAACGGGATTTCCGAAGACTTCTGCTTCGACCAGTTGCCTGAAGATTTCGACCACTTCGAGCCGATCCTTGAAATGGGTGTGAACCGCATGCCGCTGTTGGGCGAAGCGGGGATCCATACCTTTTTCAACGGCCCAGAAAGCTTCACGCCGGACGATAAATATTACCTCGGCGAAGCGCCTGAGTTGCGCGGCTTTTGGGTCGCTGCGGGCTATAATTCCATCGGTATCGTATCTTCGGGCGGCGCAGGCTACGCGCTGGCACAATGGATCGTGGACGGTGAGCCGCCTTTTGACTTGTGGGACGTGGACATTCGCCGCGCCCAGCCGTTCCAGAAGAACCGCTTGTATCTGCGCGAGCGCGTGTCGGAAAGCCTTGGCCTGCTCTACGCCGATCACTGGCCCCACCGCCAGCCGGAAACAGCACGCGGCGTCCGTCGCACACCGCTGCACGAGCACCTAAAAGCCAAAGGAGCCGTGTTTGGCGAGACCGCAGGCTGGGAGCGCGCAAACTGGTTTGCCCGCGACGGTCAGGAGCGGGAATACCGCTACGACTGGGGCCCGCAAAACTGGTTCGACAACGCCCGCGAAGAGCATCAATCCGTGCGCGAAGGCGTTGGCCTGTTCGATCTTTCGACCTTTGGCAAAATCCGTGTTGAAGGCGCAGATGCCCTGCCCTTCCTCCAGCATGTTTGCGCCAACGATATGAACGTTGAGCCGGGCAAGATCGTCTACACGCAAATGCTCAACGGGCGCGGCGGGATAGAGAGCGACCTGACTGTCACGCGCCTGGCCGAGACGTCCTTCCTGCTGGTTGTCCCGGCGGCCACAATCCGCCGCGATATGGCATGGCTGCAGCGCCACGTCCCTGCAGGGGCCCATGTGACTGTCTTTGACAATACCTCGGGCGAAGCGGTTATCGCGCTGATGGGTCCGCAGTCTCGAGAACTGCTCAACCGCGTATCGCCGGATGGCTTCACCAACGACGTGCATCCCTTTGGTACGGCGCGGGAGATCGAAATCGGCATGGGCTTGGCCCGTGCGCACCGGATTTCCTATGTTGGAGAACTGGGCTGGGAGCTCTACGTCAGCGCCGATATGGCGGGGCACGTGTTCGAAAGCATCGATGAAGCAGGCCAGGACTTGGGCCTGAAGATGTGTGGCTTGCACGTGTTGGATTCCTGCCGCATCGAAAAGGCCTTCCGCCACTTTGGTCACGACATCACCGACGAAGACAACGTGCTCGAAGCCGGGCTTGGCTTTGCGGTGAAGCGCGATAAGGACAGCGGCAAGTTTGGCGACTTCATAGGCCGAAAAGCGGTCATGGACACCCGCGAGCGCGGCCTGCAGCGCCGAATGCTACAGTTCAAGCTCTCTGACCCAAAGGCCATGGTTTATCACAACGAGCCGATCATTCGGGACGGCAAGATTGTGAGCTTCCTGACCTCCGGCAACTACGGCCACACGCTTGGGGCGTCGATTGGCATGGGTTACGTGCCCGTCATCGATGGCGAGAAAGGTGCGGACCAGTTGCTGTCATCTTACGAAATCGAAATCGCCGGTCAGCGCATCGCAGCCGAGGTTTCGTTGAAGCCTATGTACGATCCAACCTCTGAACGCGTCCGCGCCTAACAGGAGAGTCTTTCCATGAACGCTGAAGCACCGAGAAAGGGCCGCGCCGGTGGCCGATCTGCCCGTGTCGCCCTTCGTGCAGCCCCGTTGGCTGAAGATATCCGCCCGGTCCGCCCGGGCATGGAAGGCGGTGGTTACAAACCGCTGTCAGACAATGAGATGGCGACGATCTACGAGGCTGCCTTAACGGCCTTGGAAACCATCGGAATGGCCGATGCGCCGCAATCAGGTGTTGAGTCGATGGTCGCCGCTGGAGCGATTTTGGGCGACGATAACCGCCTGCGCTTCCCCCGTGCACTGGTGGAGCATACGCTGTCGATCGCGAATAAGAATCTGACTCTTCATGCGCAAGATCCGGCTTTTGATCTGGATCTGAGCGGCAACCGAGTTCACTTCGGAACCGCTGGTGCCGCTGTGCATCTGGTGAACGTGGACACCAAGGAATACGAAGATTCCACCATCGGTCATCTCTACAGCGCCGCGCGCATTGTGGATCAGATGGACAACATCCATTTCTTCCAGCGCCCAATGGTTGCTCGCGATATTCTCGACAACCGCGAGATGGACCTGAACACCGTATACGCATCGATCTCCGGCACGAAAAAGCACGTCGGCACCTCGTTTGTCGACACGACCCACATGGAAGACGGCCTTGAGCTGCTCCACATGGTTGCCGGTTCCGAAGAAGCGTGGCGTGCGCGTCCGTTTGTGTCCCTGTCGGTAACCTTTGTGGTTCCGCCTATGAAGTACGCCACTGAATCCTGTGAAATCATGGAAGTGGCGATCCGGGGCGGCATGCCGGTATTGCTGCTCTCTGCTGGTCAAGCAGGGGCAACAGCCCCCGCAGCTATCGCTGGCGCAGTTGTACAGGCGGTTGCGGAGTGCTTGGGTGGTCTGGTGTATGTTAACTCCATATCGCCCGGTCACCCTGCGATTTTCGGCCCATGGCCGTTTGTCTCTGACTTGCGGTCTGGTGCGATGTCGGGTGGCTCTGGTGAGCAAGCGATTTTGACCGCGGCTGTTGGTCAAATGGGCAAGTTCCTCGGCCTGCCAACCGGTTCTGCGGCCGGCATGGCCGACGCCAAAATGCCGGATGCTCAGTCGGGCTATGAAAAAGGCATCACCAACGTGATGGCCGGTCTAGCCGGGATCAACATGGTCTATGAATCAGCCGGAATGCATGCCTCTCTTTTGGGCTTCTGCTTGGAATCGCTGATCATTGACAATGATATGTTGGGACAGGCGATGCGCTGTGTGCGCGGGCTGGAAGTCACGCCGGACAAGCTCTCACTCGACGTAATGGCCAAGACCTGCTTGGAAGGTCCGGGGCATTATCTGGGCTCGGATCAGACGCTTAGTTTGATGCAGTCCGAGTACATCTATCCCACCATCGGGGATCGGACGTCACCCAAGGAGTGGGCGGAAGTGGGCAAGCCAGTCTTGCTCGAGGCCGCACAGAAGACACTGCGCACGATCCTGCAAGGCCCACGGCCAACGCACATTTCGCCGGAAATTGATGCCGCGGTCCGCGAAAGGTTCCGCATTCACTTCGGCTGATTGAGCAGCCAAGTATCCAGCTTCCAGAAACGAAAAAGGACCTCGCCGGTTAACGCCGACGAGGTCTTTTTTACGGTGGGCTGTGCGTAGGGTCTGTTGACCGCGCCTTAGAACTTAATGCGCAGGCCTACGGTACCCGTTGCAATCCAACGACCGGAGGTGTGGAACCCGCGAATGCTCGGTTCAGAGAACTCACGAAGACCCTTCAAGGAGAAGTCCAGCGCAACACCCGGAGCAATTTCAGCCTGAGACCCAAATTCAAGACCTGCGTACGGCAGAGCATAGGAGTAGTCAGAGTCAGTGTTGATACCAACAATCGCACTGAGCCAGGAATTGCCCTCGACAATACCCAGACCGATATCAGTCGAAATCTGAGTGTAGTCAGCCATGGTTTGGCTGGAGCGACCGGCAAGGTAAGGGGCGTCATTGATGCCGTCCCAAACGTCTTCGATTTCCCACTTGGTCGCGGTCATGCTGCTCGACACACGTAGGTTGGAATACGGATCGTTCCAAGCGATGCGCGCGCCAAGGCCCAGTGAAGGACCAAATTCAAACGTACCAGCCAGTGGAATAGAATGCTCCGTAGAGACAGACATCGCACTGTAGAATGATACCTCAGCGTTACCCGCAGGGTTGCCCAGGGTAACCGGCGCACCCAAAGCCCAAATCGGCTTCATTGTGCGGCGTACGACATACTGCGGCTGACCGTAGTAATAGTTCGGGCTGTAGCCGATGTTACCGGTGTAGCCCAAAGAAATGGGACCGCCTTGGCTGAAACCAGGTGCCGAGTAATAGCCCTGTTGCGCCTGCGCGGTACCGACGAAGGACGCAGCAGCTAAAACAAGCGCGCCCAAGGTAGCGGTAATAAACTTCATGAAATAACTCCAAGTATAAAGCCCACCTGTCAGCCAGCAGCAGACAAGTTCACCACCATGCTTCGCCTACTCCGGAAGGTATTCCTTGAGCTTTTGTAATTATGCGAGCTGATTCAAGGATCGGAAAAAACCCTGTTGCATCAATGCTTCAGTCGTTTTCGAAACGCTTTGCGAATGGAAAATGTGGCCTGTTGTTATGCGCGACCCCTGCGCATCTTGAGAATCTGGCCAAATGCCAAAACGAATCGGAAATAGAATCGGGTTCCAAACTTACACTCGACGGGGCCCAAATTGAGTTTGCCTGAAACCCATTTGTCATTTCTATTGTGTCCAAAATCAAAGGCTGAGTTTTAAAGGAACGTTCGATGGCTAACTTACCTGTTCTCGGGTGCGCGATGGAGCTGCACAATCTTGAAAAGATGGTGCCGTGGGTGCTGGAGAAAAATCGGGATTTGGAGATTCAGGATGGCTATCACGCCTTCGTCCTGGAAAAGACTGCCGACAAGGTTGCTGACCGGGTGAGAGAGCTGTTGGGCTCTTCTTATACGGGGCGCTTGGGCCTGCATGGCCCCTTTTATGGTTTTGACCTCGACAGCATTGATCCGGCCATTCGTAAGGTCGTGCGGATGCGGCTTGAGCAAGCTCTCAAAATGGCACACCGCATGGGCGCGACACAGATGGTGTTGCACTCACCGCTGACGCTGTGGGATCGAGATAACATGCTCCATATGGGGTATGAGGCTGGCAAGATTGGTCTGGTTCAGGACACCATCTCGGACGCCATCAAGATGGCTGAAGACTTTGGCATCACCATCGTGCTTGAGAATATTCAGGACATCGACCCAACATGGCGTGTGCGGCTGATCGAGACGCTTGGTTCCGATCATGTCCGAACGTCCATCGACACGGGGCACGCCCACTACATGCACGGACGCTTTGGCGCGCCGCACGTGGTGGATTTCATCAAATCAGCCGGAAACATGCTCGAGCATGTTCACCTGCAGGACACCGACGGTTCAGCAGATCGACACTGGGGCATCGGCGAGGGCCAATTGCCGTGGTTCCCGATTTTCGAAGCCTTGGGCAAACTGACCAGCAACCCTCGTCTGATCATGGAGCCAATGGACGTTCCCGCAGCGCCGCGACACGCCGCTTGGGCAGAAGCGCAAGGGCTCGCTCAGTAGAATGGCCAAAGCCGATAACAAGACGCGCCCGACCGAAGACAGCGTTGAAGCCTTCCTCGACGCAGTCGGGCACAGCGGTCGACGCAAAGACAGTTTTGACATGCTGGAAATGATGACGCGGTTGTCCGGCCATCCCCCCGTGCTTTGGGGCAGCATCGTGGGGTTCGGGCAGTATCACTACACGTACGAGAGTGGCCGCGAGGGGGATATGTTTCTCACCGGCTTTTCCCCTCGCAAGACGGCCCTGACAGCTTACATCATGGGCGGTTTCTCAGCCTATGACGACCTAATGAGCCGACTGGGCACTTATAAAATCGGCAAAGCTTGTCTCTATATCACGCGCTTATCCAACGTGGATCGGTCGGTCCTTGAGGACTTGATCAAGCAGTCGCTGACCTGCATGCGCCACAAATACGGGGCGGAGTAGGAATAGGAGAATGTCTGTTCGCTACGCCGTTTACTTCAGCCCGGAACGCACCGCACTCGCCCGTTTTGGCGCGCGAACCTTGGGTATTGATATTCACCGCCAAGCGGCAGCGGTTGAGCAATTCGCTCTCAACGCTGTCTCCGTAGCAGATTTTGAGACCCTGACTGCCAAGGCCCGCAGTTATGGCTTTCACGCCACTATCAAGGCGCCGTTTCGCCTATCTTCTGATCAAACCGAAGCCGAGCTGCTTGATTTCTTCCGCGCGTTCTGTGCCAACGCAGCGCCCGCGCTGCTGCCGCAAACCTCAGTCCAGAACCTGCACGGCTTCTTGTCCATTATGCCCGCCGTCCAGCCCGATCGCTTGCTGCGGCTTGAGCGGGCCGTGGTATCGGCTTTTGAGCCCTTCCGCGCACCACTGACCGCGTCCGAAGTCGATCGCCGACAACCCGAACGGTTAAGCGAACGGCAACGGCAGCACCTTGACCAGTTTGGCTACCCCTTCGTGTTCGACGACTTTCGGTTTCACATGACACTGACGGGTCGTTTGACGGGCGGCGCGGCGGATATGGCGCTGCATGCTGAGCTGCAAGACCTGTACGCGCGCCTTGTTCCTGAGGCGGATCACCCCTTGGACAGCCTAACCCTCGCCACTCAGCCCACACCGTCAGCACCTTTCACTGCGCTAATGACATGCGCCTTGGGTTAAAAGAATGGGCGTCAATGGTCAGGCCAAGATGAAACTATTATTTTGCACATTTGCATTATGAAACTCAATTTTAAGTATTTTCACACTTTGAAAATGATATTTGCACTATTTTCACTGGGTAGCAGGACTTGGCTCCATAGAACTGGTGAAAGTGTAACTAAAAATCCTGATACTTTGTCTACCGTTCGGCGGGGCTAGAACCGGCGAGGAAGCACCCTCACGGCGCTGTCTGGAGGCGACAGCATTTGGAGTTACAGCAGCGAATCCTGATGCGCTAAAGGACATCGAACGCCAAGCCTTCTTCAGTGTTTTTCTGTATTCTTATCAGCCCCTTAGATCATCCAAACTGAGCGAATTTCAGGTCTTGGTTTGAATGCCGCGGCATCAAAGAGCAGAGCAGAACCAGAGCAAGCACCTCGAAGCTTACACCGGCAAAGGTGGCACCGAGCGCAATTCTCCTATTAGTTGAATTTTTAAAAATATTACGCGCAATAGCATCAAGTGGGTTCTCACTTGCTGAAGCTCTGTTTGCCGGCCTTCTGAGTTTTGTGTTCTCGCTCCACACCAGCGTTGCCTGGATGGATGACCCCACCGCTCCGAAGCCTTCGAGGGCTTGATCTACTGGCTCAAGCCTCCGGCGCAGACAAAAGCTTTTAGGGAGCAAACAATGAAAACGAAATTGTTATTGGCCGGCGCGTCTGCGCTAGCCTTAAGTTGGGCGCAGTCCGCGCGTGCGGAAAACGTGGGGATCGGTGTCTTAGAACCTCAAGCCGTGCTGCACGTTTCCGGTGACACCGGAAGCGCGGATGACATCATTCTAGAGAACCTCGATCCCTTTACTGGAAGTGACATTCTCGGGAATGTTCTTCTGGTCGACGGAAGCGACGGTCAACGCGTTAAGACCGTTCCGCTCTTCACCTTGGAATCTGATCTAAATTTCAAGAATACTGACTTCGATTTTGATCCAGTGACAAACATCCTCTCGATTACGGAAGCCAATGAGGTCCTGACGGTCGATTTGTCTTCGTTATCGGACGCGCTCAATGACACTGACACCAACACAACGATTGCTTCGGTAAGCTACCTCAATGGCACTGTTACGATCACAGACTCTGAGGGCAATTCGTTTCCAGTCGATATTTCCTCCGTCGATACCACCATCTCTAACACCGCAGCCACCTTCGACGGCGGAACCAATATCCTAACGATCAGCGATGAAACTGGCGATGTCACCGTTGACCTCTCCGGACTATCGGACACGGATAGCGACACAACAATCGTTAGCTTTGATTACGCTCCAGACACCAATAATCTCTCCATCGTCGACAGTGAATTGAACCAATTCGCCGTGGACCTGACTGAGCTTCAAGACACCTTTTCTGCCGTGAATTTGGCAAATTCCGATCTGGTCCAGACTGCTGGCGATGCTGTGCGAGTTTATGACGGGAATGGCCAAACACTGAATTTCAGAAATGGCCCACTTGTCGTTGGCGATTATAATCGAACGTCCGATGAACAATCCTCCATCCAACGCTTGGGCAACCAAGACGGCAATGGCTATATCGAAGCACCGGCAGTCTACACGCAGCTGGTTGAAGCCGTCTCTGAAACAGGGGCAGTATCAACCGGTATCGCATTGGGCATGGATGGCCATTTCAACACTGATGATACAACCATCACCATGTTCACTTTAGGCACCAAACGCCTGACTCTGGACACCGCCGGTACCCTGACACTCTACCCCTACGGTGAAAATCGCGGCTACCTGCGAGGTAATGCCGCGCTGGATCGTTACCTGACTGTAGACAGTGATGGCGTTGTTGGAGAAGTCTCGGCTCCCGTTGACACAACCGTCAAGAACACTGCAGCGACCCTCGACGCGCAGAACGTGCTGACGATTACTGATCAACAGGGCGATGTCAGTGTCGATCTATCAGCCTTGGCTGTCACCTTGAGCGATTCCACGGTTTCAAACACAGCGGCAACCTTCGATGGCGGAACCAATATTCTGACCATTACCGATGAAACCGGCGACATCACAGTGGACCTTTCGGGTCTCGATGGAGCCTCAGTTGACACCAACTACGATGTTGACGACACGCTGACATTGAGCCGTGAACTGACCATGGCAGGCAATACCCTCAACTTTGAGGACGGCATAGTTGCCGTTGGACAAAATTCCGCTTTGCGCTTCGGCACATTGATGCAGAATTCAGACGCTATTCTGATGCGTCGAACTGACAACGGCTTCAACGATTCTGAACTAACCCTCGTTTTGGGCGATGATTCACTTGCCGGTTCTGATCGATTTATTATTGCAACGGAAGACGACAACAACATAGCGACGGAAAGGTTTATCTTTGACACAAACGGTCAAGTAACCATGCCAAGATACGGCACGGGTGACGCACTCGTTGTTGGCGATGCGGTGAACGATCTCTACCTGACCGTGGATGCTGCCGGTAACGTGCGAGAAGTAAGTGCCCAAGCTGACACAACGATTTCCAACACTGGCGCAACGCTTGATGCGCAGAATGTGCTGACCATTACAGATGAAACTGGTGATGTAACCGTCGATCTTTCCGACCTAGCCGTAACCCTGAGCGATACGACAGTATCCAACACGGCAGCGGCGCTGGACGGATCAACCAATGTGCTGACCATCACCGATGAAACTGGTGATGTAACCGTGGATCTTTCTGCACTGTCGGACACTCTCGTTGATACAACCATTGCCAACATCTCAGCGACATTCCGGGGGTCGGACGACGTCCTAACCATTACCGATGAAGCGGGCAGCGTGACAGTAGACTTGTCGGCTGTGAACAGTGACACGACAGACAACGACTGGGCTGCTGCCGGCACGACCAACAGCCTCGCAACACGGGTCAGTGACGACATTTACACCAATGGTAACGTTGGCATTAACACCAACACACCTGCTTACCCTCTGGTTATTGATACAGCGGCAACCCAGAACGCCTTGGTGGTCCGTGAAGCAACTGATAACGGACAGACTCTGGGTCGTGTAGGCGTCGGAACCGATACGCCGGGTTACGCCTTGGACGTCACTGGCGATATTCGTGCGACGGGTAACATCTACTCGGGTGACCAGTTCCTCGCGTCCAACTTCTTCCAAACCTCAGACCGCCGTCTGAAGACAGGAGTGGAAGGCTTTAACCGTGGTCTCGAGATCCTGCGCCAGTTGCGCCTTGTCTCTTACCGTTACAACGGTATGGGCCTGCCAACGAATACGGATCGGGTGCACTACGGTGTAATTGCACAGGAGCTGCAGGCGATTGACCCTGAACTCGTGGGCTCATTTTTCTCTCCAGAAGATGGCACTGAATACCTGACGGTGAATGTTCAATCCATGATCTACGTTCTCGCGAATGCTTTGCAGCAGATTGATGCTGACAATGCGCGGATGGCGGCAATGGTGATGGAGTCTGAAATTCGCATCGCCGCTCTCGAAGATCGGATGCGCCTCATGGAAGCGCGTCTCGGCGTCTCTGATCAGTAGACCCCCAAACTTTACTGGCTCCTCCCTAGTCCCCCGAAGGAGCCAGATGCTGATCAGTACAAACCGGGCAGGTACCCCCACGCCTGCCCGGTCCTCTTCTCCCATTGCCATTTTACAAATTGAATTGTTCTACAATGAAATCTCGTTCCCCATCCGTTAAACGATACCCTTTCGCGATTTTCGCGCTTGCAGGCATTCTATTCACACCGCCTTGGGGTGCCGCAGATGTTGGTATCGGGACGGAAACGCCCGCAGCAAAACTGCACATTGTTGGGGAAAGCGAACAAGCCGGTCGCGATCTTCGCATCGAGAACCTCGACCCCCCCCAAGCTGAGGCCCAACTGCGCGTCGTCGTAACCGACGACCAGGGATATTTTCACGCAATCGAACCCGATGACATCGCCTTTGAACAGACCGACGACACCGCCTCTCAGATGCCCGCCGATGACGATTGGCGCGGGTCAGTCGAGGGCAGCGCGCTCACCATCGACAGCGCTATTTACACAAACAATCGCGTAGGTATTGGCGTGGAAGTCCCGGCGTACGCGTTAGATGTCCAAGGCGACGTTCGGGCGACTGGTTCTCTCTTTGCCTCAAACCAAGTGATCACACATGCAACCTTTGCCACATCAGATCGACGGTTTAAGCGCGATATTCAGAGCTACGACAACGGTCTCGAACAAGTCCGTGCGATGGAGCCAAAGCAGTTTCGATACACGGATGATGCACCCGGTGGGCCGAGCGAGCGCCTGTATTACGGCCTGATCGCTCAAGAGGCGGCCAGCATTGATCCCAACCTTGTCCAATCCTTCAACCTGCCTGCCAGCACTCAACCGACGGCGCCAACGACCTATCTCGGCGTGGACAGTCAGCGGTTGGTCTTCACCCTGATTTCCGCAGTGAAGGCACTCGATGAAAAAACCCGAGAAATCGATGAACTCCGTACACGGCTCGAAGAGCTCGAGGCGCTGGTCGCACCCGAGATTTCGCAGGGAAAAGCCCTTAGCGCCCGTAGATTTCCTGCGAGCGCTTTCTTGAACCACTCCAATCAAAGTTTACAAACTGAGGAATATTTTTGATGAAAATGCTGTCGCTGGCCGTTTTGGCCTTGGGCGCTTTGGCACTGCCAGGCAGTGGAAATGCTCTTTCCGTATCCGTTATCTTTGACCCATCGCGCACGATGGACCTGAGCTGGTCCGAGCATGTGCAAGCTGGTTTAGCGCTTTCGCTCAGGGGCCAAGATGACATTCAAGTTTTGGATGCCGTGGCCTATTCAGGCTCTCAACCCTTGGCAACGGTTGTCGCTGACACGGGCGCTGATGTTGTCATCACCAACGTTGCCGAGGCTGGTGGTGCGCTAAACGGTACGGATGACGGACCGCTGCTCATCAACCTCAGTCCTGATCTGACTGGTTCATGTGACAAACGTACCGTCCACCTTGCCGGTGATGTCGCCTTAGGAAGGCTCGCCGCGCTTTATATGAACAGCTTGAATGCGCAGCGTACCTTTGCGTTTGTGAAGCAAGGCGAAGAGGGGAAGCAGAACCTCGATGATTTTCAGCGCGCCTATACTGGCGGACTCGGTGGTGCCGCTTTTGCCACGCCCAACCAAGACGATTTTAACAACGAAATCGCAATTCTGCGGGTCACTAAGGCGGATGGGGCTTACTTCGATCTCGAAGGCGAAGCCCTCTATGGCTACCTCAACGCCTATGCTGAAGGCGTAATCGCAGACGACTTAAAGGCCGTTACCACGTCAGAAATCGACTACGATCGATTGTCCAACACCACACGAAGTGCCCTTTCTTCGGTGACGCTTCTATCCGCTTGGAACCCCGACACCGTTGATGCGACCAAGTTCAAGACCGCGTTCAACGCGTGGATCGGAGAAGACCCCAGCTTTGCAGGCCTCATGGGCTTCGAAGCCGGTAACTTACTGGTTAAGGCCATGAAGGGAACGCGGGAGACGCTATTCGACAATGTTGTTGCGCTGTCTTGGCAATCGCCGCGTGGCCCAGTTTCCTTTGACGCTCACGGCTACGCGATTGTGCCCGTTGGGGCCTATGGCTTCACCGAGACTGCGTTGTCGCTCAAAGGTCGGATTTCAGTAGCAGCCAATCACAGCTGCACGCCAAGCTAGCCACTTGATCAGGGCAGAACACAGCAATGAAAAATTGGTTTGCTTTGCCCTTTCGACTGGCAGCGGCAATGTTGACGAGCCTGACGATGACCGTTCAGCAATCGCAGGCTCAGGTCATTAATACGGGCAGTTTGTTTATCTCAACTGATGAGATCGTCATGATTAATGGCGATTTCATTCAGGATGACAGCACTCAGCGCACCATTAATCAGGGAACCTTACTCATTTCTGGCGATCTGCATTTTGTGCAGGGAGTCATTGATGAGACGGGCGGCACTCTGCACGGCGGGTGGCTGCGCGCCGCAGAAACGCCGATCGAGCGTCCAGACTTTCACACCATCTTTCTCTCAACCGCGCAATCCATTAACCCCAGTGCCATCCTCGATGGCGGTGACGTTGATAGTGTCATCGACGGCCCTGTGCGGCGCGTTGGTGGTGGAGATTTTGTCTTCCCGACGGGCGATATCCAAGGCGGCGAAACCTATCGTGGATTGGTGGGGTTAGCGGCGGATCAAACTGCGAGTGATGTGGATGCACACTATTTTTGGCGCAACGGACAGTTAGACTTCGGCCCGCAGCAGGAAAACTTGCTCGTGGCTGTGTCAGACCGCGAGTACTGGCGGGTTTGGGCGGACAGTCTCATTGATATTTCACCCATATATGAAGCCTCTAGCCGCATCGATCTCTTGCTCCAAAGCACCCCCGGGGCAACATTGGATAACCTGACGCTAGCCGGCTGGGACGGCGATCGTTGGGTGGATCTGGACGGTCAAGCAGGCAGCCTTTCCACCAGCGCCAGCGGCTCTGTCACCGCCCGCTTGCTCGAACCGCGCACCTATCTCGCGCTGACATTTGCCCTGCGCTTGTCGGGTGAAGAAGATACCGACAATGACAGCGTGCCCAACCACAAGGAATGGGACTCAAACAACGACGGACAAGGCCCGGATGACAGCGATAACGACGGGGTTCCCGACTACCTCGATCCCGATGACGATGGTGATGGCATTCCGACCCGTGACGAGGATTGGGATCAGTCCGGCACACCATGCGACGATGACCGTGATGGTGATGGTCGCCCAGACTATCTGGACCCCGAGGCCGGCGCGATTATCCAGCTGTGGGTAACAAAGTCGGCGAACCAAACACGGTTTTCCACGGGCGATGTCGTCCGTTGGACCCTGTCCGTTGAAAACAGGTCGAATACAGCCGTTTCGGCGACTTTGCTGGATATTCTCCCAGTTGGCCTCGCGGTTGATCCAAGCAGGCTGAACCTCAGGACGGGCGGACAACTGGGGGCCCCCAGTGATACCGATGCAACCCCCGTGCGGCATCCGGGCATGAGCGCCGACGATCTTAGCGCTGTGATTCATTGGCCAAATCTTCTGCTGGAACCGGGCGAAACCAGGGAAGTGGATTTCAGCACTTTAGCGACCATTGGGCTTGATGTTGGCACGCACCGCAACTTGGCCTTTGCCGTCGCAAATTATGGTACCACTCAGGTATTTTCCAACCTCGCTGCCCTGCCTTTTGAGCTGCGGCAGGATCAGCAGTTGGGCTGCACAACGGTGATTGGACGGGTTTTCAAAGACGATAACTCGAATGGTCTCCCCGACCCCGGAGAACCAGGCATCGCCGCCGCTCGGCTAGGCGAGCATAGTGGACTGCTTATCAAGACTGATGAACACGGACGCTTCCACCTGCCGTGCGAGCTGGTTCCAAACGGCGCCGGTAGAAATCTCGTGCTCAAGTTGGACGAACGCACCTTGCCGGCTGGTTATAAAATGACCAGCGAGAACCCGCGTGTTGTGCGTGTAACGCGGGGAAAGATCGCCAAAGCCAACTTTGGTGCCCGCCTGTCCCGTGAAGTTATGTTGAACATCGGGGACTGCACCTTTTTCGATGGTAAAACCGGTTCCCGCTTTCACCCGTCTTGGCCCAGCACGCTTGCCAGCTTGATGCAGGTGCTCGATCAGGGCCCCTCCCGCCTGATCATAGACTACTCAAGTGCGGCCGGCTTGAGCGACGAGGCTTTGCGAGCGCGCTTAACTCGTGCTGAGACCGATGTGCGGACCCTTTGGAAGTCGAACCCTCGGCGATACGACCTAACCATCTCACTTCGCTCAAAGCGCCTGATTGGCGCAGAGAAGCGGCCGTGTCAGCGCTTCCCCGCAGGCGACAATCGCTTTGTCCTGCCTGACAAACGCCAAACGCCTCAAACGCAGGCATCGCGGTGGTCCCCAGGCGGCATCAAACCTCAGTGAGAAAAACCTTTTTTTACAGCGACAAGTGGGAAATCGCGCTAAGGAAGGCCGCGTTAGCATCCTCTTCAGGGGGATGGTGCCGTTAAATTTACTGCGTGAGCGGAGAGACGTTCTATGACACGGTTTTCGTCATTGCTATTACCCGGCCTGATCCACCTCGGCTCCCTTGCTGTCGTCGGGTCGGCATGGGCGTATCAGTGGGCTGGCTTGCTACCCTGTATTCTGTGTTTGCAGCAACGCGTCCCGCACTACGTGTTGTTGTTTTTTCTGGTCCCGACGGTCGTTATGTTCTTCGTAGGTCAGTTCCTGCCCAGCCTCTATGCGATCTATCGCAAGGCATTTTATGTCGTCGCAACGGTGACGATGGGGGCAGCCGTATTCCTTGCGGCAAAGCACATCGGCGTGGAATACGGCTGGTGGAAAGGCCCAATGGCCTGTGGCGGATTGGTTGAAAAAATGTCTTCTCCTGACCAACTCTTCGCACTGGAGAGACCAGACTGCTCAAAACCCACAATTATTTGGCCTGGATTATCCATGGCGACGTGGCATCTGCTTGCTGTCTTACCTCTATTGGGTTTGAGTATTTTTGGACTAAGTCGAAATATATTCTCGCGCTAATTCGATGATGGGCGTGACGCTATCGAGGAGATTGAACCATGTCCCTGTACCCCCACTTGCTGAAACCATTGGATCTTGGCTTCACCACGCTGAAAAACCGCGTGCTGATGGGCTCCATGCACACCGGTCTTGAAGAAGAAAAGACATTCAAGCGCCTCGCGGCGTATTTCGCTGAGCGCGCGCAGGGTGATGTTGGCCTGATGGTCACGGGCGGGTTTGGCCCGAACCAAGACGGCGCGCCTGTGATTGGTGGCGGCTGTATGGAGACCACAGAGGACGCAAACAAGCACCGTGAAATCACCCAGGCAGTGCACGCCAACGGCGGCAAAATCGCTATGCAAATCCTCCACGCAGGACGCTATGCGTACAATCCCGCAGGGGGTGTTGCGCCGTCGGCGATTAAGTCCCCAATCACCCCTGTCGCCCCGCGTGAGCTGACGACAGAGGGCGTCGAAGAGCAAATCCAAGCCTACGTGAACGCCACGGTTTTGGCGCGCGAAGCTGGCTATGACGGTGTGGAGATCATGGGGTCGGAGGGTTACTTGATTAACCAGTTCCTCGTCACCCATACGAACAAGCGCACCGACGAATGGGGCGGCGCGTACGAAAACCGCATGCGGTTCCCCGTGGAAGTCGTCCGCCGCTGTCGCGAAGCTGTGGGTCACGATTTCATTTTGATCTACCGACTGTCCATGATTGATTTGATCCCGAACGGATCAACCTGGGAAGAAGTGGTTCAGCTCGCCAAAGCCATCGAGACCGCTGGTGCGACGATTATCAACACCGGCATCGGCTGGCACGAAGCCCGCATCCCCACCATCGCAACCAGCGTTCCGCGCGCTGCTTTTGCTTGGGTGACAAAGAAAATGATGGGCGAGGTCTCTATCCCGCTGATCACCACCAACCGCATCAATCACCCGGATACCGCCGAAGAGCTGCTGGCGAACGGCAGCGCCGATATGGTGTCGATGGCGCGTCCGTTCTTGGCGGATTCCCAGCTGGTGAAAAAGGCGGCTGAAGGCCGTAAGGACGAAATCAACATCTGCATCGGCTGTAATCAGGCGTGCTTGGACCACACATTCTCGATGAAAACCTCATCGTGCTTGGTCAATCCACGCGCCTGTAACGAAACCGAGCTCAACTACACGCCAACAGACCGAAAAAAGAAGGTTGCCGTGGTTGGTGCGGGTGCCGCAGGCATGCAAGCATCGATCGTTCTGGATGAGCGCGGCCACGACGTGACGCTATTCGAAGCGTCTGACAAGATTGGCGGGCAATTGAACATGGCGGCGGTTATTCCGGGCAAGGAAGAGTTCCACGGCATGCTGGGCTACTTTGCGCGCATGATCGAGCTTTCCAGCGTTGAGGTTCGTCTCAACACACGGGCGAGCGTTAACGACCTTGAGGGTTACGATGAAGTCATCGTTGCCACCGGCGTCACCCCACGCGATCCGGGCATCGAAGGCCAGAACCACCCCAAAGTGCTGAGCTACATTGATGTGCTGGCGGGCAAGGCTGAAGTCGGGGAGAAGGTCGCGGTTATTGGCGCAGGCGGCATTGGCTTTGACGTCACGGAATACCTTGTCCAAGAACACCCTTCCCCGACTGTAAACGTCGAAGAATGGCTCGAAGAATGGGGTGTTGGCGATCCGGAAAAGGTACCGGGCGGATTGGCCGCTCAAGGGCCGCAGCCGTCCGCACCGGCCCGGCAAGTCACGCTGCTTCAGCGTAAAACCAGCAAGCACGGCGCGGGCTTGGGCAAGACCACCGGCTGGATCCATCGCTCTTCGTTGCGGATGAAAGATGTAAACTTCATCGGCGGCGTCAACTATGAGCGCGTGGGCGATGAAGGGTTGATGATCTCAGAAGGCGAAGCACGGGAAAACCCGCGCTGGCTGGACGTTGACAACGTGATCCTGTGCTCTGGTCAAGAATCCTTGCGCGATCTGGCAGAGCCGCTGGAAGCCAAGGGCGTGACGGTTCACATCGTGGGCGGTGCGGATAAAGCCGCTGAGTTGGACGCCAAGCGCGCAATCAACAAAGCCGCTCGACTGGCTGCGGTGATTTAATCTGACGGTTGCTCGCCCGTGGATTGCTCCAGCACTTCACGGGCACGCGCCAAAGCACCTTGGATCAAGGCGACCTCAGCGTCGGAAGCCGCTTGCGGGTCTGGGGCCGAGGACCACTGGTCCAGTGCACTGTTCAGCTCCGCCAATCCTGTTGCCGCTTCCCGGTGCAAATCGCGCAGTGATTCCGTGGAAAACCTGCTTTCAAAGCAAGCAACTGCCGCTTGATGCAGCGGTCCTGTCGGCACCCCAAAAGCACCCAAAACACCGCTTAGCCCCTGGATGCTCGACACCTGATCGGCAATCGGCCAGCGGTCGGCGGTCCACGGCAAATCCGGCACCGTAAGGGACAAAGCATTGGCCAAAGTCGCCGTTGCACGAATGGTTGCGGGCACTTGGACAGGCAACGCATTTCGTGTCGCCAACAACATCATCTGGCCCTGCAGCGCTGCGGATAGATGCTGAGCCAGCCAGAGGCCCTGCCCCTCCAACTGATGAACCTCTGTCATGGTGATGAGCGCATCAATGGCTTCACCCAGCATGACCGCCAAAGCGCTCAAACTGTCTTGGCTGACAATCATGAGGGCCGTGTCGTTCAACGAGGCATCATGCAGATCCGTTTCAGACCCAAACCCTGTTTCTGACAACAGCGCAGCAATGGCTTCCCCCGTATCGAGCGCATGAACCACGGCGGTAAAGTCAAAATCCGGTGCGCTCAGGCGATCATCCAGACTGACGGCTGAGCCGTGGCCCAGGGCATCAGCAAGTGCCACCACGCAAGCGGACAAAGCGGCCGCTTGGCCTTCAGCGGACCAAAGCGCATCGATCTCCTCTCGAGCCATCATCTCGATCAGCCCTTGCGTCGGCGGTTGCTGCCGCTGCGACGGGTGGAGTGCTTGAGTGCATCTTGGCCAATGGCAATCTGACGGGCGCCGTCAGACATTTTCCCCAAGGCCAATTCAATCGCCAAAACGCGGAAATCCGGCTGGTCGTTCTCGTCTAATGCCTTGCGCATCGCGGCGATGTGCTCAGCCTTGGTGCCGCAACAGCCGCCAATGATCTTGGCGCCAGCAGCGCGCGCGAGTTGGGCGTAGGCGGCCATTTGCTCGACCGTGCCGCTGTAAACAATTTTGCCGTCCTCGTAACTCGGAATGCCGCAATTGGCTTTGGCGATGATTGGCGCGGTGGGCTGCGCATCGGCAAAGCCAAGCACCGAGCTCATCAAATCAGACGCGCCCACACCACAGTTTGCGCCAAAACCGTCGAGATTGAAGTCCTCAGCGAGACTGGCAAAGGCGCGGGGTGTCAGGCCCATCATGGTGCGGCCTGCGCTGTCAAAGCTCATTGTCGCGCATACAGGAATATCGAAAGAGCGCGCGGCTTCTGCTGCCGCTTCCAGCTCATCTGGTGCGGAGATGGTTTCGATCCAGACCAGATCAATACCACCGTCGACCAACCCTTCGATTTGCTCTTTGAAACTGGTGACAGCATCAGCCTTTTCGAGACTTCCTAGCGGGGACAGAAGTTCGCCGGTTGGACCGACGGACCCGGCGACCAAAACCGGTCGCTCGGCGTTGTCCGCGACTTCTCGCGCTAGTCGTGCCGCGGTGCGGTTCAGGGACGTGACTTGCCCCTCTAACCCGTGCAGTTTCAGACGGTGCTTAGTGCCGCCAAAGGTGTTGGTTAGGAAGAGATCGCTGCCCGCATCAACAAATGATTGATGCAGTGCCTGAACACGATCCGGATGCTCCAGCAACCAGGCCTCAGGTGCCTCGCCGCTTTCCAAACCCATGGCAAACAGGTTGGTTCCTGTTGCGCCATCGGCGAGCAGTGCGCCACGTTCTTCAAGAAGAGTACTAAAAGCCGAGTTTGATGCCTGCGTATCCACGTAATTCTCCAAGGCCCAGTTCACCTCGGCCGAAGAAAGCAAAGTGTCGCGTCAGCTCAAACTCTGCTTCGACACCGGATATGAAGTAGGGCGTCCAATCATAGTCTTGGCTCGGATCGTCGATATCAACGTAGGAGACCACGCCTCCACCTCCGCCAAGCCCAAGGCTAAAGGGGCCAACCCCCATAACCGTGAGCCAACCTGTCGCATCCAGCGCGATAGAACAACAGGCTTCGTTATGCCCTGACGCCAACGCAGCCCCCTCCACCTTGATCCAATCAAGGGGTGCGGCACCAAGCGCAAACCGTCCAGCGAGGCCGTCGCTTTCCAAATTGCTGTAAGCACCTGCGGATCCACTCATGTAGAGTTGTGCCGCAGCACAGCCGGGAAGGATCAAAGCCGCCAGCGTCGAAAAGATGAAACCAAAAAGACGAAGGCGCATGATCCGCGTTCCTATAGTTGTAAACGAGGCAAGGTTGGCCCTTGGGCATAGCCTCGGGAATATTCAGATGCCTGCGGCACAATGCCAATATCAGCACAGATGCCTTGGAGCTTTTCCAAGCGGTTCTCATACCCTTGTTGGGCATGATAGACGCCAGTCTGGTACCAATTGGCTTCGGTGCAAAGGCGTTGATCGCCCCCACCACAAGCCGCCAAAGCCAAAACCGCCGTTGCAGCCGCACCGAAGGTTAAACCCTTTTTGATTGTAGGCATCTTTTAGTCCTTTCCAAAGCCGCTAGCTTGGACAACTTCCAAGCAGCGTATAGTAAATCCAGCCTTGACGGCCAAATTGTGTGCGTACCCGATTCCAAGTGCCGTCTCCCGTCCGCTTTTCGACGAAAACCGACATCCCCGGTTCGAGGATCGTTACGATATTGAATTCAGTGCCCGGACCGGTGCGAAGGTTTGATGCACGAACGATGCACCCTCGTTCCAAACTGTTCAGGCCTGAGGCCTCCGGCACCTCCGCCAAAGCCGCGCCAGGAAGGCGCGACGTGAGACCCAGGGCAATATCCAGAGGCTCAAATTCCTGTGTTGAAACGGCGTTGCGCTCAAACAGGTTCACATTCAAAACCGCGGTTAAACCCGGATTCTCGAATGAACCGACGGCTTCGACGATGCGAATGCCATCGAGTTGGCATGGTCCATCAAAGGCAAACTCACGGATGCGCTTTGACACCCTCCGTCCGTCCAGATCAGCGACCGTAGCCTGCGTTTTGGCCACGATCCGCCCCTCGTGGGCCAGCTCGATGTCAAAGCGAACTTCGGACAGAGGACTGGAGCCCAAAGCGTCAACGAAGAACTGATAGTAGCAACGCTCGGCGGTGAGCGAGAATTTGACGGAATGGATCACCTGCAGCGAAAACTCAACGTTCTCGCCCAACAACGGCGAGTCACCCGGCGCGTTTCTGAGACTCGCCAAAGCAACGCCGCTGCCATCTTGCTGTGCTTGCGCACCGATTGGAACGCCCAGGGCAGTGAAAGCGATCAGCCAAATCACTGCCAATTTCTTTAGGTACGGCACGCGCGTGCTCCTCGTAACTCCCATCCCCGAAAGCGGGCGCATAATGACAAATTATTCTCTCATAATCTACCCAAAATCAGGGAGTTATGCGCGAATGTCACAATCGTAGAGTTTAGTCGCGTTGCGTATGGAACGCCGCTGGCCAGCCGCAATGACAAGGCTGCACCCGTGGACACTCTCCCCCCATGGCAATACACCAAAAGGATAGATTTAGGTTTTCACGTAAGGACCAAAAAACATGGCTCACAACATCCTCGTTCTCCCCGGTGACGGTATCGGTCAGGAGGTGATGACACAGGTTCGGCGCACCATCGATTGGTTTGGCGACAATCGCGGCCTGGACGTGAACATCACCGAAGACAAGGTTGGTGGCTCCGCATACGACGCCTATGGCGCGCCCATCACCGATGCGATCATGGATAAAGCGTTTGACGCTGAATGTGTTCTGTTCGGCGCTGTGGGTGGTCCGCAGTACGACACTTTGGACTTCTCCTTACGCCCTGAGCGCGGTCTGCTGCGCTTGCGCAAAGACCTCGAGCTGTTCGCCAATCTGCGTCCCGCAATTTGCTTCGATGCACTCTCTGAAGCGTCCTCGCTGAAGAAAGAGCTGGTGGCCGGCTTGGACATCATGATTGTTCGCGAGCTTACGGGCGGCGTATACTTCGGCGAACCGCGTGGCATTAGCGATCTGCCCAATGGCGAACGTCGCGGCATCAACACGCAGGTTTACGACACCTACGAGATTCGCCGCGTTGCCCGCGTTGCCTTTGACTTGGCCCGCAAGCGTGGAAATCGCGTTCATTCGTCCGAGAAAAACAACGTCATGGAATCTGGCATCCTTTGGAAAGAGGAAGTGCAGTGGGTCCGGGACAATGAATTTGCCGACGTGCAACTCGACCACATCCTCGCCGATAACTGCGGCATGCAGCTGGTCCGTGCGCCAAAACAGTTTGACGTGATCGTCACAGATAACCTGTTCGGGGACATGCTTTCAGACGTCGCGGCCATGCTGACCGGCTCCCTGGGCATGCTGCCGTCCGCATCCCTGGGTGCGAAAGATGAGAGCACCGGCAAATCTCATGCGCTTTATGAGCCTGTACACGGTTCCGCGCCTGACATCGCGGGTCAGAACAAAGCCAACCCACTGGCGTGTATCCTGTCTTTCGCGATGGCCCTGCGTTACTCGCTGGATCGTGGCGATGATGCCGATTTGCTTGAAGCGGCAGTTGACCGGGTTCTCGGCTCTGGCGTCCGGACAGGCGACATCATGTCCGCAGACTCCACGCTCACAAGCTGTACCGGCATGGGCGACGCCGTTCTGGCTGAGCTTTCCAAGACAATCTCTGGTTAATCGAGGAACTACGCATCATGGGTTATACGGTTGCAGTCGTCGGCGCGTCCGGCAACGTGGGTCGCGAGATCCTGTCTATCCTCGACGAACGGCAGTTCCCCGTGGACAAAGTCCACGCAGTCGCTTCCAGCCGCTCTGCCGGCCAGGAGGTTAGCTTTGGCGAAGACAAGATCCTCAAGATTGAAAATCTCTCCAAGTTTGATTTCAATGGT
Organism: Alphaproteobacteria bacterium; assembly: GCA_965661545.1. Lineage (GTDB taxonomy): Bacteria > Pseudomonadota > Alphaproteobacteria > UBA7985 > UBA7985 > UBA7985. The sequence goes on along the minus strand of CBFIEF010000006.1, from coordinate 68,061 downwards.
GTGGACATCGCGCTGTTTTCGCCAGGTGGGGCCGTTTCTGCGGAATACGCTCCAAAGGCTGCGGCGGCGGGCTGTATTGTTATCGACAATACCTCCCACTTCCGCATGGACCCAGACTGTCCCCTGATCGTTCCTGAGGTTAACGCTGAGGCGCTCGAACCTTGGGCCGCGAAAGCCAACCGCAAAAACATCATCGCAAACCCAAATTGCTCCACGATCCAGTTGATGGTGGCGCTTAAGCCTTTGCACGATGCGGCCAAAATCACGCGCGTTGTCTGCTCGACTTACCAGTCGGTCTCTGGCGCGGGTAAGGAAGCAATGGACGAGCTGTTCCGCCAGACGCGCGGCATCTACGTGAACGAGCCAGTGATGCCTGAGCAATTGACCAAGGAAATCGCCTTTAACTGCATCCCGCACATCGACTCATTCATGGATGATGGCTCCACTAAAGAAGAGTGGAAGATGATGGCGGAGACGAAGAAGATCCTTGATCCGAAGATCAAGCTGGCCGCAACTTGTGTCCGCGTTCCCGTGTTCATCTCACATGCGGTTTCAGCCAACGTCGAGTTCGAAAATCCAATCACAACCGCAGAAGCCCGCGAGGCGTTTTCCGCGCAAGAAGGCTGCATCGTTGTCGATCATCGCCAAGATGAGGGCTATGTCACACCCAAGGAAGCCGCTGGCGAAGACGCTGTTTATGTCTCCCGCATCCGCGAAGACGCAACCACCGAGAATGGTTTGGCGTTCTGGTGCGTAGCGGACAACCTGCGCAAAGGCGCAGCGCTGAACGCCGTTCAGATCGCGGAAAAACTGGTCGAAATGAAGATCATCTAGGGGGCGAACACCCCTGCACGAAAAAAGGCTCCCGTCGTCCTGACCGGAGCCTTTTTTTGTGGGTTTCTTGGTTGGCAAAGGGGCGGGTGCTAGAGCGCTGCTTCCGCTGCGCTGGCCAGAGACGTAATCGCCTTCATCTCATTCTTCACGCCGCTATCAAGGCCCAAAATCCCCATCCACATGCGCAGCTGTCGGTCTTTGACGCTGAGCTTATCGGTGATCTGAACTTCCGTTGTCCCGTTCCCGAGGTCGCGCATCTCAATCAATCGTGCGGTTAACACCGGCACGTCGTCGGGTACGATGCTGTAGGCATAGACCCAGTCTGAACCATCCGTGGGCTGCTCAGCGCGGGTTCGGGTGAATTGGGTGTAGTAATTCCGGTCTTCGTGGCGTGATGTCCAGCTGACCAAACCAAAGTCGTCTTCGACGACGTTCTCGAATTCCACCTCGTCAAAGCGCTCTTCGAGAACACCTGCTGTATTCACAACCATCCAAACCGCCGCAACCGGGGACTCAACCGTCTCGGTTACCGAGGCACTCAAGTCCTCGGGCAATTGCCACGCTCGGATAAATGCGCTGCTGACGAAGAATGCGATAGCCGCGAGGAAAGCGATAATTGCCCAAGGCAGGAGACGACGGATCATGGTTTTCGGGGAGACCTCAACTAAGACTGAATCAATCGGGCCAGTTCAGCGTCTACGTCATCTTTGAGTTTCTGCTTCAGGCCAAAGCGGTGAACCACTTCATAGACCAAAAACGTTGGCCCGAGCAGCCCCTGAAACAAATTGTCCAACAGCGCCGGACGCTTCCCTTCGAAAGCGTGGCCTACCAGCTGGAAACCCCACCCTACAACCTGCAGACCAATGGCAATAATGATCTTCCACATCACGGAGAGCGTCGGGTCGTACCAGGTAACTCCAAGCCATAGAAATGGCAGGGTGAGCAATACGACAATGCCGCCAATCAGCAGATCCATCGACATCCACAGGACAGCAAAAGCCACAAAAGCATAGACCGAAACTGGTAGTCCAAAGAGCTTTGGCCATGACGCCACGAACAGAACCCCAATGACGATCAGCGGAATACCGATGAAGTGTGTCGCTTCATTCCGTTCGTCCTGGTGGTAGCTGGCGTAACCAGCTAATTGCTTTGTGTAGAGTTCGGTGAACATCGATGACCCTCCCGTTATGTCGATATCGCCGGAGCTATATCACAAGTGAGACAAAAATTGCACCGGGCTATTCTGCGTTGAAAAAGCCCTTAACCTGATTGAGGAATTTGGCGGCCAGAGGCGAGTGGGCGTTGCCCTCTTTCTCGAATTCTTCTAGCAGTTCCCGTTGTCGCTTGCTAAGATTCGTCGGGGTCTCAACGTCCACACGGACATACAAATCGCCCCGCTCTTGACGGCGATAGATGGACATACCTTTGCCACGCAAGCGCAGCTGTTGGCCGGATTGCGCGCCAGCCGGGATCTTTACCCGAACCCGTGCGCCATCGATGCTCGGCACCTCGATCTCACCGCCCAGCGCCGCTGTCGTCACCGCGATTGGCATGGATATAAACAGGTGCTGTGCCTCTCGTTCAAAGAGGTCGTGATCCTTGATGGTCAGGAAGATGTACAGGTCGCCCGATGTTCCGCCGCGCTGGCCTAATTCACCTTCGCCAGACAATCGGATCCGCGTGCCATCTTCGACACCGGCGGGGATGTTGACGGAAAGCTGCTTGTCCTTGGCAACCTTACCCGCGCCCCCACAGGACCGGCACGGGTCGCTTATGACCTGCCCCTGCCCCGAACAGGTCGGACAGCCCCGCTCCATTGCGAAAATGCCGTTCTGGGTCCGCACACGTCCACGGCCCCCGCACGTTCCACAGGTCGTCGGGCTGGTCCCCGGCTTTGCGCCAGAACCCGAACAGGTCGAACAGGACTCAGCCGACGGCACTTTGATTTGGGTCGTTTTGCCTTCAAAGGCCTCGTCGAGCGAAATCGACATGTTGTACTGCAGGTCGGAGCCCCGACCCGGTTGGCTGCGTCCACCGCCTCGACGCCCACCAAAAGCAGAGCCGAACATCTCCTCAAAGATGTCACCAAAACCGTCAAAACCAGCCGCGCCAGCGCCGCCGCCAAAGGGATTACCGCCCGCACCTTGTTCAAAGGCAGCATGGCCATATTGGTCGTAGGCTGCACGCTTCTGAGGATCTTTCAGCGCCTCATAAGCCTCGTTGACCTCCTTGAAGGTCTTTTCGGCCACTTCATCGCCAGGGTTGCGGTCCGGATGGTGCTCCATTGCCAGCTTACGAAATGCCGACTTGAGTTCCTTCTCGGTCGCTGACTTTGATACGCCCAGAACGTCGTAGTAATCGCGTTTTGACATGGGACTGCACTCCAGACTTAAGAGAGGCCAGCAAGCGGCCCCTCATCGTCACTCCGCTGCACGACACACGCGGAGCAATCCGCGCGTGTCATGCGGTGGCAGTTGATTATTTGTCGTCGTCGTTGACTTCTTCGAAGTCAGCGTCAACCACGTCGTCATCGCCGCCCATACCTGCGCCGCCGGCCATGTCTTCAGGATTGAAGCCAGCACCGCCTTCTGCAGCATTCGGGTCACCGTAAATCGCCGAACCGATGGCCATCATGGCCTCAGACAGCGATTCCGTCTTCGCGCGGATGTCATCCAGATCTTCAGTCGAAGACGCAACTTTCAGCGCATCGGCCTTTTCCTGAATGTCAGCCTTGGCCGCATCGTCGATCTTGTCCGCGTTGTCCTTGATGGTCTTTTCCGCCTGGTAGGCGAGACTATCTGCGGAGTTGCGGGCCTCAATCAGATCTTTACGCTTCTGGTCATCGGCTGCGTTCGCTTCTGCGTCCTTGACCATGCGGTCAATATCGTCATCCGACAAACCGCCAGAGGCCTGAATGGTGATCTTCTGCTCGTGGCCCGTGCCTTTGTCTTTAGCCTGAACCGAGACAATGCCGTTGGCGTCGATGTCAAAGGTCACTTCGATCTGTGGCACGCCACGCGGTGCTGGTGGAATGCCTTCGAGGTTGAACTGGCCCAGCATCTTGTTATCAGCCGCAATCGGACGCTCACCCTGGAAAACCCGGATGGTCACAGCGGACTGGTTGTCCGCCGCCGTTGAGAAGGTCTGGCCTTTGGAGGTCGGGATGGTCGTGTTGCGGTCAATCAAGCGGGTCATCTGCCCGCCCAGCGTTTCGATACCCAGCGACAATGGGGTAACGTCGAGCAACAGAACGTCCTTAACGTCGCCTTGGAAGATGCCGCCCTGAACCGCTGCGCCGATGGCCACAACTTCATCCGGGTTCACACCTTGGTTCGGCTCCTTGCCGAAGAAGCCCTTCACGATCTCCTTAACCTTTGGCATGCGAGTCATGCCGCCAACCATCACGATCTCATCAATATCGCCAGCCGCGAGGCCGGAATCTTTGAGTGCATTCTTGACCGGGTCCATCGTCCGCTGCAGCAGATCGTCAACCAGCGCCTCGAGCTTGGCGCGGGAAATCTTGAGCATCAGGTGTTTTGGGCCGGTTGCGTCTGCAGTGATAAACGGCAGGTTCACTTCGGTTTCCATGGAAGAGGAAAGCTCGATTTTTGCTTTTTCGGCAGCTTCCTTCAAACGCTGAAGCGCGTCGGTCTGCTTACGCAGGTCAATGCCGTTTTCCTTTTGGAATTCGTCCGCGAGGTAATCCATGATGCGAATATCGAAATCTTCGCCGCCGAGGAAGGTGTCACCGTTGGTGGCCTTAACCTCGATCACGCCGTCGCCGACTTCGAGAACGGATACGTCAAAAGTACCACCGCCAAGGTCATAGACGATAATCGTGCCTTCGCCCTTTTTCTCGAGGCCGTAGGCCATAGCCGCTGCGGTTGGCTCGTTGATGATCCGCTTGACTTCCAGACCAGCAATCTTGCCCGCGTCCTTAGTCGCCTGGCGCTGTGCGTCGTTGAAGTAAGCCGGAACGGTAATCACGGCCTCGGTTACATTTTCGCCCAAGTACGCTTCAGCGGTTTCTTTCATCTTACCGAGGATGAAAGCCGAAACCTGGCTCGGAGAGTATTTTTCGCCATCGACTTCAACCCATGCATCGCCGTTGTCAGCCTTCACAACTTTGAAAGGCGCCATTTCAGCATGCTTAGCAGTCTGCGCATCGTCGAACCGACGACCAACAAGACGCTTGATTGCGTAGAGTGTGCGGGCGGGGTTGGTAACAGCCTGACGCTTAGCGGATTGGCCTACGAGCCGCTCGCCACCGTCGCTGAATGCCACCATCGAAGGCGTGGTACGCGCGCCTTCTGCGTTTTCGATAACCTTCGTGTTGGAGCCTTCCATAACGGCCACACACGAGTTGGTTGTACCCAAGTCAATACCGATGACTTTGCTCATACTACTTCTATTCCTTTCTTCAGCGGACGCTCGAACCAGTCTTCAGTCGAAGCCCCGGTTTCCGGCCCCCTCCAGGTGCTTTCCTCGTTGCCACACGGCTTTTGAGCGAGAGCGAACATGAATGGCGGAACGAAATGCTCCGTTCCTCTTTCATTTGGAGATATAGGGTCTGGAAATCCTGTCGCAATGGCTGTCGCATGCGCGTAGTGGTGTCTTACGTGCATACCGAACCGTCCATAAATTCAAGTGAGGGTGTTGTTCTATTCCGCGGCTTCCTCGTCGCTGCTCTCCTCAGGGGCCTGAGGCGCTTGCGCGACGACAACAGTTGCGGGCTTGATCAAGCGATCGTGCAGGCGATAACCCGCGCCAATCATTTGCACAATCTGCCCCGGCTCGACGCCTTCAGGGGCATCAACCCGTGAAATGGCTTCGTGGGCATTGTGGTCGTAGGGATCGCCAGCCTTCGCGGTGATTTGCTTGACGTTGTTTCGCTCAAAAGCGTCCAGCAGCGTCTTTTCGGTCATCGCAACGCCAACCCGCAAATTCTTCAGCAGCGGGTCTGCGTCGGCCTGCTCTTCGCTTACGCTTTGCAGCGCCATGCGAATGAACTCAGACACCTGCAGAAAGTCACGGGCCAACGGTTCAGATGCGTACTTACGTACATTTGCGATCTCACGCTCTGCTCGCTTGCGGGTGTTTTCCGCTTCGGCCACGGCGCGCAGCCGGTCGGCTTTGGCTTCGGCAAGTTGAGCTTCGAGCTCAATGACCAAATCATCAGCCGTTTGTTCTTCGGGGGAGGTCTCGGGGGGCAATTCGTCTTCGTCAGGTACCGACTCAATGCCTGCAGCGCGTTCTGCAGCCTTGATGTCTTCTGGATCGATATCTGGCGTGGTCTTTTGGTCGGACACGAAGGTCTTCCTCAATCAACGTTTCATAGGGGGAGCGCTACGGCAGGATCCTTGCTTAGGCGGATGCATTGCCAAGCGCACGGCTTACAATCTGGGCGGTATAATCCACCATGGGAATAATACGCCCGTAATTCATATGCATGGGGCCTATGACGCCAACGGCACCCACGACTTGATTAGACTGATTTTGGTACGGCGCGAGGATCATCGAACACCCAGAAAGTCCAAAAAGCTCGGTTTGCTCGCCGATAAAAATCTGGATGCCCTCGGCGGTGTCCGTGCTTTCCAGCAGCTTCAGCATGGTTTCTTTGGTCTCTAACGCTTGGAAGAGCGTTTGAACTTTGTGCAGTTCTTCAAGCTGGCGCACATCTTTAAGCAGGTTGGATTGCCCGCGCACGATCAGAACGCCATCCTTCACGTCCTTCCCTTGCGTCGCCAATCCCGCTTCAACGATCGAGGCGGTCAGGCGATCAATCTCTGCGCGGTTTGAATTCACTTCTGCTGAGATCGAGGCCCGAGCCTGATCCAGCGTTTTGCCCGCCAAGCGAGCCGACAAGAAGTTGCCTGCTCGGATCAGCGCGTCGCTGCCAACACCGACGGGCAGTTCCAGCAGGCGGTTCTCGACATGACCGCCCTCAAACACCAGCACCACCAGCGCGCGTCCCGGTGACAGCGGCACAAACTCGATATGCCGGATGGGTTCTTCAACCGTTGGCGCCACCACAAGGCCGACGCAGGATGACAGGCCACTGAGCACGCCAGAGGCATCGGCGAGCACTGCATCAACAGATCGGCCCGCGACCTGACATTGGCCTTCAATGTCCGAACGGTCGTCAGCGCTCAGATTGTTCTGTTCCAGCAACCCTTCGACAAACAGCCTCAAGCCGGCCTCGGTCGGCATTCGTCCAGCGGACGTGTGCGGCGCGTAGAGCAAGCCAGCTTCTTCGAGGTCCAGCATCACCGAACGGATCGATGCCGATGACAGCCCGAAGTCGGGCAACTTGGAAATGAAGCGTGAGGAGACCGTTGAACCCGTCTCCATATACTGCGCCACAACGCTCCGCATCACGCTCTGCGCGCGTTCGGAAAGCGAGGTCATCGCGGAATTGGCATTCTTGGCATCATCGAAATTCATTCAGCTTATGTATGAACGGCATGAGAGGAGGTCAACGCCGCCGAACAATCTGGCTGAGCCAACAGCCAACAATCGCTGCCAATGGCTTGCTCAAGACAAAGTTGACCTGATTGGGCGCACTTTTGGGGCTTATGTTGGCTAGGGTCCGTGAATATCGGACGAGAGAGAGTTTCGAATGTTGGACGAACAAAGGCTTACGCCAGCGTTAGGCGCGGTTTTGCAAGGTGTGAAATGGGATGAAGACGGGATCGAGGCACTGTCCGATGCGGTCTATCGAGCCCTTATGGAGCACCAAGTCGTCTTCATCCGCCAAACCGACATCAAACCCGAGCAGCACTTGGCCTTTGCCCAAGCGTTCGGACAACTGGACGAGCCACACCCGCTCTATCCACACGTGGATGGCTTTGACCGCATCGTGAAGCTCGAGAACGATAGCGGGGCACCGCCGGATACAAACAGCTGGCACACCGACCTGACCTTCAAACGTCAGCAGCCGTTTGCGAGCATTCTGGTGGCAAGGAGTGTTCCGTCTGTGGGCGGAGACACGCTTTGGTCCAGTCTTTACGCCGCTTTTGATCGATTGCCGGAGGGCATGAAAGCCGACCTGCAGGGACTGGAGGCGATTCACGATATGGGCGATTTCCGCAATACCTTTGCTGAGAATACCGACCCCGACCAAAGTCTGAATGACGCCGTAAGCCGCTTTGGCCATCGCGTCCGACCGCTGATCGACCATCATCCAGTGACAGGCCGCTCGTTCCTCAATTTCAACGAAGCTTTTGTAAATCACATCAAAGGCCTGACCACGAACGAAGCCAACAGTCTCAAGACTTGGCTTGCCAATCACATGAACAGGCCCGAGCTGCAGGTTCGATGGCGGTGGCAAGCGGGTGATCTGGCCATGTGGGACAATCGCGTCACTATGCATTACGCCGTCGCCGACTATCTCCCCACGTACCGCTGCATGAACCGGGTGACAGTGGTTCACGATCGGAGAGTTCCGAATTAAGCCATTATCTGCGACAACAAAGGTCCACCAGATCCCGAATTCCGGTCTGCCCCCATCGAAACAGGAAGTTTTTCATGTCCTATACCCGTCCTTCTGGCCGCGCAGTTGACCAGATGCGTGAAATCACCATCGAAACCGACGTCAACAAGTACGCTGAAGGCTCCTGCCTGATCAGCTTCGGCGACACCAAAGTTTTGGTTACCGCCACCGTTGAAGATTCGGTTCCGGGCTGGATGCGAAATACGGGCAAGGGCTGGATTACGGCTGAGTACGGCATGCTGCCACGGTCAACAGACCAACGCATGGGCCGAGAAGCAGCGCGCGGGAAACAGTCGGGCCGCACGCAGGAAATTCAGCGCTTAATTGGCCGCTCCCTGCGGGCCGTCGTTGACCTGAGCAAGCTGCCCGAAGTCCAAATCAAGGTTGATTGTGATGTTCTGCAGGCCGACGGCGGCACGCGAACAGCATCGATCTCTGGCGCCTACGTTGCCCTGCAAATGGCGTTCAAGCACCTGATGAAAATCGGCATGCTGAAGGAAAGCCCCATGTCCGGGCAACTGGCTGCGATCTCCTGCGGCATTTGCGACGGCACAGCGCTGCTTGATCTGGACTACGCCGAAGACAGCACCGCTGAGACTGATGCGAACTTTGTCATGGTGGCCGATGGCGGCATCGTGGAAATCCAAGCGACGGCAGAAGAAACACCCTTTGCGCAGACCGAGTTCATGGCCCTGCTTGCCCTCGCAAAGAAGGGCGTGAGCGAAATTGCCGAAGCCCAGAACAAAGCATTAGAAGGCTAGCAACCCAATGGCGCGTCTTTTCAAAGAGCCTAAACTCGTCCTTGCGACTCACAATCCCGGCAAAGTCGTCGAAATCGCCGACTTGGTGAAGCCGTTCGGCATCGAGGTTGTGTCAGCGGGTGAGCTGGACTTGCCCGAGCCTGAAGAAACAGAAACGACGTTCAAGGGCAACGCCCGGCTCAAGGCTCATGCGGCGGCAAAGGCTTCCGGCCTGCCGGCGCTCGCCGATGATAGTGGTTTGTCGGTCAAGGCACTGGATGGCGCGCCCGGGATTTACTCAGCACGTTGGGCAGGTCCGACCAAGGATTTCGGGGTTGCCATGGATCGCGTACGCGAGGAGTTGGGCGACAACCCCTCACGGGAAGCGATGTTCATTTGCGCGCTTACGCTGGCCTGGCCCGATGGCCATGACGAGACGTTTCTCGGCACCATCACAGGCGCGCTGACGTTCCCGGCAAAGGGCAAACATGGCTTTGGCTATGATCCCATTTTCGTTCCCACAGGCTTCAGCCAAACCTTTGGCGAAATGGACCCGGCGAAAAAGCACGCAATGAGCCACCGCGCTCATGCCTTTGAACAGCTTGTCGCCGCTTGCTTTACTGAATGATCGCGGCAGAAGATTTCAAACTCGGTCTCTATGTCCACTGGCCCTTTTGCCAGAAACGCTGCCCCTATTGCGACTTCAACGTCCACGAAGTTGGCCTCGACGACCCCACTGACCATCAACGGTGGGCGTCGGCCTTGGTCCGAGAGTTGCAACACTTTGCCCCGCTGGCCCAGGGCCGGAAACTCACATCCATCTTTTTTGGTGGCGGCACGCCTTCGCTGATGCAGCCGGAAACCGTCGCTGCGGTCATTCGTGCCGCGCAGGCCGAAATCGGCTTTCGCAACGACATTGAAATCAGCCTCGAAGCCAATCCCACCAGTTCAGATGCCGACCGCTTCACCGGATATCGCGACGCCGGCGTGAACCGGCTTTCGCTCGGTGTGCAAAGCTTGCGCGACAAGGCGTTGCTCGCGCTTGGTCGACAACACAGCGTCGAAGAAGCGCTGGCCGCGCTGGAAGTGGCGCGCTCCGTATTTGATAACATCAGCTTCGACCTGATGTACGCCCGCCCGCGCCAAACCTTTGAGGACTGGCAAAACGAACTGGTCCAAGCGTTGGCGCTCAAGCCGAACCACATCTCGCTCTACCAACTGACCATTGAACCCAACACGATTTTTGAGCAACTCACACGCAAGGGCTTGATCCAGCCCAAGAGCGAGGATGATACAGCTGACTTCTATCTCGCCACCAGAAAGGCACTCGAACAGGCGGGCTATGAGGGCTACGAGGTCAGCAATCACGCCCCGTCTGCCAATCTACAAAGCCAGCACAACAGCCTGTATTGGCGATATCAGGACTACATCGGCATTGGCCCCGGCGCGCATGGACGGCTGACAACCGGTGGGTCCAAATTAGCGACGCGACAACACCGGGCACCGACTGTTTGGCTGGATCATGTGGAAAGTGATGCGGGACACGCCACGGTCACCCGAGACGTGCTGACTCCAGAGGATCAATTGGCCGAAGCCCTGCCCTTTGGCCTGCGTCTGTCTGAAGGCATGCCGCTGAGCCATTACCATGCCCTCGCCCAAGCACCCTTGAATGCGGAACATCTCGATACGCTGGAGCGCGAAAGCTTACTAACGACCACGGATGATATCTTAAAAGTAACAGACGAGGGCCGTCCGGTTATTGACGCGCTGGCTCGCTACCTTCAGTCCTAAGTCATGCTGATCCTTGTCACGACACCCATTGGAAATCTTGGAGATATGCCGCCACGCGGTATTGAAGCGATGAAAGCCGCGGACGTGGTGCTGTGTGAAGACACGCGCGTCACCCGTAAGCTCACCACCCGTTTCGGCGTCGAAACGCGCTTGGTACCGCTGCACGACCACAATGAAGACCAAATGATCGACGGGATCCTGTACCGCCTGGGGCAAGGCCAAACGGTCGTTCTGGTTTCTGATGCCGGAATGCCGCTCATTTCCGATCCCGGCTACCGGCTGGTTCGTTCGGTCATTGGCGCAGGCTATGCGGTTACTGGCGTCCCGGGCGCCAATGCTGCACTAATGGCTTTGCAGCTTAGCGGCTTGCCAACAGACCGGTTCCTCTTTGCTGGCTTTGCGCCAAACAAGACCGTTGGGCGTAAGAAGTGGCTAGAGGATATGACTGCTGTTCCGGCAACCTTGATCTTCTACGAATCAGCCAACCGTCTGGCCGCCTCGCTGAGCGACATGGCCGATGTCTTTGGCGATCGTCCAGCCTCGGTCTCCCGCGAGCTGACCAAGCAGTTTGAGGAAACCCGGCGCGGTTCCTTGGCTGAGCTGGCAGAGCACTATCAAGAGGCTGGCGCACCCAAGGGCGAAATCTGTATCTGCGTCGGCGCACCCTTGCCGCCAGAACCCGTCACTGCTGCGGATTTGGATGGCGCCTTAATGGCGGCTTTGGAGACCTTGTCAGTCAAGAACGCTTCCGCTGAAGTTGCAAAAACATTGAACCTACCCAAGCGAGACGTGTATCAACGTGCCTTAGCTCTCCAAAAAGGAGAGTGAGGTGAGAGGCATATTCGATGAAACCGTGGCAGGCGCAGGTAAATAATTTTGTGGGCCAAGGCGGCGAGGCTGCGGCAAAGCGTCACCTTCTGACGAACGGCTTTGAAATTCTGGAAACAAACTGGACCTGCAAGATTGGCGAAATTGACATAATCGCGCAGAAAAACCGGATGATTATCTTCGTCGAGGTCAAAACAAGCAGAACAATCCACTCCGCACGCCAAATGATAGGCCAAGCTCAACAACGGCGCATTGCGAATGCCGCTCAATTGTGGATCCGCGAAAACGCCTTCAAGCCGACGTACTTGTTCAGATTCGATGCGATACTCGTTGGCGCAGAACAAAAATTGCAGCATATCGAAGGGGCATGGACCACGTGATTCGTGCCTCAGCAAACAACTGAAAACAAACTGGATTTGGCCTTGACTGACTTCAGAGTGCCTAACCCACTGACCGTCCCACCAGCAACCGAGCGCGAATTGGTTGCCAAGCTTCGGGCGCATGGAAAGTCGTCACTCGGGTCGTTTCCAATCCTGCAAGCCGCGCTGGATATCGCGGCTTACGCGCGCATTCAGACCAACACAGGCTTTCCAGACTTTGATGCCACTATTGAACAGATGAACGCCCTGTCTCAGGCTGCTGAAGAGTGGGTTGCCGTGTACGACAGCAAACCACCTGCCGCCGAACAGGTCGATTGGCTGCGCCAGATTATGCAGAGTGAGGGGGGCTTTGTTGGTGCGACGCAAAACTACGATGCTTCAGAAAACGCCGACATCGTTTCCGTGATCGACAACCGGCGCGGACTGCCGGTTAGTCTAGGACTGCTGTATATCCACGTTGCCCGCTGCTGCAACTTTAGCGTTGATGGCTTGAACTTCCCGGGACACTTTTTGCTGCGCATTAATACCGACGAAGGGTCAGCGATTTTTGATCCCTTCAACGACGCCCGCATCCTTGAACCCCAAGACCTGCGCGCCACGCTCAAGCGATTCCACGGACCTGCGGCAGAAATGGATCTGTCATTTACCCGCAGCGTTCGCGACCGAGACGTTCTCACCCGCATGCAGAACAACCTGAAAATCCGGGCGCTGAGGGAAAGCCGTTTGGAGGACGCGATTTTGGTGCTGGAGCGGCTCTTATTGCTCGAACCGGGGAACGGTGTTTTCTGGCAAGAAGCCGGTTTAATCCATCAGCGGCTGGGCAATTTGCGCGCTGCTGTCCTCGCGTTTGAGAACGCGGTTGAGACAATGCAGGAGCCTGCGTTGTCTGTTCGCGTGCAGTCCCTGCTTGACGAGGTGCGCAGTCAGTTGAATTGATGGGCCAGCACTTGATCCAAGGGGATGGTAAGCATGGCTCTGCGTATCGCGGTCCAGATGGACCCACTCGAAAGCGTCAATATTGACGCCGACTCAACTTTTGCAATGATGCTCGAAGCCCAGCGGCGCGGGCATTCCATGGTTGAATACCATCCAGACACCCTGACGTACGAAAATGGCACCATCCGTGCACACGTGCGCCCTGTAACCATCCAGCGCGACTATGATGACCACGCGCAATTCAGCGCCGCTCGCTCAATCGATTTGGCGCGCGAAAGTGACGTCGTGCTGATGCGGCAAGATCCTCCCTTTGACATGCAATACATCGCCGCAACGCACCTGCTGGAAAGCATTCACGGCGTGGGTGAGAATCAGACGTTTTGCGTGAACCATCCCGGCCACGTCCGCAATGCCCCCGAAAAGATTTTCGTGACCGAATTCGCTGAGTTCATGCCGCCGACAATGATCAGCCGAAACGCCGAAGACATCATGGCCTTCCGCGACGAGCATCGCGACATCATTGTAAAGCCCCTGTTCGGGAATGGCGGCGCGGGGGTATTCCATCTCAAGCCCGACGACGAGAACCTTACATCCCTGCTGGAAACACTGCTGCTGTCATCCAGAGAGCAACTGATGATCCAAGCCTATTTGCCCGCAATCCGCGCGGGTGATAAGCGCATCATTCTAGTGGATGGCGAGCCCATCGGCGCGATCAACCGCATCCCGGCTGCCGGCGAAGCTCGCGCAAACCTTCACGTTGGTGGGCGTGCTGAGCCTGTCAAACTCACCGACCGCGAGCGCGAGATCTGTGATGCGCTCGGCCCCGTGCTCAAAGAGCGGGATCTGATCTTTGTCGGTATCGACGTGATCGGTGACAGCATGACAGAAATCAACGTGACCTCCCCCACTGGCTTGCAAGAACTGCAGCGCTTTGACGGCACCGATGGCCCTGCTTTGATTTGGGATGCAATCGAAAGACGCTTCGCCTGATGAAGCCGCAAAACTGGGATCCGGCGCATTGGCGCGACCTTGGGTGGCCTGATATTCGATTTGTTGGCTTTGGTGCGTCGCTGGTGTTTTGGTCTGGTATTGGTCAAACCTACCTGATTGGCTTCTTTGGCGGCGAACTGCGGGAAGCGTTCTCTCTGACCGACGGCCAGTATGGTCAAATCTATGGCGCAGCGACTTTTGCCAGTGGCTTGCTGATCCTATGGTCTGGGGGTCTGGTGGATCGTATGCCGCTCAGTCGCATCGGCGGGATCGTTGTTCTCGGGGCCGTTGTTGCCGGATTGACCATGGCTGCAACCCCGCATTGGATCTTCTTACTGCTGTCCTTCTTCCTGCTCCGACAATTTGGTCAGGCCTTGATGGGGCATGTCGCAAACGCCAGCATGGGGCGCTATTACGAGCGATTCAAAGGGCGTGCGACAGGTTTACTCGGTGTCGCCTATTCAGCCGGAGAGCTAATCCTACCGCTGTTTGCGTCCTATTTGATTGGCCAATTGGCCCTGCCACCCGCGCTGGCGATGTTCGAGATTGATATTGGTTGGCGCGGGGCTTTCCTGGTCATGTCCGGCTTGATTGCGCTGAGCGTCTTTCCCGTGCTGCCGTTCTTGCTCCGCGATATGCCAGCCCGAAACAACGCGCTGGAGGCCAGATTGGCCGATGATGCCCGTGTACTGGCAGCCCAACCGGGCTCGCGGCGGCGTCAATGGACACGCGGCGAAGTTCTGCGCGATGGGCGCTTCTGGTTGATTGTCCCAATGTTGCTGGCGCAGTCGGGGATCTTCACCGGCCTATTTTTCCACATTGTTTCCGTCCTAGAGGAAAAGGGCTGGAACCCGGAGCTTTGGCCCTATTACTGGAGTTTCTACCCCATTGCGGCTTTTGCCCTAAATCCGGTCGCAGGCTGGCTGGTGGACAAGTTCACGGCTACCCGTTTGTTCCCGTTCTCCCTGCTACCATTTGGGCTTGGCCTGCTGCTGCTGGGCGCGCTGACGCCGTTTGCTGCGATGATGCTGTGCTTGCTGCTGCTGGCCATTGCAGTGGCGTTTTATGGGACCACGTTCAACACGCTGTGGCCGGAGCTTTACGGTGTGCAGCACTTAGGCAAGGTACGGACGCTGAGCACCACGGCCGTCGTTTTTGTTTCTGCCTCTGGCCCGCTGGTCATGGGCGGGCTCAAGGATTTGGGCGTGAGTTACTCGACGCAATGCGTGTTCGGTGGGGTGTTCATTTTCTTTGCCTGTGGGGTCGCTTGGCTCGCCTTGCGCAACACGGACAGCCGCCCCTTGGCGAAGGCGAGTTAGGCATCGCGATCACACGCAAAAGGTGCTAAAGCCCGTGCATGGTCGCTCATATCAAAACAGTTTCTTTCCAAGGCCTCGACGTGCAAACCGTCGACGTTCAAGTGCTCATGACCAGCGGATTGCCAAAGGTCAACATCGTCGGCCTGCCTGAACGCGCGGTCGGTGAGAGCAAGGAGCGTGTGCGCGGCGCTTTGGCGTCGTTGGGGCTGATGCAACCGCCTGCGCACGTTTCTATCAATCTTGCCCCTGCGGATCTGTCCAAGGAAGGCACGCATTTCGACCTGCCCATTGTGTTGGCCTTGCTGGTGGAAATGGAAGTGCTGCCGCCAGACTGTCTCGATGGCATGCTGGCAATGGGCGAGTTGGGATTGGACGGGTCGATCAACTCCGTGCTGGGCGCCCTGCCCGCTGCCATTCACGCCAACCGCCAAAACCACGGCTTCATCTGCCCCGAAGCACAAGGAACTGAAGCGGCGTGGGCTGGCGAAAACCTCGACATCATCGCGCCCAAGAGCCTGCTTTCACTGATGAACCACTTGATGGGACGAGGACAAATCCCGCGTCCTCAAGTGCAAGAGCGCGTCAGCACGCACAACGTTGCTTTGGACATGCGCGATATCAAAGGCCAGGAAACCGCCAAACGCGCGTTAGAGATTACCCGCAGCGGGCGGGCATAACTTGCTGCTGCTCGGTCCACCCGGTGCGGGCAAATCCATGCTCTCCGCACGCCTGCCCGGCCTGTTACCGCCGCTGAGCGCCGAAGAAGCGCTTTCCGTCACGATGGTGCATTCCTTAGCTGGCACACTCACCGAAGAAGGGCTTGTCACGGCTCGTCCTTACCGCGACCCGCATCACTCTGCGAGTCTGCCTGCATTGGTCGGCGGCGGCAGCAAGGCTAAGCCGGGCGAGGTCACGCTGGCGCATTTAGGCGTGCTGTTTCTCGATGAGTTGCCCGAGTTTGATCGGCGCGTGTTGGAGGCTTTGCGCCAGCCGATCGAGACTGGCACTGTAACTGTTTCACGCGCTAACGCGCACGTAACCTATCCCGCACACTTTCAGCTGATTGCCGCGATGAATCCATGTCGGTGCGGCTATTTGGCCGACCCCTCGCGCGCATGCTCTCGTGCGCCAAAGTGCGGACAGGATTATCAGGCGAAAATCAGCGGGCCGCTCTACGACCGGATTGATCTGGTTTTGGAAGTCCCAGCCGTGTCCGCGATGGACCTGACTTTGGCACCGGCCAAAGAAGGCACCGCGGACATCGCAAAGCGGGTGCAGCAGGCACGGGCCCGACAGGCCGACCGCTTCAGCCGCCAGAGCACAGAAAATCTGCTCAATAAGCCACCGGTTAACGCGTCTCTCGAGGGCGAACTCCTGGAAAAGCACTGTGAACTCGAACCCGATGGCCAAGCGCTGATCGCTGAAGCCGCAGAGCAACTCAACCTGTCAGCGCGCGGGTTTCACCGTCTGCTGAGGGTCGCCAGAACCATCGCTGATCTCGAAAATCAGGACCGGATCAAACGTCTGCACATTGCAGAAGCGCTATCTTTCCGACGGACAGCACTGGCTTAGTTGCTCGGAGGATTCTATTTGAGGGACAGTGATGAAGGATCAGTCCCCATGAGCGCCACCAAACCTAACCTGACCGTCAAGCTCGCCGCACCTCGTGGTTTTTGCGCCGGCGTTGTCCGTGCCATTGATATTGTCGAACTGGCTTTGAAGAAGTACGGGCCGCCGGTCTATGTCCGCCATGAAATCGTGCACAACCGTTTCGTGGTCGAAGGACTAGAGACCAAGGGCGCAATCTTCATCGATGAATTGACCGAAGCACCAGACGACCGTCCCGTCATCTTTTCCGCTCACGGCGTACCAAAATCCGTTCCTGAAGAAGCCCAGCGGCGAAACCTGCACTTCGTCGATGCAACGTGTCCGCTCGTCTCAAAAGTCCACCGCGAAGCCGAGCGCGCTCACGGCGCAGGCAAGCGCGTGATCCTGATCGGCCATGACGGCCACCCAGAGGTCATTGGAACCCTAGGACAGCTCCCCGCTAATGCCGTAACACTGATTGAGCACCCCGCTGACGTGGCAAGCATCGACGCGAATGACGGTGAAGACGGTTCAGGCCTCGCCTACGTGACCCAAACGACGCTTTCGGTTGATGACACCAGTGCGGTAATAGAAGCCCTCAAACAGCGCTTTCCGGCCATCACAGAGCCAAAAGCCGGCGACATTTGTTACGCCACCACCAATCGGCAGGAAGCCGTGAAGATTATTGCGCCGGGGTGTGACGGTTTTCTTGTTGTTGGCGCACCAAATTCATCGAACTCGAATCGCTTGGTGGACGTGGCGCAACAGTCCGGCGTCGCCAAAGCTTTCTTGGTCCAGCGCGGCGCTGACGTGGCCCAGTTGGACCTCTCCGGCGTCAGCACCTTGGGCCTCACCGCTGGCGCGTCGGCACCAGAAGTGCTGGTTGAAGAAATCTTGGACGCGCTGCGGCTGGATTTCGACGTGACCGTCAATCTCGAAGTTGTCCGCGAGGAAAACGTGATCTTCAACGTGCCGCTTGAATTGCGAGATGTCGTCTAATGGCTCAGGTCGAGATTTTTACCGATGGCGCGTGCAGCGGCAATCCCGGCCCGGGCGGTTGGGGCGCGATCTTGCGCTATGGCGAGACAGTCCGGGAGCTTTCGGGCGGCGAGGCGGATACCACCAACAATCGCATGGAACTGACCGCTGCGATCGAAGCGCTGAACGCCCTGAAACGACCTTGCGATATCGTGCTGACAACAGACAGCACCTACGTCAAGGACGGCATTACGTCTTGGATCGATGGGTGGAAGAAACGCGGCTGGAAAAATTCGCAGAAAAAGCCAGTGAAGAACGAGGACTTGTGGAAGGCCCTCGATGCGGCCCGTTCGCGGCATACAGTCGAGTGGAAATGGGTAAAAGGGCACGCGGGCCACGCCGAAAACGAACGGTGTGACGAGCTGGCGCGCCTCGCTATGCCCTCTCGAAAGTCTTAGGTTCCTAAGGCGCTAGAGCGCAGCAAGAATTGCCTCTGCACCAGAAAATTCCAAATCACCTTCGCCGAAGTATGTGACTTGGCCGTTCTTGACGATCATGGCGTACCGCTTAGCGCGAATGCCAAGGCCGGTCCGTGACATGTCCGCCTCGACACCCAGTGCTTTGGCAAACTCAGCGTTCCAGTCAGCAATGGTGTGAATGAGTTCAGACCCTTGCTGCTTGTTCCAGGCGTTCATGACGTGCGGATCGTTGACCGAATGAACGGCGATGATGTCTACGCCTTTCGCCATCAATTCCTCAGCATGATCGACGAAACCCGGCAGGTGTCGAATGCTGCATGTTGGCGTAAAGGCACCAGGCAAACCGAAGATCACAGCGGTTTTGCCTTCGGTCAGAGAACCGATGGAAAGGTCAGCAACACCGTCCTCCCAAGTCTTTACCATTACGTCGGGAAGCGCGTCGCCAACTTTAATCGTCATGTGAGACATCTCTTTTCATATTTTGGTACGTATGCCTCAGAAGTGGTTCATTCATCGCGCACGATCAAGCGCTTCCAGCACATTGTTCGCAGATAGCAGCTCTGGCAGAACCTCAACCGCACCTGTTTTACCGCTGTAGACAGCATCAAACGGGATGGCTCGACGACCCAACGACGCCAGATAGGTGGTGATAGATGGGTCATAAGTGGTCCAATCGGCCTGCAAAGCGACAACGTCACTTTTTGCCAATTCAGCTTTAACATTGTCGACGTTGATGGCGCGGATCTTGTTGGTTTTACACGTAAGGCACCAGTCCGCCGTAACATCGACAAACACTGTTTTACCATCGTCCAAAGCCGCCTGTAGCGCCGCTTCGCTAAAGGGCTGGAAGATTGCATCTTTGCTCACCGCCGCTTGGGGGCTAGCGACGATGATGGCGGCGAGTGGAAGGACCGCTGCAATCGCACCTAGTCCAACTGTGCGCCACTTGGCAAAGTAAGCACCCACCGCAAAGGCAGCACCGGCAATCAGCGCCGCAGCCAAGCGCCAGTCCGAACCAACGCCCCACTGCTTGAGCAACACGCCCACCAGCCAAACCGCCGTAATTACCAGTGCGAGGCCCAGCACTTGACGCAGCTGCATCATCCACCGGCCCGGCTTTGGCATCACGGATGCCAACTTGGGGAAAGCAATCACGGCCAAGTACGGCAGTGCGAGACCGACCCCGACAAACATAAAGATCAGGATAAGGATTGAGATCGGCGCAGCGAGTGCAAAACCAATGGCCGTGCCCAGGAAAGGCGCAGAGCAGGGTGTCGCCAGCAAAGTTGCTAAAACACCCGAAGTGAAATCACCCAAAAAGCCGCGCTGATTGGCCCCCAAGCCGCCAAGGCCGGGAATGTTGGGAATCTCGAAAAGGCCAAAGAGGTTCAGGGCAAAGCCAAGTAAGACGACCAGCAGCGCGAGGATGAACAACGGCTGGGTAAACTGCACGCCCCATCCAAAGGATGCGCCGGCAAGCTTCAGGCCCGCGAAGATCAGAGCAAGGATCAGAAAGCTGACTAAAATTCCAGCCGCCGTGGCAGCAAAAGACAGCCGAATTTTTGTATCCGCTTGACCGCCATGAGAAACCACCGAGAACATCTTCAGCGATAGCACCGGCAGCACACACGGCATAAAGTTTAGAATGAAACCACCAATGACGGCCAGCACCAGCATACCCAGCAGTGTCGGCAGTGACAGGTCCAAAACGTCCGGCGCTGAAGCCGTCGTCATTGCTCCAGTTCCGAAACCGTCGAGCAAGCGGAACGGCGTCAGCTCAACGCCGCGAATACCATCGGCTACGGTGATCTTAAACTCGGCTGTAGATGTTTCCTCTGTCGCCCAGTTTTCCCGAAAAACCGGCGAACGCACCACGCCAGTCATTGCATCTTCGGCCAAGCTCACCACTGGCTGACGCACGAAATAGCCTTCTGGTACTTCAGCGAAAACGTCAGGGTTGCTCATCTCAAAGACCGAACTGATGTCGGTCACGAGATGACCAATCAGAGCTGGTGTTTCTGGGTCGGTCGCTGGTTCAAAGGTGATGGCATCAACCGTCAACCCCACCGATCCGCTATTGTCTGCTGGAACCCGTGTCTCAAAGGTATTGAGCAGCGCCGCCTCATTCGCGGCAACGCTGGCGGGTCCACCGGGCAGGGTAAAGGCAACATCCACCGTATCGGGAATGCAGACTTCCTCACAAATCAGGAAATCAACCCGCCCGCGCAGATCTAACGGTTGCCCCGGCTGCTGCAGGGTCACGTCAAAGGGCAAAACGACGGTGTCTTTATAGATGAAGGTCTCGATGCCGAACTGCACATCGCGAACAGGGACAGGCCAGGAAAAGGATACGTCTTGGATATTCAGGGACTGACCGTATTCCAACTTTGGCGGCAAGCCCGCCTCCCCAGGATTACGCCAATAGATGTGCCAGCCCTCGTTCATTTTGAACTCAAGCCCGAGCGGCACCGTGGCCTCGTTCTCACCGGTAGCCGTATAGGGAGAAATCACGCGTACCTCGGACTTCACACCCTGCATCCAGAACGATGCATCTGCTATTGCGGGAGAAACGGACACGCCAAAGGCGAGCGTTGAGATGGCGGCCAAGCCGAGCCAAATGCGCTGGAATAGTGTCATTGATCCCCTGCCAGAACGAATGCGGTGCCTGAATATGGTTCGACCCCTTCCGGCGAGCGGGCAGAATCGTCTCTGCTTCATCCCTTAAGCAATTTTCTCGCTCCTGTCGCATCACGTCCTGCGGAGCATGACGTGTCGTGTGACCGACTGTCCTGTGAAAAGATGTGAAACACAATAGGACCGATTTGCGCCTTTACACCCAGCCACGGTCCCCTAGTCTTACAACCATGGAAGACATTGTGACTGATCCAGACTTTTCGATGAGAAACACACCCTTTGGCTTACAAGGAAAGCTGCTGGTGGCAACACCGCACGTGGGTGATCCATTATTTGAAAAGTCCGTCATCTACATGTGCCTGCATGGTGAAGACGGGGCGATGGGTGTGGTGGTGAACCATGTCCATCACGCTTTGACGTTCACGGAAGTTCTGGAAAACCTGTCGATTGACGCTTTGGTCCCTCCACGCGGACGGGTAACGCGCGGTGGTCCGGTGCAGGAACAACGCGGGTTCGTGCTGCATTCACCGGACTACAGCCACGACACAACCATCAAAGTCACCGACGACGTCTGCCTGACAACAGCGGTCGAAATTCTGCGTGATATTGCGGAAGGCGTGGGCCCAGAGAACTATCTGATCGCGCTCGGCTGCTCCCAGTGGTCGCCAGGGCAGTTGGAACAGGAACTCGAGGCCAATGCGTGGGTCAGCATCGAGCCAGACCACGAGTTGATCTTTGTCTCTGAGAACGAACCTGCGTGGAAACAAGCCATCGACAAGCTGGGCATCGACCCCGGCCAACTTGCTTCCATCGGTGGTCACGCCTGATTTACCAGCTTGTCCGATGACAACCGCGGCGTAGCCGGTTAAAGAAACTGTCCAACATCACCAAAACAGTTGAGACAAGAATCATGCGTCAATTCTGGGTCGTAGGCGGCGAATACGAGTCGACCGCTTTCAAGAACCTTGCAGAAGGCTCCACCGAAGTCCGCGAAGGTCCGTTTGACGACTACGATAAAGCGCTAAAAGAATGGCAGCGTTTGGCGTGGGAAACCGTCGACGACTGCAACGCGCATTTCCACATCGAAGAAGAAGATGTCGATTTCGGCGCGGCGGGGGCTTATTGGGTCATCGGCGGTACGTTCAAAGACACGTCGTTTAAAGAGTGGGCAGGCGTGCCGGAGCGCTTCGGTCCTTACGCCAGCTATGCCGAAGCTGAAGGCAAATGGCAGGAAATGGCTTGGTCCACAGTGGACGACGCGACCGCGCAGTACCGCATCGAAACCATCAAGCCCAAAGCTGAGGAAGAGACCGCTAGCAAAGAACGGCTGGCCTACCGCCTGCTCACCGGCCTGGACAGCCGCGAGTTTTGCAAGAAGGTATCAAAGGCACTGGCCGACGGTTACGTGCTTTACGGCGATCCGAGCATGACCACGGTCGATGGCAATGTCCGATGCGCTCAAGCGGTCATCCTGCCTGAGCACGATTAGCGAATCTAAGCCAGCCGCTGATTGATGTCGTAGAGGGCGTCGGTATCGGACAGCGGCCCAATGGCTGAAAGCGTCACGGGGCTTGCCAGCATCAATTCAGCCTCGCGCCGGATCGCGTCGGCATCGACAGCATCCAATTGACCGATCAAGTCGCTCACCGTCCGCGGAATGCCGTACACCAGCATTTGCTGTGCAGCATCTTCTGCTCGGCTGGAGGTGCTCTCGCGCCCCATGAGCACCGACGCCCGGATTTGTGCACGGGCCCGCTCGATTTCCTGCTCTGGCACGTTGGTATCAACCAACCGCTTGAACTCGTCGATTAGCACGGAAAGCAGCTCGGCCTCGGCCTCTGGCGCTGTCCCTGCGTACACGCCAAACAGTCCGGTATCGGCATAGCCGGACGTGTGTGCGCCAACGTGATAGGCCAACCCGCGCTTTTCGCGGATTTCTTGGAACAGACGCGACGATGATCCGCCGCCGAGCAAAGTCGATAGGACCGCGCTGGCAAAGTACCGCGGATCAGTCATCGAAGCGCCTTCGAAGCCCAAAACCGTATGAACCTGCTCCAGCGCGCGGGTCTTTAACGTGACGCCGCCTGTGTACTTGGCACCCGTTGGCATTTCACGGGGGCCACGCTCGCCGCGATCGGGCCAGAACAGGCGCTCTGCCAGTTTCACAAAGGCATCATGATCGACACCACCACTGGCCACCAAAATCGCCTTGTCGGGCCGGTAATGGTACTGCCAAAACGCCATCGCGTTCTCGCGGGTGATGTTGCTCAGGGTTTGTTGCGAGCCAAGCACCGATTGCCCCAACCCCTGCCCCGAAAAAGCCTGTGACTGAAAATCGGTGAAAACCACGTCGTCGGGTGTGTCTTCGGCCTGGGCGATTTCCTGACTGATGACTGTTTGCTCGCGTTCAATGTCTTCAGGCTCAAACAGAGAGTGCTGCAGCACATCGGCAAGCACGTCCAGACAGAGCTCCGTGTCCTGCGCCAGCATGCGCGCGTAGAATGCGGTATTTTCTCGACTGGTGTAGGCGTTCAGATAGCCGCCCGTGGCTTCGATTTCCTGGCTGATGGAAAACGAGGAGCGTCGTCCCGTGCCTTTGAACAGCATATGTTCAATGAAATGCGCCATGCCGCTGAGTTTAGCGGTCTCATAGCGCGCACCGACTTTGAACCACAGGCCAAGGGCGGTGGACTCCACCCCTTCCATCGGATCGGTAACGACTTGTAAGCCGTTATCGAGTTGACTGATTTTAACGCTCAAAAAACCTCCCCGCGCGTTACGCGGAAGTCACGGACACTAAGTGTGTCTTCGGTGATTGCGCACGTGCTGCTGCACCTCTTTTAACTGGTTTGGCAGCGAGGTGAAGCTTTCTGAACGGTCGTAGAGATCACTTAGGTGTGCAGGCAAGTCCGGCGTGTGGTTCAAGGCCTGCTCAACAGCCGCCGGGAACTTTGCTGGATGGGCTGTAGCAAGCGCTACGGTAGGAACCCCGTCGCGCCCAAATTGCACCGCATGCTCGACGCCAATCACGGTATGCGGGTCTAGGACTTCGCCGGTTTGATCAAACCATTTCCGCATGGCGTCCAGACACTTGTTGTCATCCAGCGAGAAGGCGTGAAAATCCTGCTTCGCCTGATCCCATCCCCCTTGACCAACGCTCATACGGCCCGAGGCCCGAAAATCGATCATGGTTTTTGCAGTCGCAGCGCCACTACGATCGAGCAGATCAAACAGATAGCGCTCGAAGTTGGAGGAAATCTGAATATCCATTGACGGGCTGAGGCTCGGCTCAACACCTTGGATCGACATGTCATCATTTTCGAAAAAGCGGGTCAGGATGTCGTTGCGGTTAGAACCAACCATCAACCGGCCCATAGGCAAGCCCATTTGCTTGGCGGCATAGCCGGCGAACACGTTGCCGAAGTTGCCGGTTGGAACGCAGAAATCAACTTCGCGATCCGGACCACCCAAACGAAGAGATGCCCAGAAGTAGTAAACAATCTGCGCCATGATTCGCGCCCAGTTGATCGAGTTCACAGCCGACAAGCTGACCTCACCTCGGAAATCCGCATCCGCAAACATCGCCTTAACCAAGTCTTGGCAGTCGTCAAAAGTACCTTCAACCGCCAGCGCATGAACGTTTTCCGCGTCAACGGTTGTCATCTGTCGCTGCTGCACAGGGCTCACTCGGCCTTCGGGGAACAGGATAAAGATATCTGCGCGCTTGCGGCCCTTGATGGCTTCAATCGCCGCCGAACCCGTATCGCCAGAGGTCGCGCCAACAATGGTCACGCGCTCGTTCCGACGCTCCAGCACGTAGTCAAACAAATGTCCCAACAGTTGCAGCGCGCAGTCCTTGAACGCCAAGGTTGGGCCGTGGAACAGCTCTAGCAGGTAGACGTTGGTGTCGAGCTGCTTCACCGGTGTTACGGCGCTGTGTTGAAAGGTCGAGTAAGCCTGCTGAACCAGCTTGGCGAAATCTTCGCGCGGAATGCTTTTCTCGACGAATGGCAGCATGACCTCGACCGCAAGCTCCGGGTAGGACAACCCCCGCCAGCTGCGCATGGTTTCAGCGTCGACCTGCGGCCAGCTTTCCGGCACGTAGAGGCCGCCATCGTTGGCCAGTCCGGCGAGAAGCACGTCATCAAAGCCAAGCTTTGGCGCTTCGCCGCGCGTGGAAATATACTGCATGTTCGGGGTCCGTTTCAGGCGTTGGTGTGAAAGCAGATTAGCCGTCGAGGTAACGCTTGCGCAAATGCGCTTTGAACGCGTCAGCGCGGAGGCCAGTGCCGGTCGCAGCGGTGAGGATCTCGTCCGTGGACCCGGAAGACGCTTTGCCGTGCACGTTATCCCGCAGCCACTGCACCAGCGGCGCAAACTCCCCGCGCTCGATCTGTGCTTCAACATCGCCCAGTTTCTCGCGCGCGGCGTTGAAGACTTGAGCCGCGCACATGGCGCCAAGGCTGTAGGTTGGGAAATAGCCAAACGCGCCGGAATACCAGTGGATGTCCTGTAAGCAACCTTCGCGATCGGTCTTCGGGCGAATGCCGAGCAGCGCTTCCAGACCGTCGCCCCACGCTTGGGGCAAATCGGCGAGATCGAGATCGCCGGACAGGAGCGCTTTTTCGAGGCGATACCGCAAAATCACGTGCGCCGGATAGGTGACTTCATCCGCCTCAACGCGGATGAAAGAACGCTCCACACGCGCAGCATGGCGCGACAGGTTCTCGCCCGTCCACGCGGGGCCAGACTTGCCAAACGCTTTTGCCAGCATCGGTGCGGCATAGGTCATGAAGGCACGGCTGCGGACGACTTGCATCTCGATGGTCAAGGACTGGCTTTCATGCAGCACCATCCCGCGTGCGAGGCCGACGGGCTGTCGGGCGTAATCCTTGGGCAGACCTTGCTCGTACAGCGCGTGACCGGTTTCGTGCAAAACGCCCATCATCGCGTCCATGAAGTCTTCATCACGGTAGCGGGTGGTCATGCGGACATCAGAGGGCGTACCGCCGCAAAACGGATGCGCGGAGGTGTCCAAACGGCCATGTTCGAAATCAAAGCCGACAGACTTCATAATGTCCTGGAACACGTTGCGCTGCGTCGGAATATCAAAAGGGCCATCCAGCGGCAGCGGTTCGCCGCGCGCGTCTTGCGCCGCCAAAACGTCATCCAGAAAGTCTGGCAGGAAAGCGGCGTAGTCGTCGAAAACAGCATCGATTTGCGCGACAGTCAGATCTGGCTCGAACCCATCGATCATGGCTTCATAGAGCGGTTGGCCGGTTTTATCAGCGATGGCTTGTCCGGCTTGCTTGGCGAGGTTGAAACAGTCGCGCAATGCCGGAAGCGCCGCAGCGAAATCGTTGTTGGGGCGTGCGTCTTGCCAAATAGCCAGCGCGCGGCTTTCCGCTTTTGACTTGGCCGCAACCAAATCGGAAGGAATGGCCGTCGCGCGAATGTATGAGCGCTTGGTTTCCTCGACATTGGCTCGCTGCCACGGGGTCAGGGCGTTGTCACCCTCTGCCGCTTTGATCGCTTCGCCTAGCTCTCGGCCTGCAGTGATGTCGTGCACCATTGTTTCCAACAACGCCGTCTGGTCAGAACGGCTCGGGCCGCCGCCGGTTGGCATCATGGATTGCTGATCCCAGTACAGGATCGACAGCGCCTCAGACAAAGTTCCCGCCTTGGCGTTCAAGGCTTCCATCTCAGCGTAATTAGTCATGCCGCGTCTCCTCGTTTTGGAAAGCTTAGGATCAACACAAACACCGCCAAAATCAAAGCAAAGCTGAACCACTGAACGGCGTAACTCAGATGCGGATTGCGAAGTGCATTGTTGGTCGGGGTGGGCGTAAAGGGGCTGCGTTCGCCCAGGGACTCTGTCAGCTCAACCAGCATGGGAAGCGTGACCTGTGGGTCGAGCCCCGCATGGCTCGACATCGCTTCTGGGTCTGCTACGGCCCACATATCCCGTTCTGGCTGGTTGCCGGGGTCAAAGGCAGGGTTTCCGCGCCAACCGCCACCGTACACTTGCCCGCGTGGCAGCTCACCGAAGGCAACGGGCGCGTCAGCTGCATCATAACCTTGCGCAAACCCGAGCTTCACCCACGCAATCTGGTCATCGGCTAGCGTTAGCGGAGCGTAGTAATCTTCGCCGGTTTTGCCGTTCAAAGATCGACCGAAAAAGCCAATGGCTTTACCCAGATCAAGTGTACCGGTCAGAACCACTGGATAATGGTCCTCCAGCCCAAAGAGTGGGTGACTGGCGTCGGTTTCGATCGCCGGGGTAGCGTTGAGGGTCGCTTGGCTTTGCTGCAAGGCTTTCTTCCACGCCAACCGCTGGAGCTGCCACGTCCCCAAGACGCACAGCAGCGCGAAGCACGGCAGGGCAAGCAGATACATCAGGGGACGAGGTTTGAAGTGTCGGTTCATGGTGCGCATGATCACTTATATTTCGCGCTGCCGCTGTCGGACGATTTGTTCAGGTACTGCAGGGCGATAAAGATGGCCTTGGCTCGGGGAGCGAGCAGCCAGAACAACACCAACACCATGGGCAACCAAATGCTGAAATGGACCCAATAGGGTGGCTGTGCAGCGAGCTCAACGACCAGCGCGAGGAACAACACCACACCACCAATGCCGAAAATCAAAAAGGCCGCCGGTCCGTCCCCGCTGTCTTCACGGCTGAGATCGAGTCTGCAGACGTCGCAACTGGTGCGGACTTTTAGGAAAGATTGGTACAGCGAGCCCTGCCCACATCGGGGGCACTTTTGGCTCAGACCGAGGGCTACGGCCTCGGCGGATGTCCGGCGGGGAAAAGACGGCTCTTTGGTCATGATTTCCCCGCGTGCAACGGACCGCTTAACCGCGATCGAAAATGCCCCAATAGATGGAAACGTAAAGGAACAGCCACACCACATCGACGAAGTGCCAGTACCAAGCCGCTGCCTCGAAACCGAAGTGCTTTTCCTTGGTCATGTTGTTCGCCAAACCACGGAACCAGCAAACCGCAAGGAAAGTGGTACCGATGATCACGTGAAAACCGTGGAAGCCGGTCGCGATCAGGAAGGTGGATGGGTAGGTCTCAACGACGCCTTCGGCATTGTAGCCGTAGCCATAAACTGCGAATGCCTCGAAGTACTCAACAGCCTGCATGCAGGTAAACAGAATACCCAGCAGGACCGTGAGACCCAGAGACAACAGGAAGTCCCGGCGGTCGCCATGGCGAATTGCCTCGTGCGCCCACGTGACCGTCACGCCCGAGAGGAGCAGGATCACCGTGTTGTAAAGCGGCATATCGATCGGGTTGAAGGTATCCGTACCCTGCGGCGGCCACACTTCTTCGGTCACGCCGAAGTTGAAGTAGGCCCAGAAGAACGCAAAGAAGAACATCACTTCCGACGCGATGAAGAACAGCATGCCGTAGCGCAGACCAAGCTGAACCACTGGCTTGTGGTCGCCCTGACGGCTTTCCTTGATCACGTCACTCCACCAGCCGAATACAGAGGCAATGAAGCCCGCACCGCCAAGCCCGACGATAAACCAGCGCGCATCCATGAGCGTGTTCATCAGGCCTTCAGCTTGACTGGGGTTGTTGTGGAACATGAGCACCGCACCGAACAGCAGAATGCCGACGGCGATGGAAGTTGCGAGCGGCCAAATGGAAGGCTCGAGCAAGTGATAGTCGTGGTTCGGACCGTGATGTGCGTCAGCCATCGCTGGATGTCCTCGTGCTAGAATTTGTACATTACCCCCTTCTAAGGGGCACGGCGCGACGGTGCAACGCTCTATGAGCGGTTCTGACCTTTGCGTTTTTGGAAAGCGTCCGGCCCGCGGGATTAATCGGCTGCGTTGAAGAACGTATAAGCCAACGTAATCTGGCGCAGGTCCTTCAAATCCGGGTTATCCTGAATAGCCGGGTCAACGTAGAAAATCACTGGCATATCAATAGATTGCCCCGGCTCTAGCTGCTGATCTTCGAAGCAGAAACACTGAATCTTGGAAAAGTATCTTCCAGCCTGAAGCGGCGTCACGTTGAACGTCGCGGTTCCCCGCGTAATCATCGTTTTGGATTGATTTTTTGCCACGTATTCGATTTGGCGCTGCTCGCCAATCTGAAGCTTGATCGTCCGCTGCTTGGGCCGAAATTTCCAGTCCAGCGATGGCTCAACAGATGCTGCAAAAAGGATCTCAATTTCACCCAAACCGCCCGCCTGCGCGGCCTGCTGGGCATCGGAGAGCTCCGCAGCGCTCGCAACTTGCGTTGTTCCTGAAATACCCGTGATTTCGCAGAACTTGCGGTAGGCTGCGGGCGCGGTAGCGACCAGAGCCAACATGAATCCAATCACGCCCAAGGTCATCAGCAGAACGCGCGTGTTCTTGGACTGTGTGGAGCGAGGCTGTTGCTGCTGCGCTGTCATCCGGTCTTAGCCCGCCGCACGCGAAGCAGTGTTTGCGAGAAAGAAACCGTACCAGCCCACAACGAACACCACGAGCACCGCAAGGATAATCCAATTGCCCTTGGACCGGCCTTTAGTCCACTCGGGGCGCTTATCGTCTTTTTTGTCTGCCATTTTCGACGGCCTCCAACAAAAACAGGGTTTAGATCCAAGTCAGGCTCACATGCGTTCGAGCATCGAACAGCAATAAGCCAAACATCAGGAAGAGGTAGAAGATAGAATAGCCGAACATCCGCTTGGCGGGGGCGAGCGAATCGCCGCGCATCAACTGCCATGCGTTTACCATGAACAGAGCGCCAAAAGCCAAAGCCACGACAAAGTAGATGTAGCCCGCGGCACCCAGCAGGAACGGCACCAAACCGGTCAGCGACATGGCCGCTGTGTAGATCACGATTTGACGCTTGGTTTCCTTAGCGCCGGCAACATTTGGCAGCATGGGAACATTCACGGCGCCATATTCGGATTCCTTGACCAACGCCAAAGCCCAGAAGTGGGGCGGGGTCCACAGGAAAATCAGGCTGAACAGCACGAAGCCGACCCATGTGATGTCACCCGAAACCATCGCCCAGCCGATCATTGGCGGAAACGCGCCCGCTGCACCGCCGATGACGATGTTTTGCGCGGTCCGGCGCTTGAGCCACATAGTGTAGATCACAACGTAAAACGCATTGGTAAACGCGAGGATGCCAGCTGAGACCCAGTTGGTCACAAAACCGAGCGCAACCACGGAACAAATCGACAGCACGAGACCATAGATCAGTGCATGGTTTGGCGTTACATCACCGTTGGGAATGGGGCGCTTGGCCGTGCGGGACATAACCGCGTCAATGTCACGGTCGTACCACATGTTCAGCGCGCCGGAAGCCCCGGCACCAATGGCCAAAATGACCAAGCCGAGCACAGCCCGCCACGCTTCAATTTGACCTGGCGCGAGCCAGAGACCAACCGCAGCGGTGAAGACCACAAGCGTCATCACACGCGGCTTCAGCAATTGGAAATAAGCGCGCGCCACAGAGGGGTTCTGTGGCGCGTCTTTTTCACTCAACTCAGCGGCTGTGATCTTTGAGGATTCATCAGCGGCTGCGTTCTTATCGTCGACGATTGTCGTCATACTTGCCCTTAGTGAGCGGCCTCAGGTTCAATCTGTGGCAGGTCATCGAACGTGTGGAATGGAGGAGGAGACGATACAGTCCACTCCAGCGTCGTGGCACCATCACCCCAGTAGCTGTCACCAACACGGCGACCCGCAACCAAAGTGTAGATCGCGATGCCAATAAAGAAGAGCGTCGAACCAAACGACAGGTATGCACCCCACGTTGAGATCATGTTGTAGAACGCCTGGGTATCAAGATAGTCGATGTAACGACGCGGCATCCCCTGCATGCCCAAGAAGTGCTGCGGGAAGAAAATTACGTTTACACCGATGAAGAACGTCCAGAAGTGCAACTTGCCGGCCCACTCTGGGTACTGACGGCCCGACATTTTGCCGATCCAGTAGTACCAACCACAGAAGATCCCGAAGACCGCGCCCATGGACAGTACGTAATGGAAGTGCGCAACCACGAAGTAGGTATCGTGCAGCGGCTTATCGAACTGTGCCATCGACAACATCACGCCTGTTACGCCACCCAGCGTGAACAGGAAGATGAAGCCAATCGCCCAAAGCATCGGCGTGGTGAAGCGAAGCGAGCCGCCCCACATGGTCGCGATCCAAGAGAAGATCTTAATACCAGTTGGTACGGCAATAACCATGGTTGCGAGCGTGAAGTACGCCTGCACGTTGGTTGGCATGCCGACGGTGTACATGTGGTGAGCCCACACGACGAAGCCGATAAAGCCGATGGAGACCATGGCGTAAGCCATCCCGAGATAGCCAAAGATTGGCTTGCGGGAGAATGTGCTGATCACGTGGCTTACAATACCAAAAGCCGGCAGGATCATGATGTAGACTTCAGGATGACCGAAGAACCAGAACAAGTGCTGGAACAAAACCGGATCGCCACCTTCAGCACAGAAGAAACACGTACCCAGCGCGTTGTCAGCCAACAGCATGGTAATCGCGCCACCCAGTACTGGGACCGCTAGCAGCAGCAAGAATGCCGTAACCAGCATCGCCCAGGCAAACAAAGGCATGCGGTGCAGGGTCATGCCCGGTGCGCGCATGTTCAGGATCGTGGTGATAAAGTTAATCGCGCCCATGATCGATGATGCACCCGCCATGTGGAGCGCGAAAATCGCAAGAGACACCGACATACTTTCCGGCTGTGTGACCGACAGCGGTGGATAGAAGGTCCACCCTGTGCCCGCGCCGCCACCGACGACCGCGGACAAAATACCGAAGATCACAGCAGGAACGAGCAACCAGAACGAGATGTTGTTCATCCGCGGGAACGCCATATCCGGCGCGCCAATCATCAGCGGAACGAACCAGTTACCAAAACCACCGATCAGCGCGGGCATGACCACGAAGAAGATCATGATAACGCCATGGGCGGTGATAATGGTGTTCCAGAAGTGACCGTTCGGCTCGCCATCGGCGCGAACGAGGAATTCTACACCCGGCTCGGACAGCTCCATCCGCATAACAACGGAAAGTGCTGCACCAATAAGGCCAGTGATAACGGAGAACACCAGGTACAGCGTACCAATGTCCTTGTGGTTCGTAGAACCAAACCAACGCCAAAATGGGTTGGGCTTGTGATCGTGATGATCGGCTGCGTGATCTGCTGCGTAAGCCATAGTCTCTTCCTTGAATCTTTGGCCTGTATTCTTTGTCGTATGAGGCTGAAAGAACGTCGCCTTTCAGCCCCGAATACGGTCTGTCTTAGTTCGCTGCTGCGACTTGGTTGTCGTAAACCGCTGGCAGGGATGGGCCGATAGCGCCACCTTCAAGCTCTTGCTTGGCCGTTGCCGCCCACGTCAGGAACTCGTCCTTAGGCAATGCATCAACCGCGATTGGCATGAAAGAGTGCCGGTCGCCGCAGATCTCCGAGCACTGACCGATGTACAGGCCAGCCTTGTCTGCATTAACCAAAGCCCACGTCGCGTTCATGTGACCCGGGATCGCATCAATTTTCACACCCCACGCTGGCATCGCAAAAGCGTGCAAAACGTCGGATGCGGTTACGTTGAAACGAACAACCGTGTTGGTCGGAATGACCAGGTGGTAATCAGCTTCGCCCTTATAGAGGCCTTGGTCCCGACGAGTATCGGCCAGCAAAGCGTCGCGGGAGAGCATGTTGGCGGTAAACTCGATGCCAGAAACATCGGTCTCTACACCGTTCTCGTCCCGATACAGCAGGTATTCGTAGGACCAGTTCCACTGGTTTCCCGTAGCTTGGATCACCAGCTCAGCGTGCTTATCATAGCCGCGCTCACCGCTGATCAGCATGTCTGGACCGTTCTCATTGAAGTAGAGAAAACGCATCGCCGGGATGAACAAGACAACGAGGATAAGGATCGGAACCGCTGTCCAAACCACCTCGATCATCGTGTTGTGGGTCACTGTGCTTGGCTGGCGACCCTCTTGCTCCCGAAACTTCCAGCATGTCCACAGCAGAAGGACGAGAACGAAGATCGTCACCGCTGCCATAATCGGAAGAATCAGCACATTGTACTGTGCTACTGCACGCTCCATGATTGGAGTTGCAGGGTCTTGGAAGCCAAGACCACGCTCAACGGGCACGCCCTGTACCGTAACTTGAGCTTGGGCCGCTGCGCTGGTCATCAAAAAGAGTGACATCGCGAGCATGAACGTTTTGAAAATCCGCACCATGGGACCTGTCTACTTGCCGTTAAAATGTTAAGCGAATTGGCGGGGTCGGATGGGAGAAACCATGCCGTCTTCCGCCTGCTTCGAGATGTTCTTAGACGACATACTTTCACAAGCAAAGTCATAGGTGAGCCGCAGGGCGTATTGACGCGGGAAATCTGCTATTCGTGGCTTTAGAAAACGTTACACTTGGCAATGCTGACCGCAGAGCCTACCTGACTCTGCAACGCACCTTTGCTTAGGATGATTGAATATGGGCCTGCCGCTGCTTCCTGACCTCGACCTCGACCCCGATGTTGCTTTGACAAAAACGGAGTCGGCGCTTTCCGGTGCTGATGATGGCGAGCTGTACCTTGAACACTCCAAGGCTCAAACGCTGGTTTTCGACGATGGACGGCTCAAGCGCGCGTCCTATGACGAGGATCGCGGCTTTGGCTTGCGCGCCGTGGCGGGCGAGCTAACGGGCTACGCGCATTCGGATCGCCTGACTGAAGATTCGCTTGTCCGTGCCGGGCAGACCGCTGCTGCTGCAGCCAAATCTGGCGGCGGTAGTTTCGCCGTGGATCCATCTGGCACCAACCAGCGCCCCTACACCGACGAAGACGTGATCGAGTCTGGGCCATCGTTCGAACGCCAGGTCTCCCTAGCACAGACCATCGACGCCGCCGCACGCGCGGCGGACCCTCGCGTGCGTCAGGTAACCGTGGCACTTTCCACCGCACACAAGGATGTCACCATCCTGCGCCCGGGCGGTTTTCGCGTCAGCGACTCCCGGCCCATGTCGTCCATGCGCGTTTCGGTGATGCTCCAGGACGGTGAAAAGCGCGAAGCGGGCGGCTTTGCGCTCGGTGGCCGCACAGCGCTCGATCCCCATATCGGCGAGTTGGCGTGGGAAGAAGCAATCCAGCAAGCCATTCGCCAAGCCGAAGTGAACCTCGAAGCCGTCGATGCGCCTGCGGGCGAAATGACTGTTGTGTGCGGTCCCGGCTGGCCCGGCGTGCTGCTGCACGAGGCGGTGGGCCACGGCCTAGAAGGCGATTTCAACCGCAAACAAACCTCGCTCTACGCGGGCATGATGGGTGAGATGGTCGCTGCCCCCGGCGTGACCATCATCGACGATGGTACGCTGACCGATCACCGAGGCTCGCTCGCCATCGACGACGAAGGCACGCCGACGCAGCGGAACGTGCTGATCGAGAACGGCAGGCTGGTCGGTTACATGCAGGATCGCATGAACTCCCGCCTCATGGGCGTTGCGGCGACGGGCAATGGGCGGCGTGAATCCTATTCACACGCACCCATGCCACGGATGACCAACACCTTTATGGCGGCTGGAAACGACGATCCGGCTGAAATCATTGCGTCGGTCAAAGACGGTATTTACGCCGTCGATTTTGGTGGTGGCCAAGTGGACATCACCAACGGCCAATTCACGTTCAAAATTACGGAGGCTTACCGCATTCGGAACGGCAAGATCGCGGAACCGATCAAGGGTGTAACACTCATCGGCAATGGCCCTGAGGTCATGCGCCGCGTCTCCATGGTCGGCAACGACATGGCCATCAAAAAAGGCGTAGGCATGTGTGGCAAGGCCGGCCAAAGCCTGCCGGTGACGGTCGGACAGCCGACTTGTAAGATCGACGCTATTACTGTTGGCGGCACACAGGTCTAGTCGCCGCCATGACCCTTGCCTTTATCGAAGACGCCCTTGCCGCCGCGCGAGAGGCAGAACAGGCGGGGGAAGTCCCGGTGGGGGCCGTGATTGTGCGCGACGGGATAATCATTGCCACCGCACGCAATCGAGTCGAGGGCGACCAAGACCCCTCCGCGCACGCCGAATTGCTCGCCATCCGTGAAGCAACGGCGAAAACTGGTTCAAAGTGGCTCCATGACTGCGATTTGTACGTTACCTTAGAGCCCTGCCCCATGTGTGCCGGTGCCATTTCTCTGGCCCGGCTTCGTCGGCTGTACTACGGCGCGCCAGACCCAAAATCTGGCGGCGTAGACCATGGTCCGCGCGTGTTCTCGCAACCAACCTGCCACCACGCGCCGGAAGTCATCGCTGGTGTTGAGGAAAGCCGCTGTGGAGAAGTCCTCAAGCGGTTCTTTGCCCAGCGTCGCTGACCTGCTAAGCCAACATTATGGACATTTTCGACTTCGATGACAAAGAGGCCCCCCAAGCCTCCAACGCTCCCGAATTCAGCGTTACGGAAATCGCGCAAGCGGTGAAGCGGACGGTTGAGACGACCTTTGACCGCGTGCGCATTCGCGGGGAAATCTCGCGGCCTAATTATCACCGCTCCGGGCATCTCTATTTGACGCTCAAGGACGAAAAAGCGGTGATTGATGCCGTCTGTTGGCGCGGCGCGGTTTCTAAGCTGTCAATCCGTGCCGAAGAAGGCATGGAAGTCATCGTCACCGGCAAGCTGACCACCTTCCCCGGCGGATCAAAGTATCAAGTCGTTATTGAATCGATGGAGCTGGCGGGCGAAGGCGCACTGCTGAAGCTGCTCGAAGACCGTCGCAAACGGCTGATGGAAGAAGGGCTGTTTGACAACGACCGCAAGCTGCCCATTCCGTTCTTACCTCGGGTTATTGGCGTTGTGACTTCCCCGACCGGGGCCGTCATTCGCGATATACTGCACCGCGTCAGCGACCGTTTTCCGCGCCACGTCATTCTGTGGCCCGTGGCGGTTCAGGGCGAAAAAGCCGCCCCCGATATTGCCAAAGCGGTGCGCGGCTTTAACGCGTTGCCAGCCGAGGGCTCCGTTCCGCGTCCCGATGTCCTGATTGTCGGTCGCGGTGGTGGATCACTCGAAGATCTTTGGGGCTTCAACGAAGAAGCCGTCGTGCGCGCTGTAGCCGAAAGCACCATTCCGGTCATTTCCGCTGTGGGCCACGAAACCGACACGACCTTGATCGACTTTGTCGCCGACCGTCGTGCTCCAACGCCAACAGGTGCGGCCGAGATGGCCGTCCCGGTGCGCGCAGACCTTTTGCTCGGTATCGAAGAATTTGGCTCGCGTTTGGGTCGTGGGCTACAGCGCCGCGTCACGCTGGCGCAATCCGACCTTTCCGGTCTGGCGCGTGGCTTAGGTGATCCAAACCGGCTGCTACATCAGCGTCTGCAATCATTGGACGTGCTCGACCAGCGGCTGGATCGAGCGTTGGAAACGGCCATTCGGGCGCAAAAGAGCCGGTTGGATACTCTGTCGGCCAAAGTCAGACATCCGCGCGAAAAACTGCACCGCATGGCGGAGCAGACCAGCAGCTTGGGAGATCGCCTCCGCGGGGCCTCTCGGCAGCGGCTGCAAACGCTTGGCCAAAATGTGCAAGCCCAGCGCTTCGCCGATCGCCTGCTGCAGGCGAGCACACGAAGCCTGACACAGTATAAGCAAACCCTCGATAACGCTCAGCGCCTGCTGGATTCATTTGCCAAAAGCCGGGATCGATTGCTGGAGCAAGGCTATGTTTGGGTCAGTACTGCCGATGGTGAAGTGGTTCCGCGCGCCGGCGCAGTCGAAGACGGGATGGGGCTGAAGCTGCACTTTATCGATGGTGCCGTGGACGTGGTTGCGGCTCCGGAGGGAACTCCCAAGCCGCCCGTAAAGCCCGCCTCTCGCCCAAAAAAGCCGAGCCCTCCGGCGGACGACCAAGGCTCTCTGCTCTAAAGCACGGTTTCGATGGCCCAGCGCGCCTGTTGCAATGCAGTGCGTGCAAGCTGATCCAATTCCTCGATATCCGCAGTTGTCTTGGGCCAACCCGGAGCTACCGTAATCATCCCGTGCTGTTCCAGCAAAGTGATGACGTCCGCCTGCTTTCCCGCGTGGGGCCCTCGAACCACGGCGCACCCCGCTCGCAGCGCCTCAAGGGGATTGTGAGACCCGATTTCGTCATCAAACCCTCCCCCCATCACCACGGTTCCGCCTAAGGCATAGAGCGAGCCCAAAGTGCCGAAGCTGGTCCAATAGGCCAGCTGCTCATCCGCCGCGCCAAAGGCTCTTTGAAAGGCGTTGATTTGATCCGGATGACGCGGGGCAATGATGAACTTCGCCGCTGGATCCACGTCACCAATCAGCGCTTTCAGCGCATCAATCTCCGACCGGTGGGCATTCGCCAAAATGACGAGCGGCGCGGTTCCGCGCCACTCGACCCATTGCCGATGCAAAGAAGCATCGACTGGCAAAGCTTCGCCAGCGAGCTTGAGGGGTAGAGCAAGAGTTGCAGGCCCGAAACCCACGGCGTCGAGCGCCCGTTTCTTAGCCTGACTGCTCGTCGTGACTTGGGCCAAAGCATCGCCAATCGGATGCGCCAAGCCGGTCAACTGTCCCCAACGCCGAGCGCTGGTTTCCGACACAGCGCCATCCAGTAATACAGCGGGTATACGCCGACTGTTGAGCGTCGCCATCCAACCCGGCCAAAGCTCGCTTTCGACCAGAACCAAAGCCGCCGGCTTCATTCGATGGACGAAAGCTGAAGTGGTAAAGGGCGCGTCCAGCGGGGCGGGTAAAACTGCGAAATGAGGGGCCAAGTCTTGCCGCGCCACAGCCAGGCCTTGGCGGCTCTGAAGTGTCACGACAACATCGCGGTCCCAGTCCATTTCGATCAAAGGCTGTAGCGCGCGAAATTCACCGACGGAAGCTGCGTGAAACCACAGCGTTGCGCGCGCTTTACTCGGCACAAAGCCCAAGCGATGCCCCACTGTTCTAAAACCATCACCGCGCAGCAGTAGCGCCAGCGCAACAAAGGGTGCAGCGAGAAATGTTACGAAGCGATAGAGCAGCAACAGGACCATCTGCCTGACCGCTAAATCAGGTTCCGGCGATCGTCAAGCCGGTCATCTGCAACGTGGGCGCCCCCATACCGCCAAACCACGTCAAGTCGCTGGCAGTGGACATGGCCATCCACATATCTTGCAGCTTACCGCCCAACGTCATGCTTTCAACCGGCTCCGCCAACTCGCCATTGCGCACCCAAAAACCGGTGGCGCCTTGGCTGTAGTCACCCGTAATCATATTCGCGCCCTGCCCCATCAGGGAGGTGACGTAGAATGCCACACCCGCGTCTTTCAGCATGTCCTCAACAGAAAGCTCCGACGGCGACAACCACGCGTTGGCGTAACCGATCCCGACCGAAGCGCCGCCTCGGCTTGCATGGCCCGTTGGCTCAACGCCAGCCTGCTTAGCCGTTGCGAGGTTATGCAGATGTGTGGTGAGAATACCCTGATCAAACAACGTATTTTGGCGCACGGGCAATCCTTCACCGTCAAAAGGTCGCGAGCCCTGACCGCGCTCTCTGAACGGATCCTCAAACACGGAAAGCCCCGGTGCAATCACAGGCTTACCGACATGATCCGCCAGCAGAGACGTGCCGCGCACCACGGACTCCCCATTGATCGCCCCCATCAGCAGCGCAAACATGCGCACCGCGACGCGAGGCTCAAAAATTACTGGAACCTGCGCCGTAGCCCCCTGCTTCGCGCCAAGCTGCCGGACGGAGCGACGGCCTGCTTCAAGGCCAATTTCACGCGCGTCTTTCAGGTCTTCACCGAACACTGCGAGCGAGTAGTCGTAATCCCGCTTCTGCGCTTCGCCCTCGCCTGCGATGCCACTTACCGACAGACCTTGGCGCGTTGACTGAACACTGCCCAAAAAACCGTTGGTCGTGGCAATCACCAGCGAAGATTTCGTCCAACCTGCTGAAGCACCCCCAGAGTTCGTAATCCCCTCAACCCCGAGCATGGCTTCCTCAGCCTCTGCTGCTCGGTTCAGCATGTCCTCGGTACTGGGTTCCACAGGATCGCAAGTCTCAAGCACTGGAAGATCCGTCGCCAGCTGATCCGGGTCTGCAAGCTGAGCAAACGGGTCGGCGGGGCTATATTTTGCCATGCCCACAGCCCGTTCTGCCAACCGCTCCAAACCGCCATCGGTCAAGTCGCTGCCGCTGACTTGTGCAATCTGTCCGTTGACGAACACGCGTAAATCAACACCGGCACTGTCCGCCCGTTCCAGCGTCTCAACCTGTCCCAAGCGACGGCCCACAGAAATCTGATCGCTGCCAAAGACGGTCGCGTCCGCTGCATCGGCCCCAACTTTCTTTGCAAGGTCCAACAAGGTCGCAACACGGTTTTCCAGTTGCAGGTCGTCAGCCGTGTTTGCAGTGCTCATGGCGTATCTCATTTCGTGAAGTGAAGCGTTAGCTCTGATATAGGGTGAAGCATGGATAAGGTCGAACACTCTCAGCAACATCCCCGCTATCAATCCTATGATAGCGGCTATTTGGCCGTTTCAGATGGCCATACGCTTTACTACGAGCAAGCCGGGAACCCCGACGGCGTGCCCGTAGTCTGCTTGCACGGCGGACCGGGCGCGGGTTCAAACGCGTGGACCCGGCGCTTTTTCGATCTCGATCACTATCGCATCATCCAGTTTGACCAGCGCGGCGCAGGAAAATCGACTCCCTCCGGCGGGCTATACGCCAACACAACGCCGCATCTGGTGGCTGATATCGAGACGCTGCGAGAGGCCCTCGGCCTCTCTGATTGGCTGGTCTTTGGCGGTTCATGGGGCGCGACGTTGGCGCTGGCTTACCTTGGTACGCACCCAAGCCGGGTTCAGGGCATGATCTTGCGCGGCCTGTTTTTGGGCCGAGAGGGGGATCGCGCTTGGTTCCTCGATGGCCTCAGGCAATTCTACCCCGACGCCCACCAAGCATGGCTCAACGCCCTGCCTGAAGATTTGCGGGACCAGCCACTCGAGGGCTATCTGCAACAGCTTGGCAGCCGAAATACCACTGTTCGTCTGGCGGCGGGCGAAGCGTGGGCGAACTATGAGGCGGCTTGTTCTTCTCTGGCTGGAAGCCGAGGTTTTGGCCGCTCCGAAGGAGCATGGCGCATGGCACGGCTCGAAGCGCACTATCTCGCGCACCATTGCTTCTTCGACGACATCCACGCTGGCGCACTCTCCGCGCTCACGTCCGCACCGTCCGTGCCAGGGATTCTGGTGCACGGTCGGTTTGATATGATCTGCCCACTCGAAGGCGCTTTTGCCCTCAAAGAGCTGTGGCCAACGTTGGATTTGCGCGTCATTCAGCAAGCAGGGCATTCCGCCGGCGAACCAACCATCGCCGAGGCGCTTACACAAGCGGTGGAAGACGCAAAGGCCTGGTAATCCGGCCCTAGACGCATCCGGATTAAACCCTATTATGCCCCCGCGATGGACCATTAGCTCAGTCGGATAGAGCGTCCGATTCCTAATCGGAAGGCCACAGGTTCGAATCCTGTATGGTCCATCATTACCAAAATCCCGCGTGCGTCCCCTCGAAGCTTAGTCGCTTGTCGGCAGATGCGCATAGATGGTTGTTCGGGATAGCCCCAGCTTCCGTGAAACAAGCGATATGTTGCCGTCATTCTGCAGCCACGTCCGGCGGATGGTCATGCACTTGTCCCGCTTGATCACGCCGTCCGAGCACGACGGGCAAGGCTGTACTTCATCTTCCTCAGTGGAGAGGAAAGGCGCGACCTGCTGGGGCCTGACGTACTGATCGGTGCTAGCCCGCAAGATCTGGCGCAGCGTCTTTCGCATCGACCGGATCGACGAAGGCCAGTAGGTTTGCGAGAGCAACCGCACGGTTTCCACGGTCAAAATCTTACTATCATCCAACCCGGTTGCCGTGCTGCGGATCACGTAATCGATGTCCATACGCTCATTCAGCGATGGAACAGCCAGTTCGTCCGGGATTTCAGCGAGCAACTCCCGCAGGGCAGGCGAGGCGCATTCTGCAAACTCTTCACGCGAACGGGACGAGGCAAGGACCAAAAGGTTTGGCAACAAAATATGGAACTTGTGGTGGTCGGGATCGGGTGTTTCCATTGCACGGATTACACGCAGCAAATCATCCGCCATTCTCTCCGGCATCTTCTCTGCATTGCGCAGGTACAGCATGCCCTTGGCCGATTTCTGGATCTTGCCGGAGAAGACACGCGACATCTCCGTATCATGGCTTTGGCGGGGATCAGTCGTCGTCACCGGCGACATGAAATCAGGCTCGAAGTACCCGAGACGGCCCCCGTTGCCAAACAGCAGACCTTCGTACGTCCGCCCATCGATCAGCGCACAGTCCAACTCGAGGACAGGTGAGCCGGGCGACACCCGCGTCAGAAGCTGGCGGGCAATGACGGATTTTCCGGCACCATAGGGTCCGTGACACACCAAGGCACCACCATCTGCCAAGCTCTCTTCCAGCTTATCCAGCTGCGCGAGGATCTGCGGGTCGCGCGCGTCGGTTGCAGCTTTTGGCTGAGGTGTTGGCTGGCTGGGCGCCTTTGATACACCGCCAAAAATGCGCGATTCAGGGGCTGAGAAATGGATCTTGTTGATGTACCGCATCAAGTGACCGATTTCTTTGATGGTGAAGTAAACCGTCGAGCGCATGTGGTCTTTGACCATCGCCGTGCCTCGGGTCAGCACCTCCTGCAGCAGCGTCGAGAAGCGCGCGTCGAAAAGATTCTCAAAGGCGATCGGCCGGCTCAAATCTGAGCCTTGCAGCATCTCTTGCGCGCTGCCATTCGCCCCCACCACAAAACCGTCTTCATTCAGCGCCAGCAGAGCAGCGCTGGTGGTGTTGAGGTATTCTTTTCGGGGGTGAAATCCGAGGACCAACGCGCCAGCGTGTTCGGATCGAAACAGACGGTTTTCGACATTAACAGAAGCAAGCTTCACCAAAGCCAGCGTGTGCCGCTGGCGCGAGCGGGCGTCGGTCGAGGCATCAATAACCCCCACCACTTCGTTGCGCGAATTGCGGACCGGACAGGCAAAACAGGAGATTTGATCGAGACGACTCAAGTAATGTTCACCGCCATCCACCACAGAAGCGCGACGGGTCGCGATCGACAGACCCAGCGCGTTTGTTCCACGGATATCTTCCTGCCAAATCGAACCCGGCACCACCATACGGCTGGCGCTGCTGGAGGAGAATTCTTGGTCGTGGATGGCTTCGAGGATGGTCCCGGTATTGTCCGCAAAGGCGACGACATAGTTCGAACCGGCGACTTGCGAGAACAGTTCTTGCAGTTCTGTTTGCGCGAGCTGGATCAGCGCATTGTTCTGCTCCCGCTTCTCGCGCAGTTCTGAGGCATGGAGCATGACGGAGCGCAGGGGGTCTTCCCGTCGAAGTCCAGCAAACTGGCAACGCTCCCAACTCTCAGCGACCTGCGCGCTAAGTAATGGCGCTTCGACCAACCCGTCAGACGGGGTCTGTGATGAGTCATCCTTCATATCCATCCCCAACGTTACTGCTTGATATGATGACTTTTATTGTAGTCCACTTATCCACGAAAGCCATGGCTCTGTTCAATAACTGAACACTATTTTGCCGAGTCTGGCCGAAAACTGGACACGTATTACGATATTAAAGTCTAGCGCTCTCACCGACCTTCTCCCCCAACGAACTGTTCG
The DNA here is from genome assembly GCA_965661545.1 of Alphaproteobacteria bacterium. Lineage (GTDB taxonomy): Bacteria > Pseudomonadota > Alphaproteobacteria > UBA7985 > UBA7985 > UBA7985. Next base: position 25,393 of record CBFIEF010000006.1, on the reverse strand, counting down.
AGGAGGAAAGCCGTGAAAGCTCAGGTTCTATACGAATACGATCCGTCCATGCAGAAGGACCTGTGGGTCCAAGAAGCGGATCTTCCCGAGCCGAAGATTGTGAAATCTTCGGACGTGATCGTGAAAATTGGCGCAGCAGGCGTTTGCCGCACCGATCTGCACATCATCGAAGGGGTGTGGCGGCATATCCAAGACCCTGACAACACGCTTTTGCCGTGCGTCATGGGGCATGAAAATGCTGGTTGGGTCGAAGAAATCGGTTCCGACGTGACAAATTTCAAAGTAGGCGACCCTGTGATCTTGCACCCGCTGATTTCAGGCACGGATGGGACTTGTCTGTCCTGTCGCCGAGGTCACGACATGCAAGCGGAAGACGGCGCATTCCCCGGCTTGAACATCAAGGAAGGCGGTTACGCGGAATATCTGAAAACCAGCGTCCGTAACCTGATCAAACTGCCATCCGTCCTCGCACCAAAAGACGTTGCACCGTTCTCAGACGCGGGCCTGACGGCGTATCGCGTGGTGAAGAAGGCGAGCCGTCATCTGCTGCCGGGCCAAGCCTGTGTGATCATCGGTGCTGGTGGACTGGGCCACATCGGAATCCAGTGTCTGAAGGCCATGTGTGCCGCAGATATCATCGTGGTGGAAAAATCGATTAACGCACTCACTCACGCCATGGACCTCGGCGCGGATCACGGCGTGCTGATCGATGGCAACGAACATGAAGCCATCCTGTCTTTGACCGGTGGCAAGGGCGCAGAGGCTGTCATCGACTTTGTGGGCGAGCATGGCTCAACCAGCATGGGTCTGAACATGACGGCTGCAGCCGGGCACTACTACATCGTTGGATACGGTGAAGATATCAAGATTCCTACAGTTGATTTGGTGAGCTCTGAAAAGACGATCGTCGGCAACTTGGTGGGAACTTGGGCAGAGCTCTATGAGTTAATGGAGTTGGCCAATAGAGGGCGCGTGAAGCTCTCCATGTCCGAATACAAACTCTCTGAAGCGAATAAAGCCCTGCACGACCTCAACGACGGCAACGTCAAGGGTCGAGCCGTTTTGGTGCCTTAAGCACTGAAACACTTTCTCTTTTTATTGGGAGGTAAAAATGAAGAGAATTACCTTAGCAGTCACAAGCATGTTGGTTGGCGTCACCGCCGCTGGTATCGCGGCTGGTGACAAGTGGAGCGATCAGTTCCCGCACATTAAGAACACTGGCGATATTGCTGGTGAGTGTTCCTATGAGTCCATGTCCCAAAAGGACTACAGTGGCCAAACTCTGACGATCAACACCCACGCTGTTCCAGTAATGGGTGAGCCAACGGCACTGCACGCTGAGCAATTTTCAGCGCTGACGGGCGCAGAGGTTAACGTCATTCACACCCCGGCGGGTGACTTGTACTCCAAGGCGATGATCCCTTTCCAAGCCGGTCAAGCGCCGTACGACATCGTCTTCGGTTTCTCGAACTTCATCCGCGACTGGATGGCCTACCTCGAGCCCGTGCCCGAGTACTACGTCAACATGCGTCAGATGCAGGACGTGACCAAGTCACACATCGATGTGGCGTCTTGGGACGGTACGATGATGCAGTTCCCGATCGATGGCGACCGTCATTACCTCAAGTACCGCAAAGACGTGATCGACAACCCCGAGCTTCAGGCCAAGTACTTGGCTGAAACAGGCAATGAGTTGCGCGTTCCACAGACGTGGAAAGAGTACGCCGAAATCGCAGCGTACTTTAATGGCTGGGACTGGGATGGCGATGGCGAGCTGGAATACGGCTCTGCAGAAGTCATGAAGAAAGACGACCTGATGTACGCGGCATTCTTTAGCCGTTCGGTTGCCTACGCCAAGAACCCAGCAACGCCGGGTGGCTTCTTCTTCGACCTCGATACCATGACCCCGCTGATCAACAGCCCTGGTTTTGTTGAGGCGCTGACCGATTGGGTTGAGGCCGTAAACTACGTGCCACCGGGTGGCATTAACTTTAGCCTTGGTGACGAAATTAACTCCTTCGGCGGCGGACAAGCACTGTTCAGCTTCTCTTGGGATGATGCTTTCGTTGCTGCCATGGAAGACGGCAGCGCCATTAAGAACAAGGTTGGTGTTGCTCCTCTGCCGGGCGCAGATCGTGTCTGGAACCGGGAAACCGGCGCATGGGACGAGACCTACAACCAGGCACCGTACATCGTATGGGGCTGGGCAGCGGCTGTTGCGAAGAAGTCCAAGAACCACGAGTTGGCCTTTGACTACCTTTGCTTCTTCTCCAACGATGCGAACCACCAGGCAGACATTGCCATTGGTCGTTTCGGTGTGAACCCGTTCAAGAAGTCTGACTTTGTGCCAGACATCTACGTTGAGCGTCAGGGTTGGGATCAGCAGATCGCAGAAGAGTACACAGAGACCCTCATGGACATGGAAGAAAAGAGCACAAACCGTGTGTTCCCACTGCGTGTACCAGGCGTCTTTGAGTTCACAAGCGCAGTTGCAACCGGAACCTCCAAAGCTCTGGCTGGCCAGCTCTCTCCACAGGAAGCACTCGATGAAGTTGCGGCTGAGTGGGAAGCGATTATCGAGCGTGTCGGTGTCGACAACGTTCGCGAAGCATACGCCGTTGGCGTAGCCCTGGAAGACAACCTCCGTTGATTTCCTGACCTCTGATGATGGCCACCTTCCCAAGGGGTGGCCATCACTCTTTTACTTTCGGAGACAAAGTATGCGCTACGGCCATAAATATGTGTTTCTTCTGCCTGGTCTCTTGGTCCTGATCGCCATTCTGATTTTCCCGGTGATCTTTACGGTCCGACTGAGTTTGTCCGGTTGGAACAGCTACAATCCGGGCTTGGATTTTGTTGGCATCAAGAACTACGTCCGTCTGTTCACCAGCGACCCCCGGTTCTGGGAAGCCTTTTCCCGCTTGGCCTTTTTCTCTTTAACGACCGTTTTCCTGCAGTACATCCTCGGTTTTGGATTGGCGCTGCTGGTATGGCGCGATGTGCTGTTTAAGCGTTTCTTCCGCGTCCTGTTTCTCATTCCCATGATGACCACACCCGTCATCATGACGGTGATCTGGAAGACCGTGTTTCACGAGTCACTGGGGCCAGTTAACGATTTCCTGTCCATGTTTGGCCTCACACCGCTATGGCTGAGCGATCCGATGCTCTCCAAGGTCACAGTGATCATTGTTGAGGTCTGGCAGTGGACGCCGTTCATGTTCTTGCTGCTGCTCGCAGGCCTGCTTTCCTTGCCCAAGGAAGCCTTCCTCGCCGCCTCAATCGATGGCGCGGGACCGCTGCGCAAGTTCATCTACGTGACTTTCCCGCTCATGGCACCGATTTCGATTGGCGCGATTATCATCCGATTGATCGAAGCCTCGAAGATCATGGATACGATTTACGTTCTCACCTCGGGCGGGCCGGGGACATCCACGGAAACGACCAGTTTCTACATCTTTATCAAAGGCCTGCGGGAGTTCCAGATGGGCTACTCCGCCGCCATGTCCTTCACCTATCTGATCGTGATGATCCTCAGCCTGACGGTCATCGTTAACATTCTGATCCGCGTGTTTATTGGGAGAAACGACTGATGCGATCTTTCTATATCACTCTGAAGTATCTCGCGATTGCGCTCTGGACGGCCTTTGTTGTCGGTCCGTTTTTGTGGGCGCTGAGTACGTCGTTCAAGGACTTTTCCTCGGTCACTTCTGGGGCAAAGTACATCCCGTGGCTGCAGTTCAAACCAACGCTAGAGGGCTGGAATGTCCTGTGGCGGACCCCGGCGCGCGGTGGGGTCGATATTGCAGAGCCGTTTATGAACAGCCTGATGGTGACCACGCTGGCAAGTGCCATCTCGATCGCCCTGGGCACGCTCGCGGCCTACGCTTTGTCGCGCTACACCTTCAAATTTGGGTTCGTGAAGAACAACGACATCACGTTCTTCTTTATCTCCCAGCGGATCATGCCGCCGGTGGTGCTGTCGATCCCGTTTTTCATCATGCTGAGCAAGTTCGGCCTGCTGGATACGATTGCCGGGCTGGTGACGGTCTACATCGTCCTGCTGATGCCGATTGCGGTTTGGATCATGGTGGACTTCTTTAACAAGGTGCCACGCGAGCTGGACGAAACTGCGCTGATTGACGGCTGCAACCCGTTCCAAGCGTTCTTCCAGGTCGTGCTGCCGAACTCCATTCCGGGGTTGGTTGTGGCGACCATGTTCTGTCTGATCTTTGGTTGGACCGACTTCTTTTTCTCCTTCATCCTGACGTTTACCGAGGTGCAGTTACTGCCGGTTCGGATCGTTGCGTTGAATTCCTCAATTACCCCTTGGTGGAGCCTGTCAGCCGCAGCTTTGATTTCTGTGGCCCCGCTGCTGCTTGTCGCATTCGTCGTTGAGCGCTTCCTCTCCAAGGGCAACCTGTCCGGAGCGTTGAAGTAAGATCATGTTGGTAGGTGACAAAATTTCACTCGAAGTCGGCGGGGAAACCCACCTCTCTGATGTCTCTTTCGAGATGGCGCCCGGCGGGCTTTACACGATCCTTGGGCGGACATTGGCGGGGAAAACCACCCTGTTGAAGTCCATCGCGGGTCTGACGGAGTTCGACAGTGGCGCGCTTAGCAGTTCGGGCGAGGACTTTACCAAAGTCCCCGTCTGGCAGCGCAACGTAGCGATGGTCTATCAGCAGTTCATTAACTACCCGCACTTCAACGTCTTCAACAACATCGCCTTCCCGCTGCGTAAGAAGGGTCTCTCCAAGGACGAGATTCAGAAGCGTGTGGCTCGCTCGATTGAGCAGGTGGGCCTCGAAGGCTTTGAGCTGCGGAAGATCCAAGAGCTCTCTGGCGGTCAACAACAGCGCGTGGCGCTGGCACGGTCGCTGGCAAAAGCGTCAAAGATCCTGCTGCTCGACGAACCGCTGGTGAACCTCGATTACAAGCTGCGCGAGCAGCTGCGGGAAGAGCTCAAAGATCTGATCGATTCAGAGTTTAACAAGGACGGCATCGTCGTCTATTCCACTACCGATCCGCTGGAGGCTATGCAGTTTGGCGGCACGCTACTGGTGATGGATGAGGGCCGCATCATTCAGCAAGGCCCTGCCGTTGACGTGTTTGAGCATCCGGCAACGTGCCGCGTCGCTGAAATCACCAACGACCCGAGCATGAACCTGTGGCCTGCGACGTTCACTGGCGGTCAATTCCATATTGCCGAGGGTATCGACCTGCCCGCGCCTGCTGACACCAGCGGCGTGAACGAAGGCGCCTGCATTGTCGGCTTTCGCTCGAACGACATTCGCATCGAAGCCGGGGGCTTGGAATTCGTCGTTGAACTGTCCGAGATCGCTGGTTCCGAGACCATCATCCACTTGCGCCGCGGCGAAACCGGGATGATTGCGCGCGTCGAAGGCGTTGTGGACCTGAAAATGAACGAGGTGGTCCCGGTGAAAATTAACACCGACTGGCTCTACATTTTTGGCACTGATGAGACGTTGGTGAAGTCACCATTTGGGAGCAAAGACTGATGGCACGTATCGACCTCGAAGGCGTCCAGCACAGCTACGGCAACGTCGAAGCGCTGGAGAAATTTGACCTGACTTGGAATGACGGTGGCCGCTACGCCATTCTCGGTCCATCGGGCTGTGGCAAGACCACCATGCTCAACATCATGTCGGGCATCATCAAGCCCACGCAGGGTCGTATCCTGTTTGACGGCAATGACATCACCAATCTTCAAACTGCCGACCGGAACATCGCACAAGTGTTTCAGTTCCCGGTGATTTACGGGACCATGCGGGTTTGGGATAATCTGGCGTTTCCGCTGGTGTGCCGGAATGTACCCTCGGACCAAATCAAGACCAAAGTCGAAGAAGTCGCGAACACGCTCAGCCTGACACACCTGTTGGACCGAAAAGCCAACAAGCTAACCGCAGATCAGAAACAGTTGATTTCTCTGGGCCGCGGCTTGGTCCGCGATGACGTGGCGGCGGTCCTGATGGACGAGCCGTTGACCGTGATTGACCCAGATCTAAAGTTCCGCCTGCGCCGCAAACTCAAAGAAATCAATGAGCAATACCGGACGACGCTGATCTACGTGACTCATGACCAAAACGAAGCCATGACCTTTGCTGAGCAAATCATGGTGATGGACAAGGGTCGCATCGTTCAGATGGGGACGCCGGGCGAGTTGTTTGACCGGCCCAGCACGACGTTTGTCGGCTACTTCATTGGTGCGCCGGCCATGAACGTGTTCCCGGCGACTGTGAAGCAGAATCACCAATTGGACGTTGCCGGCAGCGCCATCAATGTCGAAGCGAGCCTGCAAGGGGCTGCCAGTGAAGCCCTGAAGCTGGGCATCCGAGCGGAACATATCTTGCTGCAGGATAGCCCAAAGAGCGATGAAAACTGCCTGCCTTTCCACGTCGATCGGGTCGATGATTTTGGGAACTACAAGCTTGTCGTTGGGCGTTCATCGGGGCAGCTCACCAAGGTGAAGGTTGACCGTAATCAACCCATTGCGACTGGTGAGATGTTTATGACCTTCAAGGCCGAAAACTGCTGTGTTTACGCCAATGAAATGCTCATCTCCGCGCGCTGATCGAGACCACGAACAACCCCCGATGCAGTCTCCTGTATCGTGAAAAAGCAGAAACGGGGCGTAGGCTTTTTTAGCCTGCGCCCCGTTTCTCATTTCTATTCGAGCAGCAGAGCTCAAGGCGACCTAAGGGGTCAGCAGAACTTTGCCGTCTCTGTTTGATTCACCAGCGCGTGTCACAGCCTGCTTGATCTCATCCAGCGTGAAACGAGAATCAACCGCAGACGACAGCTTGCCACCGGCAATGAGCGGGATGATCTCACCAAAGGCCGCCTGCTTTTCTTCAGGTGAGCCGGTTTCAAACCACTTCGCCAGCCAGAAGCCTTTCACCGCAATATTGTTGAAGATCACCGCCATCAGATCCAACGTTGGCATCTGCATGGCGAGCACGCCGTAACAGGCAATTTTGGAGCCATAGCTGAGGCTTTGAACCATGCGCGTGAAGACATCGCCCCCAACCGCATCAATGGCGAAGACGATATCCGCGCCTTGGGTCGCCGCTTTCGCCCGCTCAGCCAAATCGGGACCGTCGACCAGAACCACGTCTGCCCCTAATGATTTGAGGCGCGGGGCCAAGCTCTCTCGTCGAACAACGTTAATGGTCTTTATGCCCCGTTGTGCGGCAAGCTGGATCAGGTACTCACCCACGGCGGAATTGGCCGCGCTTTGGATAATCCAATCGCCTTCGTTCAAGTCCTGCACAGACTTCAACAGTAAGTGCGCCGTCAGCGGGTTGATGACCGTCATCGACATTTGCTCGATATCACCAGCGGGAACGGGGATGAAGGCTTGAGCCGGACCGGTGATCTCTTCGCGCCACGTGCCACCAACACCGGATAGCAAAACATGCTGCCCAGCCTGCAAGTGGCTTACGCCGGCACCAACCTCAACAACCTGCCCCACACCCTCAGCGCCCGGGTGCGCGGGGAAGGTTGGCATGGTGCCGTAATTGCCGCTGATCTGCAGCAGGTTCGACGGGTGAATCGGGGTTGCCAGCACCTTGACCCGAACCTGCCCCTCACCGGGGGCAACCGACGGAACGTCTTTGATTTCAAGAACGTCGGCAGGGTTACCAATAGCGTTGTATTCAATGACCTTCATTGTCGGCTCCAAAAGGCTGTATTATTGATATTTTGCAAATATATAGAATGACAAAGCTAAGAAAACCGACAGTACTGGCATTCAAAATTGTCTTTTCAACAACAATAATCCACCGCTGGGAGTACGGGCATGGATCAACTCCGCGCCATTTCATACTTCATCAAGGTTGCCGAGTTGGGCAGTTTTGCCGAGGCCTCTAAGGCCTTGGGCGTTCCAGCGTCGTCTGTGTCTCGTCGCTTGCAAGACCTCGAAGCAGCCTTGGGTGTAACGCTGCTCAGCCGAACCACGCGCGTTGTGAAACTGACGGAGCTGGGCCAAATCTATCTCGACCGCGTGCGTCCGACGATCAACGATCTGCGCCACGCTAACGAACTGGTCCGAAACCAGCTATCAGCCCCAAAGGGGTCGCTGCGTATTTCGGCGATTACAGGCTATGGCCAATACATGGTGGTGCCCGCGCTGCGCCGGTTGCGTCAGCTCTACCCGGATTTGATCGTGGATCTTGAGCTGACAGACCAACTGATCGACCTGGCCAATGATGACGTTGATATCGCTATCCGCGTTACCGCCGCCCCGCCCGAGCGGGCCATCGCCCGGCAACTCAACGGCAACCGCTCCGTGCTGGTTGCTTCGCCAGACTACCTCAGCCAGCACGGCATTCCTGAAACGCTTGATGACCTACAGCATCACCAAACACTGCTCTACCGTGGACCGGACAGGATCGTCTATTGGCAGGCGAAAACAGCGGGCGGTTGGACAGAAATCAAAACCCAGCCTGCCTTTGTCTGTAACATCGGCAAGGAGTTGCGCGCAGAGGCAGCGGCTGGGCACGGACTGGCCTTGTTGCCCAGCTGGGGCGTGCAGCCGCAAATCGATGCCGGGCACTTGCAGGCCGTGACCCTGAATGATGGCAAACTCCACCTTTCACGGAATGAACAGACTGGCACGTATCTGCTGTATCAGCAGCCCAAATACCGGCTGACGAAAATCAAAGTTGCCGTTGATTTTCTGGTTGAGGCGCTGACCGACCCAGCGGAGTTAACCCCCTGAAGTGGGCCTAGAAACCACCGCGTAAAATCTGTCATTTTCTATTGGGCCTTGTCCGTTTGTGAATTTAGGTGGAGTTTTCACGAAACGGAATGCTTACGACATCGAGGATCAGAGCCATGGGACCGATCAATATTTTGCAAATGGGATATCGTGAATTCACGACGCGGTGGAGCGACATCAGATTATCAGTGTTTCTGCTTATCGCGGCCATTATGGTCGAAGGCATCGCGCTGGATCTGTTCGGCATTGACGCGCAAATCGCCTCCAACATCCTCTTGCTATTCCTGTCCATCCGGATCTTTCGAACGCTGATGGGCGAAGACCCGAACAGTGCACCGTTCTTTCCCTACGTAGGGAACTCGATGCTGATAGGTTTGCTTTGCGGATTACTTGTCATCCCGCTTGTGATCGCGGTGGTTATCATTGGGTTTGGCATTTGGGCTGATGGTTTTGAGACGCTTGGGTTTTGGATGCTTGCTTTGATCGTTTTGGCCATCCCCGTCGCACTGGGTTACTTTTACCTGTTCACTCGGCTGTTTTACTGCCTGCCCGGTGTCGCAATGCGACGGCGTCCCTATGGATTTGTTCAGGGATGGGGCGACTCAAAGGGTGTGGCCTTTCCGCTCGTTTTTGCATCCTTGCTGGTGACCATCATCTTTGCCGTCGTTGGCGTAATAGCGCTGTTCATCTTTGGTATTTTGATCAGCATTGCCTATGAAGCTGCTGGATCGGTGGCGAGTGGTATTGAACTGGTTGTCATGAACCTGTTGGTTGCAATTCTCGTCGGTGGGTGGCTGCTTTTTCTCACCGTCATGCAGGGTACGGTCTATCGAGAGCACACCCACAACCCGAAAAGCGAAGTCGTAGACGTCTTTTAATGTCTCAAGACCGAGAAGCGAAAACGGAGCAAAAGGGGTTTGAGTTACCATGTCCAATGCCACTACCTTCGACATCGACCCCGACGCCTTCTGGCGCGACCCCTACCCCACACTCAAGCAAATGCGCGAACGCACGCCCATCGCGTTTGTTCCACAACTGGGGGCGACGCTCATGGTCCGGCGCGATGACATTGCGCTGAACGAGAAAAAGATCGAGATTTTCTCATCCGTGCAGCCCGATGGCTTGATGACCAAGCTGATGGGGCAAAACATGATGCGTAAAGATGGCCGGGAGCATCGCGCAGAGCGAAAAGCAATTTTCCCAGCGATTTCACCCCGAACCGTCAAAGAGGTCTGGCGCAAAGCGTTTGAGGACATGGCCGACCGGGTACTCGCGGACTTGCACCCCCTCAAACAAGCCGACATGACACGCGATATAGCGCGCCGATTGGCCGGTGAGGCGCTTTGCTTGGTGACGGGACTGACCAATATGGATTGGCAGACCATGGACCAGGTCAGCCAAGGCATGGTGGACGGCTGCGCCAATTACACAGGCGACCCAGCCGTTGAAGCCCACTGTGTGGCCTGTGTGGAGACCATCGACCACCACATCTTGGAACGCCTGCCCGAGGTTCTGCAACACCCCGAACACTCGCTTCTATCGGTTCAGCATCAATCGGGCATGAGCGATGATCAGAACGGCATTAATATCCGATTGGCGATTTCAGGCGGACAAAATGAAACCCGCGACGCCATCGCAGGCACCGTCTGGGCCTTGCTCACGCACCCAAACGAGCGGGACAAGATTGCCAGCGGACAAGCTAGCTGGATGAATGCTTTCGAAGAATACGCCCGATGGATGTCTCCCATCGGCATGTCACCTCGCCGCATTGCGCAGGATTACAGCTATGGCGGCGTTGATTTCATGCCCGAGGACCGGGTGTTCTTCATGTTCAGCTCTGGCAATCGGGATGAGGACATTTTTGCGCACCCAGACCAGTTCAACCTCAGCCAAGATTGCACCCACGCGATCTCCTTTGGCGCTGGCCCGCACTTCTGTGCTGGCGCTTGGATTTCAAAGTGCTTGATTGCTGACGTGGTACTGCCGCGCCTGTTTGAACGGTTCAAAGGCCTTCGTCTTGCGGGTGAGGTTCCTTTTGGCGGCTGGGCCTTCCGAGGGCCGATGGCTATGCCCGTGGCATGGGACTGACTGGTCGGCTGACTGAACGGTACTGTTAAGATACAGCCTGTTTCGTCGAAAATACTATCTTTATACGGGCGTTCGTTCTTGAGTTTAGACCGATTAAGGTGAATTCGCCTAAATCCGTAGAGAACTTGCGTACTTACCCCCTACCGTCGGGTGCCTGGCCCTGACAGTCGTAGGGTTCTTGTACGACATTCAACGAAGGGACACGGCCTGATGGGACGTGCTTGGCCTGTGTTGATCCTTCTGGCTTTCACGCAGTTTTGCGCGAGTTGGGGGTCACTGACTATCATTGGCGTGCAAGTAGAAATGCGCGAAGGACTGAATGTGTCCGGCGGCGCAATTGCCGGGCTGATTTGGTCTTACTCGTTCGCGATTGCCGTCGGTGCTATTTTGGCTCAAGTGCTCATCGGACATTGGCCCCGCCGGTCCGTCTTGCTGTTCTCAATGTCCTTGCTAGGGTTCGGTGCCTGCTTCCTGGGGCTAGCCCAAACGTGGGAGCAGGCCATGATCGCGCGTGTTCTGATGGCCGTAGGCGGATGTTCGGTCATGCCGACAACCACCGTTATCGCAGCCTCCTTGGTTCCAGAATCTCACCGCCCCGCCGCCTTGTCCGTGGTGTTTACAGGCCTGACAGCGTCGCTGGTCCTTGCGCTGCCTATTGCCAGTCTCGTCAGCTCCGCCGCAGGGTGGCGGGCGGCGTGGTTTGTGTCAGGCGGTTCTGCCTTTGTCGCCGTCATCGGCTTGGCCTGGGGCGTCCCAGCGGGCATTCGTGGAACACGCGCCACGCTCAAATCCATTCGCGCGGTTCTTGCCGACCGCGCAACGGCCCTGACCATCCTTACCACGCTGCTGCTGATCACCGGCGGATTCATGACCTATGCGATGATCTCGTTCTGGTTGGTGGAAGTCACCCAAACACCGCGATGGGCCGTGATACCGGTCTTATTGGCGTCCGGCATAGCCTCAACAGCAGGCAACGTTTTCTCATCGCCAATCCTCAAAGTTCTCGGGCGAGATTCAACGATCATCGCCGGTATGGCCTCCGCCGCTGTGTGCTTTGCTATTCTGTGGACCATTCCTCATATTCTGTGGCTGTCTTACCCTGCGATGATCCTTATGGGCTTTGGCTGGTCGCTGTGTCTGGCTCCGCTTCAGTCGCGATTGGTGCAGACCTCTGGACCCCGCTCGCAATTGGCACTCGCACTCAACGCATCGGCTTTCTTTGGTGGACAGGGGTTTGGCGCTGTGTTCGGCGGTGCGGTCTATGAGTCGTTCGGCCCCGTCCTTCTGCCGCTCTTTTCCATTCTGGTTCTTGGCGGGGCAACGGTCCTGTTTTCTCTGGCTAAGGGCATCAAATCCGTGGCCAAGACGGAGGCGGAAAACCCGTCCTAGCGCTGCTGTCGATCAGCGGCGAAAAAGTTACCCAGAAGCAAAGACCAAATTGCCCCCGTTCTGCCCTTTGCGGTCATTCCGTTGCGCACGCGCCTGTGCTTTAACATCCTCAAAATAATATGCGACGGACCGTGGGCGGAAACCCCGGCTCAGCGGGCTCGGTCACAGCACACAAAATACGGGGAGAGTCGATACCGTGAGTCTCGGCAACAAGCACGATGTTCTCAAAACTGTCTTTGGTTTCGACGATTTCCGTCGAGGTCAGGAGCAGATTGTCGATCATTTGCTCGATGGCAAGAATTCCCTCGCCGTCATGCCCACCGGTGCCGGCAAATCCCTGACCTACCAAGTTCCTGCTCTGGTAAAAGGCGGATTGAGTCTGGTGGTTTCCCCCTTGGTCGCCCTGATGCAGGATCAGGTGGCCGCGCTTAAACTCGCCGGGGTCAATGCAGCCAGCATCAACTCAGCTCAAAGCCGGGATGAAAACGTCCGAATCTGGCGCGCTGTCGCGGCGGGTGAAGTGCCGATCCTGTATCTTGCGCCAGAACGATTGATGACCGAGCGGATGATCTCTGCTTTGCGCAAAATCAGCCTCAGCCTGATTGCGATTGATGAAGCGCATTGCATCAGCCAATGGGGTGCCAGCTTTCGCCCTGAATATGACGCCCTCTCACAGCTGCGGACATCCTTCCCCAACACGCCCATCGCGGCGGTCACAGCGACCGCTGACGAGCCGACGCGCCAAGACATTGTGCAGAAGATCTTCGGTGGCACCGCTGAAGTCTATGTCGCTGGTTTCGACCGCCCCAATATCCGTTTGGCCGTCCGTGCAAAACAGCGCGCAAAAGACCAGCTTCTGGACTTTCTGGATGATCACCGGGGGAACAGCGGCATTGTCTACACGCTGTCTCGCAAAAGCAGTGAGGACTACGCTGAGTTCCTCACGTCAAAGGGCTTCAACGCCCGCGCTTACCACGCGGGGCTAAAGCCCGAAGACAGGTCCGAGACGCAAGCAGCGTTTATGACGGAACCCGATCTGATTGTTTGTGCGACCATTGCCTTTGGCATGGGGATCGACAAAGCCGACGTCCGGTTTGTCTTTCACGCCGATTTGCCAGGCTCGCTGGACGCCTACTACCAGGAAATTGGTCGCGCAGGCCGCGACGGTGAGCCGGCCGTCGCACAGATGGTTTTTGGCGCGCAAGATATCAATCTGCGCCGTCGTTTCATTGACCAAGAATTCGAAGATAGCGAACGCCTGCGCCGCGAACATGCGCGCCTCAGTGCACTCGTTGCCTACTGCGAAGCGCCGGATTGCCGGCGACAGACTTTGCTTGCCTACTTTGGCGAAGAAGCGAAGCCTTGCGGGAACTGTGATCTCTGCTTGGATCCAGATGACAAAACCGACGGAACCGATATCGCGCAGATGGTTCTCAATGCCGTTGATGCCACCGGCAACCGCTTTGGTGCAACTTATGTAATCGAATTCTTACTCGGTAAAGCGACGGAGAAGCACACCACGAACAAGCATGATCAACACGCGGACTTTGGCCAAGGACAGGATCAGGCCAAGACCTTCTGGCAGAGCATCCTCCGTCAAATGGTCGGTGGTGGCTTGCTGGAACGCGATGTATCTGGCTTTGGCGGGCTGTCGATCACAACACAGGGGCAGAACGTCCTCGATGGCGCAGCGATCTTTGAATATCGCGGTAATCAAATTCCCAAGCCGCGGGCAGAACGGGCTCGCCGATCCACGCAAGATCAAGCCGCTCAGGCGGATGTCTCAACGGATCTGCTTCAAGCGCTCAAAAAGCGCCGCACAGCCTTCGCCGCCGAACGCGGTGTTCCGCCCTATGTCATCTTTTCTGACAAAACGCTCATCGACATGGCATCGGTAAAGCCATCGAACAGAGAGGAATTCCTGACGGTGAACGGTGTCGGTGCAGCCAAAGCTGATCAATTTTGTGAGGCGTTTCTCGCCGTCCTAGAGACTTTCAGTTGAGGGTCTCCGAAGAAACTAGCGCAGGGCGTCACAGCGAATCTTCATAGCCGACGCCAAAAATCACTGTAATTTTTTGCCCAAACTGCACAATTCCGGCCACAAATTGAGGCTATCCCCAATAAAACAGCACCAATTTCCCAAATATGCGCATAATGTCTTTTTCTTTTTGGGCAGTTTCATTAAACCGAAAGCTCATTCGGGGTGGTGCAACGACACCATGACACAAGGGAGTTATCACGATGTCAAAAACCGCTTTCACCGCATTGGTTTCCGCAGCCGCTCAAGAATCTGGCGTCGCTGAATCCCAAGCTAAAGCAACAATCGAAGCGTTCCTCGGCGCGCTTCAGTCCGAACTGATTGCAGGTAACGATGTTGCCGTCGGTTCTTTCGCGACCATCAAGTCAGAAGTTCGCGCTGCTCGCACGGGCCGCAACCCATCCACTGGTGCGACGATCAACATTCCTGAGAAGCGTGTTGCTTCCTTCAAGCCGTCCACGGCTCTGAAAAACGCCATGGGTTCAGCTGCAACCAGCTAAAACCTGAAGCATCAGGGAAGCACGCTGTCGTCAGCGGCATCCCGGAAGCAGGATAAAGTCCTTACTGAAGGCGCGAAGTGGCACAATATTCTGCCTCTCTCGCGCCTTTTGTGATTTGAGGCTTATTTTTTCCTGCATATTGTGATTTTTGAGGAAATTGGCACATTGGGACGGTATTGAACCGAGGGTGCCATGAAAGCCTTTCCTTTATTCCTGACCGTACATGCGCGTCCACTGGTGGTTTTTGGTGGTGGCGAAGAAGCCGCTGCGAAGCTGCGACTGCTGTTGAAAACGGAAGCCAACGTGATTGCTGTGGCGTCAGCGTTTGAGCCGGCTGTGTCGGAGCTTGAGGGCCTGACCCTCATTCGCCAGAACCCGCTGTGCTTCAGTTTGCCCCGCAACGCACCTTTCGCCTATGCCGCTACCGGCGATGAGCAGCTTGACGCTGACCTTGCCCGCAAGGCGCGCCACGAAGGTGTTTTGGTTTGCGCCGCCGATCAGCCTGCGGTTTCCGATTTTTCGACGCCAGCGATTGTCGATCGTGACCCCGTGGTCATTGCCATTGGCACCGAAGGCACCGCGCCCGTCCTTGCACGCTCCATAAAAGCGCAAATTGAGTTCGTGCTGGAGCCAAGCTTGGGCCTCATCGCCCGGACTGCTGCGGGTCTGAGGGGTCATGTTGCGCAGACACTGAAACCCGGCCAGCCCCGACGCGATTTTTGGCGCAGCTTTTTCAACACAGCGCGCTCTGAGCGCCTCAGCTCGGAAACAGCGGTACAAACGCTTGGCGCAGACTTGCTGACAGGGGCCAAACAGACCCAACCGGCAGGCAGTCTGACGATTGTTGGTACGGGATCTGGTGAGGCGGATCTGCTGGCTATCGCTGGCCACCGCGCGCTCGATACCGCTGCGGTTGTGCTCCATGAACCGATGGTGGCCCGATCCGTGCTGGAACTGGCACGCCGCGAAGCGACTTTTCAGGTTTTGGAGCTGAACGCCTTTTCTGAGATCCTGCGCCATGTCGCTGCGGGCCATCAAGTCGTGCGCCTTGTATCCGGAAACGGCGCCTTGGCCGAAGACGAACACACAGCCGCGCACGCCGCCGGCCTGAAGGTCCGGTTCATTCCCGGCATCGACGCTACACCCGAGACCAAATCAACACGTTCGCAGTCGCGCGCCCAGCGACCTGCGCTTCCCCCCTTCATTTTCCGAAAGGCTGCTTAACCATGGCTGCTGCATTGACGACTAAAGCAATTCTGACCGCCAACGATGTTCGCAACGGCGACATCGTGTTTTGGACAGCAGAGCAAAGCTGGTCCACTTCCATCGACGACGCCGCCATCGGCTACGGCAAAGATGAAACCGATCAACTCACGCAGGCCGGGGAACAGGCAGAGGCGGCAAATACCGTGGTCGGCGCCTATCTGATCGCGCTGCGCCCCGAAGACACAACCGCGCGTGTGCCGGTTAAAATGCGCGAAGTCCGTCGCTTGGCGGGTCCAAGTATCGAATTCGCGCAAGCGGCCTAAGGGGCTTCATCCATGTATCGCTATGACGATCACGACCAATCCTTTGTCGAAGCCCGCGCGCGCGAGTTCCGCAATCAAGTTGAACGCCGCTTAGCCGGTCAGCTGAGCGAAGACGAGTTTAAACCGCTGCGTCTGCAAAACGGTCTGTACCTGCAACTGCACGCTTATATGCTCCGGGTTGCCATTCCGTATGGGGAGCTGAGCAGCGAGCAGTTGCGCAAGCTGGGATACATTGCGGATACCTACGACAAGGGCTACGGGCACTTTACAACGCGCCAGAACATCCAGTTCAACTGGCCCAAATTGGTGGATACGCCGGACATTCTGGATCACTTGGCCGAGGTCCAGATGCACGCCATCCAAACCTCCGGCAACTGTATCCGCAACGTGACGTCGGATCCGTTTGCAGGCGTGGCCGCGGACGAGTTTATTGACCCGCGTCCGATCTCAGAACTCATGCGACAGTGGTCCATGCTGCACCCGGAATTCGCGTTCTTGCCGCGAAAGTTCAAGTTTGCAGTGACCGGCGCAGCGGACGATCGCGCGGCCATTAAGTTCCACGACATCGGTATTTGGGCAAAAGTCGACGACGGTGGCCAGCCGATCTTTGATGTCTATGTCGGCGGTGGGCAGGGGCGAACGCCGCGGGTTGCCAAGCTGTTCGAAAGCGCCGTTCCGCTCGCGGACCTGATGCCGCTGATGGACGCCATGCTGCGTGTCTACAACCTGCACGGTCGCCGGGACAACAAGTACAAGGCGCGGATCAAGATCCTGGTGGAAGAACTGGGTTTGGAGAACTATCGCGACGAGGTAAAGGCAGAACTCGCTGGCATCGACCGCGCACCGTTCGCCACTGTTGAAGCCGAATACGCACGGATCAAAGACGCGTTCGAAGAAGGCACACCCGGTATGGCGCCTGGTGAGGCGATCGACCTGAGCGCAGCAGATCCGGCGTTCAAAGGCTGGGTCAAAACCAACATTGCCGCTCATCGCGTTCCCGGCTGGTCAATTGCGCAGATTTCCGTAAAGCCCAAGGGCGGCATTCCCGGTGACGTGACCGGCGAGCAAATGCGCGCGTTGGCGGACCTTGCCGACGCATTTTCACAAGGCGAGTTGCGCATCACGCACCGGCAAAACGTGGTATTTCCCTACGTCAAAGCCACTGACCTGCTGGCGCTCTACCAAGAGCTGGCCGCGGTTGGCCTGGGCGAAGATAATATCGGCGAAGCCTCTGACATCATCGCCTGCCCGGGGCTGGATTACTGCGCGCTGGCAACGGCCCGCTCGATTCCGGTGGCGCAGGAGCTGTCCTCGATGCTGCGTGAGCGGGAGACCAAGGATGAACTCGGCTCTATCTCGTTGAACATTTCTGGCTGCATCAATGCCTGCGGACATCACCACGCGGCAAACATCGGCATTCTGGGTCTGAACAAGGCCGAGAAGGAAAGCTACCAAATCACACTCGGCGGTCGCTCGGATGAGAACGCTGCCGTGGGCGATATCCTCGGCCCGGGCTTTGCCCAAGCCGACGTCACCGGCGCAGTTTCCACGATCATCGACACCTATCTGACGCTGCGTGCCAGCGCGCAAGAACGCTTCCCCGACACCTACGCCCGGGTTGGCAAAGAGCCGTTTAAGGAGGCTGTCTATGTGGGTGCTTAAGGAACAGGGCGAGCGCTTTGAACACCAAGCTGACGCCAGCGACGCGGCGGCTGGATTGACCGTTGACGCGGGCGAACCGTGTTTGGACGAACAGTCGTTTGCCAACGAAGGGAACTGCGTCACGCTCAACTTTCCCAACTCCCACGATGGACGCGGATTTTCCTTTGCCAAGCGCGTCCGGCGAGAGCGTGGTGACGGCGTTCGCATCATCGCCACCGGCAACCTGATTCCCGATCAGGCGCGCATGGCGTTCCAATGCGGATTCTCGGAAATTCACCTCAGCGATGATCTGGTCAGTCGCCACGGTGAAGCCGCTTGGCGCGCTGCAACCGCCGTTGCGCCCGACGCGCTTTACACCAAGTCTGGCAAAGCGCCCTCGATCTGGGACGCGCGTCATCAGCACAGCGTGAAGATCAAATCCCTGACATCCGCCGAAGCCTATGAAGACCTGCAACAATCCCCCAACGGCGTCTTGTTGGACGTTCGCACGTCCGCAGAATGGCAGTTCGTTGGCCGGCCTGCCTTTGAACGCAGCGTTGGTATCCAGTGGCAGACCTTCCCTTATGCTTCGCAAAATCCCAACTTCTTGAATGAAGTTTCTGATGCAGGGCTGACGCAGGAAACTCCGATTTACGTGCTATGTCGCTCAGGCGTGCGCTCGATGGCGGCAGCAGAAGCGCTCAAGGCAGCGGGTTATAAAGACCTGACCAACGTGTCAGACGGCTTTGAGGGTGCAAAGAATGCATCCGGTCGTCGCGGCATTCTCAACGGCTGGAAAGCGGCGCACCTGCCGTGGAACCAAGACTAAGGACCGAACCCCACCATGTTCGAACAAACCGTACTCGAAACCCAGCACTACACCGACCGCCTGTTCCGGTTTCGCATGACGCGCCCCCAGAACTTCCGATTTCGCTCGGGTGAATTCGTGATGATTGGTCTGCCGGGGGAGAACGGCAAGCCGCTGCTGCGTGCCTACTCCATCGCGTCCCCGGCGTGGGATGACAATCTGGAGTTCTTCTCGATCAAGGTTCCCGACGGCCCGCTGACTTCACGCCTGCAAAACATTGGCGAGGGCGACACGGTCATCCTGGGCAAGAAGTCCACTGGCACCCTAGTGCTCGACGCGCTGAAGCCGGGGAAGACGCTCTATCTGCTGTCCACCGGTACAGGCATCGCGCCGTTTGCCTCGCTGATCCGCGAGCCGGAGACGTTTGAGCGGTTTGAAAAGGTTGTGCTGTGCCACACCACGCGAGAGATTTCCGAACTCCAGTACGGCACCGACTTGATCAACGAAATCCGCGATGATGAGATGCTGTCAGAAGTCGCTGGCGACAAGCTGGTTCACTTCACCTCTGTCACCCGCGAAGACTATGCCATCAAGGGCCGCATCACGAACCTGATCGAAGACGGCACGCTTTTCCGCGAGATTGGGGAGAGTGAGGGCTTTGACCCGGTAAACGATCGGGTGATGATCTGTGGCTCGATGGAGATGCTGAAGGACTGCGCCGATCTGTGCGAAGCCGCCGGTATGGTCGAAGGCTCCAACAACCAGCCCGGCGATTACGTGATCGAAAAGGCGTTTGCCGACTGACGCATCGGGGGTTTAGGCCGTCAAGCCAACCGCGCGGCGACCTTCTTCGGTTTTTAGCGAGAAATCCGTGCCCGCGTGCGGCTTAGCAGCGTCGGTGCACAAGTAAGCGATGGTGCGAGCCACCCACTCCGGCGGGATGTGATCGGACCACTCCAGCGTGCTGATTGGGTTCACACCGGATTTCTTGATCACCACTTGCATATCCGTTGCAACCGTTCCGGGTGACAGTCCGACCACGGTGATGCCCAGTGGACCCCATTCCTTCTCACCGCTGCGGGTCAGGCTGAGCACGGCGGCTTTGGTCGCGCAGTAATGGCTCCACCCTTCCAGCGCGTTCAGCGCAGCACCAGACGAGATGTTGATGATAGTCCCGCCGCTGGCCTTCAGCGGCTCAAACGCGGCGTGCATGCCGTTGTAGACGCCCATGAGGTTGATCTCGACCACTTTGGCCCATTGTGTCGGGTCTGAGTCTTCAAGGCGAGCAACAGGCTCGATAACGCCCGCGTTGTTCACAACCACATCGAGACTGCCAAAGGTCGCCACAGCCTGCTCCACCGCGCTCCTAACGGCAGCATAGTCACCCACGTCGCCCGCCACAGCAAGCGTCCGCCCCGCGCCCAACTTCGCCGCCAAAGCCTCAATCGCTGCCTGCCCACGCGCCATCATGACGACGTTCGCGCCCAGGCCATGCAGCACCTCAGCCGCCGATGCGCCAATGCCTTTGGATGCGCCGGTGATAAGGACGGTTTTGTTGGATAGATCGATGGTCATGGGAAAGACTCCAGAAAATACCTGCGTGGAGCCTCAGCTTATCCCTAGCCCCGGCGCTCCACCATCATCTTCTTGATTTCGGTGATCGCTTTGGCTGGGTTCAAGCCCTTTGGACAAGTCTTGGTGCAGTTCATGATCGTGTGACAGCGGTACAGCCGGAAGGGATCTTCCAAAGCATCGAGGCGTTCGCCCGTTGCTTCATCCCGGCTATCAGCCAGCCACCGATACGCCTGCAGCAGAATGGCCGGGCCGAGGTAGCGGTCACCGTTCCACCAGTAGGACGGGCACGCGGTCGAGCATGAGAAACACAGAATGCACTCCCACAGGCCGTCGAGCTTCTCGCGGTCTTCAACCGACTGATACCGCTCACGCGATGGCGCAGGGCTGTCGGTTTTCAGCCACGGCTCAATCGACGCCAGCTGGCTGTAAAGCTGATCCAAGTCGGGCACCAGATCCTTGACCACCGGACGGTGCGGCAGCGGGTAAACGCCGACATCACCACGAATGTCTTCGAGGTTTTTGGTGCAGGCCAGCGTGTTCGTACCGTCGATGTTCATTGAACACGACCCGCAAACACCTTCGCGGCAAGACCGGCGAAAGGTCAGCGAGCTGTCGATGTTGTTCTTGATCCAGATCAGCGCGTCGAGAACCATCTGCCCTGCCCGCTCAACCGGCACATCATAGGTGTCGATGCGTGGGTTTTCCCCGGTTTCCGGGTTCCAGCGATAAACCTTGAACGCGCGCGTCTTGCCGCTCTCGCCCATTTTGTCGGCTGGGGCTTTCCAGTGCAGGCCTTTCTTGACCTGTGAATTCTTCGGCAGAGTGAACTGAGCCATGAACTATGCTTCTCTTTCGTCGTGTCGCTGGTCGCTTAGTATACGCGCTTGGCTGGCTCAACGACGGCAACGTCGTTGGTCAGCGTGCGCATGATGACTTCGCGGTATGTGATTTCCACCTTGCCGCTCTCATCAACCCAAGCGAGGCTGTGCTTCATCCAATCTTCGTCATCCCGCTCTGGGAAATCCTCACGCGCGTGGGCGCCACGGGATTCTTCGCGGTTGGCGGCGGAGTTAATCGTCGCCGAAGACTGGTAGATCAAGTTATCGAATTCGAGGGTTTCAATCAGGTCGGAGTTCCAAACCAGCGACTTGTCGGCCACGCGCAGATCATCGCGCTTGTCCCAAGCCTGATCCATCAGCTCCACACCTTCTTTCAACACTTCACCGGTCCGGAACACGGCGCAGTTGTTCTGCATCACGCGCTGCATTTCCAGCCGCAGGTCCGCAGTCCCAGTTTCACCGTTGGCGTGACGCGCTTTGTCGAGACGAGAGAGGCTGTTATCGCCTGCGTCCGCTGGCAGATCGCGCTGCTTTGCGCCCGGCTCAACCATTTCCTTACACCGAAGCCCTGCTGCGCGGCCAAACACCACCAGATCGAGCAGTGAGTTCGACCCCAAGCGGTTTGCACCGTGAACGGACACACAGGCCGCTTCGCCAACAGCCATCAGACCATCAACCGTCGCGTCTGGATCTGCCGCCGTCGGGCGCAACACTTCACCGTGGTAGTTCGTCGGAATGCCGCCCATGTTGTAGTGACAGGTAGGCAAAACCGGGATTGGCGACTTGGTAACATCCACGCCCGAGAAGATGCGAGCGGTCTCGGATATACCCGGCAGGCGTTCTTCGAGCTGGCTTGGTGGCAGGTGCGACAGATCCAGCATGATGTGGTCGTTGTCTTCACCCGCACCGCGTCCTTCGCGGATCTCCATGGTCATAGCGCGCGAAACAACGTCCCGCGACGCGAGGTCTTTTGCCGATGGCGCGTAGCGCTCCATAAAGCGTTCGCCTTCGGAGTTACGCAGAATACCGCCTTCGCCGCGCGCCCCTTCGGTGATCAGCGCGCCGACCCCGTAAACGCCGGTTGGGTGGAATTGCACAAACTCCATATCCTGTGTCGGAATGCCTGCACGAAGCGCCATACCGCCACCATCACCGGTACAGGTGTGCGCGGCTGTACAACTAAAGTACGCCCGGCCATAGCCGCCGGTCGCCAAAATCGTCCGCTGCGCGCGGAACCGGTGCAAGGTGCCATCATCCATCTTCAGCGCGATGACGCCGCGGCAGTTGCCCTCGGCATCCATAATCAGGTCGATGGCAAAATATTCGATGAAGAACTCGGCAGAGGCGCGCAAAGACTGTTGGTACAGCGTGTGCAACATCGCGTGACCGGTTCGGTCTGCCGCTGCACACGTCCGCTCAGCCTGACCGCCCTTGCCGTAGTTGGTGGTCATGCCGCCAAACGGTCGCTGGTAGATCTTGCCGTCTTCGCGGCGAGAGAAGGGCATGCCGTAATGCTCAAGCTCGATGATCGCTGGAACCGCTTCACGGGTCATGTATTCAATGGCGTCCTGATCGCCCAGCCAGTCCGACCCCTTCACGGTGTCGTACATATGCCAGCGCCAGTCATCTTCACCCATGTTCCCCAGCGAGGCAGCGATGCCACCCTGTGCCGCAACAGTGTGTGAGCGGGTTGGGAAGACCTTGGTGATGTTTGCGGTCTTTAACCCCGCTTCAGCCAACCCGAGGGTCGCACGGAGGCCTGAGCCGCCAGCGCCAACAACGATGACATCGAAACTATGGTCGGTGAACTGATATTCAGAGGTGGCCATGAAAGGGTTCCTTAAGAGTTCAGGGAGGCTCAAGCCAACATAAGACGAAGCACGGACAGCGCGGCGATCAATCCAAGGACGATCAAGGCTCCGCGCAAAACACGAAGCGTCACGAGACGAGCTGCATGGTTACCAATATAATCCTCAATCACGACCTGTAAGCCGAGATGGGCGTGGTAAAATGACGCGCACACAAACAAAATCGCGACACCGCCCCAAAATGGCGTGCCAATCTTGGTTGCGGCGGTGGCGTAATCCTCACCAATCAACATGATCACAAGGGCAATCATGAGGGGTGCGAGGATCATCATGGCGATGGCGCTCAGGCGCTGCATCCACCAATGATCGGTGCCTTCTTTGGCTGAACCGAGACCGCGAGCCGTCTTGAGCGACGGAGAAGCTGATGTTTTAGACATGATGACTCCTAGCGTCCTATGTTGCCCAGAAGAACAAGGCCAAGCCGACCATGACCGCGGACAAGATCAACCATCCTGCCAAGACGACGTACCCGGCTCTCTCCGCACTTTGGAGTTCCAGCGCGTGGCCCGTATCCCAGATCAAGTGGCGAATGCCATTGCAGAAGTGATAGGCGATGGCAATCATCCAACCAAGCAGCGCCAGTCCGCCCAAAGGCATCATGAACGCCGAGAAGATGGCGTAGGCGCCCGGCCCGGTTGCCAAGGCGGCGAACCACCAGGCAAGAACCAGCGTGCCAAAGGCCAAGCCTACGCCCGTCACCCGATGGGTGATAGACATCAGTGGCAACAGCGGCAGCCGATAAACCTGCAAATGAGGGGATAGAGGTCGCTGGACAGTTGTGTTTTGTTCGGTCATGGGATTTCCCGGTTTTCGGGTGACTTTGTGATACTCTTTTCGAGTAGCCTAACTCCGGCATACCTTCAATCACCTGCGACGTTTTTTGACCAGTGGTTCAGCAATGACAATTTTGACAATCTCCAGCCAAGTTCTGTATGGGCACGTCGGAAACGCCGTGGCAGATTTTACGCTCAAACGGCTTGGATTCCCGGTAATAGCCGTGCCAACCGTGGTTTTAAGCAACCACAAGGGGTATTCTGATGCCGTTGGCGAGGTATTTGGCCCTGATTTACTGCGAGATTTCTTTTCTGCGCTGGAACGCAGAGGCGCGATCGACGACATCAGTGCGGTCCAAACCGGGTTTATTGCGACATCTGGACAGGCGCAGACCATCTTTGATTTTCTAGTGGAGCTTCGCCAAAGCAAGCCAGACTTACCAATCATCGTCGATCCGGTCATGGGAGATAAAGGCAAACTCTACGTCGATCCGGGTTTAGTCACCGTTTTTCGGGAACGCGTCCCGAGTCTCGCCACGCTGATCACGCCCAATGCCTTTGAAGCCCAGACTCTGGCGGGACACGATCCATCGACCATCGACGACCTTCTCGCCCCCCTTATCGCGGGCGGCTTTGCCAGCGGCTTGATTACGTCAGCCGAAACCTTGCTGTCTGCCTCATCCGAGCGCGCCATTCTTTGTTTTGAGAATGGGCAGCATCAGATCATTCGCCACCCGGGCCTCAGCTTTGCTCGCGACCCCAACGGCGTCGGCGATTTTGTGGCAGCGCTGTCTGCTGGATTGCATGGACAAGGAACGCTGGCAGAGCGGACCGAGCGGATCGCAAGCGCGCTGGTCGCTCTGCTGACAGCAACGCAGCAGGCGGGTGGACCAGAGCTGGCGCTTGTCACCGCTCAGGATCAGTGGGTCCAAGCCCTCGGCTAGGCGCGGCTGATCCGGGCCACAAATGCGTAGAAGCTTTCGCCCTCGACGCGCTCGGACTGATAGCGGTCGTTCAACGCGCTCTTTCCTGCAAACAAAGTCTGCGCCCACGTGTTGCTCAAGGCCTCATCGTAAGCGGCATAGGCAGACGACAGGCGGTCGGAAAAATCTGCGGCTGTGGTCACCGTACTTTCGCCCAAACGCAAACGGTAGCTGACGCCTTGCACCAGCGCCGCAGTCAGACCACAGGCCATCAAAACTTCCACCGCGTGCATCACGTCTTGCGCCGGTGCGCTCCAAAACGGGCCCTCTGCCGTGCCTCGCGGCAATCCTGCTGCATGCATCGGATGAAAAGAAGCTCCCCACGTGGCGAAATCTGGCAACATCAACCGCTCTTGACCGGGACTGGGAACCCGCAAGATTTCCGTGCCGTCGTGCGCCTCAATCACCGTTGGCGCAAACGCGCAGCCCTCGACCTTTGCGATCGGAAACAGCGCCGCAACATAGCCCGGAGACCACGTGTCGTCGGCATCCAAATAGGCAATGAATTGACCGTTGGCGGCCGCAAATCCCCGATTTCTTGCTGGCCCGGGCCCAGTACGCACCTGTCCTTTGTCAATCACGCGCACGCCGGGCCAATCCCGGGCAAAAGCCCCGTAATCAT
>CBFIEF010000005.1:0-120025 GCA_965661545.1 Alphaproteobacteria bacterium | reverse complement strand
GAATCGTGAAGGCTGAGGGCTTGGGTGCTGAATTCATGGCGTATGAGCGCAAGGGCGCGGTCCCCTGCGACGGAAAGCACGATCCCAGCCGTGCGCTCGCCGGCCATGATCGCGTGTCCGGTTTCCAGCGCGGCTCCAGCGCTTGTCACCGACATCAGGCGTTTTTTGCCAAGGTTGCGGTATTTCATGCGGGCTGTGACTTCCTGACCCACAAAACACCCTTTGCGGAAATCGACCCCGCGCAGACGCTCAAAGCCATTTTCGAGCAGCAAGGCTTTGTTGGGCTCCAGATCGGTGGGGCCTTCGGGAACCACGGCCTCGATTCGCGCGGCGTCATAGGGTGTGCGGTCGGTGTCGGCTGTTGAGTCAGCGGCGGGGCCATAAATGCGGAAACCAAGCCGGGGGTCGCGAGGATCGGCAAAGCGCACGGTTGCCGCTGTGGGCGTGTCGTCAACGCTGACCGTGACCTGCCAGTCTTCCAGCAGGTCGAGGGCTACCGCGGCGCGGAGTTTGTACATGCGCAGGCGTTTGGCGAACTCGCTGTCAGCGGGATATTCAACAAGGACCCGATCCTGCTCGGTCAGGCACAGCACATCGGCCAGCAGTTTTCCCTGCGGCGTGAGCAGCGCGGCAAAACGCGCATCGCCGACCTGTTGTGAAACATCAGCGCTGAGAAGCGTGTTCAGAAACGAAAAACGCTCGTCACCGGAAATGGCAAGCAGCGCGCGGTCAGGCAGGAGGATGGAATGGCTCATGCACTCAAGATGGCGCGCCGGGGCGATTGGCTCAAGGGCTGAAGTGACGGGCGAGACGTTCGTTAAGATTCAGGCAGAATCCAACGCGCCGCTTCAGTCCCAAAACTCAGCGTGGGAACATCGCTGGCGGAAAACCGCGTTGCTGACGGCGTTGCGGTGTCACTTGGGCCGCTGAAACCGATTTGCGCGGCAGCGACGGCACCGAAAATGAGTGCCAGAATGGAAAGTTTTTTGATCATGCAGGCAAAGCAGCAAACCGCGTGCCATGATCGCGTAACCTTGCGCGCCGGCGTGCTGCTGTCCTGCCTGTCGTGCTTAGGAAGGGTCGGTGGTGCGCCCGGTGGTCGGCATGACCACGGGCCCGAATTCCTCTTGCACGCTGTCGCCGTTTTGGCTCAGCAGCACGGCGACCCAGCGTGTCGCTGGCACCGACGCAAAGATGATGGCCATCATCACGGTGACAGGCACCGAAATCAGCATCCCAACCGGTCCCCAAAGGAAGCCCCAGAAGGACAGCGAAACCAGAATGATCAGCGGTGACAGGTTCAGGGATGATCCCAGAAAGCGTGGCTCAAGGAAGGAGCCAACAAACTGCTGCACACCGATCAGCAACCCCGTAACGACAAAAATCACCCACGGGCTGATTTCCCAAAATTGGAGAACGGCCATCGCCATGGGCAGGATAACCGCGATGATCGACCCGACCACAGGAATGAAGTTGAGGAAAAACACCAGCATCGCCCAAACCGGCGCGTAGTTGATGTCGAACACCAGCAGAATGATATAGGCGAGCACGGCTGTAATCAGGCTCATCAGCGTTTTCACGGCGAGATAGGCTTGGATCTTTTTGCCGATCGCGCCCAAGACTTGCTGCGCCCGCGCATAGTCGTCGCGGTTGGGGAACAAGTGCTTGAGCTTGGCGTTAAACCGCTGATCCTCGACCAGCATAAAGGCAACGTAGATGACGATGATCACGATGTTCTGGGTGACCAGCCGCAATTGTCCGGCGAAATTGTTGGCGATGCCAAGAATCCGGTCAAACTGGTTTTGCAGATTGATGTCGAGCGTGAGCCCTTCGGGCAGCGACCCCTGAACCAGTTCCAGCAAGCGGTTGGCGTCTGACACGTACTTGGGGAAATCGCCAACCAAAGCGGCAAAGCTGGCCAGCACGATGTTAATGACGAAGTAGGCGATGGAGCCAATCACCAGCATCGACAGCAGCAGCGAAACCCACCGAGGCAGCTGAAAGCCGCCCAACCGAATGTTGGCCATAAAGTCGCGCAGGCTGGCAATCACGTACCAAACAACGATCGCGAGCACCAACGGCAGCAAAAAGGGTCGGCCCATCGCCAGCGCGGCCACCACGATCGTCAAGATCAGAAAGGCAGCGCCGATTGTAAGCAGTGGCGGGTTTAAGCGTCGTTTGAGATCGTCTGACGGCATGAGCTCGCTTCTTGTGCGGATAATCTCTGTAAGCATACCTTTTCGGTGGAAACCATCAACCTTGCAACGGCCAACAGTGTTTCTGCTGCTTTTTTATGAGGAAAGTTTGGTGCACCATTCGCAAGAGTGTGTCTGAAGCACGTTTTTTCCTGCGTTCATGTTTTTGAGAGGAAGTCCCATGAGTAAAGCCGTCGTCATCCATAAAACCGGTGGGCTTGAAGCCCTGACCATCGAAAACCGCGAAGTCGGCATGCCCGGACCCGGTGAGCTGCGCATCCAAAACACCCACATCGGGCTGAACTATATCGACGTCTATTTTCGCGAGGGGCTGTACGGCACCGAAACCCCCTTTGTGCTGGGGTCAGAAGGCGCGGGGCATGTCACGGATGTGGGCGAGGGCGTCAATGGCTTCAAAGTCGGCGACCGCGTGGCTTATGTGAACAATGGCGCCTATGCCGAAGAAAGGCTGATCGATGCGACCAAGGTTGTGGTTCTGCCCGATGACGTTTCCAACGAGGCGGCAGCGGCGATTATGCTCAAGGGCATGACGGTGCAATACCTGTTCAAGCAATCCTACGCCATTCAACCGGGTCAAACCTGTTTGTTCCACGCAGCGGCGGGCGGGGTTGGTTTGCTGGCGTGTCAGTGGGCCAAGGCCATGGGCGTGACGTTGATTGGTACAGCAGGCACGGCGGAAAAGTGCCAATTGGCGCTGGACCACGGGGCCAAGCACTGTGTGAATTACCGGGATGACGATTGGGTCGACCAAGTTCGCGCGTTATCGGGTGGGGGTGTGCCGGTTGTTTACGACTCCGTCGGCCAATCCACAGCCGAAGGGTCGCTGGATTGTCTCAAGCCGTTCGGCTTTTTCATCACCTTCGGCAATGCATCCGGCCCAATCACGAATTTTTCGCCTGCAATGCTGGCATCTCGTGGGTCTTTATACATGCAAAGACCAACACTTTTCGCGTATATAGCTTCAAGAGCGCAACTTAATCGGGTTGCGGGGGATCTGTTCAATGTTGTTCGCTCTGGTGACGTGAAACCTGTCATCGGTCGAAGACTGCCGTTTGCCGAGGTCGCAGAAGCGCATCGAGGCTTAGAGGCCCGTGAAACAATCGGGTCCACAATCTTGGAAGTATAGAGAGGATCCGACCTCATGATTAAAGAATTTCGCGAGTTTATTGAGCGCGGCAATGTTATCGAGCTTGCCGTCGCCTTCGTTATGGGTGTTGCGTTCAACGCAATCATCAAGTCGTTCGTTGCTGATATCATCATGCCATTGGTTGGCCTGGTCACCGGCGGCGTTGACTTCGTAAACCGTTTCATCGTTCTGGGCGCAGGTGAGTTCGCAACCCTGGCCGAAGCACAAGAGGCGGGCGCTGCGACGCTGAACTATGGTGTTTTCATCAATGCCATCATCGAGTTCATCATCATCGCTTTCGTTCTGTTCATGATCGTACGCACGTACAACCGCATGCAGAAGAAAGCAGAAGAGGCGCCAGCGGCACCAGCAGAACCACCACGTCAGGAAGTTCTGCTCGAAGAAATTCGCGACGCGCTGAAGAAGTAAGCGTGACCTGCATTCGTGCAAATGAAAAAGGGAGACCACTTCGGTCTCCCTTTTTTTTCCGTCGGTTCGCAGTCTGAGAAGGCGCTTAGGACACAGCCTGCGCGCTGAATGAAACCACCAGCGCTTCGGGCTTCGCGAGAATCTCCACTGGCTGCCCATTGTCGTCTGAGCCTTCGATCAGCACGTGCTCCGAGCTGGTTGCGGCCAAGCGGATCATGATGAAGGGCAAAGGGTGCCCGGCCACATGCACCAACATCCGCTGACCCTTCGACAGCCGCTGGGCGAACAGGGAAGCACGCTCCCCGATCAGTGCGGTTGCGGCCTGTGCCGGTGAGCTTTCGTCGTAGTTCTTGCCCGCTGACACCTCTTGAGGTTTTCCAGCATGTAAGCGGGGTTTAGACGCGTCAGTCATTGGGTTAGGCCCTAGTTTGGTCGCTCGGTCAGCGTGCGGCTGACCGCATCATTCCATCGTTCAATCTTACGACTGCGCTGATCAGCGGGCCACGCAGGCGTAAAGCTGCGGTCCAGCTTCCAGCGTTTTGCGAAGTCGTCCTGCCCGCCATAGAACCCAACATGGGCACCAGCAAGGTAAGCGACGCCCAAAGCCGTGGTTTCGGTCAAAACAGGCCGCTCAACCGGGGCATTGAGAACGTCCGCGAGGCACTGCATGGTCCAGTCACTCGCCGTCATACCACCATCGACGCGCAAAATCGTATCTTCGGCGTCGCTCCAGTCGGCTTTCATCGCCATCAGCAAGTCGTTGGTCTGGAAACACACAGCTTCTAACGCGGCTCGTGCGAACTCGCGAGGACCAGAATTCCGCGTCAGGCCAAAGACCGCGCCGCGAGCTTCGCTGTCCCAATGTGGTGCGCCCAGACCGGTGAAGGCGGGGACCAGAACCACGTCTTGCTCGTCATCTGCCTCATCCGCCATGGCACCGGATTGTGCGGCGTCTTCGAGAATGCCCAAACCATCGCGCAACCACTGCACCGCTGCGCCAGCGATAAAGATCGAGCCTTCGAGCGCATATGTGGGCTTTCCGTTCAGCCGATAAGCCAGCGTGGTGAGCAGGCGGTTGTGCGAGGGGATCGCCGTCTCGCCGGTGTTCAGCACGGCAAAACAGCCAGTTCCGTAGGTTGATTTCAGCATGCCGGGGTGAAAGCACCCCTGACCCACCACAGCCGCGTGCTGGTCGCCGGCCATCGCGGTGACGGGAACCTTGGCACCCGCGCCTAGCATGTTGGTTGTGCCAAAATCAGCCGCGTTGTCACATACTTCGGGCAACAGCGCGCGGGGGATGTCGAGCATGTCCAGCAGCTCATCGTCCCACGTTTGGTCGTGAATATTGAACAGCAGCGTGCGGCAGGCGTTGGTGGCATCTGTACGATGAACCGCACCATCGGTCAGCTTGTAGAGCAACCACGTATCAACGGTGCCAAAAGCCAGCTCACCGGCCACAGCACGCTCGCGTGCGCCCTTTACGTTATCGAGCAGCCATTTGAGTTTGGTGCCGGAAAAGTAGGGGTCCAGAAGCAAGCCCGTCTTGGCGGTAACCATGGCTTCCTTGCCCTGCGCCTTGAGTTCCGCGCAGAGATCAGCGGTGCGGCGGTCTTGCCAAACAATCGCCTGATGCACCGGCCGGCCTGTCGCCCGGTCCCACACAACTACGGTCTCACGCTGGTTGGTGATGCCAATGGCGGCCAGGTCAGCAGCGGTCATTCCGGCGTTGCTTAGGGCTTGGGTGGCGACGTCTACGACCGAGTCCCAGATCTCCCCCGCATCGTGTTCGACCCAGCCCGACTTCGGGTAAAACTGCGTGAATTCCTTCTGCGCGACCCCAAGAATATCGAAGTCCGCACCAAACAGGATCGCCCGGCTGCTGGTCGTGCCCTGATCGATGGCCATGACGGCGTGAGCCATGTGCTTTTCCTCCCACAAACAAGTTGGGCGATACCCTAAGGGTACCGCCCGTCAAGAACCAGTGTTGAGATGGAAAGTCGGAGTGTTTTCGCGTCCCGTCGGGATTAGAATGCTGCTTCGTCCAAGCCGATGACTTCATCGGTGCTCGAGCGAACCGCTTCGACCAAACCGCCAGAGCGCGGCAGCAACTGATCGGCAAAGAAGCGCGCCGTGGTCAGCTTGGTTTCGAGGTACTGGACGTTCTCGTCACCAGCCGCAAGCCGCTTGGCCGCTTCCAAGGCTTCGACCGCCATAACCCAGCCCCCGGCAACCGTGCCCCACAGCGTGAGGTACGGTGTCGCGCCCACCGCTGCGGATGGCATGTTCTCGCCAGCGGTTTGCAGCAAGTAGTCAGAGGCGGTTTTCAGGTCGGCCAGCGCGGGCGCAAGCCGGCCTGTGATCGCACGCAGCGTCACATGGTCTGCGGCGTTGAGCGCATCGATGCAGGACTGGATGTCAGCGACCATCTCGCCCACACCCCGGCCCCGATCCCGCGCCAGTTTTCGGCCAATCAGATCGAGCGCCTGAATACCGTTGGTGCCCTCGTAAATCGGCAAAATCCGAGCGTCGCGGTAGTGCTGAGCGGCGCCGGTTTCTTCGACAAAGCCCATGCCGCCGTGAATCTGCACGCCCGTTGAAGCAATCTCGCACGCGATATCGGTGCCCCAACCTTTGACGATTGGCGTGAGCAGATCGACGCGGCGCTGCGCCTGTGCTGCCGTCTCGCGATCCTCTGCGCGACGGGCAATATCAATGTTGCCGGTGGCGTGATAGGCCAAGCCACGGAATGCCTCGACTTGGGATTTCATCAGCAGCAGATTGCGGCGCACATCCGGGTGCTCGATGATCCGCACGCTGTCTTTGGATGAACCGCCGATCTTGGCGGACTGCACACGATCCTTGGCGTAGGCCAAAGCATGCTGGTAGGCGCGTTCAGCGATGCCCAAGCCCTGAATGCCAACGCCAAGACGCGCATTGTTCATCATGGTGAACATGCACGCCATTCCCCCGTTCTCTGGGCCGATCATGTAGCCAACAGCGCCGCCATCGTCGCCATACTGCATCACGCAAGTTGGGCTCGCGTGGATGCCGAGTTTTTCTTCGAGTTTGATGCACTTGGCGTCGTTGCGTTCGCCAAGGCTGCCGTCGTCGTTGACGAGGAACTTTGGCACGATAAACAGCGAAATACCTTTGGTGCCGTCCGGTGCGCCGGGTGTCCGTGCAAGGACGAGGTGGATGATGTTCTCCGCCATGTCGTGCTCGCCAAAGGTAATGTAGATCTTCTGCCCAAAGACCCGGTACGTGCCATCGGGCTGAGGCTCAGCCCGAGATTTCAGCGCACCAACGTCCGAGCCCGCATGCGGTTCGGTCAGGTTCATGGTGCCTGTCCACTCGCCACTGACCAAACGCTCGAGATACTTCCCCTGCTGCTCTGGTGTGCCGTGCGCTTCGATCGCTTCAATCGCACCTTGGGACAGCAGCGGGCAGAGCGAGAACGACATGTTGGCAGCAAACAGCATCTCTTGACCGGCCGCGTTAACCGCCCAAGGCAAGCCAAGCCCGCCGATTTCAGGGGCATAAGCTGCACCGATCCAACCGGTTTCGCGGTACTGGGCATAGAGCTCTGGGAATTTCTCGTAGGTTCGGACCACACCGTTTTCCAAGCTGCAACCGGCTTGATCGGCGTCCCAGTTGGACGGGGCCAACTCGTCGTTAAAGAACTTGCCGCCTTCTTCGATCATCTGGGCGATGACATCGGTGGTGGCGTCTTCGAGACCGGGCAGGGTCGAAAGGTTCTCGATGTCTGCGAGGGTTTCCAGCGCAAACTGAATGTCTTGTGTTGGGCTTTGGTAGGTCATGGGGACACTCCGCGGTCGCCGATTTCACATTGTTCCTCGCGTTTACCCGATGCAGTCCCAGACAATCAAGCCGTCGCAAGCTTCAAGAGGCACTTAGCCGCGCCGACTGGCTGGGTTTGGTTGTCTAAGCTTACCAGCACGAGATTCGCGAATAACAATGATAATTCCAGCAAGGGCAATCAGGATGCCGCCAGTGTACTCGTTCCACTGTGGCACAGACTGGAACAGCACCACATCCAACATCATCGCGCCGGGCAAGCCGACATAGCGGAACGGGCTGATGACACTCAGCTCGCCAATGCGCAGGGACAGCGCCGAAAAGTAATAGGCAGTGGCAATCAGCGATGAGGATATAAATAGCTTCAGCCACGTCAGCGGCTCAAAATCCGCTGCAACACTGATAAAGCCACGCCCTTGGACGAAGGGCTCGAAGGTTTGCGGGAACAGTGGTGGGATGGTCAGAAAGCAAACGATCGATGCCGCGCATACGAACAATCCGGAATAGGCCGCGTTGAATACTGTTGGCAATTGAGACGGCACAGCACGGGACAGCAGGTCTCGGGTTGAGAGGGCCAAAGCAGCGCACAGCGGCGCCAGCAAGATAAAGCGCATGTTGCCGCTCAGCACTCTATTGTTATCCGGATCAACGGCGCCGTAGATGGATCGCGCGAGGTCGGGGACAAGCTGTCGGGTGATGGGTTCGCCCAGTGCAATCAGGATCACACCGAAAAAGCCGAGGACAACAGCGCCCCACCGGTAAACCCCCACGCGCTCCCGCAGGAAAATTGCGCCCAGAGCTGTGGTGATAATCGGTGCGGTAAAGATCAGCGCGGCAGAGACCCCAAGGCTGAGAAACATCAGTGCGGTGAGATAAGGCATAGCGATCATCGCCTCGCCAAAGCCAAACAACATGGTTCCTCGATCCCGAAACCCGTTCAGCGGGTTTTGCCGAACAAATACAAGGATCGTTAGCGAGAGCAATGCCATCACCATTGTCGCGCGCAGACCGACGATCACGTAGACCGGCTCCTGCGCGAACAGGGACTTCATCAGACTGTCGTTGAGATTGAAGCACAATACGGCGAGGACCACGCACAGTACGGCCTTGAGATTGCTTGGCATGGCTCTTCCAGTGTTGAGCCGTGACCTGACGCGGAACAGGTCCATTTGCCAAGCATGAAAAAGGCCGCGCAGAGATGCCCTGCGCGGCCTTTTAAAAAGGGTTGGGCCAACTAGCCGTTAAACGACAGGACCACCACGCGGTTTGCTTCGAGACCAGCGCCATGCTCTTCAGTCTCGCCAAAACCTTTAACGGGCGTGATCAGCTTCATGTCAACGCCATTGGCTTCGAGGAAGTTATAGACCGTCATCGCCCGACGTTCGGACAGTGCGAGGTTATAGTCTTCCGAGCCTTCAATGGAGGCGAAGCCAGAGTTGGAGAAACCAACGGCACCCGAGTGCACAATGATGTCCATGTTATCCAGCAGCGACTGCTTGCCGTCCGATGTCAGCAACGCGCTGTCATATTCGAATTGAACGAGGATGTCGCAGACAACAGACGAGTCGTGAACAAAGCCGCCCGAGGACGTTGTGACCCAGCTTCCGGACGAAGCGGCGGTTACAAAGTTATGGCAGTTGCCTCCACAGTCGTCGGCAGTCGCGCTCGTCACGACGGACGAGGAAAATAACACTGCAGCAACAGCGATCAGGAAACGCTTCAT
This sequence comes from Alphaproteobacteria bacterium, assembly GCA_965661545.1. Classification (GTDB taxonomy): domain Bacteria; phylum Pseudomonadota; class Alphaproteobacteria; order UBA7985; family UBA7985; genus UBA7985. Next base: position 110,715 of record CBFIEF010000005.1, on the reverse strand, counting down.
CATCTCTTTTTCCCGGCGTTGAACCGCACCAATTCAGGGCGATCCTAGGTTCTTGTCTTCAATCGTCGGCTTGGGACCATGCCCAAAACCGGGGCCAGAAATTGAGCTCAACTTAAGGCGAAGCTCATATGACCTCGTATAACGGTTAATACAACCCGCAGTTATGCGATAACCGATATAACGACTCCAACTCAATTAAAGCAACATTATCAGCACCGGCTTGGGGGTAACTTTCCCCGCAAGCCATTTAGTGATCTTTAATGAAAAACGTGGCCAAAGAGACACTCAAACAGGTCAATTGTTAGGCTATTTTAACGCAAAAATATATAAAACGACATAACACTCGCCAAAACGTATTGAGTGTGTGCCGTAATGTAATACTGCAACCCATTGCGATTCGTGCAATAATCTTATAGATTAGAGTCTTAGACGGCGCATAATCTCAATTCGGTGCCCCATTGCAGTATTGCCGTACGGGTTTGAGCCCTAGGTCTTTTTGCGGACAACCACGCGCCGATTCACCGATAATTCAGGCCCAAAGATGGTTGTTGCGCCTCGACCCACGATATTGATGTGATCGGTCGCGACTCCATTCCGAATCAAATAGTAGGAAGCGGCCTTCGCTCGGCGCCAAGATAGGTAGTCGTTTGCGATGCGGTCGCCCTCGCGTGATGCATAGCCTGAAACTTCATAGATCCCGCCCGTAGCGTTGATCGCGTCCGCTGTCATCTGTAGCGCGCGCTTGGCTGCAAGGGTGATGGTGTCACTGCTGCCGTTGAACAGGACGGACGCGGAGAAGACGACCCCATGTCCGCCATCGAGCGCTTGTTGAATCAGCGCGTCACAGTCCGCGCCTAAAATCATGGATTGGTAACCACCGCCGGAGGTCGCCACCAGTGACCCGTCCGATGCCCGCGCAAATCCACGGCAATAGGCGTCGCCATAGCGACGGGGGACACCGCCCTGAACCAACACGGGTGCACCCCCTGGAACAAAGCCCGCTTGCAAGGATGGTGGTTGGAAGCGGGGACCGCCAATGCTGCGCACAGGAACGCCGTTGACCACCGATACGGCCTGCGGGCTAAAGGCACCGGGGTTGTTTGGTACGGCGCCGGGAATACCGCCGACCGGTACGAAGGATGGGGTCAGGCCGCGAAAAGCCGTCTGGGCCGTGGCTGGGTGGTTGAAACCGATGATGGCGGTAAAAATTCCCGCCAGCGCCAGACCACCGAAAAGTGTTCGTTTCATAAAATGGTGTGCCCTTTGAAATCACAATGCAGCGCAAATTGCGCGCTAGGGTCGCTCTAGGGGTACACTCTTCAATTCATTGGCCATTACTGTTGCCGCGTCAGAAAAACACGAGGTTTCTGCCGCCTGCCTGTGTCGCGCAGGCCCCAATATTAGGGCGAGGGCCTCAATTTCCCGCCTTATGCGCCGTTTCTTCAATATTATGGGGATTTCGGCCCCCAAGAGGGCAGCGGATTACTCTGCGGTTGCTTGATTCTTATGCGCACGAAGTAGGGTCAATGTCGCCAACAAGGTCAGGGCACCGCCTTGATGGGCTGCGCCGAGCGGTATTGGCACCGCATAAAGTAGTGTCACCACGCCCAGCACGTATTGTCCAATGACCACCAGCAACGCCGCCCAAGCCCAGGTCCGGACTGCAGCGCTCGAGCCAGAGGACCGGATGATCGCGATTGTGACCCCGATCACGATCAACGCCGCCACGCTGGCAAACACTCGGTGATGCAGCTGAGCTGCGGTTGGGTTCTCAAAAGGATTGCGGAACCAAGGCAGGCCGTTCTGGTAGTCTGCTGGAACCAATGTGCCGCCCATGGTGGGAAACTCGTTATAGATCAGGCCAGCATTCAGCCCAGCAACGAAGGCGCCGGACAGCAGCGTTAGAAAGATCAGCAGCATCAGCAAGCTGGGAAGAGTCCAGAGCTGGCTCGCTCGGAACGAGACTGCCCCCAAACGCGCCCGAACGCCCAAGCCGATGAAGTATATAAAGATGACCACGGCCAAGCCCAGATGTGCGGCGAGGCGATAGGCGGAAACATCGACCAACTCAGTGTCAAAACCGCTGCTCACCATGTACCAGCCCAGGAACCCTTGGAAGCAAATCAGCACAAAGCCGACAATGGCGTGTGGCATCAGCCATTTGTGCGCTGACCAGCCGCCACGCATACGCACCACGGCAAAGACGATCAGACCAATGAGAAAGGCCATGCCGATCAAACGACCCCATAAGCGGTGAATGTATTCCCACCAGAAAATCTGCTTGAAACCACTCATATCCAGCGCGCTTAAGTGCTGGGTTTGGTACTCACCGGTGAGTTTGTAGACCTCAAACAACCGATCCCACTCGCCCTGTGACAGCGGCGGGAAGGTGCCAGCAAACACGTTCCATTCCATGATGCTCAGGCCGGACTCCGTCAAACGGGTAACGGCCCCAATGATGGCCATGGCAAAGACCAGCGCAGCCGACCCCCATAGCCAAATGAGGATACCGCCTACGCCCGCCTGCTGCGCGCCATGATTTGGTACAGATGCGCTTGAAATGCTCATATTGCTGTGAAAATCCTATGTTCCTTCACGAGGCTCGAAACTGTGAAGTGACCTTCGCTTCGACTGTGCTTAAACACATAAGACGTCTGGGCGGAAGTGACAGGCGATGGAGCGTCGCAGGTATCAGAACTGCGGCACAATGGAACCGGTGGCGGTTCTTATGAATGGGATGAGTTATGACGGAGTTGCCGACGCAGCGTTCGAGACGGAAGCTGTTGCTGAGCTTAGGTGGCCTGACGGTGTTGCCGCTGGGGCTGGCAGGTTGCGAAGCGGTAGACGGCGCGCCGACATTGGTCAGCTTCAGCCGCGACTTTAAAGGCGAGGCGCTCGCAACGGACCTCACAGCGATCGAAGCCAGCCTTGGCGATCCCATCTTGCTGCGCGTATTCAAACAAGAGCGTCAGTTGGAAGCATGGGTCCAGCCGGGCGGTGATGGTGCGTTCAAGCTCTTCCGGATTTACCCGATTTGCTATTTCTCCGGCAAATTGGGGCCGAAGACCAAGCAGGGGGACATGCAATCACCCGAAGGTTTCTATTACGCTCGCGGCAACCACGTCCGGCATCAATCGCAGTACCACCGCGCCATCGATTTTGGGTATCCCAACACCTTTGATCGCGCTCATGGATATACGGGCTCAGAGCTGCTGATCCACGGGAACTGTGTTTCCAGTGGATGCTATGCGATGACCGACCCGCTGGTTGACGAGCTGTATCGGCTGACGCGTGCTGCGACGACCACGCCCGGAACTGGCTTTTGGATCCACGCCTTTCCGTTCCGCATGACCCAGAACAATATGAATCGGCACGATGATAGCCGTTGGTTGGCGTTCTGGAAGCAGCTTAAGAGCGGCTACGACGCCTTTGAGATGACCAAGCTGCCACCCGAAATCAGGGTTGAAGACCGACATTATGTGGTCAAAGCCGTAAAGACCGCCTAGCCGCGATCCCCTCACCTGCGTTTTTGCATTTGCCGCTTGCATTGATTGCAAGGCAAAGGCGCTTGCGACCCTGCCTTTCACTCACCAATTAGCACTCACAAGCGAGGAGTGCTAACACGCGCTCTGAGCCCCGACTTCTCGGGATTATTTCAACCCTCATAGTTATTGGAGAGAGACTTATGAAGTTTCGTCCACTGCATGACCGCGTATTGATCAAGCGTACAGACAGCGAAGAAAAAACCGCTGGCGGCCTGATCATTCCTGACACCGCAAAAGAAAAGCCAATGGAAGGCGAAGTCGTCGCTGTTGGCGCTGGCGCTTACAATGATGACGGCGACCGCATCAAGCCTGACCTCAAGGTCGGTGACACTGTCCTGTTCGGCAAATGGAACGGTACGGAAGTCAAGGTCGACGGCGTCGATCTGCTGATCATGAAAGAAAGCGAAATCATGGGCGTGCTCGAAGCATAAGCTTCGCCGCTCTTTGATCTTTTCACACTGAATTCGACTTAAAGAAGGAGCCTCAATCGATGGCTGCAAAAATCGTTAAGTTTGGCGGCGACGCACGGGCCAAGATGTTGACCGGCGTAAACATGCTCGCTGACGCGGTAAAAGTTACTCTCGGCCCAAAGGGTCGTAACGTTGTTCTCGACAAAGCCTTTGGCGCACCACGCGTGACCAAGGACGGTGTATCCGTTGCCAAGGAAATCGAACTCGAAGACAAGTTCGAGAACATGGGCGCTCAGATGCTGCGCGAAGTGGCGTCGAAGACCAACGACGTTGCTGGTGACGGCACCACGACCGCTACCGTTCTCGCTCAGGCGATTGTCAACGAAGGCGCGAAGTCCGTTGCTGCTGGCATGAACCCAATGGACCTCAAGCGCGGCATCGATGCTGCTGTGTCCAAAGTTGTCGACAAGCTGCACGCTATGTCCAAAGACATCTCCACCAATGAAGAAGTGGCGCAGGTTGGCACCATTTCCGCAAACGGTGAGATCGAAATTGGCTCCATGATTGCTGAAGCCATGCAGCGTGTTGGCAACAACGGCGTCATCACGGTCGAAGAAGCAAAGTCCCTCGAAACCGAGCTGGACGTTGTTGAAGGCATGCAGTTTGACCGCGGTTACCTGTCCCCTTACTTCGTGACCAACACGGAAAAGATGATCACCGAGTTCGATGATCCGCTGATCCTGATCCACGAAAAGAAGCTTTCTTCCCTCCAGCCGCTGGTTGGCATTCTGGAAGCTGTGATCCAGTCCTCCCGTCCGCTCGTGATCATCGCGGAAGACGTTGAAGGCGAAGCGTTGGCAACCTTGGTTGTGAACAAGCTCCGTGGCGGCCTGAAAATCGCTGCTGTAAAGGCGCCTGGCTTTGGTGATCGTCGCAAGGCGATGCTCGAAGACCTCGCGATCCTGACCAACGGTACGGTTATTTCCGAAGACGTGGGCATCAAGCTTGAGTCTGTCACTGTTGATATGCTCGGCACGGCCAAGCGCGTTGTGATCAACAAGGAAGAAACCACCATCGTTGACGGTGCTGGTGACAAAGAAGCGATCGAAGGCCGTTGTGCTCAGATCAACGCTCAAGTTGAAGTCACCACGTCTGACTACGACCGTGAAAAGCTGCAGGAGCGTCTTGCTAAGCTTTCCGGTGGTGTAGCTGTCCTTCGGGTCGGCGGCGCGACTGAGGTTGAAGTGAAGGAACGCAAGGACCGCGTTGAGGATGCCATGAACGCAACCCGTGCTGCGGTTGAAGAAGGCATTCTGCCAGGCGGCGGTACGGCTCTGCTGTACGCGACCCAAGTGCTCGAAGGCATGGAAGGCGAGAACTCCGACCAGACCAACGGTGTGGCGATTGTTCGTCGCGCGCTTCAGGCGCCGCTGCGTCAGATCGCTGCGAACGCTGGTGTCGAAGGCTCTATCATCGTGGGCAAGCTGCTCGAAGGTGGTAACGAGACCCAAGGCTTCAACGCACAGAAAGAAGAGTACTGCGACATGATCGCAACCGGTATCGTTGACCCAACGAAGGTTGTTCGCACCGCTCTGACCGATGCGTCTTCTGTGGCAGCTCTGCTGATCACCACCGAAGCGATGGTTTCCGACGCTCCTGTGAAGGACGGCGGCGGCATGGGCGGAATGCCCGGCGGCGGTATGCCAGACATGGGCGGCATGATGTAATCATCCGACCTTTACGGTTACAAAAAGGGGCGCTGCACCATCGGGTTCAGCGCCCTTTTTTTGTCTGTTATTAGCGCAGTGTCGCAAGGCGTTCCTGCAGCAGGGACCAATAGCCCTCCACGTCTACGTGACGCAGATAATTGACGTTCTTCACGCGGTCCGTGACGCCCCACCAGTCGGCGACCGTCATGCCTCGGGTTAGCGCAGAGCCGGTTTCGATTTCCACGTTGATCACCCGTCCGCCGTAAAGCTCGGGCTGGAGCAGAAACGCGATGACGTTGGGATCGTGCAAGGGGCCGCCTTGGGAGCCGTATTTTTCCACGTCGAAGCGCTCGAAGAAATCCAGTAAGCCCGCGCTCGCTGGGCCGGTTTCATTGGGCATGGACCGAAACGCCTCGATGATGGCGTCGCTGGTGAGCGTTTGGTGGGTCAGATCCAGCGGGATCATGGTCACTGGCGCGCCACAGTGCATGACCATGTCAGCGGCTTCGGGATCGACGTAGATGTTGAATTCCGCCGCCGGGGTCGTGTTGCCGCCTTCGAACAGGCCGCCGCCCATGAGCACGATCTCTTGCAGCCGTTCGCCTAGTTGCGGCTCCGCTTGTAGCGCCAGACCAAGGTTGGTCAGCGGCCCCAAGGCGCATAGCGTTACCGTCCTCGGAGGCGCGCGCATCACTGTCTCAATAATAAAGTCCACGCCCGCCTGTTCCTGCAACGGCATGACCGGGTCGGGCAGCTCATAGCCGTCCAGTCCGGTTTTGCCGTGGACGTACTCGGCTGTAACCAGCGTCCGGCTCAACGGGCCAGACGCCCCCGCGAAAACCCGTGTGTCAGACCGCCCGGCCAGCTCGCACACTTTGCGCGCATTAATCGTGGTTTTGTCGAGCGGCACGTTGCCCGCCACACAGGTGATGCCGAGAACCTCTAGCTCAGGCGAGGCCAATGCCAACAAAATGGCGATGGCGTCGTCTTGGCCGGGGTCGGTGTCGATGATGATGGGGCGGGTCATGCGGGGTCTCTTTACTACGGTGAGCGCCGAGTGTTCCCGAATTCGCGGCAGGGGTCTAGTGGCGCGCGCGCCTGCGCGTGTCTATATCCCGCCTTTGATCGCAAAAGAATTGAAGCAGTTTTCGATCTTTGTGCCGTCGTCCATTCGGCAGGTGGGCACATCTACGACGTCAAAGCTGGCGTAGCCCTCACACCCTTGGTCCAGCTTCATCTGCACTTCCGCGAACCGGATTTTGCCGGCGCGTGGGTTCTTAAAGGTCACGCGACGGGTTTGAATGTAGAAACTGTCGCTGTCCAAAAACTGCAAATCCGCCGCGACTTCTTTCAGGCCCACGGCAAAGCCATTGTGCAGCCCAAAGATAAGCGTGCAGCGTTCATCGCTGCTGTCCGAGCCGCGCTCCTGCTGCAATTCCATTTCAAGCAACTCCGAAAAGGTCTGATCGGGGTCTGTTGACCAACTGCCGTTCTCATACAAGTACACGCGCTCGCCCTCGGCAGTAAAAGCCGATTTCTGGGCGGAGGCCAAGGTCGGGGCGAAGGCGGCGAACATCAGGGCGCCTAGGAAAAGTGATAGACGGTACATGGCGAGCTCGTTTGCGGTTTATCAACCTAATAGAGTATTTCCAACGTTCTGACTATCGTGAAACGATCTTACGCGTCACTGGCCTGTCAAACGGTCGCCTTGACGAATCCGGCGCGCCGTTGCACTTCCACTCTCACACTTCAAGCAACGCACACAGGTCCATGACCCAACTCGAAAACATTCGTAATTTCGCGATCATCGCGCACATCGACCACGGCAAGTCCACGCTGGCCGATCGTTTGATCCAAACGACCGGTGGCCTGACCAATCGTGAGATGAAAGACCAAGTGCTCGACAGCATGGAGCTGGAGCGCGAGCGCGGGATTACCATCAAGGCCAACTCCGTCCGCCTCAACTATCAAGCCAACGACGGACAGGATTATATCCTGAACCTGATCGACACGCCGGGGCACGTTGACTTTGCCTACGAGGTGTCGCGCTCCCTGTCGGCTTGCGAAGGCTCGCTGCTGCTGGTGGATGCCTCGCAGGGTGTGGAAGCGCAAACGCTGGCGAACGTCTATTTGGCGATTGAGAACGATCACGAGATCATTCCGGTGTTGAATAAAGTCGATCTGCCTGCCGCCGAGCCTGAGCGGATTCAGCAGCAAATCGAAGACGTCATCGGTCTCGATGCCTCAGAGGCGATCCACGTGTCGGGTAAAACGGGCGCAGGTGTTCCAGAAGTGCTCGAAGCACTCGTGACAAAGATCCCCTCGCCCAAGGGCGATCCAGACAGCTCGCTCAAGGCACTGCTGGTTGACTCTTGGTACGATGTCTATCTGGGCGTGATCATTCTCGTGCGCGTTGTTGATGGTAGCATCCGGAAGGGTATGAAGATTCGCATGATGGGGTCTGGGTATTCCTATGATGTGGACCGCGTCGGTGTCTTTACCCCGCACCGGACTGAAATGGCGGAACTCAAAGCGGGCGAGCTTGGCTTTATTACGGCCGGCATGAAGACCGTGGGCGATACCAGCGTCGGTGACACCATTACAGACGAGAGACGCCCTGCGAATGAACCATTGCCGGGCTTTAAGCCTTCGGTGCCGGTGGTGTTCTGTGGTCTGTATCCGTCTGAGTCCGCTGATTTTGATAACTTGCGTGAATCGCTGGCCAAGCTCGCGCTGAACGACGCGTCCTTCCAGTTTGAAACGGAAAGTTCTGCTGCGCTGGGCTTTGGCTTCCGTTGTGGGTTCTTGGGCCTGCTACACTTGGAAATTGTACAAGAGCGTCTGAGCCGCGAATTCGACCTCGATCTGGTGACAACAGCTCCATCGGTGGTTTACCGGCTGCACCTGACGGACGGTACGGTCATGGATATGCACAACCCGGTCGATATGCCGGATGTGCAGCGCATTGAATACATCGAAGAGCCGTGGATCAAAGCGACCATTCTGGTCCCTGACGAGCATCTCGGCCCAGTGCTGAAGCTATGTGAAGAACGTCGCGGCGTTCAGCTCGACATGACCTATATGAACAACCGTGCTGTGGTGGTCTACAAGCTGCCGCTAGCCGAAGTGGTCTTTGACTTCTATGACCGCCTGAAGTCGATCTCGCGTGGCTACGCGTCCTTTGACTATCAAGTCGATGGATACGAAGAGGGGGACCTTGTTAAAGTGTCCATCCTGATCAACGGCGAACCGGTCGATGCGTTGGCCATCATGGTTCACAAGGATAAATCAGAATCCCGGGGTCGCGACTTGTGTGTGCGGCTCAAGGAACTGATCCCGCGCCAGTTGTTCAAGATCGCTGTTCAAGCCGCCATTGGTGGCAAGGTCATCGCACGGGAAACGATCTCGGCCATGCGTAAGGACGTGACGGCCAAGTGTTACGGTGGTGATGCCACACGGAAGCGTAAACTGCTGGAAAAGCAAAAGGCGGGTAAAAAGCGGATGCGGAACATTGGTAATGTCGACATCCCACAATCCGCCTTCCTCGCCGCTCTTAAGATGAGCGACGACTAAGGCCACTTCAGGTTTGGGTCGGCGAACGGTGCCGGCCCAGCACCAAAAACAGCGCGCCTAGAGCGATTGCAGGGATCCAGGGCGGGGACTCTGAGATCAGGGTTGGTAAGGTTGAACCGGCCCCCGGTCCAACAAACTGATCAAGCACGTCACCCAGTGACAGCACGCGGGTCCATGAGCCGCCAAAAGCTGCGAGCATGCCTTCGATTATCAATTGAACAGCAGCGATAGCCGCAAAAACGCAGCCGATTGCCCAGAGGATGAGTCGCATATTTACTCCCTTATGGTCACCGATAAGAGCTATACACCATTCACAGTGCTAAAACAGGTCTTCGCCATTGCGCAGCCGCTCTGAATTGCCTATCAAGCCGCCTACGCGGTGAGGTGGCCGAGTGGCTTAAGGCGCTCGCCTGGAACGCGGGTATAGGGGAAACTCTATCGTGGGTTCGAATCCCACCCTCACCGCCATTCTTCTCAGCCCCTCTATCCAATGTGCTTGGACAGCAAGATCATCGCTGATGATCAGGGTTCTGGAAATCCAGATACGCGCACAGAAATCTCAACCAACATCGCTTCACCAAGCCGCTCTGGTTCGTAGACGGGCTGGAGGCTTCAAGCCTGTCGCTCGCATTGCCTCCAATAGCCCGTGAATTTTGAGGTGGATACGGTCCACTGGTGAGGAACGGATTTGGTGCGCGCGCAAACACAGTCTCTCCTGCTCCACCTTATAGAAAGTTGATAGGCGCTAAATAGGCGTACTAAGCACTCAATCGTCCGCAGATTTGCGGAATCAAGCGACGATAAGGCAGCTAATAATAGAACGTATTTTAGGTAAAAAGCGGTAAAACACCCGCTGTAGCCTTAATTTTGTCTAGATTCCCGGTAGTTGCATCGGAAACCTGTGTTCCTCGTGCAACAAATGCCAACGCATAATGTAGTCGCATTATGTTGTAGTAGATTATTCATGGGTCCACCCATAAAGCCATGGGAGACACACATTCAAAAATTCGTGTGCACTATTGGAGAAAGAGAAAAATGAAAAAGTTTCTGATTGCAGGCTCTAGCCTCGCAGCAGTAGCAGCAGCGGGCTCCGCTGGTGCTGTAGATGTAACCCTCGGCGGTTCCATCGACATGGGTATCGACTTCGGTCTGGGTAAGAACAACGGCAACCTGATTGTTGGCGAAGCATTCAACGAAGTCAGCCTGTCCATTAACGCAGCACACACTACCGATGGTGGTCTGGCGTTCGGTGGTGGTTTCACAATGGCTGCAGCAACTGAGCTTGAGTTCGCACCATACGCGAACGCTGCTGGCGACAAATACCTCGCTAAGCGGACAGTAGAAGGTCGCACAAATATCGCTGCTAGCCTCTGGAACGTTTCCGGTGGTGGTGCAGTAGCATCTGCTAACGTTGTATCTGTAAAGATCAACTCTTCTTGGATGGGCATCGACGCTGACCAGACAGAGTACACTCTCGCAGTGGGCGCGTTTACCTCTTCCAACGTTTGTAAGCTCGCTGGTCGCGGTACCGCAGCAAATAGTTTGTTTGCGGCTGACCCATCCGGTTCCGCGATTGGCGACAACACGACTGCTGCTTCTACGGTGGGTGTCATGGACCTTGCCGCTGCTACAGGTGAATACCTGCCTGCTGGTCAGCTCTTCTACGCGACATCAGTGAACGTTGGCAACGCAACTGCTTCAGCACCAACTGCACTCAACACCACCGGTGCTATAGCTGCAAACATTGTGACCACTCGTGGTGCTACGGCTCAAATCTCGATGGTAAGCCCTGCAGCTTCAACTCGGGTAGATGTCCTTCGTGGAACTCCGACGGCGGCCGGAACTACAGCTGTTTACAACGCTGTCTCTAAGGGTCAGGTTGATATTGACGGTGACGGCAAGGCAGACGTGACAAGCGCTGCTATTTACGCTGGTCCGTTCATGGAAGTCATGATGGCTTCTTCCGAAACCAAGATGGTTGTTGGTGCTGCTTGTCTCGAAGGCAACGCTGAGTCTGACACTGCGTTCTTCTTGGACAACTCTGACAACGTACTGACTGTGTCCGATGCCTCGATCTACATCGAAGGTGGCTTCGGCAAGCTGACTCTGCAGTCTGGTGACTACGCTGGTGGTGTATCCTCCATCGCAGGTGCTGGTGATGAAGCTGACATCGACGCTGATGGCCTCGTAGTTGTTGCTTCTGGCCTTGGTCTGCTTGGTGCAAACCCATACCTCGCTATGGATCTTGCTGCAAACAACACCCTGAGCGCTCTTGAAGTGATCACTGGTGGTACCATGGATCTCGGCGGCGTATCCGGTGGCTTTGACATGGTGCTGGGTAACGGTTCAGACCTTCTGTCCGTCACCCATTGGGATCTCGGTATGGCCTACGACATGGGCGACCTGTCCTTGGGCTTCGCTACAGATTCCTCCTCTGATTGGGGTCTGTCTGCTTCCATGGCAATCGCTGGCTTCGGCGTGAGCACAGTCTTTGGTTCGTCCTCAGCTGATGATCACAGCAAGTCTGGCATCACCTACTCCGTAACCGCTTCCACAGCGCTGAACGGCTTCGGTCTTTCCATCGGCTTCGATGAAGCTCTCGAGCCTACAGTTGGTGTGACCTACGACCTCGGCGGTCTGAACCTGTACGCAGGTTACGATGCTGACGACGAAGGTGGTTCCATCGGCGCGAAGCTGTCCTTCTAAGGACGCACTGAATCCTGAGGGTCAGTGGCTTCGTGCTGCTGACCCTCAAGATGCTAAAGCCCACTTTGTGTGGTCTTTTCCAAAAAAGATAACTTAGCCTGCCCATGAAAATGAGCAGGCTTTTTTTATGGTGATTCTAGGGGGGCCTCGCTCCGATCCCCGGCACCCTCGGGAGCAGTTGACCAGGTGCCGTAATTCCGTGCACTTTAACACACTGCGAGATCTTCGAACTCAGACGAGGCAACAATGAGCACCAATAAGGCTTATCACGACGTGGGTGGTGATGATTTTGGCCCCATCCCTATCGATGGCGGATCTTACCAACTGTGGGAACGGCGTGTGGATGCCATGATGCGGTTGCTTTCTTCGCCGAGCGTGGGGTTGATGCGCGTCGATGAGTTGCGCCGTGGGATCGAAACCCTGGGCGCTGAGACCTACAACGCCGAGCCCTACTACGGAAAATGGGCGCGTTCCTTGTCCAAGATCATGATTGAAAAGGGCGTTTTGAGCCAAAGCGAGCTGGATGCAAAAATCGCCGAACTGCGCGCGGAGCGTGGGGTGGATCAATGATGGACCATGCCTTCCAACTGGGTGACCGCGTGCAGGTCAGGGACTTGGAAGCTGAAGAAGGATTGAAGGGCCACATGCGTGCGCCGCTTTATTGCCGCGGCAAGACCGGGGAAATTGAACGGGTTTGCGGCGCCTTTGGAAACCCTGAAACCTTGGCGTACGGCGGTGATGGCACGCCTGCACAACCTCTGTACCGCGTGCGGTTCAAGCAAATCGATGTCTGGCCCGGCTACACCGGGTCTTGGCACGACAGTATCGAGATTGAAGTTTATCAACATTGGTTAAGGGCCGCTTGAAACCATGCCTCATTCTCATGATCATGATCACACGCCGATCGACGCGGTGGATACGTCGTCGTCAGATACGGCACTCCTGGCTGACGCGCTGCGCTTGGTGTTGATCGACAAGGGCGTGTTCTCGGCCCGCGATGTGCAGGAACAACTGGCGCTGATGGAGAGCCGGTCGGACCGAAACGGCGCGGCCATGATTGCGCGGGCATGGGTTGATCCGGACTATAAGGCGGCGCTGCTGACCGATGGGGCCGCAGCCGCGAAAACTCTGGGCCACGACACCAAGGGTACGCCTTTGGTTGTCCTGGAAAACACCGCTCACGTTCATAACGTCGTCGTTTGCACGCTGTGTTCTTGCTATCCGGTTACGCTGCTGGGACCGTCGCCGGAATGGTATAAGTCCAAGGCCTACCGGGGCCGGGTGGTGCGGGATCCACGCTCGGTTCTGCGCGAGTTTGGGACAGAAATTGATTCGGATCGGGAACTGCGGGTGCACGATTCTACCGCCGATATGCGCTACATGATCATGCCCAAGCGGCCTGACAACACGGATGGGCTGACTGAAGAGGCTCTTGCCGAGTTGATCACCCGCAATGGGCTGATTGGCGTTGCGGAGATCTAGTTGGGCAACGCGTCGACGGTTTGTAGCAGGCTGAGGTTCACGTGTTGGCGTAAGGTATCGGACGCCCGCTGGGTGTCGCGAGACAGCGCCGCGTCGAACATCATTCGATGCTCGTCAAAAGCTTCTTGGCCGCGAAAGGTCACAACCAGCATCATGTACCGCAAATATTTGTCGTAGAGCACGGCGTGAAGGGCCAGAAGGTTCTTGTTATTACACGCCTGAATCAAGGCGAGGTGGAATTCCCAGTCGTAGCGTTTCCACAATTCCTTGTCGGAATAGTCGCCTAACACCATTCGATCTTCGACTCGACGCAGCTTGTGATGCGCGGCGACCAGATCACCTTCCCAGTCGGCGTCCCCGGACTTGATGGACTCTTCCAGCGCAAAGCATTCCAGCAGGATCCGCATTGTCGCCACTTCGCGTAGGTCGGCTTTTGAAATGGGCGTGACAAAGAACCCTCGTTGCTCCTCGGCGGCCACAAAACCTTCTGAGCTTAAGCGGTTAAGGGTTTCGCGCAGGGTGGAAAGGCTTGCTTCATACTCCTCGCGTAAGGCATTGAGTTTGAGCTTTTTTCCAGGCTCAAGCACGCCGAAGATGATATCGTTCTTCAGTCGGTGATAAGTGGACGATCCGACAGTATTGAGTTTACTAACCATAGACCCTGTTTTCGTGCTCGGGCATAAATCCCTATGCTCTGAAATTTCATCAGATATTTTCCTAGTAACCACTATGCATAAAAAACTGCAAAATGTCAGATGTTTTCAAAAAAATCTTGCATACTGCGAATTGAATGATAGTAGTCACACTGTCCGCGCATCCGCGTTTGGATAAATGTTTGGGAGGACAATTATGTTTAAGATGACGCGTCGCGCTGCGATCGTTTCTCTGGCCGCGCTCAGCCTGACCGCTGGTGCCGCTACCCCGGCTTTCGCACAAGATAAGCTGACTTTCACTCTGGCAACTTCTGGCTCCGACACGGATCAGCGTTCTGTTGCTATGGCGAACGTGTTTGCACCAATGGTTGCAGAGTTCGCTGACTACCGTCCAGGTTACAATGGTACTCTGTTCGCACAGGGCACTGAACTTGAAGCCATCAGCCGTGGCAACTTGACCATGTCGATCGCTTCCGCTCAGGAAATGGCTCAGTTCTTCCCTGAGTTCTCGATCTTCGCAACCGGCTACGTTCACCAGGACGCGGCTCACCAGGTTCGCGTGTTTAACGACCCTCTGATGGACGCTTTCAAGGCGACTGCTGAAGAAGAGCTCGGCGTTAAGCTGCTTTCCGTGATGTACCTCGGTCGTCGTCACGTAAACCTGCGCCAGACCCGTGATGAGCTGAACGTTCAGACCCCAGCTGACTTGGCTGGCGTGAACCTGCGTATGCCGGGCACTGATTCCTGGCAGTTCTTGGGTAAGGCTCTTGGCGCTGCGCCAACACCTATGGCCTTCACCGAAGTTTACACCGCTCTGTCCACTGGCGCAGTTGACGGTCAGGACAACCCACTGCCGACGGTTGTGGATGCTAAGTTCTATGAAGTGACCAACCAGATTGCTCTGACGTCTCACCTTGTTGACCTGAACTACATCGCTTTCTCCAAGGAAACTTGGGATGGCCTGACAGCAGATCAGCAGCTGACCGTACAGCGTGCAGCTGATGCAGCAGCGGCTTACGGTCGTCTGAAGCAGTTGGACAAAGAGAACAACTTGGCTGATTTCATCCGGAGCAACGGTGTTGAAATCTACACGCCTGATCTGGATGCGTTCCGTACGCACGTACAGGCTCAGTACGTTGGTAGCGAAGTTGCTGCAACGTGGCCTGAGGGTGTACTGGAACAGATCAACGCACTCGGCAACTAAGACGAGTCTTACAACCACGGGGGAGGTCTTATGACAGATACTGTAAAAGCACTCGCCCGTGGTGTTGCAATGATCGCCGTCAGCTTGCTGGCGGCGGTTTTTCTTACCTACCTCATGCAACAGTATTCGATCCGCATTCTTGATGAGCGGTTCAAGTGGTCGAATGAGATTGTTGGCATCATCTTCCTTTGTCTGCTGTTTTTCTGGGGGCCTTTGCTGATCCGCAAGTGGCTGACCCGAGGCGCGGAGTTTATCGCCGCTGGCCTGCTGGCAGCGGTCTTTATCGTTTTTTTGCTCCAGATCTTTTCCCGCTACGTTCTGAAAATGCCTTTTGGCTGGACGCTGGAGCTTTGTCTTATTCTTTGGGTCTGGCTCGTGTTCTTTGGCTGCGCCTTTGTGGTGCGCCAGCGCGATCAAGTGACCTTCGACGTCCTTTATCTCGCCTTGCCCAAGCCGGTTCGGATGGTGTTCGCTGTTCTGACGTGTGTCAGCATCGTTGCGGCTTTTGCTTGGGCTTTGGTGCCGACGTGGGACTACGTGGACTGGATGAAAATGCGTAAAACCGCCACGGTCCGTAATCCGTTGGACGGCGCGAAAATCCCGCTGCGGACCATTTTCATGGTGTTCATGATCTTCATGTTTGCCGTCATTGCTCGCTTCATTCAGCGTACGGTCGAAATCGTCCGCGCTGGTCCCGATGTGGATTTAGTGGAGCTTGAGACTGCGGAAATGATTGCAGAAGAAGAGGCACGCCAGTCATGAGTCTCGAACTCATCCTCTTTCTCATTGCGCTCTTTGGGCTGGCGGCCATTGGCACCCCCATCGGCTATACGATCCTGATCGCTTCGCTGGTGTATTTGGGTACAGCGGGGCTGGATTTGGCCCTGGCGGGTGAAAAGATCCTGCAAGGCCTGTTCAACAGTTTCATTCTGCTGAGTGTTCCGCTGTTCATTGTGGCGGCCAACATCATGAACGCGGGCAGTATATCGGACAGGCTGCTGAATTTCTGTATCGCCATGGTGGGCCGGTTTAGGGGTGGTCTGGGGCATGTGAACGTGTTGGCGTCGCTGATCTTCTCCGGCATGTCCGGTTCAGCGGTCGCGGATGCGGCGGGTATCGGCAAAATCATCATTGGCATGATGACCAAAGAAGGACGCTTCTCCCGAGGCTATGCGGCTGCGATCACCGCAGCGTCTGCAACGATTGGTCCGATTATCCCGCCGTCCATCCCAATGGTTCTCTATGCCCTTGTATCGAACACGTCGATTGGCGCGCTGTTCCTCGCAGGGATTGTGCCGGGGTTGATCATGGGTGGGGTTTTGATGGTGATGAACTACATCATCGCCACCCGTCGCGGTTTTGCGATGGAAGACCCGGTGCCGCTGCGCAAATTGCCCAAGACAACCGCGCAAGCATTCCCGGCGTTGCTGATGCCGGTGATCCTGCTCTACGGCATTTACGGCGGTGTCACCACGCCAACCGAAGCGGCAGCGGTTGCGGCGTTCTATGCTTTGGTGTTGGCGGGCGTGTTCTACCGCGCACTATCACTGAAAAAGCTCTACAGCGTGCTGGTTGAAAGCGCACGCTCATCGGCGGCGGTGGGTGTGGTGATCGGGGGCGCGCTGATCCTCAACTACATCGTACTGACCGAGAATATTCCAGCGATCATGTCCGGGTTCCTGACGGATTTGGACGTTCACCCGCTGGTGTTCCTGTTTGGCATCAACGTGCTGGTGCTGCTGCTGGGTTGTGTGCTGGATGCCACCACGATCATCCTTGTGATTGTTCCGCTGTTCATTCCCGCCGCGCGGGCGCTGGGCATCGATTTGGTCCACTTTGGCGTTCTGGTCGTGGTTAATTCAATGATTGGCCTAATTACGCCTCCCTATGGAATATTGCTGTTTGTTATCAATGCCGTAACGGGGATCCCGCTGCGTGAAATCATCGTTGAAATCTGGGGCTTTCTCGCTGTCCTGGTGCTTGCACTGATCGTTATGATTCTGAGTCCGGGCTTGGTGCTGTGGTTGCCCAGACTGTTTGGCTACGCCGGCTAGTCCGTGCGGTGGGAAGGCAGCTTCCCCATCTTTTCACGGCCCGGTTGGGTCAAATCGAGCAGGTCCTGTGACTGAGAACCTGCGGAACACCCGACAGTGTCGTCGGGTCGGGAGTGATGGTTTATGACGGATACTTCGCGGCTGGGTCTTTTGGGTTTTGGCCTGGTTGGACGCCGCCACGTTGAGGCAGCTCAAGGGCTGGACGCGGTGAACTTTACAGCCGTCGTGGAAACCGACCCCGCAGGCCGTGCGGCTGCGCAGGCGGCGGGCTTGCAGTGCTTTGATACCCTCGACGCGCTGCTCGAAGACCGCTCCGTTGACGGCATCGTCATTGCCACACCAACCTTGCTGCACATCGAACAAGCGCGCGCGTGTGTCGAAGCGGGGTACCCCGTGCTCATTGAGAAGCCGATCGGTGTCACGTCCAGCGAGGCGGAAGCGACCGTGGCCTTGGCCGAAGCAAAGGGCGTTCCAGTGCTGGTTGGCCATCACCGGCGACACAATTCAATTGTGCGCGAAGCCAAAGCAATCCTCGATCAGGGCGGCGTTGGCGACATTCGCTCCATCGCTGCGCAGTGCCTGTTCTACAAGCCCGATCCGTACTTTGACATTGCCCCTTGGCGGAAGAAGTTTGGCGCTGGCCCAATTTCTGTGAACCTGATCCATGACGTTGATTTGCTACGGCACTTCTGCGGGGAAATTGAGTCTGTGCAGGCAATGGCAGTGCCGTCCCGGCGCGGTTATGAAAACGAAGAACTCGCGTCAGCGCTGTTGCGCTTCACCTCTGGCGCGCTGGCCACAGTCACCGTGTCCGACAGCGCAGTTTCACCGTGGAGCTGGGAATTCACGGCTGAAGAAAACCCCGTTTATCACCCGACCGGCCAAAGCTGTTACGCCATATCGGGCAGCGAGGGGGCCTTGTCTGTCCCTGATTTGCGCCTGTGGCGGCATGAAGGCCAGCCGGATTGGTGGAACCCGCTCACCGCTGAGCAGCGCGACCATGATGGGTCAGATTCGCTGGTTAATCAGCTGAAGCATTTCCACCGGGTACTGCGAGGCCAAGAAGCGCCATTGGTGGGTGGTCGCGAGGGACTGCAGTCCTTGCGGGTGATCGAAGCCATCCAAAAAGCCGCCCGCACAGGGGCGCAGATTTCAGTCGATATTGGCATCGAAGGCAGCCGAAAAGCGGCGGTCATCAGCAACAACAAAACGGCGGCCTAGCGCCAATTGGGAAACGGACTCATGAGCATTGAAGACGCGCTTTTCGTCGATCTAAGGGGTGCCATACCGCTGGATGCAGAGCGCGCCGATGCGGTGGTCAATGCCGGCTTTCGGGCTGTGCTGGTTCGTGATCAACAGCTGCAGGGCGATCACGCTGCCTTTCGCCGGACCCTCGCACGGGCAGGCTTGGGACGGATGCTGGTTGCTCTTGGACAGGCTGATACCGCCGCGCTGGAAAGGGTCGAAGCCTTTGGCGCTGTGGGAGTGGTTGTGACCGCGGCGACAGACGCGTTGCCGAGCCTGCGAAGTGCGTCCTTGGCCGCGGCAGAACTGGGTTTGAGCTTTTGCGTCTGTCCGCCAGCTGGTTCTCGGCTGGAACAGCAAGTTATGGCGGGCGAGGGCTTTGACGACGTGGTTCTGTGCTTGCAGACCGACCGGATGCTGGCGGACGGGCGCAGACCGGCTGACTTTCGCAAGCTCAAGGACGGTCAATTGGGCCTGTTGCAGTTAACCGATCGCCACTTGCGCGGCTTGCAGCAGGGTACTCAGGCGCTGCCCGGCCTAGGCCACTTGACGCTTGCGCCGCTGCTTGCGCTGTTGGCGCGCAAGGGCTTTGTCGGCCCGTGGGTGGTTTCAGCGGGCAAGGCGGGGGCCGAGCCAGGCGACCTTGAAGCCTTGAGCAAGCAAGTGAGATTATCGCGCCAAGCGCTGCTGAACGTGCTCGACCAAGCATCCTTCGCAGAACCTTCCCTTCAAGCAGCGCGGGCAATTTTACCGCCTCGGGTGCAGGCCAAAGGCTTTGAGTTCATCGAGCTGGCCATCGACCCCGCCACGCGCGTGGAAGTAGAGACCTTGCTGACTGCGCTTTCCTTTCGGCGCGAGCGTCAACACCGCAGCGCCCCGGTTGTGTTGTGGCGGCAAGGGGCGATTAATATCGTTCTGAATGAAGAAATTGAGGCTGAGGGGGCTCGTCCCTTTGTCTGTGACATGGGCCTACGGGTTGATGACGCGCATCTTTCTGCGCAGCGTGCGGGCATTTTGGGCGCACGCCATCATGCGCCCTCACGCCTGCCCGGTCGTCTGCCGATCCCGGCAATGCGCGATAGCCTTGGCACCATCGTTCACTTCATCGATCAGAAATCCGACACCCACCGGGTCTGGGACATCGAATTCGCAGCGACTGCGGTCCAGCCCTTGCCCCAACCCGCCGGTTTGCGCCGTGTGGACCATATGGCGCAAATCATGCCGGGGGATGAGATGGACAGTTTGATGCTGTATTACCTGTCCACCTTTGGCTTGCTCAAGCGCACGCAAGTGGGGATGCAGGATCCCGCCGGCATGGTTGCCAGCCAGGCGCTGGAGACCCCCGAGGGTGACGTTCGGATTGCGCTGAACGGTGTTGATGGGGCGCAGGACGCGCCTGTAAGCACCAGCGTGCAGCACGTCGCGCTGCAGACGGACGATATCTTCGAAACGGCCGCTGTGCTCGCGTCAAATGGTTTTGCCGCGCTCCCCGTAACGAGCGCATACTACCACGATCTGGCGCAGCGCTTTGAGTTGGAGGACGGGCTCTTGGCCGCCCTGCAGCAGGCAAACGCCCTCTATGATCGCAGCAGCGCGGGCGGTGAGTTCTTTCAAGTGTACAGCTTGCCCTTGAGCAGCGGTCTGTTCTTTGAGATCGTGCAGCGAAAGGGGGGGTACAGCGGATACGGCGCTGCCAACTCACCGGTGCGCCGTACGGCCTTGGCCGCGTTGTCGGATCGACCTACAGCGCTGCCAGCCTCTCGTCACTCGCAAAAGGCGGAAAACCATGTCTGATACTGAAACCCGTGCATGGTGGACCACGTCCATCATCGACATGGAGCCGGGGCGCATTGCGTTTCGGGGGGAGAAGATCGAGGACCTGATCGGCAACAGCAGCTTTGCCGAAATGATCTGGTTCATGGTTGTGGGCACCAAGCCTTCACCCGGTCAAACCGCCTTGCTGGATGCGGCCTTGGTTGCCGGGGTGGATCATGGGCCGCAAGCCCCTTCGATTGCTGCCGCACGGATGGCGGCGACCTGCGGGGTTGGGCTGAACAATGCGATGGCGACAGGGGTGAATATGCTCGGCGACGTTCATGGTGGGGCGGGCGAGCAGTGTGCCGAGCTGTACTACGACATTGCCGCGCGTATGGATGCGGGCGCCGCGCTGGAGGATGCCACGGTCGCGGGCTTGGATGCTTGGCGGGCGCAGTACGGAAAGATCGTTAGCGGCTTTGGCCACCGGTTCCACAAGCCAATCGACCCGCGTGCGCCGCGTTTGATGGCCTTGGTGCGTCAGGGCGCGGAAAGGGGTGATGTTTCTGGCCGCTTTGCCGACATTGGCGAAGCGGTTCAGGCGCGTTTGAGCCACGAGCGCGAGGGCCGCGCTTTGGCGATGAATATTGATGGCGCTACGGCGGTGATTTTCTGTGAGCTGGGGCTGCCTGCGCCGCTGTCGCGCGGTCTGTTTTGCCTGTCACGTTCGGTTGGCATCCTAGCCCATGCGTGGGAGCAGATGGGCGAGGGTCGTCGGAACAAAGGCCCTATGCCGCCATCCCTTCTTCCGATCTATCAGCCGCGCGAAGAAGGCTGACCTGCGCCAAGCAACCGACAAACACAAAAAATTCTGGCCAATTAGAAAATATATGATATTTTGCGTGTCATCCTATTTTCTAGGCGTGCATCCGCGCGCCGTCGGATCGGAGTACAGTCGTGTCGGCTCCTCTATACTCACTGGCCCACCTGACGTTAATCGATTGTTCAGTCCCTGAGCTGATCTACATCGCGGCGCGGTCAGGCTATGACGCCGTCAGCCCGCGGCTGATCCCCATGCACATTCCCGGTGAGTTCGCCTGTCCCCCCGAAGACCGAGCGGGCGTCCGTGCGATGAAAACGGCGCTTGATGTCACGGGGATCAAGGTGCTGGACATTGAACTGGCGCGCATCACCGAAGTTTGCGACCCGCCGAGTTTTGAGCCTGCAATCGAGCTGGGTGCAGAAATTGGCGCTAAGCACATCATCATGAGCGCCTGGACTCAAGACCGGCATGACCGTTCGTTTCTGATCGATTGTTACGCCGAGACCTGCGAGATTGCGCACAATTATGGCCTGACGGTTGACCTCGAATTCCCATCATTTTCTCGGCTGCGGACGCTGGACGAAGCGCTCGATATCGTGCGAGCAGCGGACCAGCCCAATGCCGGTATTCTGGTGGATACGCTCTATGTCCACCTCTCCCGCGTTGATTTGGGTGAGCTGCTGCATGTCCCGGCGGATCTGCTGCACTTCCTGCACGTCTCCGACGCCTTGCCCGGTATCGCGGACACCCGCGAAGGTATGATCCAGCTCGCCCGTGACGCTCGGCTGTATCCGGGTGAGGGATGCATTGACTTCGCTGGCGTCGTCGAGCGGATGCCGCCGGTTTATTACTCCATCGAGCTGCCCAACCAGAGCCGTGTGCTCGAGCTTGGATACGAGGAACACGCGCGGCGCTGTCTACAGCACGCCCAAGCGGTGTTTGGCAAAGCGCAATCGCGCCGACAGCCCCTTCCCGCGCTTGACCCAACGACAACTCCGTCATCTTCGACTTCAGTAAACCAGGAACCTCTCCATGCCTGAACCGCTTACGCCTGATCAGACCACACAGCTCGACGGCATGTTGGAGCGCGCCCGCGCTGCGATGGCCCAAATCGAGGATTTTAGCCAAGAGCAACTCGATACGCTGGCGCAGGCCCTTGGGTGGTACGCGAGCAACGAGACGACCTTCACCCGCCTTGCGCAGATGGGCGTGGACGAAAGCGGTATTGGCGACCGCGCAGGCCGTCCGGGCAAGCGGTTCAAGATCCACGGCGTTCTGCGTGATGCGCTGCGCCAGAAAAGCACGGGCGTGGTCGAGGTAGACGAGGAGCGCGGCTTGGTGAAGTACGCCAAGCCCGCAGGCGTTATTGCCTCCCTGATCCCTATGACCAACCCGGCTCTGACCCCGCCGGTGACTGGCGTCTATGCCGCCAAGGCGCGGAACGCCGTTATCTTTTCCCCGCATCCGCGAACCAAGAACACGACCTCTGCGATGGTGGATGTGATGCGGGCGGCCTGTGTTGAGGCGGGGGCGCCTGCTGATTTGTTCCAGTGCGTGACCGAGCCGTCTATCCCGCTGACTCAGGCGCTGATGGCGCGCTGTGATTTGACGCTGGCGACGGGCGGAAAGCCCATGGTCAAAGCAGCCTATTCCTCGGGGCGTCCAGCCTATGGCGTGGGCGCTGGCAATTCGACGATGGTAATCGACGAAACCGCCGACATCGAAATTGCCGCGCGAAACACGCGCTTGTCTAAGACGTCGGACTTTGGGTCCGGCTGTTCGGCTGATGGCAACATCGTCATTCAGGCATCGATCTATGAGGCCATGGTTTCGGCGTTGCAGGCCGAGGGCGGTTATCTATGCTCCGACGCCGAAGCGGCGTTGGTTGAGGCGGCCATGTGGGATGAAAAGGGCAATCGCACCTTGGCAACTGTGGCGTGTCCCCCGCAGAAAATCGCCGCTGAAGCCGGTTTTTCAATCCCTGAGGACGCTTGCTTCATGATGGTGCCCAATCACGGCAAAATCGGCAAGGAACACCGCTTCTCGGGTGAGAAACTGACAACGCTGATGGCGCTTTACCGCTTCGAGACCTTCGATGAAGCGCTCGAGATGGTACGCGGGATTTACGCTGTCGCCGGTCGCGGACATTCCTGCGGTATTTACAGCCACCGGGATGATCACATCGACGCGTTGGCCCAAGTCGCGCCGGTCTCTCGCATGATGGTTCGGCAGGCGCAGTCCAAGGCTAATGCGGGCTCCTTCACCAACGGCATGCCCATGACCAGCTCGCTGGGTTGCGGCATTTGGGGCGGGAACATCACCAACGAGAACGTCACGCTCAAGCACATGATGAACTATACGTGGGTGAGCCGTCCGATCCCTGAAGATCGACCGTCTGAACAGGAACTGTTTGGGCGCTACTTTGGTCAGGAGGTCGCGTGATGTTGGCACCCACAGAAAATCAGGGCGTGACCAAAACGGTCGCTGAGCACCTCGTTGACTTCCTCGAACGCCGAGACGTGAAGCACGTCTTCGGTCTTTGCGGTCACACCAACATCGCCGTTCTTGCGGCTATGGCTGATAGCCCCATCGACTTTGTCACTGTTCGGCACGAGCAAATCGCCAGTCACGCCGCTGATGCTTACGCGCGGGTGACCGGCAAGGCGTCGGTGGTTCTGTCCCACCTCAGCCCGGGGCTGACCAACTGCGCGACCGGTGTGGCTAATGCGGCGCTTGATTGCATTCCCATGGTGGTCATCGCAGGCGACGTTCCAACGCACTATTACGGCAAGCATCCGCATCAGGAAGTAAACCTGCACGCCGATGCCTCGCAGTATGAAATTTATCGACCTTTCGTGAAGCGCGCTTGGCGGGTGGATCGGGCGGATTTGATGGCCGATATCCTTGAAAAGGCCTTCCATCTTGCGGAAAGCGGGCAGCCCGGCCCCGTGCTGGTGAACGTACCGATGGACATTTTTAGCGAAGCGATCGCCTCAACCAGCTTTGACCGCATCGCGAGCAACACGCGCGCGCTGATCAAGCCGTCGATCGACGACGAAACCGCTGAGCGGATTGTGGATGCGCTGGCGTCGTCGGATAGCCCGGTGCTCTACGTCGGCGGCGGCATTCTGCTTGCTGGGGCCAGTGAAGAGCTCGAAGCCTTTGCCGACACCATGCAAATCCCGATTGCACACTCGCTGATGGGCAAGGGTGCGGTTCGGGATGATCATCCGTTGGTGCTTGGTATGACTGGATTTTGGGGCACCGAGTTGGTGAATCAGGCGTGTTTGAGCGCAGAAACCATCTTTGCCATCGGAACGCGGTTCAAGGAAGCGGACTGCTCGTCCTGGTATCCCGGTTACACATTCAACATCCCCGGTTCCAAGATCATTCACGTCGATATTGAACCCTCTGAGATTGGCCGAAACTATCCAACAGAGATTGGCGTTGTCGCCGATGCAAAAGCGGCTCTGACTGTGCTCAACCGTGTGGCAACAAAGAGGTTCCCACGGGGTCGCGCTGCGAACCCGATGACGGCTAAGATCAGTGAATTCCGCAAAACCTTTGCCGCATCAAACGTCGAAAACGCGACGAGCAGTGCCTTCCCGATGATGCCCGAGCGCATTCTCGCAGATGTGCGCCGGGCGCTACCGGCCGATGGTATTCTGACAACCGATGTTGGCTGGAACAAAAACGGAGTGGGACAGCAGTTTGATATTCTGACTCCTGGTTCCATCCTGACACCGGGTGGTTTTGCAACCATGGGCTTTGGCCCGCCTGCGGCCATTGGGGCCAAGCTTGCTGCGCCGGAAAGAACGGTGTTGTCGCTGGTTGGTGACGGCGGTTTTGGTCAGAATCCAGCCATGCTTGCAACGGCGGTAGAACTGGGCTTGGGCATTGTCTGGCTGGTGATGAACAACAACGCGTTTGGGACCATCGCTGGGCTGCAAAAGGCGCACTACGGCCTAACCTATGGCACCACATTCCCCGGTGAAGCTGGCGCGCCTGCGAACGGCCCTGACTATGCTCTTATCGCCCAAGCTTACGGCGCAACGGGCGTGCGGGTTGAGTCCGCTAACGCGCTCTTACCTGCGCTGGAAGCGGCCTTTGCCATGAACCGGCCCGTGGTGCTCGACGTTGCGATGATCAACAACCCAACGCCGACCACGGGGCACTGGAACATTTTGGACATCTACTCGCCAGAAGGCGGCGTTTCGCACGTCTCAACCTGATCTGGGTCATCAACCCAGAACCGTTTTGCCCCACCGATCCAATCATTGGCGCACCATCCCAAGGAAGCGTGCTGACGATGAAAGCGGGAAAGGGTTGGTGGGGCAATTCAACCCCTAGGATGGCGGTGTCTTAGCAACCGCCAGAGCCGCGAGAATGTTGGCCCAGTCTTCAGTGTTGAGCGATGGATCCTGCACTTCGACGGCGCACAGGGCGTCGGTGCTGATATCGAGGACAAACAGCAGATCAGCGCCGATGTTCTCTAGAACAGCGGCGGCATCGCGGTCTGTTGGATCTTGAGAGCGGGTTGTGCGGCGGTAAACCTGACCGGGCTGAATGCTGAAATTCGTGGGCACTGGACCTCTACCAGCGCGAACCAACCACGCATGCTCAAACGGCGAAAAGCGGGTTAGGCGGCTCACGACCGCCTCAGGACGCCGTAAATCAAGGGCACTGAGCACCCGCAGCAATGCACGCTCTTCGGACTGGTCACGCAGATTAAGCAGCTCCAGCGCCAGTGTAAGCACCAGCCCGATCGTCAGGATCAGTGCGGTCAGTTTGAGGTAGGCACTCCACCCCGACAGGTCCGTCAGCCAGACAAAAGCACCCGCTGCGATGAACGTGGTGAGGATCAGATTCAGAGCGCGCCACGAGAATACTGGGTTCTGCTGGGGAAAGCGCGCCGTGTGAACGGCGGCATAGGCAAACATCAGAATCGCAATCGCGCCCAGGCGTATGGGCAGCCCGGTCAGCAAGTCCGAAAAGTCTGTCGCAATAAAAGGCAGCCCGATGAGCGTGAGGGTAATTAACCCTCCGACCCGTCGATTTTCCCGGCGACTGAGCTGTTCGCGGTCGCGCAGGAACGCCCAACTGAAGGGCAGCACCAGCCCTAAAATCTGAAAACTCGCCAACGACAGCGAAAACGGCAGCGTGTTCGAGCGGTCGAACACTTGTGTCGCGATCAGACACAGCGCACCGCCAACCAGGGCAAAGAGCTTGAGCACCAAGGGCGCGTGGCGGCGCAGCAAGCCCTCGACCGCCAGTAGAATGCCCAAAGGCACAAACGACACGGCAATAAAGCTCACGGCCAAGAAGGCGTTAAAGCCGCTGAGCCAAAAGAGCCCTCGCATGGCCAAGAACAGTGACAGCAGCAGGGCCAGCGAGCCGAAGCGGATTTCAAGCAGGCTTGGGACCCGGTTCCGGCGCACGGGCAGCAGCACGTGAACGGCAAAGCCCCCAACACCCAGTGCGGCCAGCAGGTTGATGACGCCATCCCACGGTTCCATCAGTTTGACTTCCCCGCGCGCCGTGATTCTCGCGCCCGTAGATCACCTTGTGATCTCGATGGGTTAAGCCATTGCGCCAAGGGGGCCACCAGTGATGAGAGAAACAGACTGCCAAGCTGCAGGCTAAAGCCGACCCCTGTCAGGCCCTCAAGCCGTCGACGCAGGATGCGGCGGGCAGCTTCGGCGTTGGCGCGGCCAATCTGTAAAAAATCGTCACCGCGCGCGTAGTCCAATTCCTCGAAACACAGGTCGTTATAGGCTTTCACGCGATGCAGCGGCGCTTGATCCTGAGACTTCTTGAGGTGATCTGACCCGCCCCGGTAGGCGTCTTCGATGATGAAGCGATCGGTTCGAAATGGTGCGTCTTCGCTGACGCCAAAGGCGCTGCGGTGGCTCGCCATGACTTGCGTCGCCAGGCCCAAATGGCGGGGTGGCGGCAAGGCATCGCGGTCAAGTCCGGGGAATACATCAACAAAGGTCTCCCCCACCAAACCCACCGCTGCGGGCACTTGGCTCACGCTGCTGACCCAAAAAGGCCGACACTGCCGACGAAAATAGAACAGCACGCAGGTGAGAATATACAGCGAGGACGTCATCGATTTCCCGCGCGCCGCAGGCGCGACCATCGTCAGGCCGAGGTGCAGCACATCCTCTTCCCGGCCACCAAGCTGGACTGGCAGGAGCCGCATCACGTTGAAGGCCAAAGCCTGCCCGGTTGTCCGGTCTTCGATCAGCGTGATGATCGCTTCCGACCAAAACGGCCCGCTTCCTTGGAAAACGCCATAGCTCAATTCTTCGCCGTCTAAGCTGGCTTGGGCGATTTCTCGGCAAGGCCGCGCCCAGTCTTCGAGGTCAGCATCACTCATCCATAAACCCGGACGCTCCGCGATTAGAATGCGCAAATTACCAGGCAGCCGCAGCGAGCAGAACATATGCCGCTGGAAAATGGACGACGTACGCGGTCGCAGGCGAAGGTTGGAATTCAGGGTCATCGTCGTCACCATGCGGCGAAAAGGGCTTTGCTTGCGCTCTTGCTAGCGTTAAAATTCTGGCGTTGTTTTCTTGTCTGGTATTCTCCCGTTCTTATAGACGAGGGCGGCGAAATTATCATCTCGTGCGACGAATCTCGTCCACGGCGCGTTAGGGTTCCATAAATGCAACTGCGATCACGCATAACCTTGGCGGCGGCTTTCTTCCTGCTCGCGCCTGTTGTGCTGTTCTTTTTGATCGATTTGATGCGTGATCGTTTCATCGCCAGCTCCTTTGTGGAGCGGCAGTTTGAAGACGATCAACCCTTTGTCGAAGGCTTCGTCCGCGAGGCGCAGTTGAGGCTCGAAGCGCCGGCTTCGGAAATTCAGGCCATCCTGCCAAGCGAGCAAATTCCACGTTCTTTCCTCAATCCCGATACGGGCACTTTGGTTTACGAGCCGTGGACAACCATGCAGTTCCGGCTTGAGCAAATCGCCGAAAACCACGCGGGGCTGTCCTTTGGTCTGTTCGACCGAGATGGGCAATTGCTGGTCAGCGTGGGTGAAAATGTAGACTTGCTGGCACAGGGCTATGACGGCACGAACCGGTCTTACGCAAACGGCATTTCACCCAATGCTGATAGCTTCATGGTGCGCCGGACCATGCGAACCCTGCGCGGGCTTTATGTCTATGTCGGCGCTTTGTCGGTCGAAGAGTTTATCGGAAACATCTCGGATTCCGTCGGCGAGCCGGTCGCGCTTATCCAGCGCGCCATCATTGAAAACCCCGCGGGCGTAAGACCACAAGATCAGGCGCGCCTCGGCGCCATTGAGGTCGCGGGCGTCGGCCTGCCCAACGCCACAAGTGCGGCTCCAAACCGTTACGAAAGCGCGGTGGTCTTTTGGGAGGCCGTGAAGGATTCAGCGCTGGCCAGCCAGCCACGACGCTACTTCACGCTATCCGATGGCGAACATCGCGGCATTGTCACGGAGATCCGGGTCGAGGTTCTGACGCCGATGCTGGAAGAGGGATTGTTCGTGCGTTTGGTGCGCAACCGAACCCTCGCTGCCATCCGCGAAGAAAAGCAGAACCGTTTGGTTTACGGGGGCTTTACGGTCCTGATTCTGGTTTCGGTGATTTTGCTGCTGTGGTTCTTCAACCGAGCTTTCCGGCCTCTGACCGACTTGATCGAAGCCTTACGCGCCTTGGCACGCCACGATTTCGATTACCGGATTCCGCACACCAATCGCCGTGACGAGTTGGGTGCTTTGGCACGGGGACTGACCGATTTCCGCTCTTCGCTGGTGGATCGAGAGCGGTTGGTGTTGCTCAAAGAACAAATGGAATTCGCGGCACAGATCCAGCGCTCTATTCTGCCCCACAGTTTCAACGTCGCGGATTTTGCATCGATCGACGCCATCACCAAGCCTGCGGAAGACGTTGGCGGCGATTTCTTTGACGTGTTTATGCTGGCCAATGGCAATGCCGGGATTGTCGTGGCCGACGTTGCGGACAAAGGCATGGGTTCAGCGCTCTTTGGCGCTCTGGCGTCCTCCCTGACCCGGGCAACGGCTCGGCTGTACAATTGCCCCGGCAAAGTACTTGAGGCTGTGAACCAGCAACTGTGCGAGCGCAACGAAGCCGATTTGTTTGTCACCCTGTTCTACGGGGTGATGGATCGCGAAACCGGCGTGCTGATTTATGCCAACGCAGGCCATGAACCGCCACTGCTGCTCAACCGCGACGGTGGGGGTGAAACTCGGGTCGAGCGCACGGCCACCACCCATGGTCTGCCGTTGGGTTTGGTGCCGGATGCCAAGTTCGAAACGGGCTCGGTCACGCTGCGTCCGTCCGACAATTTGGTGCTGTTCACCGACGGCATCACAGAAGCAGAAAATGCTGAAAACCGGCTGTTCTCTTCTGCTGCCCTGAACGACCTCCTGCTCCGCCAATCAAGCAACGTCCCGAGCGATATCATCTCCAGCGTGCTCGAAGACGTACGTGCCTTTACCGGCGAGCAACCGCAGAGCGACGACATCACTCTGATGGTCGTCCGGTACGACGGCGTCCCGACGCAAAAGTCTGCTGATAATAAAGATGGCGAAGAAAGCCGAGAAAGTCCTAAACTTCGCGTCGTTGGAAACACGTAACTGCGTAGGACGCTCACATGGGCAAAGCCGCTCTCTCTGCACCTTTTTTCGCGACCCGGACCACCAAAGAAACCATCCCACTGGTTGCCATTCCAGAGACAGCTGGACGCGCATGGCTCAAGACGCTGCCAAACCGTCACGCAACATGGTTGCAGGCTCAAGCGAAGGATTTGAGCGGGGCGGGATTGGTTCTGCTCGCGCCGGATGAGAATGGTGCGCTCGAGGCTGTCTATTTCACCCCGGCAAACCACGCAGGTGACAGCTGGCAGTTGGCGCACTTGCCGCCGGCTTTGCCCGAAGGTCGATACGCGCTCGAAGACGCGAAAATGACCCGCGACAGCGCCACTCAGGCTGCCTTTGGCTGGGCGATGGCGCAACTACCTGATCAGCGGTTTAAATCTAAGCCTCGCGCATTGGACGTCTGTCAGCTCGTCTGGCCGTCAAATGCGGATCGAGATGAAGTGCAGGCGTGGGTTGAAGGCGTGATTCTGGCCCGCCGCTTGGTGAACACCCCGGCGGAAAACCTCGGCCCTGCCGAGCTGTCCCAAGCCGCGCGCGATCTGGCAGACGATTTTGGGGGGCGCATGCAGGAAGTGATTGGTGATGATTTGCTGAGTGAAGGCTTTCCCGCGGCCCATGCTGTGGGCCGTGGCGCGCTGGCCAGCCGCGCACCACGTGTGATGGCCGTGCGCTTTAACGTGTCAAAATCAGCACCCACAGTGGCCTTAGTCGGCAAGGGTGTAGTCTATGACACGGGTGGATTGGACATCAAACCCCGCTCGTCCATGCGCCACATGAAAAAAGACATGGGCGGCGCAGCGGTTGCGCTGGGCGTCGCGCGGACGTTGCTGGAGCAAGGGGCCAACGTGAACCTGCTGGTGATCATTGGCGCGGTTGAAAATGCCATATCTGCCGGCGCGTTCCGCCCCGGCGACGTGCTGGACACCCGCAAGGGGCTGACAGTCGAAGTCGGTGATACGGACGCTGAAGGGCGGCTGGTGCTAGCGGATTGCTTGACCTACGCCGGCGAGCAAGAGCCAGATTTGATCGTGGACTTCGCCACGCTCACAGGCGCGGCAAGGGTCGCCTTGGGCCCGGATTTACCGCCCGTGATGGCTCGAGACAGCGCGCTGTCACAGGCTATTGCGACGGTTGGACAGCGGGTGGGTGATCCCCTGTGGCCCATGCCCATGCACCTGCCTTACGCCCAGTATTTGCGGAGTTCCATTGCGGACATGTGCAACATCACCGAAGGCTTCCCCTTCGCTGGCTCTATCACCGCTGGTTTGTTCCTTGAGCGGTTTGTGCCCAAGGACATCGCGTGGGCGCATTTGGATATCTTCTGCTGGAACCCCTCGGCAAGGCCAGGGCGCCCCACGGGCGGCGAAGCCCATGCGGTGCGTGCGGTCTCAACCTTCCTGAAGTCTTGGAAGCCAGCGAAGAAAGGGCGTTAGTAGCCTAGCTTTGTATCCACCAAGTTGGTCAATGGCAGACCCTTGCGCAGTTCGTTGACCGCTTCTGCCACGCTGATAATGGCTGATTCAGGCGTGGTGACGGATGCGATGTGTGGGGTCAGGAAGACCCGTGGGTGGTCCCAAAGGGGGTGATCTACAGGAAGCGGTTCTTCGTTGAAAACGTCCAAAACTGCAACTTCAACCTTGCCCTTATCCAGCGCTCCAAGCAGCTCGTCTTCGACCAAATGCCCGCCACGGCCCACGTTGATCACCGCAGCGCCAGCAGGCAAGCGGTTAAAGGTGCCGCGCCCCAAGATGCCTTCAGTCTCCGCCGTCAGGGGCAGCAGGCAAATAAGAACTTGGGTCCGCGGTAGGAATTTCTCCAAGCCTTCCAAGCCATCAAAATTCTGGACCTCGTCAAACTCCTTGGGTGTCCGAGACCAGCCTATGACGTTGTATCCCATACCGCGCAACGCCCCAGCACAGGCCCGACCAAGGACACCCATGCCCATGATCCCGACCGTGACTTCTGGCGCCAGCGGCGTGGTTTCCGGCTCCCACACTTTTCGCGCTTGGGCAGAGAACGTACGGTGCATTTTTCGTGAGCACAGCAAAGCCGCCATCACCACGTATTCGACCATCCCTTGGGTCAGGCCCGGATCGACCATACGCACCAAAGGCACGTCGGCGGGGTAGCTGGGGTCTTTGAGGATGTGGTCAACACCTGCGCCGGTGGAGATCACCAACTTGAGATTCGGCATAGATGCGAGCAGGCCCAGGGGCGGTTCCCACGCCACCACGACCTCGATATCGCTTGGATCGCCAACAAACGGAAAGGTCACGATTTCCAGCCCTGGAATGTGCTGATAAAGCGCATCTTTCCAGCGCCCTAGCAAATACCGATCTGTCTTCAGCAGTAACTTCATGCCGTGCACTTCCCAACGAAACTTGTGTTGAGGAGACTATTGGCGGACCGCTGCGGACTCGTCTACTGCCAATTCGGTTGCGGCCTTCAACAAAGCGCGGGTGTAGGGCTCTTTGGGTTGGTCAAACAGGGTTTGCGCGTCACCGGCTTCGACGACTTTCCCGTTCTGCATCACCAGAACCTGATGCGACATGGACCGGACCACTTTCAAGTCGTGGGAGATAAACAGGTACGCCAAGCCCAGATCAGTCTGAAGCGTCCGCAGCAGGTCCAGCAACTGTGCCTGAACGGTCATATCCAGCGCGGATGTTGGCTCGTCGAGGATGAGCAGCTTGGGCTGAAGGATCAGCGCGCGCGCAACTGCGATACGCTGCCGCTGGCCGCCACT
Organism: Alphaproteobacteria bacterium; assembly: GCA_965661545.1. Classification (GTDB taxonomy): domain Bacteria; phylum Pseudomonadota; class Alphaproteobacteria; order UBA7985; family UBA7985; genus UBA7985. The sequence continues at coordinate 78,154 of CBFIEF010000005.1, read as the reverse complement.
GAACTCATGCGGAAACCGATGCCGGGCCGAGGGGTCCAAGCCGACAACTTCCAACGCTTCGATCACCCGCTGTTCGGCGGCTTCGACAGTGAGGTCTTGCGTGTGAATGCGCAGACCTTCGCCGATGATTTCACTGATGCTCATGCGCGGGGAAAGACTGCTGAAGGGGTCTTGAAAGACCACCTGCATCTCTCGGCGCAGTGGCACCATTTGCTTAGGCTCAAAACTGCCGATGTCTTGATTGAGGTAAGCGATTGGACCTTCGGAGGCGACAAGCCGCAGCAGGGCCATGCCGAGCGTGGATTTACCCGAACCCGATTCGCCCACCACGCCCAAAGTTTCGCCTTCCCGGATCGACAGAGTCACGCCATCCACGGCCTTCACCGCACCGACTTGCCGCTTAAGCACGCCTGCGAGAATGGGAAAGTGGACTTTCAGATCCGTTGTCTCGACGACAGTTTTAGCGCCGACGGGCAAAGCGTTTGGTTCGCCGCTGGGCTGGCTCGCGACCAGTTTTTGCGTGTAGGGATGGCTGGGCGAGACCAGCACAGCGTCACGCGTGCCGGTTTCCACGACGTCGCCGCGCTCCATCACCACCACGTCATCGGCCATGGCGCGCACCACGTCCAAATCATGGGTGATCAGCAGCATGGCCATGTTCCGCTCCCGCTGCTTCTGGCGCAGCAGTTCGAGGATTTGGGCCTGCACCGTCACATCCAGCGCCGTTGTCGGCTCGTCGGCAATCAGCAGATCCGGATCATTGGCCAGCGCCATCGCAATCATCACCCGCTGGCGCTGTCCGCCGCTGAGCTGATGCGGGTAAGACCGCGCTTGGCGCTTTGGATCGCGCAGGCCGACGTCTTCGAGTAATTCAGGCACCAGTTGGCGGGCTTTGCGCATGTCCAAGCGCTGGTGCGTCATCATGATTTCCGCAACTTGGCGGTCAATCTTCTGAACTGGATTCAGGGAAATCTGCGGCTCCTGAAAGATCATCGAGATTTCGTTGCCACGGATCCCGCGCAGTGTCCGGTCGGTGGCCTTCAACAGGTTCGCGCCCTTCCACAGCACTTGGCTGCGGTCACTGTGGGTGGCGACGGGGTAGGGCAGCAGCTGTAGGATCGACATGGCCGACACGGTCTTTCCCGAGCCAGATTCACCGACCAGCGCCGTGGTGCGTCCGGGTTCGATTTGAAACGAAATATCCTGCGCGCCAACAACCCGGCCTTCGGGCGTGTCAAAGAACACGTCGAGGCGCCGTACATCGAGCAATGTCATGCGGCTTGCTCCTCAACTTGGGGTGCAGACGCACGGTAGCGCTTAGGCAGTTTGATGCTGATCGCTTTCCGGGGGTCCATAGCGTTTCGGATGCCTTCGCCGATGAAGACCATCAGCATGGTAATAGTACCCAGGCCAGTAAAGATCGGGAAAACCAGCCACCATTTGGTGATGTTGGCGAGCCCTTGGCGGGTCATCTCGCCCAAGGAAGGTGAGCCCGGCGGCATACCAAAGCCAATGAAGTCCAACCCGCTGAGCACGGTGATGGATCCGGCCAGCGCAAACGGCAAAAACGTGATCGTGCCCACCATCGCGTTGGGGAACACGTGCCGCCACATGACGGTGAAGTTGCTGACGCCCAGGGCGCGCGCGGCGGTGATGTATTGGTAGTTTCGGGCTTTGAGGAATTCGGTTCGAATGGTGCCAACAAACCCGGTCCATCCAAACAATGACAGCAGGAACAGCAAGAGCCAGAAATTCGGCTGTAGCACCCCCATGATGGCAATGATGATGAATAGGGTCGGCAGAGAGCCATAAATCTCCAACACCCGCTGAAGCACTAAATCCAGCCACCCACCGAAATACCCCGACATGGCCCCGACACTCAGTCCAATGGTGGCGGTGATAAAGACGTACATAAAGCCGAACAGAAAGCTGATCCGAATGCCGTAGATCAGGCGTGCAACCACGTCCCGGCCCTTGTCGTCGGTGCCGAGCCAATGCTTGCCATCGGGCGGCGAGGGGAACTCTGATCCCGCATCCTTGACCACGCGGCGGTAGTGATAGGGCACCACCGGCCACAGCATAAAGCCGTTCTCGTTGATCTCTTCAGCGATAAAGGGGTCGTAGTAGTTGGTCGGCCCGGCAAAGCCGTTGAACTCGCTTTCCGGATACTCGACCAAAAACGGGAAGTAGGCGTTGCCCTTGTAGCTGACAAAGTAAGGCCGGTCGTTGGCGAGCAGATTGGCGAAGAGGCTGGTGATAAAGATGATCGAAACAGCGATCAGCGACACCAACGCCCGCTTGTCGGCCAAAAAGCGCAGCCAGCGGCGATAGCCCATTTCGGTTGCAGAGACGAGGCCGATGATCTTGTAGGGCTTGAGTCTCATACGGTGCGCCCATCAAAGTTAATGCGGGGGTCGATGAGCGTGTAGGTGATGTCCGTGATCAGAACCAACGTCAGCCCCATCAGGCCGCCGACCCAGATGTTGGCATACAAGATAGGGTAATCGCGATTGGACAGCGCATCCAAGCCCAGCATGCCAAGGCCATTGAGGTTAAAGATCCGCTCAATAAACACCGAACCGGTGAACAGCAATCCAACCAGCAAACCCGGCACACCCGACAGCACCAGGATCATCGCGTTGCGGAACACGTGAAAGTACATGATGCGGCTTTCAGTCAGGCCCTTGGCCCGCGCCGTCGTCACGTACTGCTGGCCTAAATGGTCCATGAAGCTGTTTTTGGTCAGCATCATGAGTCCTGAATAACCGCCGACCAGTACGACGATCGCGGGCAAGGTCATGTGCCACAGATAATCAAGAATTTTGCCCCACCAACTGAGCTCTGCAAAGTTGTCACCGACCAACCCTTCCAGCGGGAACCATTGCAGGTTCACCGCGAAGATCGCGATCAGCGCAATGGCCAGCACGAAGTTGGGAATACTGTCCACGCCGACGACGCCGGTGGTGGTGAACCAGTCAAAGCGGTTGCCGTCACGGCGCGCTTTGGCGATGCCAAGGGGAATACAGATCAAGTAAGTGAAAAGGGTGCCAAGAATACCCAGTCCCATGGTGACGGGGATACGCTCAACAATCACGTCCACAACGGGACGGCCATAGCGCAGCGACTCTTTGAAATCGAACCGCAGAAAGCTGATGAAATAGTCAAACATGCGCACGTACCAGGGCCGGTCCAGACCGAACATTTCCCGGTAGCGCTCAAAGGCTGCTGGGTCGAGACCTTCTCGACCCGTGTAGCCTTCGACGTCATTCACCGTCTTGCCGAGCGTTACCTCTGAGCCATCGCTCGAGGCTTCGCCGACATCTCCGTCAGAGCCAATCATCCTGTCGCCCAGATCAGTAGAGATCCCCTGCATCTCAGCAATCAGCGCTTCAAGCGGACCGCCGGGGGCAAAGTTGATGAGCAGGAAGCTTGTCAGGAAGATTCCCGTCAGTGTGACGGGAATCAGCAACAAGCGCCGAATGATATAGGCGAGCATAGACGGTGATCCCTCCCGGCCTTAGAGCGCGTCGCGACGCGAATCGAGCGTCATGTCGAGGGCTTCGTCGATCCACCAACCCGTGGTTGGGCCGCCAAGGAAGTCTGTGTCATCGCTGTGATCAATGGTACCGAACTTGTCCCAGTACAGCATGCGGCTCTTGTTGTAGTACCACTCGAGAACAACAAGGTGCTCGCTGGTCAGAACACGATCCAGCGCTTTGGCGACCTGATTCAACTCTTCCCGGTTATCGGCCATGGTCAGTTGCGCAATCAGGTCGTCCAGCACTTCGCTTTCGTACCCGTGGAAGGCAATTGAACCGGGCGTAGCGGCCAGTTCAGAGGACCAGTAGTAGCGCATCTGAGTGCCTGGCGTGTAGGACGCCCGGTAAACGTAGTCGGTCATGTCGAAATCACGGGAGCGTATTTTCTCGATCCACTGTGTCGGATCCAACAGACGGAATTCAGCTGCGATGCCCAAGCGCTCGAGGTTTTCGACCCACGGCAGAATGTAGCGTTCTGAGTCCGGAGAGTTGTCGATGATTTCCAAAGCGAATTGCACGCCATCGGCATCAACAAGCTTGCCGTCTTCGAGGTTCCAGCCGGCCTGAGAGAACAGATCCAACGCAGCGCGCAGGTTGTCGCGGTTGTTGCCTGAGCCGTCAGTCTCTGGATAGGCATACTGGTCGCCGAATACCGTCTCCGGCAACTGGCCGGGGTACTTGGCATCCAGTTCTTGCAGGATTTCTAACTCTCGACCCGATGCAACACCGGTTGCTTCCAGCTGGGAATTTTCAAGATGCGAGTTCTGGCGGATGTAGCGACCATAGAACAGCTGCTTGTTGGTAAACTCGAAGTCGAAGGCCAAGCCAATGGCTTCCCGCACGCGGCGATCCTGGAATTTCTCCCGCTGCAGGTTAAAGAACATGGCCTGTGTGTTCTGGATGTTGTTGTCGTCAAACTCCTTCTTGACCAGCACGCCCTCGGCAATCGCCGGGATGTCTTCGGCCTTGTAGTCGTTGACCCAAGCTTTCATCTGGTTCTCAGACCGCATGTCCACCTCGCCAACTTTGATGGCGTTCCGCAGGGTGGTGACATCGTTGTAGTAGCGGTAGCGGATGGTCTGGAAGTTCGCGGAACCCTTGGCCCACGGGAAATCGTTGCCCCAATAGTCAGGGCGGCGTTCATAGACGATGTAGTCCTCGTCCTTGTGCTCCTTGATCCGGTATTCGCCAGAACCTTCCGGATAGGTGTCGAGGAAGATTTCTTGCGGGTCCAGATCTTCCCAGAAGTACCGTGGGACGATGGTCTCCCCGCCAATCGTGAACGGCACGTTGCGGTCACTGTTGTCTTCGGTGAAGCTGAACTTGACCCGGTTGCCGTCGAGCACTTCGATGCTTTCGATCATCGCATACGCGTCTTTGAACCCCGGCCAACCTTTTTCCATTTGGAAGTCGAACGTGAACTTCACATCGTCAGCGGTCACAGGCGTTCCGTTGGACCAGCGCGCTTCATCGCGGATTTTGAACGTTACCCAAGTGCGATCTTTGGGCATTTGGATCGATTCTGCCAGAATACCGTAGGATGTATCCAGCTCATCAGCGACGCCACCCAGCAGACTATCAGACAGCAATCCCAGACCCGAGGCGTCTTCGCCGCGTCCGTTGAGCGAGTTAAAGTCGTTGAAGCCGCCCCGTACACCGGACACGTATTCGCCATAGATCGGCGCTTCTGGGTTCAGGTATGGGTAGTACTCGAGATCGGCGGGATATTTGGCGTCGCCGTCGAATTTGTTGATGAAGTACTGGATGGGTGCATCTGCGTCATCCTGCGCATGTGCGGCGCCTGCGATGGTTAGCCCGAATGCGGCGACAGCCAGAGTGCTGCGTTGGAACAAAGAAGTCACTATCCTCTCCCCGTTTTTGCGAATTAGCTCTGTAGCTTGGGCGTACAGAGTGACTTGGTGTCATGCAATCGTCAAAATGGGGCAAAACGGCGGACAAAAAAGGCCACGCGGTCATATGACCGGTGGCCTCTCGCAATTCTGAACGAATGTTTTCTTAGTGTTCGCCGGACGCCTGATGCTCTGCAACCGCAGCGATGTCTTCGGCTGTTGGCTCAGGCAGCGCCATGGGCGCGTCAGCTTTTTGGAACATCCAAGCGATCAGATTCGCCCGGTCTGCCTCGTCCTTCAAACCCGCAAAGCCCATTTTGGTGCCCGGTGCCCATGCCTTTGGCTTAAGCAGGAAACCGTCCAGTGCTTCAGCGGTCCAAGCGCCGTCGATGCCAGCAAGCGCGCCGGAGTAGGCGAAGCCGTCAGCAGACGCGATGTCTTTGCCAACAACGCCCCAGAGCGCTGGCCCCAGCTTGTTCGCGCCGCCTTGTTCAAAGGCGTGGCACGTGGTGCACTTGGATGCGTTCTTCGGACCAAGGGCCGGGTTAGCATCGGCCAGGCGAACGGCGATCGGCGTAACAAAGGCCTCTTCGGTGCTCGCGGTCACAAACTCCGGCACAGGGAACCCGTAGACCACTTTACCGTGGTGGTCGCCGTGATGCTCGGGGTCGTAAACCTTGGTGATCTGAACAAACGTCAGGCCCAAGAAAGCCGCAAAAAGAATAGAGGCAAAGATCAGAAAGGAATTGCTCATCAGCTAGACCTGCAGTGGACTATTTCGCTCCCATCCCCCAAAGGAGGATGTAAGACTAGAATACGGTGTGTTGGATGGCCCAAGGGGCCGGAAAACGCAAGGGCTGCGACATAAGTATCGGGGTCCGAGAACGCCGGTACAGGGTCACGGTTTATGCAAGCGAGGCCCTAACTCATTGGGATGGAATACATGAAGATCGCATTTCAGGGCGAATTGGGTTCGAACTCACACACAGCTGTTTTGCAGTTCTATGGTGACACGCCGGTCGAAACCGTGCCGTGCCGCACCTTTGAAGAGGCCTTTTCCGCCATTCCAAATGGTTTAGCCGACGCTGCTGTGATTCCCATTGATAACTCCTCCAATGGTCGCGTCGCCGATGTTCATCATCTGCTGCCCAATAGCGGCTTGCATATTGTGGGCGAACATTTCCTGCCCATTGAGTTCCAGTTAATGGGGCTGAAGGGCAGTCGAGCCGAGGATGCGCGCCAGGTTTTGAGTCACATTCATGCCCACGGCCAGTGTCGCGGCGTGATTCGGAAGTACGGCTATGAGTCCGTGACGGTCCATGACACCGCTGGCGCTGCAAAAATCATCGCAGAGCGGGGTGATCCGTCACAGGTAGCCCTCGCGCCGGAATTGGCCGCTGAGCTCTATGGCCTCGACATATACGAAGCCGGCGTCAGCGATAATGACGACAACACCACTCGTTTCGTCGTGTTGGCGCCGAATCCCTACGAGGTCACGGGCGAGGAAGCGCAGGTTGTGACATCGCTGGTGTTCAAGACCCGCTCGGTCCCTGCGGCGCTGTATAAGGCTCTCACGGGCTTTGCAACCAACGGGGTCAACATCACCAAGCTAGAGAGCTACATCGCCGACGCCAGCTTTGCTGTGGCGCAGTTCTATGCCGACATTGATGGCGCAGCGAGCGATCCTGCGGTCGCATTGGCGCTACAGGATCTGGCATATTTCAGTGACCACGTGCTGATTCTCGGCTCGTACCCGGCCAGCAGCTTTAGACGCGGCGGCTAAAGCGTTTCTGGTGTCGAGGTAAGCCAGGTTTCAATCAGGAACCGGGCAATCGAATCCTTGCGCGGCAGACGGAAATCGTCGGAGCCGCGCAAATCGTTGATTTGCTCCCGCGAATACCAATCGGCCTTTTCAAGCTCTTCGAGATTGACGTTCAAGGTCGTGTCTTCGGCCCAAGCAAAGAATCCGATCATCAGCGAGTTGCTGAACGCCCAAGGCTGTGAGGCGGCATAGCGCACTTTTTTCACCGAAAGCCCGACTTCTTCTTCGACTTCGCGCACCACGGTTTGTTCCAGCGTTTCTCCCGCATCCACGTATCCGGCGAGAACCGAATGGATGGTCGGGGGGAAGTTATGGTTCCGCGCCATCACGCATTTTTCACCGCTGGGGTCTTGAACCAACATGATCGTCGCCGGGTTGATGCGCGGGAACAGGTACTCGCCGCACGGCTCACTGGTGCAGCGGCGCTCGAGTCCTGCCTTGGACAGCTTGGTTTGGCTGCCGCAACGACCGCAATACTGGTGCGAACGATGCCACGCCAGCAAATGCCGCCCATAGGCGCCAACGCCGACGCGGAAAGGGTCAAGGTTGGGGCCTGTCATCCACGGGTCGATAAATATACCCCGTGTCGGTCCGGCTACCTCTGGTGCCTCGCCGTCGGCGTTCTGTTGGCTGGAAACGTCCGCGGCGAAGTAAGGCGCACCGTCTTTGGTACCAAGGAAAACCACCGTGTCGCGGTCGGTCAGTTGCTCTTTTGGCCAATGCAGCAGCGATTCGCCATCAGCGCTCATCAGCACGCGACGACGCCAAATGGGAAGAATCTCAGCCCGTGGATCATCCAGCGCTGCCGCAACAGCAGCATCGTTGCGCCGGTCTAGGCCGTCGCGTTCCAGTCCTTCAAAGGTGTAGGGTAAGCGTGACCCAGACAGCTCTCGAGACGCGTCCTTAAAGGCGCGTGGGGTTTGGTCGCCGAGCTGTGCGCGGCGAGGAACAGCACTGGGAGAGGGGTCGTCCCTTTCCAAATGCGCTGGGGAGATCTGTCTTTGTTCATCGTCTGAGTTCATGCGTTATCTTGCAAGCCGCCGTGCTGTGTTCCATATAGATAGAGAAGGTTGGGGCGGACGCGCCTCTCGCCAACCCGGTCAGGTCCGGAAGGAAGCAGCCGCAACGAGTTCCGCGCGGGTCGTTCCAATCTTCCCTAGAATACTCTTTCTGCCGCCATGTGTAGCGCAATATGTTTTATAGAGCATCGCGTCGCCTCGGCGAGAACGTGGATAAAGTGGCGGATGGACCTTCTACCTCCCGATACAAAAGCACAAGAAAACGGCGAATATGTCGTTTTAGCGCGCAAGTATAGACCGCGCGACTTCTCCACCATGATTGGTCAGGAGGCGCTGGTCCGTACCCTACGCAATGCGTTTGAGACAGGCCGCCTTGCGCATGCTTTCCTGCTCGCTGGCGTGCGTGGGGTCGGTAAAACTACCACGGCGCGGATTGTCGCAAGGGCGCTGAATTGCCAAGAAGATGGCCGGACGACCCCTGCGGCGGACCCCTGTGGTCACTGCGAATCGTGCCGCGCGATCAGTGAAGACCGCAGCGTCGATGTTCTGGAAATCGACGCGGCCAGCCATACTGGTGTCGATAACATCCGCGAGCTGCTGGACGGCGTGAAGTACGCGCCAGTCTCCTCGCGCTACAAAATCTACATCATTGATGAAGTGCACATGCTCTCCAAAGGCGCGTTCAACGCGCTGCTGAAGACGCTCGAAGAGCCACCAGCGCATGTAAAGTTCCTGTTCGCTACCACCGAAGCTGACCGAGTACCGATTACTGTTCGCAGCCGGTGCCAGCGCTTTGACTTGCGCCGCATTTCTGCCGATGACCTCGCCACGTTCTTTGCCACGCTGGTGGAAAAGGAAGGGGTGACGATTGAGGATGAGGCGCTGCAACTGATCGCGCGCGCAGCAGATGGTTCTGCCCGTGACGGGCTTTCTCTGCTCGATCAGGCCATTGCGCTCAGCCAAGGCAACGTTACCAGTGATGACGTACGGGCCATGTTGGGCCTGTCGGATCAAGGCCGGATCCTGGACTTGTTTAAAGCCGTTGCCAGTGGTCAGCCCGAAGAAGCGCTGTCGCTGTTTGATGCGCTCTATGCTGATGGCGCAGACCCTGCGGGCGTGATTCGCTCGCTTGCTGAGTTTGTTCACGACCTCACCCGCTTGCATGTCACGCGTGGTAAAGCCGATTTGGGCCCCGGGGAAGCGAATCGTGAGGCGATTATGGAGCTGGGGCGGGGGCTTTCCATGCCGCAGCTCAGCCGTTTTTGGCAGGCCGCGCTTGCGGGCCTGTCTGAGGTTCAATCTGCTTTTCAGCCGTCGATGGCGGCGGAAATGGTGGTGATGCGTCTTTGCTACTTGGCGCAGATGCCCGACCCGTCGAGCTTGATTACTCAAATGCGCAACGCAGGGGCAAGTGGGGGGATATCGCCGGGGGATCCTGGCCCTAGAACAGCGCCGGGGGATCCTGGCCCGAGAGAAGCGCCGGGGGATCCAAGCCCGCGAGTAACGCTGGCGCCTACTGGTGCCCCCGTGTCAGCGTCGGACTCAGCACCCCAGGCACCCCTGTCCGCTCCAAATTTGAACACTGAGACGCCCACCCCCCCTCAAGTCGCGCCTCCTGAAGCTGAGCCGCCGGCTAAGGTTGAGCCAGCCGCATCGGTTCCGCCCATCCACGACGAGGAACCGCCGATCCCTGAAGCCCCGGATTGGGGCGATCTGCCGCCACTGGATGATATTCCGCCGGCGATGGATGAATTTGATGGCGATGGCGAATTGCAGCCCGAGCCTGAGCCTGAAGTGCTCACGCTGCCGGGTGGCTTTGACGGCTTGGTGGATATGGTTAGCGAGCACGGATCGCCCCTTTTGGGCGCTCAAATGGCTGAGGATGTGCATTTCGTCAGCTTTGAGCCGCCGCGGCTGGAGCTTCGCCTGACATCCCGCGCGCCGCGTGACTTGCCGAAGCAGGTTCAGGACACAATTTTGGACTTAACCGGGGAGCGTCTGACGGTAGCGTTGTCGGATGCCGAAGGGGAACTGCCTTTGGCCGAAGCGCGCCGAAACGCGCGCCAAGCCGAGCTGGAGCAAGCTGCTAAACACCCAACAGTGCAGGCTGCCTTGCAGGCTTTCCCGAGCGCAAAAGTGCAAGATGTACGCTACAAACCCCACGCGACACCACAGGAGTAGGCCCGCGATGAAGAACCTAGGAAACATGATGAAACAGGCTCAAGCCATGCAGGCCAAAATGGCTGAAGCACAGGCTAAGCTGGAGCAAATGACCGTCGAAGGCGCTTCTGGCGGCGGCATGGTCAAGGTCGTGCTCTCGGGCAAGGGTGAGATGAAGGGTCTGACCATCGACCCGAACCTGATCGATCCAGAAGACGCGGAAGTGCTCGAAGATCTGATCATCGCAGCGCACAACGACGCTAAGACCAAATCTGAAGAGATGATGGCCGAAGAAATGAAGGCCGTCACTGGCGGCTTGCAACTGCCTCCGGGCATGAAGATGCCGTTCTAAACGATGGTACTGGGCGACCTTGAACCGCTGTTGAAGCTGCTGGGCCGACTGCCGGGTGTTGGCCCGCGCTCGGCACGGCGGTTGGCGTTGGAGTTGATCCAGAACAAGGATTCGCTCATGCGGCCGCTGGCCCACGCGCTGACGCAAACAGCCGATGCTGTGCGCGAGTGCGATACGTGCGGTAATCTGGATACTCAAAGCCCCTGCCGCGTGTGTCAGTCGCCCAATCGGGCCGACGAGAACGGCTCCACTGTGCTTTGTGTGGTCGAAAATGTCAGCGATCTGTGGGCGCTAGAACGCTCTGGCAGCTTCAAAGGACGCTACCATGTGCTGGGCGGCACTCTTTCTGCGCTGGATGGCCGAGGGCCGGACCAGCTGCGGATTGGGACGTTGCTGGAGCGGGTGCGTCGGGGGGAAGCCAAGGAAGTCATTTTGGCCCTGTCGGCGACCGTTGATGGTCAAACGACCTCGCACTATTTGGCCGAGCGCCTGCGCGAGTTGGGGGCAGAGGTGAGCGCCGTTGCTCAAGGCGTGCCAGTCGGTGGGTCATTGGAATACCTCGATGACGGCACGCTGTTGGCTGCAATGAACGCCCGGCGCTCGGTTTAGTCCGTTACTCAGATTTGGCGAGAACCACGGTCGTGCTTTCCACGTCTATGATTTTCGCGAAGGCTCCGACCTCAAAAGCCTCGTCTGACTTGGCCCGCCATACGGTATCACCGATGCGAACCGACCCCGAGACCCCAGCCCGAACCGCCCGCTGCACCTCAACAACCTGACCGATCATGGTCGCGCCGCGATCGTTCAAGTCACTGTCTTCGCTGGAACTAAGATAACGCTTCCACAGGTTGCGACCGACCAGCAGCCCCACCAGTGACAGCACGCCAAAGCTCAGCAGGTTCATCATCGGGAAATCGCCGGGCATGAGCCACGCGACCCCGGCGGTCAAAATGCCGCCGATGCCGAAGAACCACAGAAGAATGGTGCCCGGTGCCATGAGTTCCAGCAGCAGGAGAGCAAAGCCCACTGCCAGCCAGAACCACGGCGCGGATAGAAGTTCTACAAATCCCACGAAGGCGTCCTTCCTATTTCGCGTCTTTGTCCAGGGCGGCCTTGGCCAGCTCTGAAATACCGCCGATGGCACCAATCACGCTGGATGCCTCCAGCGGCATGAACACCAGCTTGCCGTTGTTCGATGCGGCAATGTCCTTCAACGCGGTGATGTAGTTGTTGGCGACGAAGTAGTTTACGGCTTGCACGTCCCCTTCAGCGATGGCCTTAGACACCATTTCCGTTGCACGGGCTTCGGCCTCCGCTTCACGCTCGCGGGCTTCTGCATCGCGGAAGGCGGCCTCACGACGACCTTCAGCTTCTAGGATCAGTGACTGCTTTTCACCCTCGGATTTTAGAATTTCTGCAGCTCGGAAACCTTCAGCTTCGAGAATATTCGCGCGCTTTTCACGCTCGGCCTTCATCTGGCGTGCCATGGAGTCAACCAGATCGCGCGGGGGGGTAATATCTTTGATTTCCACACGCGTGATCTTTACGCCCCAAGGGTCGGATGCTTCATCGATGACCCGCATCAGGGATTCGTTGATGCGGTCGCGGTTGGACAGGATTTCATCCAAGTCCATCGAACCGACCACGGTACGAATGTTGGTCATGGTCAAGTTCACAATCGCCCGCGTCAAGTTCCGCACTTGGTACGATGCCCGCGGGGTATCGACGACTTGGTAGAATACGACCCCATCGACAGTAACCATTGCGTTGTCTTTGGAGATGACTTCCTGGCTTGGAATGTCGAGGACTTGCTCCATCACGTTCATTCGGATGCCAACGGAATCAAAGAACGGCACGATGATGTGCAGACCTGGATCGAGCAGACGCGTGAATTTGCCGAAGCGCTCAACGGTCCACTCGTTACCCTGAGGAACGGCTTTCACAGCCCCCGTAACGAGGAAAACGATGACTAGGAAGATGGCAATAATAACGATCGAGCCAAAGCTCATGAATATGCCAAAGAGTTCCATTTTCTTTTTCCCTTTTGATTTCTTCTTGCGGCTCCTTTTTTCTTGAGCCGGGTGCATAACAGATATGTGAACTCTAGGCCGATTTTGCAAGGGTTTCGGCTCTGAAGTCCGCGCTGGTTGTCAGGCCTCGTCCTCGCCTATACCTATGGGCACAAAGTGATCTCTTTCGAGGACCAAAGTCTACCATGGCTGTTCTGCCCATTCTCATTGCGCCCCACCCGACGCTCAAGGCCAAGGCCAAACCGGTTAAAGACGTAACAGACGAGTTGCGTGCTTTGCTCGATGACATGCTTGAAACCATGTACGACGCGCCGGGTATTGGTTTGGCGGCAAACCAAATTGGTTCGCTCCATCGCGTGCTGGTCATGGACTGCGGGTCTCGTGACGACGAAGAAACCCCCCGTCCGATCAAGATCATTAATCCAGAAATCACCGGCGTTTCCGAAGAGCTATCGAGTTACGAGGAAGGCTGTTTGAGCATTCCTGAACAATTCGCTGAGGTTGATCGCCCGGCCGTTGTTCGGGTGAAGTACCTCGATGAAAACGGCCAGAAGCACGAGCGCCTGTTTGAGGGGTTGGAAGCAACCTGCGTCCAGCACGAAATCGACCACCTCGACGGCATTCTGTTCGTGGATCACTTGAGCAATCTCAAACGCAACATGCTGATGAAGAAGCTCAAGAAGTACCTCAAGGAACGCGATGAAGACGACGCCCATGACTGAGGACACAAGCGCTCCTGCGCGTTGGGCGATTGGCGCGCTGGACATCACTGACGCCTTTGGCCGCGTGGTTCCCATCTCCCTGCGGTACAACACGGGGTTTATGGATGCGGCTGTTCGGGCGAGTGTGCAGGATTGCGTGACGTTCTTCTGGCGATTTGAAGATGATCCGCTCATGGGCGCCGGTGGACCAACGCCGGAGCTGGAGGCCGGATTGGCGGCGATGGAAACCGCGCTGATTGCCGCGATCCCGAGCGATGGCGGATCAATGGTTGCCGTCCGGTTGGGCAACGGCATGGTGGAGTATGCCTTGGCATTTTTCTCCGAAGCTGCGCACGAACACTTTGCCGAGAACTTCGAGCCGCCAGAAGCCTTCTTCAACAAATTCGCCGCGCAGCAGTTTGGCCACGGTAACGAGTTTTGGCCCGAGTACCTGCCCAAGGGCTTTGAAGCGGAGGGCTAGATCCATGCGAGTGGTCTTTATGGGAACGCCGGAGTTTTCAGTGGTGGCGCTGCAAGCGCTGATGGATGCCGGGCACGACATCGCGTGCGTCTATTCTCAGCCGCCCCGCCCGGCTAAGCGCGGACAGAAAGAACGACCGTCGCCCGTTCACGCCCATGCGGAGGCGGCAGGCATTTCCGTGCGTACCCCGCTGAACTTCAAAGACAGCGCGGAGCGGGAGGCTTTTTCCGCGCTATCGGCAGATGTCGCAGTGGTGGTCGCCTATGGCCTGATCCTGCCCCAAGCCATTCTGGATGCCCCGGCGCAGGGTTGTTTGAACATTCACGCCAGCTTGCTTCCCCGCTGGCGCGGCGCAGCGCCCATCCATCGTGCCATTGAAGCAGGCGACAGTGAAACAGGGGTTGGTATCATGCAGATGGAAGCTGGCTTGGACACGGGTCCGGTGCTGCTGGAGGACCGCCTGAGCATCGGCGAAACCGAAACCACCGGCGCGCTTCACGACCGTTTGGCGCTCATGGGTGGGCGGCTGATTGTCCAAGCGCTGGAGCATCTCAGTGACCTGAAGCCCAAACTGCAAGACGCGGCTAATGCGACCTACGCGCACAAGATTGACAAGGCCGAAACCCGAATCCGCTGGACCGAAGCGGCGGGCACCGTCAGCCAAAAGATCAACGCCTTTTCCCCCTTTCCCGGCGCATGGTTTGAAGCCTCAGGCGAGCGCGTCAAAGTCTTGCGCGCTGGGTTGGCTACTGGCGCAGGCGCACCCGGTGAAGTCCTCAGTGGCCTGACCATCGCCTGTGGTGACGGGGCAGCGGTACAGCTGCTGGACGTTCAGCGTGCGGGTAAGAAAGCTGGTTCTGCCGACGACTTCCTGCGCGGCAATCCCATCCCTGCCGGAACGGTGCTCGACTGATGCCGCGTTTCGCCATCAAGATCGAATATGACGGCACGCCCTTTATGGGTTGGCAGTATCAGGATCATGGCCCGTCGGCTCAAGCCGTGGTGATGCAGGCGTTTAAGGCCTTCACAGGTCAAGATCTAAAGATCTACGCCAGTGGCCGCACGGATGCGGGCGTTCATGCGCTAGGGCAGGTGATACACGTGGACATCGATAGCGACCGCTTTGACGCCAACCGGGTGCGGGAAGCGCTGAATGGTTGTCTCAGGCCGCATCCTGTAGCGGCGTTGGATGTGATCGAAGTCGACGAAGATTTTCACGCCCGGTTTTCCTGCACAGGCCGGGCCTATCGCTATATCATCATCAATCGCCGCCCCGGTTTGACGCTGGACCGTGATCGGGCGTGGTTGGTAAAGTCGCGCTTGGACGCTGAAGCGATGAACGAAGCCGCTCAGGCGCTGATCGGTAACCACGATTTTACGTCGTTCCGCGCGATTCTGTGTCAGGCGAAGTCACCGATCAAAACGCTCGATTCCCTGCGCGTTTGGCGCACGGGCGAGCGGCTGATCGTTGAAACCGCCGCACGCTCCTTCCTGCACAACCAAGTGCGCAACATGGTGGGAACGCTGGTGGAAGTCGGCGCAGGGCGGCAACCGGTGGCGTGGGTGAAAGAGGTGTTGGAGGCGAAAAACCGCCAAGTCAGCGGCCCGAAGGCCCCTGCATGCGGTCTCTATTTCCTGCGGGCAAATTACCCAGAAAAGTATCGCTGGAGCAGCGACGCGTAGATTGTGGTCAGCGCTTCTAAGTCGGCAACGTCCACGCGCTCATCGACCTTGTGCATCGTTTGTCCGACCAGCCCAAATTCTGCGACGGGGCAGATGTCTTTGATGAACCGTGCGTCTGATGTCCCACCTGCGGTCGAGTATTCCGGGCGGCGGCCTGTGTGTTCTTCAACCACATCCGCAATCATCGCGCCAAAGGCCTCGGGCGGGTAGATGAAGCTCTCGCCGGAAATCCGGTAGCGGTAGGATACGTTCGCGCGGTGCGGCTCGACGGCTGCGTCGATCCACGCTTTCAAGCTGTCGCTGCTGTGTTCGTCGTTGAAGCGGATGTTGACGGTCGCGCTGGCTTTTGCGGGAATCAGGTTATCCGCGCTGTTGCCCACGTCAAAGGTCACAACTTGCGCCGATGAAGCCTGAAAGTGCTCGGTTCCATGATCCAAGGGATCAGTGGTCAGCGCCGTCAGCACGGCGATCAAGGGATGGACAGGGTTATCCGCCAAATGTGGGTAGGCCACATGGCCTTGTGTGCCGGTGCTTTCGAAGTATGCCGTGACGGACCCGCGACGGCCAATCTTGATGGAATCACCGAGTGCATTCGGGTTTGTAGGCTCGCCAACGATGCAGACATCTGGCCGCTCACCTGCTTCTGCCATCCAATCAAGCAAAGCGCGGGTGCCGTCTGTGGCTGGACCTTCTTCGTCGCCGGTAATGATCAGCGAAATGGCGTCGCCCTCGGCACGCTGGGGCAGCAGCTCTTCAACCGCACCCATGAAGCACGCCACGCCTGATTTCATATCAACAGCGCCGCGCCCATAAAGCACGCCATCGACGATTTCCGCGCCAAAGGGAGGATGCGTCCACGCCGCTTCATCGCCCACGGGAACCACGTCCGTGTGGCCGGCAAAGGCAAAATGCCGGCCATTGGTGGCACCGCGGCTGCCGAACTTGATGAACAGGTTCGGCGTGCCATTGCGGTCCACGCGCTCAGACCAACCGCCCAACCGTTCAGCCCAAGCCGCGATATACTCCAAAGCGCCACCCTCAACCGGGGTTACAGACGGACACTGGATCAAGGCGCGGGCGTGGGTCAGGGCAGGGTTATCGGTCATCGGTTCACTCAGTCACGCAGCAGTTCATTGATGCCGGTCTTTGAGCGCGTCTGCGCGTCAACGCGCTTCACGATCACGGCGCAGTAGAGCGACGGGCCCTCGCCGGTCTTCGACGGCAGCGCGCCGGGAACAACCACGGAGTAAGATGGGACGCGGCCCATGAAGATCTCACCGGTTGCCCGATCAACGATTTTGGTCGAAGCGCCAATGTAAACGCCCATCGACAGAACGGCACCTTCTTCGACAACGACGCCTTCAGCGACTTCGGAGCGCGCGCCAATGAAGCAGTTGTCTTCGATGATCACGGGGCCAGCCTGCAATGGCTCAAGAACGCCGCCAATGCCTGCGCCACCCGAGATGTGGCAGTTCTTGCCAATTTGCGCGCACGAACCGACGGTCGCCCAAGTATCGACCATGGTTCCTTCGTCGACATAGGCGCCGAGATTGACGAAAGATGGCATCAACACCACGCCTTTTGCGATGTGTGCGGAGCGGCGAACAACGGCGCCGGGAACGGCACGGAAGCCCGCGGCAGCAAACTGCTCCGGACCCCAATCGCCAAACTTCAGTGCAACCTTATCCCAACCCGGGGCACCGCCACAGGCATGGTCCATGACTTCCATGTCATTCAAGCGGAAACCCAGCAGAACGGCTTTCTTCGCCCACTGGTTCACAGTCCACTGGCCCACTGCCTGTTTCTCAGCAACCCGCAGCACGCCACTGTCCAGGGCGTCGAGTGTCGCGTTAACAGCGTCGCGAACGTCACCTTGTGTCGATGAATTGATGGTGTCGCGGTCGTCGAAGGCAGCTTCGATCAATGTTTCGAGGCGGGCGAGATCCATGACGTACTCCTGTCGTCAGTAAAGGGTGGATTAGGAGAAACTCTTCAGGACGGTGTCGTTCAGAAACGCGGTCAGGTCCAATACAGAATGGTCAATGAAGCCATCCCCATCCTCAAGCCCCATGTTTCCCCACGCTGTATCGGTCACCAAGTGCACGGTTTTCATGCCTAGTTCCTTTGCGGTGCGCAGGTTCTTGGGGCTGTCTTCGAAGAAAATCGAGGTTTTCGGGTCCACGCCGTGTTGAGCGAAGAATGTCTCGAAGGCGATGGGTCGTGGCTTGGGTTTGAATGCGATGGTGCGAATATCCGCGATGGCTTCGAAATCGGTGTGCTCAAAGCCTAGTTGATCCAAGCACGCCTCGGCGTGTTCTTTGAAGCCATTGGTAAAAATCAGCACCCGGCCCGGCAGCTTCCGGACGGCATCAACCAGATCGGGGCTGTGGGGGATGCGGCCATAGTCCACCTGCATCAGGAACTGCGCGTATTCGTCTACATTGATCCCGCGCTCGACGACCAAGCCTGACAGCGTGGTGCCATATTCCAAGAACAGACGGCGCTGCTCCTTCTTCGCTTCGACCAAGGGAATGTTGAACGTATCGGCCACGTACAGGCCCATGCGCTCAGCGATTTGTGGGAAGAAATTCGAGCTGGCGGGATACAGCGTATCGTCCAGGTCAAAAACCCAAGTGTCGGTGGTGGAGAATGGCATTTTGACGATCTCTTGTTCTGTGCAGACCTTGGATGGACGTTTCGCCTTAATTTGCCAAGCCCGAGTGTAAGGAAAATTAAATTCCGAATCTGCAATTTTTGGTCGATCGAATCGGCTAAATGCTTTAAATTATGCGACTATTAGGCATAGGAGACGGTTTTGACGGACTCGCGATTGGACAGTTCGCTCGGTTTTTGGAGCGGGTGGCGGCGATATGCGCTGGCATTAGGGGCGCTTATCTTCCTGTTTGCTCTGTTGTTCTGGGCATTTGCAGAATTGAACCGTCACAACAAAGACATCCAGACCGGTGGCAATAACTCCCCATTTTGGCGAATCGGTGAAGTTGAGACGGCGCTATTGCGGTATATCAACGCGATGGATCTCTATCGCTCGCTGGATCCGGAGAGTTCTCCGGTCGCTGTTGTCGATACCTACGAAGTCCTGCTGACCCGCGTCTCTCTGTTCCAAAATCCTGAAAACATGCGGGCTGTCTCCGAAATCGACGGCGCTGCCACGTCCTTGAATGCGCTCTATGGTGAGTTGATCAACCTGCAGCCACAGATGGAGCTTTTGGCTGAAAATGGTTTGACCGGGGGGCAGGTAAAAGCTGTTCGGGAGTCCATGAATGGATTTGCCTGGGAGTTCAGCGGTTATCCGCGTGAGGCCATGCAGGTCCAGGAACGTCTGATCAGTGATGTGCAGCGGAAGGTTCGGAACACCTACAACCTGCTTGCCCTGATCTTTCTGTTTATTGTCGCCACGGGCGGCATTATCGCCTTCTTTGTCTTCCGCGAGCGAAGTCTGGCGATAGAGACACAGAATTATCTCGCTACTGCAATCGAGACCATGCCGGACGCCTTTGCGCTCTATGACGGCGAAGATCGGCTGGTTCTGTCCAACCAGCGGTTCCGCCAGAACCACGGCATGACGCTGGATGAGGCGCAGAGTGGGCCCGAATTCGCGGCCTTGTTGAAGCGCGATCTCAGTGCAAAGCGTTTTCCAGCGGCTGACAGCGATGCTCAGGCGTGGCTCAACCAGCGCGTTGCCCGCCACAACAACCCTTCGGCGCCATTCGAAGAACAGTTCATGCGCGACCGTTGGCTGCAAATCGCTGAGCGTCGGACCCGCCGCGGTGAGGTGGTGTCTATTGCCACTGACATTACCCAGCTCAAGCGCCGTGAGTTGGAACTGGAAGAATCCTCGCTTCGCTTCCGCCAACTGGCCGAAGCATCCTTTGACGGTATTGTGGTTGTCGAAGATCGTCGGATTAGCCGGTTTAACGATCACTTGAATGAGATTTTTGGCTGGGATCCTGCTGAGCTGCAGGGCGAGCCCATCGACCTGCTGTTTGCGCCCGGTACGGAAGAGGCGTGGAACGAGGCCTTGGGCCGCGAGGCGCTTCGGGCGCGGGAAACACTGGCCCAGCACAAAGATGGACACGTCTTCAACGTGGAACTCTCATCCCGTGCGATCGATCACGGGGAAGAACGTTCGGAAACCGTATTCTCTATTCGTGACATCTCTGAGCGGAAACAAGCCGAAAGCGAAATGCGCGCGGCTAAGGATGCAGCCGAAGCGGGTTCACGGGCGAAGTCTGACTTCTTGGCCATGATGAGCCACGAGATCAGAACTCCGATGAACGCCATCATGGGCATGACCACCATGCTCATGAATTCCGATCTGGACCCGCAACAGGCCGCTTACGCCAACACAGCGCAAGATTCAGCGGAAGGGCTGCTGGTCATCCTCAATGACCTGCTGGACCTCTCCAAGCTCGAAGCGGGCAAGCTGAATTTCGAAGAAGCAAACTTCGACCTGCCAGAGTTGGCCATGGGTGTGATGGAGCTGCTGTCCCCCCACGCTGATGAGAAGGGCTTGTCGGTTCACGGCGATTGGCACGACCTGAGCCACCCCCGAGTTAAGGGCGACCCAACGCGGGTGCGTCAGTTGCTGCTCAATCTGCTCGGTAACGCCATTAAGTTTACCGAGGAGGGCAATGTCACCCTTCGCATCAGTCAGGAAAAGCCAACCAGTGCAGACCGCATTGCGACCTTTGTCGAAGTCATCGACACCGGTATTGGCATCACTCGCGATCAGCAAAGCCGCTTATTCGAGCCATTCAATCAGGCCGACGCAACAGTCAGCCGACGCTTTGGCGGTACGGGATTGGGCCTAGCGATTTGTCGGCGTTTGGTCGATGCCATGGGCGGTGAGATCGGCGTGGCTTCTGAGCAAGGCAAGGGGGCAACGTTCTGGTTCCGCTTGGAATTCGATGCGGCAACCGGTGAGGCCGTCACGCTTGTTGAAGACGGCGAGCACGATCACCTGAAATCTTCCGCGCGCTCGACCACGCACGTGCGACTGACTCAAAACAAGAAGCCAGTAACAGACGCCGACGGTGATCTGCGCCGGGTGCTGCTGGTTGAAGACAGCCCCACCAACCGCGCTGTTGTTGAAGCCTTCCTCGAAGGCCTCCCCATTGATCTGGAAATGGCTGAAAACGGCAAGGAAGGCTTGGAGAAAGCCGCAGAGACAGTCTACGACCTCGTCCTGATGGATATGGCCATGCCGGTCATGGACGGTCTGACATCCTCACGAGAAATCCGCAAACTGCCGGGCTTGAACGGCAAATGTCCCATTGTTGCCCTGACCGCCAATGCTATGGCGAGCGACCGACAGCGGTGCTTGTCGGCGGGCATGAATGATTACCTCGCCAAGCCGCTGAAGCTGGACACGTTGGTCAATATGGTCAGCACTTGGCTGGCATTGGATGATGCCGAAGCTGCGGATGGCGATATTGTCCTTAAGCCTCACCAGCCAAAGAAACCGTCGAAGAAGGCTGCAAAAAAGCCAATTGCCGAATTTGGCGATTGGGATGCAGTTGAAGAGACGGCCAGCCAAGCGGTTGATGCTGTGGATGACAGCGCCGCAGAGGCTCCCGAAGCTAATGGCGCCATGGAAGCAGGAAAGCCCTCATCCGAAGACGAAGGCTATGATCTGGAAATCCGAGCACGGGCCGAGCGCGCCATTGCGGCCAGTGGCACCCATGTCACCGCTGACGATGGCACAGGCGCGCCTGAGTCAGCCGCCGAAATGCTGGTTGATGAGGCTGTGTTGGACCAGATGCGGGATGATACGGGCGACGACATCGTGCGGATGTTGGTCACTGCTTTCCTCGAAGAACTAGACGGACGTCTGCCCAAAGTCGTTGATCTCTGTAAAACAGAGAACTGGACTGAATTGCGACACGAGGCTCACACGATCAAAGGGTCAGCAGCAACTTTCGGCGCGGCTGCGCTATCCAGAGCAGCAAAACGGATCGAAGTTGCCTGCGATAATGATGAACTGACTGCGGCAAAACAGGACGTAGACGATTTTCCTGCTCTTGCCCAAAAAACCCGAAATTCGCTCATTAAAACCCTGAAATTACAGCTCCCTAGCAAGAAAGAAGCGGCCTGATTTAGGGGAAATGACAGCTTTTGGCGTATCATTGACGAAAATCAACGCCTTTACTTCATGTTTCTCTATACCAATTCTGTGATGATCCCGAGTGAGATCGCGGCGGGTTTGTTTGTCATTAGCCGCCGTCAGACCTCCATAAACAATGCAAGGGCCGTTAACGATGGCACCTCATGAAAGCGCAGCTTTTTACGACCATGACCGCGAATTGGCAGAAGACGTGAGCGATGTTTCCGACAGTGGCAACGTGGTTCCCATCAGCAAACCGGCACAGCCTTCACGCACAGATGCGGAAGCGGCGGTCAAAACCCTGATTTCTTACACCGGCGAGGACGCTGACCGTTCTGGTGTGCTCGAAACACCGAAGCGGGTCGTTAAGGCCTTCGACGAGTGGTTCGGCGGTTACCAGATCGATGTCGACTCCGTGTTGGCCAAAACCTTTGACGAGGTCGATGGCTATCAGGATATGGTTCTGCTCAAGGACATCCCGTTTCACAGTCACTGTGAGCATCACATGGCCCCGATCATCGGCAAGGCGCACGTCGCTTACATGCCGCGAGGTCGCGTGGTTGGGATTTCGAAGCTGGCGCGCGTCGTGGATGCCTACGCGCGGCGCTTCCAAATTCAGGAACGCATGACCGAAGAGGTTGCAAAGGCGATCGAGCGTGTGCTTGAGCCGCTTGGTGTTGCCGTCGTCATCGAGGCTGAGCACCACTGCATGACCACGCGTGGAATTCACACCCACGACACGGTAATGCACACAAAACACCTCTCGGGTGCCTTCAGAGAGGATTCAGATCTGCGTCGTGAGTTCTTTGACGCGCTCCGTTAAGGTTGCCCTCGCACCAAAGCGACTTTAATGTCCGGCCCGTGTTAAACGGGCCGGGAGCGCCACCTTGGATCTAAGATCCGTCGCCAATATTGTCGGCTACTTGCTCGGCATTCTTGCGCTCGCCATGCTGGTTCCGGCGGCTTATGAGCTGCTGCTTCAAAGCCCGAACTGGACTTCCTTTGTCATTTCTGCGGCGATCACAGGCTTTGCAGGCATTACGCTTAGCCTGACGACGCGCACGAAAAAGCCTGTTTTCTCAGTTCGTCACGCGTTTGTTTTCACCACCGTCGCTTGGGCTTCTGTGTGCTTGTTTGGCGCGCTGCCTTTTGTTTTTGGCGACTTGGGGCTGACTTTGGGTGAGGCGGTGTTTGAGGCAACCTCAGGCATCACCACCACCGGCTCGACCGTTATGACCGGTCTCGACCTGCTCTCGCCGGGCTTCCTGCTGTGGCGGGCGTTGCTCCAGTGGCTGGGCGGGGTTGGTATCGTTGTGACGGCGATGAGCCTGCTGCCAGCGCTGCAAATTGGTGGCATGCAGCTGTTCCGCACCGAATCATTCGAGCAAACCGAAAAGCTGCTGCCCCGAGCGGGTGAGTTATCGCTGAAGATTATTCAGGTTTACGTGTCACTGACACTGCTGGCCGGGCTGGTCTATGCGCTGCTCGGGATGTCGCCCTTTGATGCTGTTGTCCACGCGATGACCTCGATCGCGACGGGCGGGTTCAGCAACCACGACAGCAGCTTTGCGCACTTCGAAAGCGCCGCCATCGAAGGCGCAGCGATTGTGTTCATGCTCGCGGGCTCACTGCCTTTCTTGCTGTATATCCGACTGTCGAGACGAGAAATGTCGGCGCTGCGCGGGGACAGCCAGATGTGGACGTTCTTGGGGCTGGTTGGCGCTGGCGTCGCGTTGCTGACGCTATGGCAGGTTATTACGTCCGTTGCGCCTCTGCCAGAAGCACTGCGCCACGCCGCTTTCAACACCACCTCGATCATCACAGGCACGGGCTACGCGAGTGCGGATTACTCCGCTTGGGGGGCTTTCCCCAATGCCTTGCTGCTGGTTGCCATGTTCATTGGTGGCTGCGCGGGTTCAACGTCATGCGGCATCAAAGTGTTCCGGTTCCAGGTGCTCTACATCACCTCAGTCGCCCAAGTCCGCCGCCTTGCGGAGCCGCGCCGGGTGCGCGTGACGTATTACAACCGCAAGCCATTGACCGATGAAGTAGCCGAGTCCGTGCAGGTGTTCTTCTTCCTGTTCATTCTGACTTTTGGCGTCTTGGCGGCGGCGTTGGGCTTCATGGGCTTGGATATGGTCACAGCCATTTCCTCTGCCGCCACGGCCGTGGCCAACGTTGGTCCCGGCTTGGGGCCAGTGGTTGGGCCGTCCTCAACCTTTGCCAGCCTGCCGGAAGCGGCCAAGTGGATGATGGCCGCCGGCATGCTTTTGGGCCGGCTGGAGCTGTTTTCTGTATTGGTGCTGCTGGTTCCGAGCTTCTGGCGCGAATAGACCGCCAGAGCCGTTACTGAAGGGTGACGGCCAAGTCTTCGGGCGTGAAGGCGTACGTCGTGTTGCAGAACTCACAGGTAGAGCTGACAACACCGTCAATGAAGCAATCGGCCAGCTCTTCTGCGCTCAAGGACAGCAACACGGTTTTCAAACGATCTTCTGAACACTGGCAATCATGACGCAGCGCCTGTCGCTCTGAAACCCGCACTCCGTCTTCGTGGAACAAGCGGTAGAGCAGGGTTTCAGCGGGTAAATCCGCGTCGGTCAGCTCCTCTGGCTGCACGGAATTGATAAAGGCCAGCGCCCGGTCCCAAGCGTCCTGCGCGGCATCGCCGTCGGAGACTTCGCCCTCACCCCCAATTTCTGGCAACCGCTGTGCCAGAATAGCCCCGGCGCGCCACTTGCCCGCGCTGTCCCGATCTGAGGAGACTCGCACGGTCATATCGACCTGGTCTGACTGATGGAAGTAGTGCTGAATGCACTCCG
This sequence comes from Alphaproteobacteria bacterium, assembly GCA_965661545.1. GTDB lineage: Bacteria > Pseudomonadota > Alphaproteobacteria > UBA7985 > UBA7985 > UBA7985. Next base: position 53,574 of record CBFIEF010000005.1, on the reverse strand, counting down.
CGAGATTCGACCCGCTAAGGTCAACGATGCCCTGATAGCGCTCAGAGTACTGCCCCTGGTCGACGGTAAAGGCGATGTAGCCCTTGCCCACCAGCGAGCGGAAGTCGTGCATGCTCAGCGCGGTGTAAGCGGCTGCGTCGAACTGGGCATAGCCGCGCAAGGCGCCGTCGGTTGTGACATCGGCCACCAGCATGCCCACAGGGCCGTCAGATTGGGTTTGCAGAATCAACTTGCCTTCGAACTTCAACGAAGACGCCATCGCCGCTGCTAATGCCGCCGCTTCGGACAGCAGCGCTGCTACGGGAGCGGGGTAGTCGTGGACGTTGATGATGTCATCGACCGCTGACCCTAGACGGACAAGACGACCCGAGATGTCCGTTCCGTGGACCATATAAGGCTGCGCAAGGTTATCCTCGAGCGTTGAAGCGGTTTGGCCCAAGTTAATCTCGGTCGTCATGGTAATTTTGTCCTGCTTAGCAGCGGTTAAGGCTTAAGAAAGCACGCCCATGCACCAGGAGAGAACGGCTTTCTGAGCATGTAAGCGGTTTTCCGCCTCATCAAAGACCACGGATTGCGGACCATCCATGACGCTAGAGGTCACCTCTTCTTCGCGGTGCGCGGGCAAGCAGTGCAGGAAGACGGCATCTTTGTCCGCCCGAGCCATGAGCGCGTCGTTGACTTGGAACGGCGCGAGCATGTTGTGGCGGTTCTCAGCGTCTTTGTCGCCCATGCTGACCCAGGTGTCGGCAAAGACAGCATCAGCACCGGCGACGGCCTCTTCTGCGCTGTGGGTCAGGGAGACGGCATCACCGGCGTAGGCGACGGTCTGCGGATCGGGCATCAGTTCTGGCGGTGTGCCGATTCGGGCGTGAAAGCCGAACTGCTTCGCCGCTTCCATCAGCGAGACCGCCACGTTGTTGCCGTCACCGACCCACGCGACCGTGGAGCCTGCGATATCGCCCTTGTGCTCCTCATAGGTCAGCACGTCCGCCATAAGCTGGCAGGGGTGAGAGCGGTCGGTCAGGCCATTGATCACGGGAATAGTCGCGTGCTCGGCCAGGCCAAGCAGCATTTCGTGCGAAAAGCAGCGGATCATGATGGCGTCAACGTAGCGAGACAGCACTTTGGCGGTGTCGTGGATGCTTTCCCCACGCCCAATCTGCATATCGCTGGCGTTGAGTACGATGGCTTCACCGCCCAACTGCTTGATGGCGCACTCAAAGGATACGCGTGTCCGGGTGGACGGCTTCTCAAAGATCATGGCCAGTGTTTTGCCCGCCAATGGTCGCTTCTCTGATCCTGCGCGGCGCGCTGCCTTGATGGTCTTTGCGCCGTCCAGAATGGTGCGCAGATCCGTGGCGGAAACGTCTTTGAGATCGAGAAAGTGACGGGTCATGGTGTGGTCCCTGTCCATTGCATGAGTTGATCGTGTCGAAAGGTGTTGGGGCAGTTTGGCTGAGCTGGGTTAAGACTTCATTGCAGCAGCAACAGCCGCAAAGGCTGAGACAGCCTGATCAATCTCGGCATCCGAAACGATCAGCGGTGGCAGCAATCGAATGACGTTTTGCCCTGCTGGTACAGTCAGTAGGTGATGCTCATCCCGCAAGCGGGCGACAACCTCACCGCATGTGTGCGGATCCGCGATCATGACGCCTTGCATCAATCCAGCACCACGACGCAGCCGGTAAACGTGGGGATTGGCTTCAACAACCGCGCCCATTTCGTCCCAAAGCCGGTTTGACGCTTGATAAACGCGATCCAGGAAGCCCGGCTGTGTCATCACATCCATCACGGCACACCCAACGCGCGAGGCCAGTGGGTTCCCGCCGTAGGTCGTGCCGTGCATGCCGGCGCTGATCCCGGCCATCGCCTCGGTCGTCCCCATAAAGCACCCAAGCGGAAACCCGCCGCCAATGCCTTTGGCCACAGCCATCAGATCAGGATCCGCTGCGCCATCCGCCCACTGGTGCGCAAACAAGCGACCGGTTCGGCCAACGCCGCATTGAACTTCGTCAAATATGAGCAGAATACCGTACTCGTCGCAGGTTTCGCGCAGAGCGATCAGATAGCTTAGGTCTGCGGGCGCAATACCGCCTTCGCCCTGAATCGGCTCAACAAGCACAGCGGCGGTTTCTTCGGTGATCGCTGCGCGCAGTTCATTGAGGTTGTTGTAAGCAACGTGATCGAAGCCATCGACACGGGGGCCAAAGCCTTCGAGATGCTTCGCGTTGTTGCCAGCAGAAATCGTTGCCATCGTACGCCCGTGAAAAGCACTGTTCGCGCCAATGATCCGGTACTTCTGCGGATTGCCCCGCAGGTGATGGAAGCGCCGCGCCGCCTTGATGCAGCCTTCCAACGCTTCTGCGCCAGAGTTGGCGAAGAACACCAGATCCGCAAACGTGTTCGCGGTCAGGGCTTGGGCCAGGTCGCGTTGGTGCGGAATTTCATACAGGTTCGACGTATGCCACAGCTTCGCCGCCTGATCCTGCAAAGCCGCGACTAACGCGGGGTGCGAGTGGCCCAAAGCGTTGACCGCAATGCCCGATCCGAAGTCCAAATATCGCTGACCGTCGGTGCTAAACAGGAAGCAGCCTTCGCCGCGCTCAAAGGCAATCGGCGCACGGGCATAGGTCGGAGCGATGTGGGGAGAGGGAGCAATAGAGCCGTCGGGCATAGGTCTTGGGCTTTCAGAACCTTGTTTAGGGCGGTAAAAAAGAAAAACCCGCTGCGCGAACAGCGGGAGAAACCAATCTTTTCAACGATGTGACGAGCAACCGCCCTTTGTCAAGCAGTGACCCCTTTGCAGATTCAGACCCCGACTATGCGTCGGAGTCGCGGGACGGTGACCGCGCTGGTGACCGTTCGGGGCGACAGGGGGCATCCAAGCGGCGGCAACCGCGCAAGCCGCGAAAGATCTCGCCTGAGTACCTGCGCCGCGTGGCGCTGCATTATCTAGACCGCTACTCGGCCACAGAAAGCTCCCTGCGTGCCGTCCTCAAGCGGCGCATCCGCAAGTCTGCGACCATCCACGAGCTCGACGATGATGTTCCGGTGTGGGTCGACGCGCTGGTCGAGGATATGAAGCGTTTGGGCTTCATCAACGACGCGGCCTTCGCCCAGACCCGCGCGGTCTCACTGCATCGTTCGGGCAAGTCCTCCCGCGCCATTGCGCAGACCTTGATCGGTAAGGGCATTCGGGGCGAAGTGCTGGACGATGCCATGAATGCGGCTTCAGACGAGTTGGGGCATGGAGATGACCGGCGGGCGATGGATCGTGCAGCAGGGTATGAGTTTGCTCGGCGACGACGACTGGGGGTCTTCAACCCTGATCCAGCCAAGCGCGAGGATCGGCGGGACAAAGACATGGCCGCACTGGCGCGCCGGGGCTTTGGCTACGAGATTTGCCGTGCTGTCGTTGAGGCGCAGGACGAAGACGCTTTGCGGGACCGGCTAGAGCTCGACGACTGATCGACTAGTTAATCGAGCTGTGCTCGTATTCGCTGTCCAAGGAAAACGCAGGAATGGCGACCATGAACTTGTCGTCTTCGGCACCCTGCCGAAAATTGTAATGACCGCGCATGATCCCGCTGGGGGTCGAAAGTGGGCAGCCGCTTTCATAGCTGAACGACTCACCCGGCGCGATTATCGGCTGATCGCCGACAACACCGGGGCCACGCACCTCTTCGACGTTTCCGCGCGCATCGGTGATGTGCCAGTAGCGCGAAATCAGCTGGACCGGCTCGTCGCCGTGGTTCTCTAGCTCAATGCGGTAGGCCCAGAAGAAGTGGTGCTCTTCTGGTTGGGACTCGCTGTCGACAAAGAACGGCTCGGCAACGACGCGGATGTTGCGGGTGGTAGCTTCATACATATGAGCCTTTTGCCTATTTTGCTGTGGCAGGTAAAGAGCCGGTTTTGGCGATGGCGGCCCCCGAAATATGCAAGGTGTCCGCACCGAGACAGTCGGCATCCCGTGGATCGTGCGTGACCAGCAGTGTTGGCAGCGCGTGGCGCTTGATCTGGGCAGCGGTAAAGCTGCGCATGTCGTCCTTTGTGGCTTCATCCAATGACGAAAACGGCTCGTCGAGCAGCAAGGCGCGTGGTTCGCTCAGCAGGGTCCGCAGCAGGCTCACCCGAGCGCGCTGACCGCCCGACAGGCTCTGCGGGTCGCGGTCGGCGAAACCATCCAATCCGGCCTGATCCAAAGCATCATGAATGCGCACGCGGCGAGTGGCAGAGGGCAGGGCGCCTGCGATGCCGAAGCCAAGGTTTTGGCCCACGCTCAGATGGGGGAACAGTAAGGGCGTTTGGGAGACCAGTCCGAGTTTTCGGGTGTGCGGGGGTTGTTGACACAGACGCTCACCAGCCAGCCAAACCTCGCCCTGCCAATGCAGTGAAGCGTTGGCGAAGCCAGCGATGATGTTCAGCAACGTACTTTTGCCCGCCCCACTTGGGCCCATGACGGCAAGGATCTCACCCGGCGCAATTTGTGCGCTGACGCCGGAAAACAGCGCGTGTGAAGGTGTTTCGGCGTGCAGGTTGATCAGCTCAAGTGACATGGGCGGCGAGTCCTCGTCTGTTACGAAAGGCAAGGTTTGGAACCGCCACAGCGCTAAAGAAGAACAACAGGGCCCAGAAAGACTGTGACAAGGCAAACTGTGCTGCTGTCCGGCGACTGCCCCCTGTGGCTGCTGCCACGGCTTCGACGGTGAAGGTTTCGATGCGCCCCTGACCCAAGGTCAGGGTTGGCAGATAGGCGGCAACACTGACGGAAAGCGCTATGGCAAGGCTCACCATGAGCGGCCTAAGCAGCACCGGCAGCTCCACGAGCAGCAAAGCCTGCCACGGTGGTCTACCCAAGGCCAATGCCGCTTGGCGATAACGCGGATCAAGCGACAGGACCGGACCGCGAAGGCTCAAATAGGCATAGGCCGCCGTAAACATGACATGCCCCCACAGCGCCAAGGCCCACGGCGACAAACCCAAGACGGTTAGATCCAGCAGCAGCAAGGCCGGAATCAGCGTCATCTGCGGGATCAGCAGCGGCAGAATGGCTGTCCCCGTCCAGCCAAGGGAGGCCCGAGCAGAGGGACGAGCCCGACGTTCGGCGAGGATAAACCCCAGGGCCAGCGCCAGACCCAGCAGCGATGAAGCCAGCGCTAGCCAGAGTGTGTTGAGGCTCTCCACTGACCAAAATCCCCGCGCCCAGATCCAATCCAACCCGGTCCACTGCTGCGGCAACGCAGCTGGAAAGCGCCAGCGTTGGGCAAAAGCCCAAAGTACCAGTCCGGCGAGGGACAGTGCGGATATCAGAACGCCAAGGCGGCCAAGAAGAGCCACGCCGCCAAGGCTCCACCCGGCGAAACTGCGCCGTTGCCCGTTGCTCGCCCACCGCCGAATCCCGGCACGGGCGGCGAAAGCAAGGCCCGTGAATGCCAGCAGCGCCGTGAGCGTGATAACCGCCAAATGCAGGCTCAACGCCAAACCCAAGCGCCAACCTTCCGTGCTTGGGTCGCCAAGTTTGGAGAGTGCGAGGATGGCAAAGGGCGGCGGTGTCGTTGGTCCGAGAACGCTGCCCATATCTACCGATGAAAGCCCGTAGATGAAGGCGATCGTCACCGGCAAAACCATTGATGGTGCGAGTTGCGGGGCAATGACTTTCAGGAAGGCACTATACCGGCCATAGCCCAGAGAAAGCGCAGCACGGAAAGACGGCTGCAAACTTTCTCGCCGAGTGGTGCTCAGCGCTAGCAAAAGGATGAAAGGCAACTCTTTGAGCGCCAGCCCAGCCGCCAAGGAAAGGCCCCACGGATCTTGAATAACGCTCCACAGCGGTGGCCGCTCAAGGCCAGTCACCCAAGGTGAAATCAGACGGAAAAACCACCCTGACGGCGCAACAAGAAACGCCAGCCCCACGGCCATAGCCGCATGCGGTGTCGCCAGCAGTGGCGGCACGGCGAGGCGCAACCAGCGGCCTGAATGCCCGGTGATGCTGGCTAAGAGAGCAAGCGCCAAGAGGGTCGCCGTCGCCGTCCCAAGCGTGGCCGAAATCAGTGTAATGGCGAGGGACTTGCCATAGCCGGGCACGGCAAAAGCGTGGATGAGCGCGCCCGGTTCGGTCAGCGCCAATAAGAACGGCACGGCCAAAGCGGCTGGCAAGGCCACTAGAACCAGCAGTGGAACCGCTGGGATCAGCGGCAGTAATGGTGTTCGAGTGCTCAGGAGCCGTGCCGCTGGATCCATGCTGTCTCTAGCGCATCTGACCATGATGGATGTGGCTCTGGCAGCACCGAGCCGACGGAAACCGACAGCCCATTTGTGGCATCGAGCAGCGCGCCTCGCTCATCTTCGCTCAGCAGGCTTTCGTTCAACACCGTCGCATCGCCCCACGATGCCAGACTCTGTTTGCGGATTTGCGCTTCCGGGGTCATCAGAAAGTTCGCCAACACCTGCGCGCCAGCTGTCACGCTGGAGTTAAACGGGATTGCAACAAAGTGTGTGTTGCCGATTGAGCCTCCGTTGAAACCTTGAACAACCGTGGTCTCGACTAGAGTATCCGCAGCCACCAGCGCTGGACCTTCGAGCGGGAAGAACGACAAGGTCGCGGCTGTCTCTCCGTCACTGAGCAATTGCTGCGCAGCTGGACCCGAGGCCGGGAAATTCTGCCCACGCTGCCACAGGTTCGGGTGCAGCGCGTCAAGAAAGGCCCAAAGCGGCGCTGTCACGGCCTGAAAATCAGCATCCTCAGCCGGGCCATAGAGCGCGTCATCGACGTCAGAAAGCGCCAGTGTGGCTTGTTTCAGGAACGTCGTGCCTAGGAAGTTTGGGGGTTGGGGGTAGGTAAAGCGCCCTGGGTTTTCTGCCGCCCAATCAGTCAATGCCGATACGTCGGTCGGGAAGTCTGGAGCAAGCGCACCATCTACAATCACGTTAAACTGCGCCATGCCCCAAGGTGCTTCAAAGCCCTCGGTTGGCGTTTGAAAATCGAGCACTGTCGTAGGCTTGCCATCGACATCAACTCCGACAAAGGCGGGCAGTTGCTCTGCCCACGGCCCAAACAGCAACCCTTCGCGCTTCATGGTCGCAAAGTTCTCACCGTTGATCCAAATCAAGTCAATCGAGCCGTCTTCGTCCTTGCCCGCCTGCTGCTCCAATCGGACGCGATTCACAGCCTCGGCGGTGTCAGCAAGTTTAACGTGCCGCACCGTGACGTCGAAGTCTTCCTGCACGCGATCCCCGGCCCAAGCAATATAGGCATTGATCCGCTCATCACCGCCCCACGCGTTGAAATACACCGTCTCACCCGCAGCATCCGCCAGCGTCTCGTCCCAGCTTTGCCCCAACGCCGTTTCGCTTGCCCCGATCGTGAACGCCAGTGCTGCGAAGACTGATTTTGAAACGGACGCGCAAAGACGGTGGATCATGATCATGGGAGCCTGATTGTTACTGAACAGCTGGATCAACTAACGTGGATTCGAGTAGGCGCGGTGTAGGGCTATGCGCGGCTAAAGCCAAGCGCTGAGCGGTCTAGCACACCGGGGCGTGAAGAGGTTTGAGCGGCGATGAAGGTAATGGCCCCCAGAGCTTGATCAGCAAACCGTGCGCCTTCGCGCAAATAAGACCTGTCATTTGTCGCAAAACGGCAGACGGCAATCTCTGGTCATGCTAGGCGAATTTCAACAATTTGTAGCCCATCACGCGCTCTAAGGAGGAGCCAGAATGAAAGTTGGTTTTATTGGTTTGGGTAACGTCGGTGGCAAGCTCTCTGGCAGCCTGCTGCGCAACGGTTTTGACCTGACAGTTCGCGATTTGGACAAGACCATCGCGCAGCCCTTTCTCGACGCTGGCGCACACTGGGCCGAGAGCCCCAAGGCTATGGCTGAGCAGGTCGATATGATCATCACCTGCTTGCCCTCACCCGCAGCCAGCGCCGCAGTCATGGAGGCCGAGGACGGGATCCTCGCCGGTCTTCGCCCCGGCACCATTTGGGCTGAGATGAGCACGACTGACGAAAGCGAAGTGCGCCGCTTGGGTGACCTTGTGAAAGCCAAGGGCGGCGAGCCGATTGATTGTCCGGTGTCGGGCGGCTGTCACCGCGCTGCGACGGGCAACATCTCCATCTTTGCCGGGTGCTCCCGCGAAACCTTTGAGCGCGCTTTCCCCGTGATCCAGTCACTGGGCCGCCGCATCCTGCACACGGGCGAGTTGGGCAGTGCCAGCGTGCTCAAGGTCATGACCAACTACTTGGCAACAGCCAACTTGGTGACGCTCTGTGAAGCGCTGGCGACCAGCAAGCTTGCCGGCATGGATCTCAACACCACCTACGAAGCCATTCGGATTTCCAGCGGCAATTCCTTTGTCCACGAAACTGAAAGCCAAGTCATTCTCAACGGCTCTCGCGACATCAACTTCACCATGGATCTGGTGCGTAAGGACATCGGTCTGTTTCAATCCATCGCCGAGCGCGCTGGGTTGGATCTGGAAGTCTCCCCGCTGCTCAATGAGATCTTTGCTGACGGCGAAAACCGGTACGGCCCTCGCGAATGGTCGCCGAATATCATCAAGCGGATGGAAGAAGCGGCTGGTGTCGAGGTTTTGGCCGATGGCTTCCCCGCGGACATGGTCGACGACGAGCCTGAGTTCCCCGGCTGGGAAGTCGTGCCCAAGGGCCTGTCTCGCAAGCCTATGGTCGCGCCACCAGAAGGTGTTGAGTAGTGGCCCAAGAAACCTCACCGGGGGTCGCGTCCTTCGCGGTCGAAGACCCCCAGCAGGCCGACGTTCGCTTGCTGATCGAAGAGCTAGACGCCGAAATGGCAGCGCTCTCGATCGGCGGCGATTGTGACTTGAGCTCGGCTGAAGATCTATCGGCTGATTACGTGCAGTTCTTGGTCGCCCGTTACCACGGCCATCCCATCGCCTGCGGGGCTTTGGTGGTCAAAGACATCGACTGGGGCGAGATCAAGCGAATGTACGTGCGCCCAGTTGTACGGCGCAAAGGGCTTTCCCGAGCGATTTTGGATCACTTGCTCGATATGGCGAAGCGGCGTGATTTGCGGAAGGTGCGGCTGGAGACCAACACTCAGCAAACCGCGGCTGTCGCACTCTATCGCCATGCGGGTTTTGCGCCCTGCGATGCTTACGAAGACCACCAGTCGGCAACGGCGTCAGATGCGGTGTTCATGGAGCTAAGACTGTAGCGCCAGCAGCCATCAACCTGCTGCGTTATTCGGGGTATTTGCGTTCGCTGCGACGGATGCGCGTTTGCAGCATCGCGATGACGCCCGCGTCTTCGTCGTCCCGAAATGCTTTCTCGATCGAGGATCGGAAATCGGACACGAGATTCAGGCCAAAAATCGAAACATCACCGATTTTGCTGACGCCACCATCGTCCACGACCGTCCATTTGACGTTATAGTTCTTGCCGTGGGTGAAAACAGTCGTTTCCATCAGCGTGGCCGTGTTGGACCGATTGGGACGCACGCGATTGACGGTGAAAGTGGTGTTCGGCTCGTAGAGCGCGAAAATCTCGAGGATGAACTCCGCCACAACGTTTTCAATCAGCGTGTAGAAGGTTCGGCGCTTAGACGCGCTGAACTTGCGCAGAAACACGCCACCCGCTTTTTCACCCATCAGATCCGTGGCAAACCGGCTGCTGGTTACGTCTTTGGCCCAATTGCGTCGAGACGACCAATCGTTGCTTACACCATTGAGTTGGCCAAACAGCTTAAACGCGTCCTCGGCAATATCTGTAATGATTGCTGCAGGGTCTTCACCATTGGTTGCTTGAGCAGCCACCGGCGACAAGCCCGCTGTAAGAAAACCGCCGACACCCACCACTAAAATTTGGCGGCGGGTAAGGCCGCTTGAGTCGTTCATAAGTTTTGCCCCAGAAATCGTCGCGCCAGCACGCGCTGATGCCCCTATACATGATACTTTACTAAGACAAACACAGGTCTTTTGAAAAAGAATATTCTCGTGATCGGTTGTGATCGAGGCTTCAGCCTTGGCCGTGCATTTCGGCAAATAACTGCTTGGCGGCCTGCTTTGGGTCAGATTGCCCCGCAATCGCGCTAACGACAGCAATTCCTACTGCGGTAGTCAGTTTTAGCAATTTGCAATTTTTTTGGCTGATACCGCCAATTGCGACAGCCGGGAGCGTCGCACCCGCCAGCACTGCGTTGATACCTTCTGCGCCTAGAGCTGCGCCAGCATCCGCCTTTGTGCCAGTGGGGAAGGCTGGCCCAACGCCGATATAGTCAACCATGAGGGCATCAACGGCCAAAAGGTCATCCAGCCGCTGACGCTCAATAGCGGTCCCAACGGACCAACCGATGATGGCTTGATCACCCAGTTCGCGCCGAGCCTGGTCCGGGGCCAGGTCGTCTTGGCCGAGGTGGACCCCATCGGCTTTGAGCGTCTTGGCCAGTGCCACGTCATCGTTGATGAGAAACGGCACCCCAAAAGCGCGCGCGCCGTCTTGGATGGGTCGCAAGTGGTCTGCGCGCTGGTCGAGTGAGGCCTGCGAGAGAGCCGTTTTGTCTCGCCATTGCACGCACGTCACGCCGCCCGCCACAGCTTGCTCAATCAGACCGATTGCCGTTTGGCCCGCGAGCAGGTCTTGGGGGCCAAAAACCAGATAGAGCTGGAGAGCAGATTTATTGAGACGTGGCACTGTAGAAGGCATCGATTAAGGCAACCTTGAAACTTCCGGGCCCTTTGGCGGATTTGGCGGCATGGTCCGCCGCGCCGCTCATCAGATGCAGCGCTGCGACGGCGGCATCGAAGGGATCTTCCGAGACCGCCAGAAAAGCGGCACACAGCGCGCCGGCGACACAGCCGGTGCCCGTCACCTTCGCCATGAGCGCGTCACCACCGGTGAGGCGAACAATGCGATCAGCGGACACCACGTAGTCGGTCGCGCCCGTCATGGCGACAACAGTGCGGTATTTCTCCGCCAGCAGCTTAGCAACGCCAGCGGCTTCTTCTGGGGTCGCAAGGCTGTCTACGCCCTCGACCACGCCAGCCTGACCACCCAAAGCCAGAATTTCTCCGGCATTGCCGCGAATGATGCTGGGCTTCAGCGGCAGCAGTTGCTTGGCAATATCGACCCGTAGCTTGGTGCCGCCCGCGCCAACGGGGTCAAAAACCCACCTGTCCGCTGCTTTGGCGGCTTGGACATACAGCGCAGCGGATTGGGGCACGCCGATGTTGACCAAAAGGGCTGATGCCGCGCCGGCGATGGTGTCGATCTCAGCCGTGCTATTCGCCATGATCGGCCTTGCTGAAACAGCGTTCAGTGCGTCGGCCACAAAATTCATTGTGACGGGGTTGGTTACGCAGTGCACCAAGGGCCGCTGGGCCTGCAACTGCGGTAGTAAGGTTCCGATGCTAGACATTAGCCCTGTACCTCATCCCAGGCGGACAGCGCGGCCACAGCTTGCCCATAGGATTGCTGAACCTTGCGTGTCATATCATTCGTATCGGCAAAGTCCGCAAGCACACCACGGGCTGCTTCTCGGGCTGCTGTGACAATATTGGCAGGCATGGCCTGAATGTTTGTGCCCTCTGCTCCAAGGGCTTGCAGAGCTTGGGCGTTGAACCATGTTGCCTCGGCTAGGCCAGCATCATTTTCCGCGTCACAAGCGTTCTGAACAGCCGCGCGTAAGTCAACGTCGAGGCCGGTCCACAGATTGGTGTTGATCAGCGCCTCAGCGGTGCCGTTGGGCTTATTGAAGCCCGGGAAGTAGTAGTTGTCGGCCACTTGGTTGAAACCCAAGGCTCGGTCCGAAAAGGGACCAAGGAACTCCACAGCATCAATGGCACCGGATTGAAGCGCACTAAAGATCTCAGAGGGCGGGAGCGTCACGGTCGCGGCGCCCAATTGCCGATAAATCTCACCGCCCAGACCGGCGGTCCGGATTCTCACACCCTTGAGGTCGTCCATGCTGGTCAGTGGCTGCTTGAACCAACCGGCCATGTTGGCGCCCGAGTTCCCAGCGAGCAGGGGTTTGACATCCAGCGGAGCATAAGCTTCATCCCACAGGGCCTGACCACCGCCAAAGCGGATCCATGCGTTGTGCGCGCTGGGGCTCAGGCCAAAAGGAATGGTGGTGAAGAAAGTCGCCGCTGCGACACGGCCAGCCCAAAAGAAAGACGCTGTGTGTGCCATTTCTGCAGTGCCGTCTGCGACGGCATCCAGCACGCCAAACGGCGAGGTCAGCTCACCGGCACCGAGAACCTCAACTTCAACTCGGCCATCGGTGGCAGCGGTGATCCGCTTGCCCAAGCGGTCGGCTGTGGTGCCCGGTCCTGCGCTGCCCTTGGCCCAGGACGTTACCATCCGCCAGCGTTGCCGACTTTGGCTGATCGCGGGGCTGGATAGGGCGGTGCTCAGGCCCAAGCCTGCGGCTGAGGCGGTCAGGCCCACGGCACTGGTTTTCTTCAAGAAATCACGGCGTGATGATGTATTGCGATTGACGCTCATGTGCTCAGGTCTCCCTCCGCTGGCATGATCCAGGTCCGGTTCGATGGGTATGATCTCAGCCGCGCTTCTGACCCCGTTGTCGGATCTAGGCGTATCGCGGCACCCCAGACAAACCTTCCCATGACAGTCTGCCGCCATGCTGTCAAACGCCCAGTTACGGGCCGAGTCTCCAAAACTTGCAAGGCTGGACCCGATTTCCTAAGGCTTGCTGACTTAAACGGGCGCGGTATGGTTTCGACCACTCTTAATATGACCATCACCCGACCGATCAACTCCGAGGATATTACATCATGGCCCTGATTGCTGACCGCCTGAGCCGTATCAAGCCTTCTGCGACAATGGCAGTGACCCAGAAAGCGCAGGAAATGCGAGCAGCGGGTCATAACGTTATTGGTTTGGGCGCAGGTGAGCCGGATTTTGATACGCCAGACAACATCAAGGATGCGGCCAAAGCGGCGCTTGATGCGGGCAAAACCAAATACTCCGCCGTGGGCGGGATTCCGGCGCTGCGCGAGGCGATTGCGCAGAAGTTCAAGCGTGAGAACGGTTTGGACTACGACGCGGCAAACGTGACCATTGCTAACGGCGGCAAGCAGATCATTTTTGACGCCATGTTGGCGACGCTGAACGAAGGCGATGAAGTCCTGATCCCAACGCCTTACTGGGTGTCCTACCCTGACATGACCTTGCTCGCTGGCGGTGAGCCGCGTTTTGTGGAGGGCGGAGAGGACACGGGCTTTAAGATTACCGCAGAGGCTTTGGAAGCCGCGATTACGCCAAAGACCAAATGGCTGATCTTAAACTCGCCGAACAACCCCACAGGGTCTGCTTATACACGCGAAGAGCTGGCCGCTTTGGGTGCAGTGCTCGAGCGGCATCCGCACGTCTGGATCATGACCGACGATATGTACGAGCACTTGGTCTATGATGGGTTCGAATTCACCACGATTGCGCAGGTGACTCCGTCACTCTACGAACGGACACTGACCATGAATGGTGTATCGAAAGCCTACGCGATGACCGGTTGGCGCGTTGGCTACGCCGCAGGCCCAGCCGATTTGATCAAAGCCATGAACAAAGTGCGTTCGCAGTCGACATCAGGCGCCGGGACAATCTCTCAAGAAGCATCTGTAGAAGCGCTCACTGGTCCTCAGGAGTTCCTGGGCGAGCGAGCGGCTGTTTTCCGCCAGCGCCGAGATTTGGTGGTGGACCGCCTTAACATGTGTGCTGGGCTCACCTGTCGCCGGCCTGAGGGCGCGTTTTACGTGTTTGCGTCCTGTGCTGGAACCATCGGTAAGAAGACGCCAGGTGGTGACACCCTTGAGACGGATTTGGACTTTGCGGCCTATCTCTTGGATGAGGCTCAAGTCGCGGTGGTGCCCGGAACGGCATTTGGGCTGTCACCGTACTTTCGGGTGTCTTATGCCACTGCAACAGAAGCGCTCGAAGAGGCTTGTGACCGTATCGAAACAGCCTGCGCCAAATTGGTTTAGGCGTTTGTACGATCGTCGGAAAAACTAAAGAGCAAAAAGGCCACGTTAGCGTGGCCTTTTTTCATTTTGGTCAGGAGCCCTTGCATCCGGGCTTTGGCTGATTGGAAATGATGCCTTGGGGACTTTTGCTCAGGCCGCGCGATTACTCACATCATCAATAACAGCCTCGAACCTCTGACGGTCTTCCTCAGTCATAATGGACAACATTACGCCGCGAAATCCTGACAGGCTTTCTGGGTCAGCGCCTTCAAACGCGCGAACGAGCAGCGCCCGCTGGGCGTCGATCAGCTCTTCGAGCAAAGCCTTGCCGTCGGCTGAAACCAGCAAGAGCCGCTGCCGACGGTCGCTGGCGCCTACCTTTTGATCCACCAGACCACTATCAATCAGCCGTCTGAGGACTCGAGCCAAACTTTGTTTGGTAATGTTCAACGTTCCCAACAAGTGACCCACCGTTATGCCGCCGTTCGTACCAATGAAATACAGCGCACGGTGGTGGGCGCGACCCAAGTCGTGTTCCTCGAGAATCCGATCAGCAACATCGGTAAAGTCTCGATAAGCGAAGAACATCAATTCGATGGCTTCGCGCGCCGCTGCATCTAAGGCAGCAGGCGAAAGGGGTGCGGGTGAGGTTGGCGAATCAGACAAGGGGCCATCCATCTGGTCAAGAACAGCAGAAAATATGTCAGGACTGTTGACATAAATCCACCCCCCCTATAGGTGCGAAGTATGGAAATTTTCCAAATATTGCGCGTTGTGGAGGCTTCAGTATGGCAATGGTTCCGTTTGATAAGCTGGGTGGAAAACTTTGGTACAATGGTGAACTGATCGATTGGGACGCAGGCCGCCTGCACATCCTCTCTCATGGTTTGCACTATGGTTCTTGTGTTTTCGAAGGTGAGCGCGCCTATGGTGGTGAGATTTTCAAGCATCAGGAGCATACAGACCGGCTGTTCAGCTCCGCAGAAATCCTTGGAATGGATATCCCCTATTCCAACAAAGAGTTGTATGATGCGGGTTACGAATCACTGAAGGCCCAAGGCTTTCAAGATGCCTATGTTCGAGCCGTCGCGTGGCGCGGTTCAGAGATGATGGCCATTTCGGCGCAGCAGACAACGACACATGTCGCTGTGGTCTGCTGGGACATGGGTTCCTACTTTGACCCTGAGGCACGAATGGCCGGCATTAAGCTGCAGTGGGCCAAGTACAAGCGCCCATCACCGGAATGCGCGCCTGTTCACGCTAAGGCGGCGGGGCTTTACATGATTTGTACGGTCTCCAAGCACGAAGCTGAAGCCAATGGGTTCAACGATGCACTGATGGTCGACTGGCGCGGATACGTTGCTGAGTGTACTGGCGCAAACATCTTTTTCGTCAAAGACGGCGCGTTACATACGCCAACACCCGATTGTTTCCTTGATGGCATCACCCGCCAAACCGTGATTTCGTTGGCGAAAGAGCGCGGCATTGAGGTCGTGGAACGCCACATCATGCCCGAAGAGCTGTTGGAAATGCAGGAAGTGTTCATTGTTGGCACGGCTGCGGAAGTGACGCCAATCAACCAGATTGGTGATGTGCAGTATCAGGTGGGTGAAGTGACTCGGGATTTGCTGACCATTTACCACAATCATGTTCGGGGCCAATAACCAGCCGCGCGCCTGACCAAACGGACGGAGCGCTGCGCGCTCCGACTTCTTGCTGGCCTCGGTTGGCCAAGGCCAAACGCTCGGCCTTCGTTGCGCCTGTTTTACAGGTTGAAGCACTGACATAATGACCGCTCAAAACGCTGCGCTTTGAGGGATGGTTACGACTTTCTGATAAAGAACCGGATGTAATCGGCGGCACTGAACCAGCTTGCCACCGCTGCGAGCCACAGCGGAATGACCACCAAAGGGCTTGCTAACGTGGTTGGAGCGGGCCGCAGTCCCAATGCGACGAAGCTGATGTCCGCGAGCGCAACAGCGATGGCGAGGCATTGACTGACGGTTTTGAATTTCCCCAAGCCACGGACTTCCAGGCGCCAATTCTGTGTCAACGCGGCCTCTCTGAGACCACCGACTAGCAAATCACGGGCAAGCATCAAGCCAATCGGAATGATGATCCAAAGATCCGGCACCAGCACCGCTAGACCGAGGCCCGCGAATAGCATCAGCAGTTTGTCAGCCACCGGATCCAAGACTGCGCCAAGGACCGTTTCTTGCCCCATGCGGCGGGCCAGCACGCCATCAAAGACATCGCTCAAGCAGGCCATAGCAAACAGGGCGAGCACGACCGGAACGCCGGTCTTGCCCTCGATCATCCCCGTTGCCGTCAGAACCAGCAGCAGACCAATCACAGGCGCGGTGAGCAGGCGAAACACGGTCAGGATGTTGGGCAAATGTTGGATCAAAATAGAGCTCACTCCTGATGAAAGTGGTCGTAGATTTTCTGGGCAACGGTCTCGGAAATACCCTCAACCCCTAACAGATCAGTGACGCTGGCACGGGAAACAGAGCGGGCCGAACCAAAGTGCAGCAACAGCGCCTTTTTACGCCGAGGGCCAATCCCCGGGACATCGTCTAAGGGGTTCTTCTTGATCGCGGCTGAGCGCTTAGCGCGGTGTGTCCCAATGGCAAAGCGATGGACTTCGTCGCGCAGCCGCTGGAGATAATAGAGCACAGGATCGCGTTCCGGCATTTGAAATGGGGCCGTGTCCGGTAAGAAGAACTGCTCTCGGCCTGCATTGCGGTCTGGGCCTTTTGCAATGGCCACCAACGGCACATCGTCAATGCCCAACTCGTTGAGTGTTTCTACCACCGCAGAGAGCTGTCCCTTGCCTCCGTCGATCAGGACGAGATCGGGCCACTGGCCCTGTTCCCGATCCGGGTCTTCCTTGAGCGCGCGGGAGAACCGGCGATGGAACACCTCGCGCATCATGGCGTAGTCGTCGCCTGGCGCGGTGTCAGATTTGATGTTGAACTTGCGATAGCTGTTTTTGACGAACCCTTCCGGGCCAGCAACCACCATCGCGCCAACGGCATTGGCACCTTGAATGTGCGAGTTATCGTAGACCTCGATGCGCTCTGGTGGACCAGCCAGCCCAAAGGCATCAGCCACGCCATCGAGCAGTTTTCGTTGCGAAGAGGATTCGGCCTGTCGCCGCTCCAAAGCCTCGCGCGCGTTCCGGCTGGCGTTGGCCATCACGTCGCGCTTAACCCCGCGCTGTGGGCGCAGGATCTGGACCTTGCGGTCAGCTTTGGTCGTCAGGGCTTGGGTCAGCAGCTCCAGCTCTACTGGTTCATGACTGACTAAAACCAAGCGCGGCACCGGCTTGTCGGCGTAGAATTGCCCAATGAAGCTGCCCAGCACGTCTTCAATTTCGTCGCTGCGGTCATGGCGTGGGAAGTAGGCGCGGTTTCCATAGTTTCGGCCTGCGCGATAAAAGAACACCTGTACGCAAATTTGTCCGCTGTTGCTGTAGGCTGCAACCACGTCGGCATCCTCGATCTCACCCTGCAGGTTGACATCCTGATGCGCCTGAACCGCACTCAAAGCGCGCAGGCGGTCGCGCAGCATGGCGGCGCGCTCGAACTGCAGGTTTTCCGCAGCCTCTTGCATGGAGACGGCAAGCTCATCCTGAATGCGGCGACTTTCGCCAAAGAGAAAGCCCTTGGCCTCGTCCACCAGCGCGTCGTAGCCGGCTTGATCAATCTTACCGACGCACGGGGCCGAGCAGCGTTTGATTTGGTACAGCAAACACGGTCGGGTGCGGTTTTCAAACACACTGTCAGAACAGGACCGGAGCAAGAATGCCTTTTCCAGCGCAGTTACGGTTCGGTTGACGGACTTGGCGCTGGCAAAGGGGCCGAAGTAGTCGCCCTTGCGTCGATGCGCGCCGCGATGCTTGGTCACTTGGGCAAAGTCATGATCCGCGGTCAGTAGGATATAGGGAAAGGATTTATCATCACGCAGCAAGACATTGTAGCGAGGCTGGAAGCGCTTGATCAGATTAGACTCAAGCAGCAAGGCTTCGACCTCACTGTTGGTCACAACAATCTCCAAGCCCTTGGTTTCAGCCACCATTCTCCGCAAGCGATTCGGCAGGCGCTCCAGCTGGGTGTAGTTGGTCACGCGCCGGCGAAGATTGCGGGCTTTTCCGACGTAGATCGGGTCGCCTTTTCGGTCCAGCATGCGGTATACGCCGGGCGAACTGCTGAGCGTTTTCACCCCATCCTTTAGCGTTTTTAAGCCAAAGGCGAGGTCGGTACTGGCGAGATCAGGTGATGTCGGCTGAGCGCCTGGCGAAGCAGCTGAACCGTCGTCGTAATCGGCCGCCTCATCATTCAGGGTCAGCGCAACAGATTCGTGCGCCGGCATTGCGGCGCGCTTGCCGCCCGCACTGCTATCCCGTTCCTGATGAGTCTTTCCGCGTCGCATAATACCAATTCTTAGCTTGCTTTTTTTCGTTTCCAAAGGGACGAATGCAAATCAGGGCCTATCTGTGGATAACCCTGTCCATAAAGTTACAGCAGTTTTCCAGTTTCTCGTGTTTTCAGTACCTTGGCCAAGATTGACCCTCTGCCGCGCACATGTCCATTCACGGGAAATAAGATATTGAAACTAAACGATTTTTCGGTGCGCAAATAACTGTGCGCACTGAAAACGTTGGATTTTTTCGTTCAAACTCGAGTCGCGAAATGTCCGGCTCAGACATGTAGACAAGCGACGCCTGATCCGCGTGATTCTGGTCCTAAAACGCCCCAAAAGGCGGAAAAGAACCAAAAATTCTACGCGCGCCGCAACCGCACTGTTACCGAAGCGCACTCGGCGTCGTCGAACACGTCCAGCTTCTCGCCGCGCACTTCGAGATTGATCATCCGCTCGTCAGCGAACAGACGATTAGCCAGCTGGTCGACGAGGGTTTCAAGCAGGTTGAAATGCCCCTCGGTCACCATGCTGCGTGCCGTCTGAACAAAGATTTCGTAGCTCAACACCTTGCTGAAATCGTCAGACAGGCGTTCGGGCAAATCCACGTCCGCGCGGAACGACAGGCGCACGCGTTGGGGCGCTTCGTGCTCGTGTGGGTAGATGCCAATGTTTGCCGACACCATGAGGTTATCGACGGAAATACTGCGTTCGCGAATGATCATTCGATCAGCCTATTCGATGGGAGCAGGTCGGTCTGGCGCAGGCGCGGCCCAGTTTAGGTGCTGACCGCCATCCAGAGCGATCATTTGGCCCGTCATGGACGGCGCCGCAAGGATGAAGTCAACGGCGTGACAGATGTCCGCCAGCGGTGTTGCGATTTTGAGCGGCGTATCCTGCACCTGCTCGTCAAAGTGCTCTTGGCTTTGTCGCGGGGAGGGGAGCGTTGGCCCTGGACCGATGCCGTTCACCCGAATGCTCTTTGGCGCCAACGCCATGGCAAGCTGCTGTGTCATGCCCCAAAGGGCGTATTTGGATGCGGTGTAGGAGATAAAGTGCTCAGTCAGGTTCCAGACGCGCTGATCGATCATATTGATGATCGCGCCGCCGCTTGAGGGCGCTTGCGCGGCAAGTGCCTGTGAGAGGACAAGTGGCGCGCGGAGATTGGGCTCCATGTGTGCATCCCAGCTGTCGCGGGTGGCAGATTCGGCAGAATCGTACTGAAAGGCGGAAGCGTTGTTGATCAGCGCTGTCAGCGGCATACCGAGGCCATTGGTGGCTTGCGCCATCAAGCCTTGAACGTCTTGCTCGCTGGCGAGATCTGCTTGCACCAAGGCAGTCTTGCCGCCAGCGGCTTGGATGGTGGCCGCAGTCGCTTCGGCTCCAGCAGCGCTGGAGCGGTAATGCAGCGCAACGGCCCAGCCTTGAGCACCCAGATGGTGAGCCAGAGACGCGCCTATGCGATGCGCGGCTCCAGTAATCAGAACGGCTTTGGGGTTGAGGGTCATCGATTTTTCCTCAATTGAGCAAGCTGAAGTAGAGGTAGGCGGTAAAGGCCAGCAAAAATCCGATACCGATCCAACGGCCAATTCTCTTGCCCGCGACCAGAATGCCCACCAGCAGAATGGACGTTGCGCCGAACAGCAGCAGGCTTGAGTGATAGAGTTCGTCCGCAACGGGCAGGGGTGAGATAAAGGCTACCAAACCCAGCACCAGCATAATGTTGGTTAGGTTCGAGCCGATAATATTGCCGATCACAACGTCCCGGTGACCTTGGCGTGCTGCGGCCAGCGACGCGAAGAGTTCTGGCAAGCTCGTTCCAATTGCGACCACGGTCGCGCCGATAACCGCTTCGGGAACGTGGATCGCTTCTGCCAATTCAACGGCACCGTAGATAAACGCCTGTCCACCGACGACCAGCACCGCCAAACCGCCAAAGAGTGACACGCTTGCCAATCCCCAGCCCCAAGCAACGTCCGGCGCTTCTTCGACTGCTTCTTCGTTGCCAAACCGGAAGATCACAATTGTGTGGACGACCATGGCCAGCAGCAGGACGCCACCGGCCCACCGCGGTAAAAAACCGCCCATATACGTCAGTGCCAGCACAAACAGCGTAGCGATAATCAAAATCGTCCCGTCTCGACGAACGGTCAGAGGCGCGCAGCACAAGGGGAGCACCAGCGCGGTCAGGCCGCCAATCAGCAAAACGTTTGTGATGTTTGAACCGATAACATTACCGACGGCGACGTCGGGAACACCACCCAAGGCCGCGCCCACGGTTACAACGACCTCAGGCGCACTGGTTCCCCAGGCAATCACCGTCAGGCCAATGATAAACGGTGAGATCCCGATCAACCGTGAGGCGGATACAGCGCCTCGAATGAGGAAGTCTGCCCCATAACTCAAACCGGCCAAGCCGATGACAAGCAGCAGTGATGGGATCAGAAGGTCCAAACGAGAATCTTTCAAAAGGTCGGCAGCGGTACCAGTTACCGCATGCCCTTATACTAAGGAAATCTTGGCTTGCACGGCCTAGGTTCAAGTGGTCCTACCAAAAAATCACATAGGGAACCTGCGTTGCGTCGCAGCAAATTAGCTCTAGATAACCAATGACCCTTTTAATGCACCCAGAGGCCGCTCCGTGACAGTTCAAATCGATCCCGAAACCTTACTACAGGCGGCGCGGGATTCTGTAAGGCTACATCCCGTCGACGGCACGCCCATCGAACACGATGCGCCGATGGAGATTGTCTCAGAATACGAGCCAGCAGGTGACCAGCCTCAAGCGATCAAAGACTTGCTCGAGGGGCTGGGCACCGGTGAGCGGGACAACGTGCTGCTGGGTGTCACGGGTTCGGGCAAAACCTTTACAATGGCCCACGTCATCCAGAAATTGCAGCGACCCACGCTGATCATGGCGCACAACAAGACGCTGGCAGCCCAGTTGTATGGGGAGATGCGAGACTTCTTCCCCAACAATGCGGTTGAGTACTTCGTCTCCTACTACGACTACTACCAGCCCGAAGCCTACGTGCCGCGGTCCGATACCTATGTGGACAAGGAAGCGACGATCAACGAGCAGATCGACCGGATGCGCCACTCCGCGACTCGTGCGCTGTTTGAACGCCGCGATGTGATAATCGTGGCGTCGGTGTCGTGCATCTACGGTATGGGCGCGCCAGAGACCTACGCATCGATGACCATGATGCTCGAAGTGGGCGCTGAAGTCCCACAGAAGGAAATCCTGCGCCGGTTTGTTGAGCTTCAGTACAAGCGCAACGACATTGCCTTCCAACGAGGGATGTTTCGCGTGCGCGGGGATTCCATCGAAGTCTTCCCTGCCCACCTCGAAGACCGCGCTTGGCGCTTGTCGCTCTTCGGTGACGAGATTGAGGGGATTTGGGAGTTTGACCCACTGACCGGTGAAAAGACCGCTGAGTTGGAGAAAGTCCGCCTCTACGCCAATTCTCACCACGTCACGCCCAAACCGACAATCATGCAGGCGATCCAGAAGATCAAAACCGAGCTGGGGCTTCGGCTGGAAGAGCTTGAGGGCGAGGGTAAGCTGCTCGAAGCGCAACGCTTGCAGCAGCGCTGCACCTTTGATCTTGAGATGATGGAGGCGACGGGCGTTTGCGCCGGGATTGAGAACTACAGCCGCTATCTGACCGGGCGCGCACCGGGGGAGCCGCCGCCGACGCTGTTTGAATATCTGCCTGAAGACGCCTTGCTGATGGTGGACGAGAGCCACGTTTCCGTCCCGCAGATTGGCGCAATGTTCAAGGGCGACCGGGCGCGGAAAGTCACGCTAAGCGACTATGGCTTTCGCCTGCCGTCCTGTCAGGACAATCGACCGCTGAAGTTCGAGGAATGGGACGCGATGCGCCCGCAGACCGTCTACGTTTCGGCAACGCCCAACGCGTGGGAACTTGAGCGGACGGGTGGTGTCTTTGCCGAACAGGTGATTCGCCCAACCGGTCTGCTGGATCCACCGTGCATCATTCGCCCGACAGAGAACCAAGTCGATGACCTGATTGCTGAGTGTCAGGAAACGGTCAAAGCGGGTTACCGAGTGTTGGTGACGACGCTGACCAAGCGGATGGCAGAAGATCTGACGGATTACCTGAACGAGGCGGGCCTGAAGGTCCGATACATCCACGCCGACGTGGAAACGCTTGAGCGGATTGAGATCATCCGTGACCTGCGCTTGGGCGTTTACGATGTGCTTGTTGGGATCAACCTGCTGCGGGAGGGTTTGGACATCCCCGAATGTGCGCTTGTTGGCATTCTTGATGCGGACAAGGAAGGCTATTTACGGTCTGCGACTTCGCTCATCCAGACCATTGGCCGGGCAGCTCGAAACGTTGATGGCCGGGTGATTCTCTATGCCGACAAAATCACAAAATCCATGCAAGCTGCTTTGGATGAGACCGACCGTCGCCGCGTGAAGCAAGTGGCGTACAACGAAGAGCACGGCATTACGCCCGCTACCATCAAGAAGCAGATCGGCGACATCATTGACTCGGTTTACGAGAAGGACCGGGTGACCATTGGCACGGGCGATGAAGACCTCATCACCACCGGGGGCAAAGACCTCAAGGACGTGATGGCGGACATCGAAAACCGCATGAAGGATGCAGCGGCGAACCTCGAATTTGAGGAAGCCGCTCGCTTGCGGGATGAGCTTAAGCGGTTGGAAGCAGCAGATTTGGGCTTGGGCGGTGCTGTGTCTACCAAAGCCGCTGCTACGGAAAAGGCTGGAAAGACGGAAGGCAAGACCGCCGGACGGAACCGCGCGCGCCGGGCAGCTGAAAAGGATCTGACTAAAACAAAGGGGGCCGCGCTCGACCCCCTGTCTAAAGTCGCTGGCCCTCGAAAGTCACCGCGACGTCGATCCTAGCGAATGGCTAGAACTGCGCTGAGTTAGAGCAGTTCTGGCCAGCCCAGCTTGTCGTTCTTGTTGCGATCGAGGAATTCGAATGTTTCCTCGAGCCGGTCTGCCAGCTCTTTCAGCGTCAGACCCTCTTCGGGGAAGCCGCGGCCTAGCAGCTTGATCCGCAGCAACAGAGTTGGCGCTTCTTCGCGCGTGACAACATCGTCATAATCGGCGTCAAAGGCGGCGTGCATGATGCTGAAGTACGCCAGCATCTCTTCGCGGGTTAGCGCGCCGTCGTTGCTCCGATCCATGCGGGCGAAGTGGCCCAGGAACGAGCGCTTTTCGTATTGGTGGCGCAGGCGGGCCTTGTCTTCCGGTGACATGTTCCGGACGCGGTCTAGACCGCTTTTCTCGCTCTCCAGCTGAACCAGCAGGATATCGATTTCTTCATCTGTCATCGACAGAATCTCTGATTCCAAACCTGTTTCCGGCGCGCCAGCTTGGGGACCAGTGGTGTCGTCAGGCAGGGCTGTTGTCAGGTCGTTGAGCGCACCAGACAGGCCCGCTACTGAATCACCGGGCAAAAGGGTACTGATCTCGGAATTCTGCGTGGAACCGAGCAAGGCTAAGCCGGCTGCGGGATTTTCTGTCGCGTCGGGAGCAGGCTGGAAAGCGACCGTGCGGACAACAGGCTCCAACGCCGCTAAAGTGGTGCTCGGAAGCAAGACGATTTCGGTGCTCTGGACGAGCAATTCATCAATTTGCGGAATCGGCGCTGGTGTCGGAGCGGACCGGTCTGCCTGTTGCAGCGTCGCAGCAGCTTCAATGGCCGCTAGCGTGGGTTCGGTCAGGACGGCTGTATTGGGCTGGACCTCTTCAACGACGTCATAGCTCATCACCGGCGCGAGGGTCGGGCGAATCATGGGGATGGGCATTGGGTCCAAGGGCGCAGCCAGTTCAAGCGGCTCTTCTGAACTTGTGAAAATCTCTATAGGTAGGTCTTCTCGATCAACCAAGGGCCCCGCTATGGCGACCAAGCGACCGCCCCGGTCGTAGGTCTCAAACCCCGCAGCCGAGGCGTTCAGCATAATCTGGTGGTAATCCTGATTCGCTTCGCCACTGTTGAAGCCGGGAAAAGGCGATATACTTTGGCCGCAGGCCGTTAAACCGAGAGTAAGCACAGCCGGGAGAAGACCAATGCGAAGAGAGATCATTATAGGATTGTCCGTTTTTCAAGCCGCAAGTCCTGTGTTTCCACGGACTTAGTTGGACGGGGTTTCTCATAATCCCTTGAGAAAGTAAAGTTATCAGACACTTGTAAACTGTAGCTGAAGTTAAATGTGATTAATTTGTGGTTTTTTCCGCTCCCCGCATCTCCAGTCGGAACCTTAAGAAACGGCGCTGTCTCCCTGCGCCCATTTGAGAAATTCGATGCGCACACGATTCAGAGCCAAGGAAGTGACCCTTCTGTGGCGCACTGGATGATTAGTTTTCCCGTGCCTTGGCCGCGCTGGTTGGCGCGCCATCGGATCATGCAGGCACGGCAGGATATGGCGCGCAGTGAGGGATTTCATTTCGCCATCATCGCTGAGGATTTGCCGCACCGGCCCATGGTCGGCGCGTGCTCGGCTGCGTTCATTGGTAATCCCAGCCGTCCGCCCGAGCTCGCCTATTGGATCGCGCCGGATTACCAGCGCCAAGGCCGGGCAAGGCAGGCGCTGACCATTCTGCTCTCTTTTTTGTTTCAGCGAGATGAACACCTGAGGGCCATCGAGGCTGCGGTGATTGAAGGCAACGATCCCTCCACCCAACTGCTGCTCAGCCTTGGATTTCGTTACCATGAGGACGAACATGCCCGCACGCCGCTGAGTTGGAACCGACCCAGAGAGGAGCAAGTGCTGCTTCATCGTCACAGGCTGTGGCGCACGGATTGGCTTAGTGGCGAATGGGCCCATATTGATATTGAACAAACACAGTATTAGGCCTTTCGACCCATGACCGATTTCAAAGCCATCCCGGACTCCGAATGGAAGCAAAAAATGACCGACGAGCAATTTCGCGTTGCTCGGAAGCATGGGACTGAGCGCGCCTTTACCTCGCCGCTCAACAATGCGAAAGGGCCGGGTACGTTCAGCTGTGCGGCCTGCGGTCAGCCTCTCTTCGATGCCGAAGACAAATTTGAGTCAGGTACGGGTTGGCCGTCGTTTACTCAGCCGATCGCCGATGGGGCGGTCGGTGAGAAAGTGGATCGCAGCTTTTTTATGAAGCGCACAGAAGTCCACTGTTCGCGCTGTGAATCGCATTTGGGTCACGTCTTCCCCGACGGTCCAGCCCCGACGGGTTTGCGCTACTGCATGAATGGCGTAGTTATGACATTCAATCAGGACGAGGCCGAATAATCGAGTGCTGGCTCAGGCTAAGCGCGCGCCATTGGGCACCGGCTTATCTGGCGCGACCAGCACCACATTGCCGTCATCATCATGCAGACCGAGTGTCAGAAACTCGCTCATGAACGGCCCGATCTGCTTGGTGGGGAAGTTCACCACCGCAATCACTTGCCGTCCTACGAGCTGTTCGGGCTGGTAATGCTGGGTGATTTGCGCGCTTGATTTGCGCTCTCCAATTTCTCCACCAAAATCCACCCACAGCTTGATCGCTGGGCGGCGGGCTTCGGGGAAGGGTTCGGATCGGACAACGGTTCCAACACGAATTTCTACGTTCAAAAAGTCATCGAAGCTGATCAGGTCCATGATGCCTTCACCTATTGGCTTTGGTTTGCTTGGGTCACGGTCTAAAACCATTTGGTGAAAAAAAGCGAGGGTTAAGCGCGTGATGATTTTGACTTGGGTTCTGGTTGCATTGGGTGGCTACGTATTGGGCTCCATACCTTTTGGTTTGGTCTTGGCCCGTCTTGCCGGATACGGCGACATCCGCAAAATTGGCTCAGGCAACATTGGCGCGACCAATGTTCTGCGCACCGGCAACAAGCCCTTGGCAGCGGCTGTTTTAGTCCTCGACGCAGGCAAGGGCGCAATAGCGGCGGCCTTGGGTTGGATGCTGCTGGGATGGGAATTTGGTGTTGTCGCAGGCGTCGCAGCCTTTGTCGGCCATCTCTATCCGGTGTGGCTCGGTTTCAAAGGCGGCAAAGGCGTTGCCACGGGTTTGGGCACGTTTCTCGCCATTTCGTGGCCGATCTTTATCGGTATGGCACTGGCGTGGTTGTTTGGCGCGCTTGTCTTCCGCCGTTCATCGATGGGGGCTCTAGCAGCTTTCGCCGTGCTGCCTTTGCTCACCGGCATTTTCAATGGCCAAGCCGAGGCCTCTAGCGTGCCACTTCCCTATTGGTTCATCATCCTAGGCTTTGCGCTGGCAGGGATCGTTTTCTACAAGCACCGCGCCAACATCTCGCGGATAATTGACGGAACCGAGCCGAAAATCAGTTTTGGGGGCAGGAAGAAATCTGAGGATTCCGAGGGTTAGACAACCCCCGGCGATCCGATCGCTCAATTCTTTCCCGACAATTCCGCATTCCGCTGTTCCCCGGCTTCCATCGCTTCGGGGAACAAATCTGGCAAGCCGCGTCCTTGGGCCATCAGGACGTCCAGCGCGGCTTGTGTAACACCGCCGGGGCTGGTGACGCGGCGGCGGAGTTCTGCTGGGTCAACATCGGGTTGCTGATCGGCCAACAGCGCGGCACCAAATACCGTTTGCCGTGCGGCGAGTTTAGCCTGCTCAGCCGTGAGCCCCGTTTTCTGAGCCGCTGCCGCAATGCATTCGATGAGTAGAAAGACGTAAGCCGGACCGCTACCGGTGACGCCTACAAGCGCATCGATCTGGTCTTCAGCTGTCACCCAAATACTCTGGCCCACCGCGTGCAGCATGACTTCGCTCAGCTGCGCCAAATCATCGCTTACGGCGTCATTTTTCAGCAGCAAACTCATACCAGCGCCAACGGCGGCGGGCGTGTTCGGCATCACACGGATCAGTGGCGTCTCGGTGCCAAACCAAGCCTCGTAGGATGCCATACCGACGCCTGCAGCGATGGAAATAACGGCAGCGCCCGAGCTTTTGACCATGTCGATATAGCCCGCAGCGACGCCTTCCATGATTTGCGGTTTTACGGCCAGCATCACCATGGTTGGCGCGCAATCAGGCAGGTCTTCGACCCGGCGTACACAGGCGATCCCCGCTGGCGCGGTTCCGGCCTCAGCCATCACCGGGTCCACGATCATCACTGCGTCGCTGGACAGGCCGGACTTCAGCCAACCATTAAGAAGGGCGCCGCCCATGTTCCCGCACCCGGCAAGGATCAGAGGCTTATCAGAGCTAAAAGCAGATAAATCAGTCATGCATCAGGACATGCCAGACGAATGACGGTGGGAAAAGCCCTAAGCTTCGCCCTGGGTTTCTAACAGAGAGGCAGCGAGCGCGTCCTGCGGGTTCCGGCCACCCCAAATGACAAACTGGAACGCGGGGTAGAACCGGTCACATTCGCCCACCGCCACATCCACCAAATCTTCGATTTGCTCGTGGCTGACGCCGCCGATACCGCGCAGTAGCAAGGTGTGACGGAACATCAGCGACGATTCTTCGCGTGAAAGCTCAAAATGACCGACCCACAGACGGGAGTTCACTTCGGCGAGCAGCGTGTTAATTTCTTGATTCAGGCGCGCCGGCGCACGCATCTCGAGCATACATGTGGTGTGGAGGGCCTGAACCTCACCTTGCCAGAAACAATGGAGCTGATAGGTCGCCCATTGACCGGGGCAGGCAATAACCAGTTCGGCTTCGCTGGGTCGAGCAATCGACCAGTCGCTCTCGCCCGAGAGCATGTCTTCGAGTGCGTCAATCGGGTTCAGGACTTCTTCGCGTGCGAAATCCATGCGTGAAAACGCCATCGATTTAGCTCCCCAACAACTCTCGTTCGTTTCTTGCCCGTAGGCTTTTTCCACACATGTGGATAACAGCGGTGCTCGGCGCTACTCTTGCTGAAGATCCACAAACGCAGGTCGCTAGCGAACCCGCATTATGCGTTTAATGACTCCACTTGTATCTCAAATCGCCGAGTCGCTGTCCAGACCGCACAGGGAAATATTTTCGGAAGTGTGCTGTGGAGGGATCCTAAAAAATCCAATGAATTCAAAATAGGCTTGGGGATAAGCGCAAAATTACCCGTGGAAAAAACCCGTAAAAGATAGCCAGTGGCTGCCTTATTTTTCGTTGAGTTTTGCTTCGAGTGCATCGAGGCGCTTTTTCAGCGCTTCGTTCTCTTCACGCGCCGTTCGTGCCATCTCTCGGACCACTTCAAACTCTTCGCGCGGTACAACGTCCATATCCGCGAGAACGGATTCCATTCGCTGCTTGACCAAGGTCTCAACCTCACTGCGCGCACCGGCTAATGTTCCAACGGCTCCGTTGGCGAGACGAGCGATGTCGTCGAAAAATCGGTATTGGGTCTGCATGGCGGCTGTCCTCATAAATGTGCGCGTCATACCTTTCATATAGCATGAAGCCTTCCGCTCGCCACAGCCTCGACATAGAAGGGAGGCAACGCGCATTTCAGCCCTGAGAGAAATTAATGGAATTCATGTCTGGCTGGGCCCTGCCCCTATTGGCCGAGATACCCTTCCCGCAGATTGACCCTGTGCTTGTCAGCATCGGCCCTATTCCAATCCGCTGGTACTCCTTGTCGTACATTGCCGGGCTCATTTTGGGTTACGTGTGGGTGCGCGCCAATCTCAAGCGGACTCAGACCGTTGAGATGCGGGCGATGGATGACCTGTTTCTGTGGATTATCATCGGCGTTGTCTTTGGTGGCCGGATTGGATCGGTGCTGTTCTACGGTTTCCAGCAAGACCCGGCGCGGTACTTCTCTGACCCTATGGCGTGGCTCGCAGTTTGGGATGGCGGTATGTCATTCCACGGCGGCTTTCTGGGCGTCCTGTTGGCGGTGGTGATATGGTCGCGGTTCAATCGCAAGACGCGGTTCTGGGAGGTGACGGATCTGTTGGCGATCTCTGCGCCGATCGGACTGTTCTTTGGTCGCATCGCAAACTTCATCAACGGTGAGCTGTACGGGCGGCCAACGGATGTACCGTGGGCGATGCGGTTCCCGGCCTATGGTCCCAACGGGGTCAAAGACCAGTGGACCGAACCGCGTCACCCCAGCCAACTCTACGAGAGCTTCCTTGAAGGCCTCGTGCTGCTGGTGGTGCTTAATGTGATGTGGCGAAACCCGGTGGTCCGAGCCAAGGGTGGTATCGTGACCGGCGGCTTTATCGCCGGGTACGGCTTTTTCCGCTTCTTGGTTGAGTTTGTCCGGAAGCCTGACAATGGCATCGAAGCAGGCTTCTTGAAGGTCGCAGGTTTGGGTGCCTTTACCACGGGGCAGGAATTGTCATTTCCGATGATCATCATCGGCGTGGCGATCATGCTCTGGCGCCGCAATCAGGGCCCTGACGGGGCGGCGGCAAAATGACGGACCAGACGCCCCTGACCCAGCTGCTCAAAAGCCAAATTCAGGCAACGGGCCCGATGACTGTGCCAGAGTTCATGACGCTGGCACTGCAGCACCCCGAGCATGGCTATTATCGCAAGCAAGAGGCGATCGGCGCGGCGGCTGACTTTGTAACCGCGCCCGAAATTAGCCAAGTCTTTGGCGAGCTGATCGGGCTGTGGCTGGTCCAGCGGTGGATCGACCTGGGCCAACCAAGCCGGGTTCTTCTGGTGGAGTTTGGACCGGGCAAAGGGACGCTGATGGCTGACGCCTTACGCGCGGCAAGCGCCATGCCCGGCTTCTTAACGGCGGCAGAGCTGATTTTGGTTGAGACCAATCAGACCCTGCGCAAGGCCCAAGCGGACACGCTGTCGGCCTATGCGCCGCAATGGATCGATGGCCTTGGTGCGCTGGACGCCGATGCGCCGGTGTTGGTGATTGGCAATGAGTTCATCGACGTTCTACCGACTGCGCAGTTTGCCGTAGCCAAGGGGCAATGGTTCGAGCGACTGGTGGCGCTGGATGAAGCGGGCGAGCTTTCCTTTGTCCTTGGGCAGCCCAGAACGCCGGTTCTGCCGTTGCTGCCCAAGGCCGAGGACGGCATGTTCTATGAAGTCATGCCGTCGTTGCCCGGGTTCTTGAAGGACTTGAGCGCGATCTTCAAGGCGCACGCCGGGGCAGCTCTGTTCGTTGACTATGCGCACGATGCGGCTGCTGCGGCGTGGAGCCTGCAGGCCATCCAAAACCATGAAAAAGTGGATCCGCTCGCGGCTGTTGGTGAGACAGATTTGACGACTTTGGTCGATTTTGACGCGGCTGGGACATTCGCTGAGGAGGTCGGCCTTACCGCACCTGCGCCGGTAACACAGCGCGACTTCCTGCTGGTGCTCGGCGCGTGGCAGCGGTTCGAGATGCTGGCCGAAAGCGCCCCCGATGACGCGCCTGCGTTGCTGCAATCGCTGCAGCGGCTGGTGGGGAAAACGCAAATGGGCAATCGCTTTAAGGCGTGGACCTGTCACTACCCCGAAACCTTGCCAGCCCCCGCTGGCTTTCCAACCCAAGCGGGCGAGGCAACGAATGGCTGAACAATCGACCACTTTGCCACCCTTTATGACCGCCTCAGTCCTCGGGTTTAGCGGCGTAAAACATGGCTATTTCACGCGAAAGGGCGGCGTGAGTTGGGGGCGCGAGGATCTCAACTGTGGGCTGGGTGCCGACGATGACCCGGCGGACGTCAACGAGAACCGCCGCCGGGTGGCACAAGCGATGGGCGCGGCCAAGCTCGTGTCGCTCTATCAGGTGCACTTAGCGGATGTCGTAACCCTGACCCAGACGCCCGATTGGGACCGTGGGCCTCAGGCGGATGCGCTGGTGACCAACGTGCCGGGACTGTGTTTGGGCGCTTTATCCGCTGATTGCGGTGCCGTGCTGGCGGCAGACCCGGTCGCGGGCGTCATCGCGAGTGCGCATTCGGGGTGGAAGGGAACGTCCCTGAATATCGTCCGTTCAACCCTTGACGCTATGGAACGTTTGGGCGCGCGGCGGGAGCGCATTGTTGTCGGGCTGGGTCCAATGATCCGGCAGGAAAGCTACGAAGTCGGCCCAGATTTCCCGGATCATTTTGCCGGTGCCGTAGACGATCACCGGCGCTTTTTTACCCCGGCAACCAAGCCCGGGCACTTTATGGGCGATATTGCAGGCATCATTGCTGCGCAAGTTCAAGCCGAAGGGGTGGCGTCGTTTCAAGATATTGGCGGTGACACCTACGTGGACGAAGACCGCTTTTTCTCCGCGCGGCGCGGGTTTCACCGGCAAGAACCGGACTATGGCCGCCTGATATCCTGTATCACGCTCACCGACTGAAGCACGTTACGCGCGCGAGCGTGCAGGAATCGCATGACCGCATCTTCGCTTTGGACGGGGGGTTGCGTTGACCATTGAGCGGACTCTGGGCTAAACCACGGTCACTGAACACTTTCTTGGTGCCAGATGTCGTCGCAAACCCGTGACGAGCATTCTCGGAGCCGGAGCACAAAATATGCGTATCTTGAGCGCCAATGCCAACCGTCCGTTGGCGGAAGCTATTTCGCACTACCTTGACGTCCGTCTGACTCAAGCTGAAGTGCGCCGTTTCAATGACAAAGAAATCTACGTTGAGATCCAAGAAAACGTCCGCGGTGAGGATGTCTTTTTGATTCAGCCAACAAGCTACCCGGCGAACGACCACTTGATGGAGTTGCTGGTGGCGATTGATGCGCTGCGTCGGGGCTCTGCGGGCCGGATTACGGCGGTGATTCCCTACTACGGCTATGCCCGTCAGGACCGGAAAAGCTCCCCGCGCTCGCCGATTTCTGCGCGCTTGGTTGCCAACCTGATTGAAACCGCTGGCGCGGACCGTGTTCTGACCATGGACCTGCATGCCGGTCAGATTCAGGGTTTCTTTGATATTCCTACCGATAACCTGTTCGCTGCGCCCATGTTTGCGCAGGAGATCCGTCGCCTGCACCGTGACGATTGTTCGAACGTGATGATCGTCTCCCCCGACGTTGGCGGCGTTGTTCGCGCCCGTGCGGTGGCAAAGGCGATCGAGGTTGATTTGGCCATCATCGATAAGCGTCGCCCGAAAGCGGGTGTGGCTGAGGTGATGAACGTCATCGGTGAAGTAGAAGGTAAGCACTGTGTGCTGATCGACGATATTGTGGATACCGCGGGAACGTTGTGTAAGGCCGCCGACGCGCTGGTCAAAAACGGCGCGCTGTCTGTATCCGCTTTCGCGACCCACGGCGTTCTCTCTGGTCCGGCTGTCGCCAATATCGACGCCTCGACCATCAGTGAAGTCGTTGTGACAGACTCCATTCAGCCATCTGAAGCCGTCGTAGCGTGCAAAAAGATCCGCGCGATGACGACCGCTGAGTTGCTGGGTGAAGCCATTCGCCGCGTATCAAACGAAGAGTCGGTTTCGACCCTCTTCAACATGTAGGCCAGCCGCGCCCTGCGCGCGGTTCGCTTTCCCCAAAAGAACAATTCCGAATTTTGAGTTTCAAGGAGAATCCATCATGGAAATCGCAATGACCATCCCTGCAAAGGCAAAGACCGGCGCTGGTAAAACTGCTGCTAAAGCGGCGCGCTACGAAGGCCTCGTTCCTGCTGTCATCTACGGCGGTGGCGCTGACCCGGAAATGGTATCCATCGACCCCCGCCCGATCTGGAAAGGCCTCGCTGAGCGTGGTTTCTTTGCCAAGGTTATGGCGCTGGATGTTGACGGTAAGACTGTGAACGTTCTGCCACGCGACATTCAGTTTGACCGTGTCACCG
This sequence comes from Alphaproteobacteria bacterium, assembly GCA_965661545.1. Lineage (GTDB taxonomy): Bacteria > Pseudomonadota > Alphaproteobacteria > UBA7985 > UBA7985 > UBA7985. The sequence continues at coordinate 20,512 of CBFIEF010000005.1, read as the reverse complement.
ATCAGCCGATCCACGTGGATTTCATGCGCGTTGATTCCAACACCGTTGTTAAGGTGAAAGTCCCCGTTGATTTCATCAACGACATGGAATCCCCGGGCCTGAAGCGCGGTGCGGTTCTGAACGTGGTTCGCCACTCGGTAGAAGTGCGCTGTAAAGCGGGCGAAATCCCAACCAAGTTTGACGCTGACTTGACCGGTCTGCAGATCAACGACGCTGTGAAGTACTCAATGGTGCAAGTTTCCGGTAACGTAACGCCGACCATCGTTGGTCGTGACTTCGTTATCGCAACCGTAACGGCACCATCCGCACTGAAGCGTCAGATGATGGATGCAGCGGCAGCGGGCGGCGACGACGCAGCAGCCGAGTAAGTCCTTCTCGGGCGGCTTTGCCCAGGAGCATAGCGCATGCAGGTTCTGGTTGGACTGGGAAACCCAGGGCGACAATACGAGGGCCATCGCCACAACGTTGGCTTTATGGCTCTCGACCTCATTGCGGCGCGTTACAACGCGCCCAAGTGGAAAGAACGTGCCAACGCTATGGTGACTGAGTGCCGGATTGACGGTGACAAAGTCGTCTTGGTGAAGCCGCAGAGCTACATGAACAAGTCGGGGCAACCTTTGCGTCACGTCTTGGATTTCTGGAAGCTCAAAGCCGACGCTGTCACAGTCTTTTATGACGAGCTTGATTTGCAGCCTGCTAAGGTGCGGATCAAGCGCGGAGGTGGTTCAGGCGGTCATAATGGCATCAAGTCTTTGGATGCTCACATCGGCCAGAACTACCGGCGCGTGCGTATTGGCATTGGGCACCCCGGTCACAAGGATCGGGTTGCTGGCTATGTTCTGCATGACTTTGGCAAAGACGAGCGGGCGCAGCTCGACGTGCTGCTCTCTGCGATGGCGGACAATCTGCAACGATTGCTGGATGGGGACGAGTCTGGCTTCATGAGTTTGTCGATGCAGGCTCTTGTCCCCGATCGTGGCGCGCAACGCCGAGAGAAACCGGCCGCTTCCCCTGCGGCGACGGGGCAGCCCACAACCATTGGAAAAGGCCCGCCCACTGCTTTGGGCGCGGCGCTATCACGGCTGTTGAACCGCAACGCCGATAAAAAGACGGACAAGGATTAGAACCCATGGGTTTCAACTGTGGCATCGTTGGTCTCCCCAACGTCGGAAAATCGACCCTCTTTAACGCGCTGACCGAGACGGCAGCTGCGGAAGCGGCCAACTATCCTTTCTGTACCATCGAGCCGAATACGGGCCGGGTTGCCGTGCCGGATTCTCGCTTGGATCTGATTGCCGATATTGCGCAAAGCGCCAAAGTGCTGCCGACGCAGTTGGAAATCGTGGACATTGCGGGCTTGGTGCGAGGCGCTTCCAAAGGTGAAGGCCTGGGCAACCAGTTCCTCGCTAACATCCGCGAAACTGACGCCATTCTGCACGTTTTACGCTGCTTTGACGGTGAGGTTACGCACGTGGATGGGTCCGTTGACCCCGTGCGCGACGCAGAGACTGTCACCACCGAATTGATGATCGCTGACCTGGACGCTGTCGAAAAGCGGATGGCCAAGGAATCCAAGCGCGCCCAAGGTGGCGACAAGGAAGCCCGGTTGCTGATGGCCGTGTTGGAGCCCTTAGCGGCAGCGCTGACCGATGGCAAAACAGCCCGTACGGTTGAATTTGCGCCCGAAGACTTGCGCATCGTGCGGCAGTTGCAGCTGCTGACCTCCAAGCCTGTTTTGTACGTCTGTAACGTTGGCGAAGAAGATGCAGCGGAAGGCAACCACCACTCGCAGGCCGTTGAAGAGCTGGCCAAGCGGGAAGGTGCAAGCTCCATCTTGATTTCTGCGGCAATCGAAGCCGAAATTGCCGCGCTGCCGACCGAGGAAGACAAGCAGGACTTTTTGGAGACTTTGGGTCTGGAAGAAACCGGCTTGGCGCGTTTGATCCGACAGGGGTATGGCTTGCTGGACTTGCTGACTTTCTTCACCGCAGGGCCAAAAGAAGCCCGCGCTTGGACCGTACGAACCGGCTCTACGGCACCACAAGCCGCAGGCGCAATCCACACGGACTTTGAGCGGGGCTTTATCCGCGCTGAGACTATCGCCTATGACGACTTTATCGCCAGCGGTGGTGAAGCCGGTGCAAAGGATGCTGGTAAATTGCGCGTTGAGGGCAAGGACTACATCACCAAAGACGGCGATATTTATCACTTCCGCTTCAACGTTTAATACAGCCGGGACAGAGTTCCCGAGCGGCACTGACCGAGAAAGCACGCCTTGAAGCTGAGGGAGTCTTGGTCCTGGGGTTCGATTATGGTGTTCAGGGCCGGCAAGCGGCCTTTGGGCATCTTGAGCTTGCCTTTGTACGTGCCATCACGCTGAGGCTTCAGGTCGCGCAAAAGCTCGCTGTTGAGCATTGCACGACGATCAACGTTGGTTCCGACGACAGCGGAAATCTTAGCGCAAAGCGTGTCACCGCCCGAACATCTGTACACCTCCAAAACCGCCTGCATGCCCTCAAGTGGGTCATCCATCCGCCAGTAGCCTTTCAGACTGGTCGCTGATACGGAAGCTAGTGGGGCCAGCAGGGCCATGCAGACACTGATCAAGCCAAGAGACATCAAGCGCATAATGCGAGAGTTCCAACCTTTATGGGTCGTTCATTAGATCAGAACTCTGAACGCAAAAACTGGGCCTCTATTGCTAGAGACCCAGTCCAAAACGCTGTCTATTCAGTAAAAAACTACGATAAATCAGCAAAAGAGCTCTTTAACGCACAATATGCATAGTATTGTACGTCAGTTGTATTGTTAGAGTTTCGTCATTGTGCCCTTACAGAACGGCAAGAAACACGAACTGTACGAAATATTGCGCTCATCAATCAGTTTGATATCGACTGTTGAGTCGCCAACGAAGCTAACAGGCGGGTTGATGATGCCCTTGAAGCTGCCGTTCCGCTGTTGCTGCAAATTGCGGATCAGCAAGTAGTTCTGTTGTCCCGCAACCAGCTCGCCCTTGTAAGCGCGAACGATGCGCGCACACAGGCCGACGCCATCTTCGCAGTCATACATCTGCACAACAGCCTGAACGCCGTCCCAGTCTTTGTTGTCGAGCCAAAGACCGCGCATATCAACGGCGGATGCTGAGGTTGCTGTGGCAATGGTAGCAATAATAGAAATCAAAAAGGCGCGCATGTTGTCCTCGCGTTAGAAACTGACCCCGCTGATCAGTCACTTAGTGCGTCAACTTCGCGCGGCAATGACACAGTCGTGTGAACGAGGGCTAGCTGCCGTCGGTGAAAACCATGTAAACGCCGCTGGCATCTTGGGGGCTAACGATATAGCCGCGCTTACCGTTTTCGGCCTTACGGTACTTCAGCCCGGATTGGTCGAGGAACTGGCCGGTTTGGTTGAGATCCGCAACGCGATAAACCACCGCTTCAGAGGCTTCAGCTTCCCCATAAATCCGGGACCAGCTTTCGACGGAATAGAATTCCAAATCGCCGCCTACCGGACCCTTGGCACCATCACTGAACGCGCCGGCGATCAGAGCCTCGTAGCCGCTGCCGATATTCTGGTCGTGGCTCATCATGATCTGGATGGCCTGAATGCCAATGGCACCGTTTGCGTGGGTCAGGAAGCGATCTGCCCAAACGACGCTTGGGTTGAGGTGCTCGCACACAAACGCGGGGACCGGCGAAAATGGACCGCGCTGGGGCCGGACCAACCGGAAGGATGCGCGCTGTGAGCTGCCGGGGGTTACTTGAACGTCGCGGTGCAGGGCCTCGATGCCGAAGTGGGTGATCCCTTGGGCGTCAAAAACGTCAGTGGCTTTGTCTGCGATGCCTTTGAGCGCGATGGACAGCATGCCTTCGCCTTGCTCGTCCAAGTGTTCGGCCAGGCCATTGGTGCCAATGTTGGGGTCGCGGATCCCGAGGATCTCAACGTAGTCGCCTTGGCCGTCTAAGCCGGGGAACATGATGCACGTGTTCGCCGTGCCCCAGCCGACATGCGGGGTTATTTCTGTGGTGGTAAAGCCAAGTTTGGCCGCGCGAGCGTGCTCGGCATCGAGGTCTTTGACCGCAATGATAACGTGATCTACGCCGGAGATCGGCGCGTCGCTGGCGACGTCGGTCTTGTCTTTACTGGTCGAAAACATGCTGATCTATCTCTCGCATACCCAAACGCACTTTCGCCGCACATTAGAGCAAAGTCGGACAAAATAGAAACAGCTGGACGCAGAGACTTGGGGACAAAAAAAGGCCGGAGCGATGCCCCAGCCTTTTTGTAAAAAGTATGATTGATCCAAAACCTAGTGTTCTGGCTCAGGACCACCTTCGACTTCGAGCTTAGCGTAGACCTTCGCGGCAACCACGCGGTACGCGAGGAAGGAGATGACGGTCAGCGCCAGCATGTACAGAACCACGATAATGCCCCACTGGTGGCGCTCTTCGAGGTACGGATCAGCGGTCCAGTTCAAGAACGCCGTTACGTCGCGTGCTTGTTGCTCAAGGCTTGGGCGTGTGCCGTTAGGGTATTCAAAGTCAGACATGTCAGCCGGCCACGGGTTCGGCATGGAGATGACCTTCATGACCTTGTTGTAGTACGCGCCCTCTGGCTGCTCGTGAGCGTCGTCATAGCCGGTCAACAGGGCGTAGACGTAGTCAGCGCCACCGATGCGGGAACGGGCCATGGTCGAAAGGTCTGGCGGCGCTTTGCCGTACGTCGCGATTGCGCGCTTTGGGTTGCCCAAGGCCCACGGGAAGGTATCGTTCAGCACGCCCGGACGAACGTCGGTATCGCCGTCATCGTTGATGTAAGGAATCTCGTACGTGGATGCCAACGCCTTCACAGCGTCTTCACTCACGTCCAGACCGGTCAACGAGGAAAAGCGGACCAAGCCCAGGGAGTGACACGCCTGACAGCGGGTTTGGTAAACGTACAAACCATGCTGGAGCTGTCCTTCATCGTAGTACCCCAAGGGGCCGGTAAAGGACCACGTCTGGGAATCGATGGGACCAGCGGATTCAGCGATGGCAGGAGCAGCGGCAACCGTCGATAGAGCGGCAGCAGCGCTGAGTGTTTTCAAAAAAGTTCCGAAACGCATGAAGGATGCTTTCTTTAAAAGAGACTATCTGCGGCGGATGAGAGGGCTGTGACGCCCTCTCCGCGAAAAGCTGTTAGGCCAGAACCGGCTCGCTGATGGAAGCGGGCAGCTGCTTTGGTTTCTCGAACAGGCCAAGAACCGGCAGGATGACGATGAAGTAGGCGAAGTAGTACCCGGTAAAGAGTACGCCCCACTGCTGCGTCGAGCCCCAGACAAACCCATTGCCAGTGTCATAGCCCAAAGGCAAACGACCGAACGGTGTTGGAATGAAGAAGGCTTCACCAGAGGTTTGAGCGCCCACCAGTGCAAGGATCAAGCAACACAAAACAAAGCCCCAGAAGAAGAACTTGAACACTGGACGAAAACGACCGGAGCGGACTGGGGAAGTATCAAGCCAAGGCATCATGAACAACACGCCAAGCGAGCCTGCCATTGCCAGCGCGCCCAACTGCTTACCGGTGATGACCAAACCAAAGAGGTTCAGGTCCCAAGTAAACACTTTCAGGATCGCGTAGAACGGCAGCAAGTACCACTCTGGCACAATGTGAGACGGCAGGTTGTAATCTGTCGGCTGGTTGTTGATCGCCTCTGCCAATCGCTCAGGCGCCCAGGCAACCACAGCAAGGTAGATGGTAAAGAACAGCGCGAGGCCGAAAATGTCCTTAAACGTGTAGTATGGGTGGAAGGACACCGTGTCTTTCTTGGACTTCAGATCAATTCCCAGTGGGTTGTTTGAACCCACGGTCTGCAGCGTCAGAATGTGCAGGATCACCACACCAGCCAGCACGAATGGCAGCAGGAAGTGCAGCGCGAAGAAGCGGTTCAACAGGGCGTCATCTACGTCCTCACCGCCACGCAGCAAGATCAGGATGTCATCACCCAAGATCGGAATCGCCGTAAAGACCTGTGTAATCACCTCAGCCGCAGCAAAGGACATCACGCCCCAAACCAGCGAGTAACCCAAGAACGCGATACCCATCATCAGGATGAGAATAACACAACCCAAGATCCATAGCACTTCACGAGGCGCTTTGTATGAGCCGTAGTACAGACCGCGGAACATGTGGAAAATCACAGCGATGAAGAAGAACGATGCCCCCACCGAGTGCATATATCGTAGGAACATGCCGCCCTTAACATCGCGCATGATGTGCTCAACCGAGCGGAACGCTTGGTTGATGCCGTAGGTGTCTTCTTGCACCGACGGCTTGTAGTGCATCGCTAAGAACAGACCGGTGACGATCATCACCACCAGCATGATGCCGGCGATGGAACCGAAGTTCCACCAGTAGTTCAGGTTCTTTGGGTAGGCGTGCGCCGTCATCGAATGATGAACAGCGCGCAGAATAGGGAGACGTTCGTCGAAGCCCTTTAGGAAGGGGTTCTTGAACGGTGAACGAGAGCCAGCCATTGGACTTAGGCCTCCTTACCAATCACAATCATTTCGTCAGAAGCGAAGAAGTACTTCGGCACAGGCAGGTTCGCAGGAGATGGACCCTTGCGGATCCGGCCCGAGGTGTCGAACTGCGAGTTGTGGCAGGGACAGAAATATCCGCCAAACTCACCACGCTTTTCACCTGAAGCCGTCCCCTGCGGAGGGCAACCCAAGTGCGGGCACTGCAAACGCAGCACCAGCCACTCAGGTCGCTGAACGCGCTCTGCGTCCGTCTGCTGATCCCGCAACTTCTCAGAGTCCCCGGCAACAGCAGCTTCGATCTCGGCAGCGGTCCGGCGACGCACGGAATATTTCTTGCGGCCAGCGGTTGCGACGATGCCTGAGCCTTCGGCGATACCTTCCAAAGATACTTCAATCACCCCACCGCCCGCGACGTCACGGGTGGGGGTCATTGTGCGTACCAGCGCCACGCCAGCAGAGGCGGCACCGATGCCTGCCATTGCCATCGTGGACAATACGATGAAGTTCCGGCGATCCGGGTTTGCGACGTCGGTCGGCGTTCCAGCCATTGGCGAAGTCCTTCTACATTATTACTGAGCAGTGCCCGTCACAGATGACGGACCCTGCCGCGAACAGAGGCGAATTTCGCATCATGTCGCCCGAGAATTGCCTCGGACAGTCACCCTGTTTGACATGTTGTCAAACTCAGGCCGATATGACGCAACGACGCCCCATTAATCCAGTTGTGTGACGGCTCTACCAAAGCCCCTGTTGAGGGTCTAGTCCCGCTATTCGATAAGCTGTTATTCGAGTTTACTCATTAATCACCTGACGCACCCCGTTTGCGCCTCTATTCCGGACCGTTTTTAATGCTGATTCAGCCCTCTATCGCCTTGTTTGAGCCCGATATTCCGCAGAATGCAGGGTCGATCATGCGACTTTGTGCCTGCCTGAATTTACCGCTACACATCATCGAGCCCTGCGGCTTTTTGCTTGATGATCGCAAGTTGCGCCGTGCTGGGATGGATTATCTGGCCGGAGTGTCGCTCAGCCGACACATCGACTGGTCCGCATTTGAAGACTCGTCCGGGGCGCAGCGGCGGGTGCTGGCGTCTGCGCATGCCGAGACGCTGTTGCCCGATTTTGCTTTTGAGCCCGGAGACATCATTGTGATGGGGCGCGAGAGCGCTGGCGCACCGGACTATGTGCATGAGGCGTGTCAGCATCGCGTGCGCTTGCCTCTGGTTCCCGGCCAAAGATCCATAAATGTAGCGCAGGCCGCGAGCATCTTTGCCTTCGAAGCCTGCCGCCAGCTGAATTGGTTTACCCACTTGGGAGACGAACACCGTGACTAAGCCTGCAAGCAGTTCCGAGGACAAACCCTGGTGGCAGGGCGCGTCACCCCTTCCCGACGAGACGGCTTTGAGCCAGCGCAAGCAGCAGGCCGAAGACTGGTTTCGCGGGCTGCGTGACCGGATTTGCGCTGACTTTGAGGCGCTCGAGCGGTCCTGCACGCTGCGGCACCCGCAGACCGATGGTATTGAGCCCGGCACTTTTAAGCGCACCGCGTGGGATAGGCCGCAGGGCGGAGGCGGCGTGATGTCCGTCATGAAGGGACGCGTCTTTGAAAAGGTTGGGGTAAACATCTCGGTGGTGTCCGGCGAGTTCAGCCCAGAGTTTGCCAAGACCATCCCCGGCGCCGACAAAAACCCAGCTTTTTATGCTGCTGGTATTAGCTTGGTCGCGCACATGCACTCGCCACTTGTGCCAGCGGTCCACATGAACACTCGGATGATTGTAACGACCAAGGGATGGTTCGGCGGCGGCGCTGATCTGACCCCCATGCGTGCGCGTGACGAAGATACGCAGCACTTCCATGGCACGCTGCAACAGACCTGTGACAGCCATCACACCGATTTCTATCCAGCCTTCAAGGCATGGTGCGACCGCTATTTCTATCTGCCGCACCGCAAAGAGCCGCGCGGGGTCGGGGGCATCTTTTACGATTATATTGATACGGGCGATTGGGAGGCCGATTTTGCCCTGACGCGTGACGTGGGCGAGGGGTTCCGGCGGGCTTACGTGCCGCTGGTCGAGCAGCACTATAATACACCCTGGACCGACGAAGACCGCCAGCATCAATTGTTCCGACGGGGCCGCTACGTTGAATTCAACCTGCTGCACGATCGGGGAACGTTGTTCGGGCTGAAAACGGGCGGGAACGTCGAGGCCATCTTGATGTCCTTGCCACCTGCGGTCGGTTGGGACTGACCGCCAAAAGAAAAGGCGGCCTCCTGAGGGAGACCGCCTTGATCAGCCAAGCGTGCTGCTTGTCGGTTTAGAACTGAGACGCGCGCACTTTTTCCAGCAAGAAATCGCGGAAGACGTTGACCCGCTGTGTGGAGCGAAGCTCCTCAGGGTACACGAAGAACGCCTGGAATGATGGGCCTTCGATGTCTGGAAGAACGCGGATCAAACGATCACGGCCTTCGACCATGTAGTCAGGAATAGCCGCGATGCCTGCGCCTTCTTCAACAACATTCCGAATGGCGAAGATGTTGTTTAAAGACATAGCGGGACGACGCTTGCCGGTCTCGCGGCCAGCGGTTTCCAGCCAGTTCAGATCCGGCACTGGTGGCCGTGTGTCTGTCCCGAAAATAACGATCCGGTGCTGGTCCAGGTCATGTAACGTCGACGGCGTACCATACTCGTCGAGGTATTCTGGCGACGCATAGATATGGCTGTGAGCCTCAAACAGCGGACGCTGAATCAGGTCCGGCTGGTGCGGCGGGTACAGACGAATTGCGATGTCGGCCTGACGCATGGACAGGTCGAGTTCCTTGTCTTCAAGGATCAGGTGCAACTCGATTTCTGGGTACTTGGCCATAAACTCAGCCATCAGTGGAGCCAGCCACGTGCTGCCCAGAGCGACAGTGGCCGTGACACGCAGGTCACCCGATGGAGAATCTTTGGAGTCGCGAAGGCGCGCCTCGACCAAAGAAAGTTTGCCAAACACCTCGTGTGCGGTGTTGTACAGCAACTCACCCTGTTCGGTGAGGATCAGTCCACGCGCGTGGCGGTGGAAAAGAGTGGTCGAAAGACTTTCTTCCAAAGCTGAAATCTGGCGGCTAACCGCAGACTGGCTCAGGTTCAGGTCTTCGCCCGCATGTGTGAAGCTGCCCGCTTCAGCAACAGCGTGAAAAACACGGAGTTTGTCCCAATCCATGGGGATTCCTTCAAAACGCAGTACATTTGTATAGGCGAAAGCTTTAAGCTCTGTCTTTTTTGCATGGCTTCATGCCCTGAAGTCAAACGTAAAACATCGTTTTGCACCTAAAGTGTCGCGTTTTTGTCAAGAAAAGCAGCATTGGAGTGCGTCTTGGCTAGAATCCGTAGGGTTTTTGCCGGTTTTTGACAAAAGCCGTGTGTGATGAACCATTTGTAAGCCGTTGCTCGTAAAGCCCTTTCAGGTGCAGCGACCGGCCCATAAAAAAGGGCCGAAAGACTGGCTTTCGACCCTTTGAATATCGGTGCTTGTCCGTCTGCTGTGCTTAGACGTTCAGGGATTCCAGCGCTTGATCCGCATCGTCAGCGTCATTGCCGGAGAGGGATTTCACCAAAGCGTAAACGCGACGCCGAACGATGGGATGGCTGATTTTGTAGTAAGAGCGAACCAGTTCCAACGTTTCGCGCTTGGCGAAAGGGTCTTGGCCGTCTGGCGTGTCGTGGTTGTGTTCGTTTTCGTCTGGACGCTTGCCGCCGATCACATCGTCGGTCATGCCTTCGTAGAAATACGATACGGGCACATCAAGAATGCGACCCAATTCGTAGAGGCGGCTGGCGGAGATGCGGTTGGTGCCGCGCTCATATTTCTGAACTTGCTGGAAAGACAAGTTCAACTCGTCTCCCAAAGCTTCTTGAGACATGCCAAGTAACGTTCGGCGAAGTCGCAGACGTTCGCCAACGTATGCGTCGATTGCATGCGGGGACCGGGCTGAGACGCCCTTTCTAGCTGCTTCGTTCATAAATTACATTTCCGTTCTACTGGGGCGCCGATCTGAGTATGAGGCGATGTTCATTTCTCGTCGCACATGTCCACGATAATAATTGTTTACCTATGGGTGCGTTGGCTACCAAATCGTTCGCGCAAGTCTTAGTCGTGCGACGTGTTAGCCTTTGCACCTAAGGGCCGCAACAGCATAGTTATATAAATTTGGAACGCGCTATAAATATTTTTTACTAAGAATGCTATAAATGAGACATTAGTTTCAAAATACCGGCGTTAATGAGGCAGATAGGGCATGGCAAAAAGTCCTGCGCCCAAAAAATAGAACAAAGTCAGAACTTTTCTGTTGACCCAAATCCGAATCTCTCACTAACACAGAGAGGAACAAAAAGGGATCAAAAACCCGTGGCGTTCAACTCAATCATGACCCGAGAGTGTTTAGCATCCCATGTCAGCTCCTCCGTCTGGTGCGCCAGATCATACTCTGGACTCCTTGCGCGCTCTAATCGCCCAAGTGGAGCGCCGCCCCGCCCCAAAATTGTCTCGTCCCGTTGCTGAGCAACAAGAGTACCAGCGGGCGTTACCTTTTGAGGTCGCGGACATTGATGCTGCATTGCAGGGAGGCATGGAGTACGACGTCCTGCAGGAGGTTTTGCCGGCGAGAACCGAGTGGGATGACGGCCTGACGACCGCTTTTAGCGCCAGCTTACTCACCCGCCGCCAGCAAGAGGACCAACGCGTTAATCCCGGTCGGAACCAGTCTGCGCCTCTGTTCTGGATTACCCAGCACGATACCGCAGGCGCGGGACTGTCTGCGCAGGGGTTGGTGAGCCTTGGGCTGGACCCACAGGCGCTGTGGTTGGTTAACGTGCGAAATGATACCGAAGCGCTGTGGGCGTTTGAGGAAGTGCTGGATCATCCCGACGCCTTGGGTGTGGTGTGTGAGGTCTGTCATCTGGAACTGGCGCAGTCTCACCGGCTGAACCTCAAAGCCGCTGAAACAGCGCGGGAAGATCGGGGGCGTTTGCTCTTGGCTTTACGCCGCCACAAGGGCGCGCGCCGACCGCAAGCAAACCCAACCGCTGCTGCAACGCGGTGGCGTCTGGCGGCCATTCCCCCGCATCTGCTTGCACCCAATGGGCAGGGGAAGGGACGCACCGGTACGCCGGAACTGCGCCGCCCCGCCCGCGATGCCGCGGCGCTGAGCCTTGGCCCGCAAGATGCCGGCGCGGCCATCCACCCATCTCTGCGGGAAGCCAGTGCGGACTTTGTTGCCGGAGGCCCTGCTGCGCCATCCGCTCACGCCCTGACGCCCCCTGTCGCCCATCACCCGATGCGGCAGGTCCGCTGGCGTGCTGAGATGTTTCGTCAACGAGGGGGTGCGCCCGCATCCTGGCTTCTGGAGTGGTCTTATGAGACGCATCGTTTCCGTCGTCTGTCCAAGCTTTGCACTGTGGGCGCACCCACATCCAAGTGAGTGGGCTCAATCTCAGCCTTGGGCTTTGACCGTAGAGCAGCGCAATCTGGTTATCATTCATGACGCCAATCCGGCAGCGCGTGCCGCTGGCGCGGTGCCGGGGCAACCACTGACCGACGCGCGGGCCTTGGTGCCGGGATTGCGGTCTGTGAGCGTTGATCCTGCGTGCATCGAGCGCGCGTGGCACGCCGTGGCGCATTGGCTAACCCGCTACACCCCGTTGGTCGCGCTGGACCCGGCCAGCCCACCCATGGATGTTGGTGGGGCTGCTGGTTTTCTGCTGGATGTTTCCGGGTGCTCGCACCTGTTTGGGGGCGAGCAGGGTTTGCTGCAGGATTTGGTTGAGCGGATGCATGCGTGGGGCTTACCGGTGCGAGCAGCGATGGCGGATACCCCGCTGGCGGCGTGGGGGGTGGCACGCTGCGGCGATGCCCCTGTGCGATGTGTTCCCCCGGGCGAGACTTTGTCTGCGCTAAGGCCTTTGCCGGTGACAGCGCTCAATTTGCCTGATGCAACCGTTGAGGCGTTGGACCGTCTGGGTTTGCGCCGGATTGAGGACATTGTTGCCCTTGATCGTCAGGCTTTGGGGCAGCGGTTTTCTGAGAAACTCACACGCAAGCAGGCACAGCAAGCTCGAACCACCTCGGAACGCTTACTCGAAGCGCTTGATCGGGCGTTGGGCACGCGACCAGACGCGATTACCCCGCTGCTCCCTGCGGCGTCCTATGCCGCGCGTAAGTTGTTTCATGAACCCATCGGCACGGCAGCGAGCATTGAACAAACGCTGATGGACTTGATGGCGGCGGTTCTGCCCATGGTTCGCCGGGCGGGGCAAGGTGTGCGGCAGGCGACAGTCTCGCTCTACCGCGTCGATGGCGCGCGCCGTGACATTCGCCTGCGCTTCCATCGCCCAACGTTGGAGCCGGGATTGCTGCTGCGTCTGTTTAGCGAGCAGACCGAGACATTGGACGTGGGCTTTGGCCTGGATGCCGTCGGACTGGCGGTTCAGCGCGCTGAGACCATGCAGGAGAGCCAAGACAGTTTGCTCGCACACAGCGTTCCGGGGCGGCATCACCCCGTGCTCGACCGCCTGACCAACCGCTTGGGTGCGGAAGCAGTCGCGCAGCCCACACTGCGCCCCCGCCATGATCCGCGCGAAGCGGAGTTGCGGCAGTCTGTTGAGAGCGCTTTAACGAACCCGTTCACCGCTGTTATGGACCTGAGCCAGCAGCGCAGCGCAGCGGCTTTGGATCAGGATTTGGGCGACCCAGAGATCGCGGCTCAAGCCGAGCTGAACCGCTCCGCCCAACCCCGTCCGGTGATTCTGCTGGCGGAACCTCAGCCCGTACAAATCGATGATGCCCAGCCTTACAGCAGCGGTTTGCGCCCGCCCCATCAGTTCCAATGGCGACGCCAGCGCCACCGATTGGTGCGGTGGAGTGGGCCTGAGCGCCTGACCCCCGCATGGTGGGATCGTCCCAACGGCCATTTGGGCACCTACGCGCCGTGTACTCGCAACCTGCCACTGACCAAGGACTACTTCCACGTCGAGGACGAGGACGGGCGGCAGTTCTGGATGGCTCGAACGTGCAGCGGCCCCACGGCCCCCTTTGGGGATCGGACTGGACAGGCTGCGGGCCGGCCGGATTGGACGGTTGAGGGACTGTTTGCATGACCCATCACGCTGTCACGAATCACAGTGCCATTGATCACAGTGATAAGGCTTTGCTGCCCAGCCGCCGATTGGCCTATGTCGAGCTGCAAGTCAGCTCGAATTTCTCCTTCCTGCGCGGTGCCAGCCATCCTGACGAGTTGGCTTTGGCCGCCGGTGCGCTGGGGGTGAAGGGCTTCGCAGTCACGGACCGCAACAGCATGGCGGGCGTGGTGCGCGCTCATATGGCGTGCAAGGACGCGGGCTTACCGTTCATCGTTGGCTGTCGGCTGGACCTGATCCGCGATGCACGCCCCGAAGCCCAAGGCCAGCGCCGCCTTACGCGTGTGGCTCGGACCCAAGCCCGCAAGCCATCAGGCACGGAGCGCGTCGCGACAGAAGCGCTGGTAGAACCCAAGGATGCGCGCCCCGGCGGGGCATTCCTGGCTTACCCCACCGACCGCGCAGCCTATGGCCGCTTGTGCCGATTGTTGACGCTGGGTCGCCGCCGGGCACCCAAGGGCGATTGTTTCATCGATCTCGAAGACCTTCGGGCCCATGCCGATGGCATGATCCTGATCGCCCTGCCACCGCCGACAATCGATGCAGATTTCATGATGCGGCTGATTGATTTAGGGCGGCAATGGCAAGGGCGGCTGTACCTTGGCGGGCACCACCATCTCAGCGGGGATGATGAGGCGCGCTTGAGCCAGCTCGCGGTGGTGGCAGATCGCACAGGCGTGCCCATGGTTGCCCTGAACGACGTGCATTTTCACAGCCGCAGCCGCAAGCCGCTGCAGGACGTCCTGACCTGTATCCGGCACGGCTGTACGGTTGATACCGCAGGCACGCGATTGTTTCCCAACGCCGAACGATGTTTGAAGACCGCCGAAGAAATGGCGCTGCTCTTCTCCCATCACCCCGATGCGCTGGCCCGCACGGTCGAAATTGCTCGACGCTGCACGTTTTCGCTCGATGAATTGCGCTATGAATACCCGGATGAGCTGACCCAAAACGGTCGAAACACCGCTGAGGAACTGCGCCATCTCGCCTATGAAGGCGCGCATCAGCGCTATGGGGCCAAAGTTCCCGAGCGGGTGATCGCAAGCATCGAGCATGAGTTGGCGCTCATTGGTGAGCTGAGTTACGAGCCCTACTTTCTCACCGTCTATGATATTGTCCGATTTGCCCGCTCGCAGGGGATTTTATGCCAGGGGCGGGGATCGGCGGCGAACTCAACGGTTTGCTTTTGCCTGGGCATCACAGCCGTAGACCCGGCGCGCGTAGACCTGTTGTTCGAGCGCTTCATTTCCGCAGCCCGCGATGAACCACCAGACATCGATGTCGATTTCGAGCACGAGCGGCGCGAAGAAGTCATCCAGTACATCTACAGCAAATATGGCCGAGACCGCGCCGGACTGGCGGCAACGGTCATCTCCTACCGAACCCGCGGTGCGGTGCGGGACGTGGGTAAGGCGCTGGGTTTGTCCGAGGACGCCATTGCGGCCATCAGCTCGAACATCTCCGGCTGGAATGAAAGCCGCACCGCCGCCGCGCCAGCGGATGAGGAGGCGCAGACCACGCTACCGGTTCGCACAGGCCGCGTTTTGGCACACGAGCGCTTGACCGAGATGGGGCTGGATATCACCTCTCCGCGCTTGGCCATGGCTTTGGATCTGGTACAGCAAATCCGCGGCTTTCCGCGACATTTGTCCCAGCATGTTGGCGGCTTCGTCCTCACCCGTGGGCCCTTGTCCGAATACGTCCCAATCGCAAACGCCGCCATGCAGGACCGTACGGTGATCGAATGGGACAAGGATGATCTCGAAGCGCTGGGGCTGATGAAGGTCGATGTGCTGTCGCTGGGCATGCTGTCGTGCATGCGGCGTTGCTTCGAGCTTTTGGAGCATCACTACGGCGCGGTTCACTCGCTGGCGAGCATCCCGTCCGAAGACCCGGCGGTCTATGACATGCTCTCACGCGGGGACTCGCTGGGTGTGTTTCAGGTTGAAAGCCGGGCGCAGATGAACATGCTGCCGCGCCTCAAACCCGCGACGTTTTACGATTTGGTGGTTCAAGTCGCGATTGTCCGACCCGGCCCGATCCAAGGCGACATGGTCCACCCCTACTTGCGCCGCCGCAATGGGGAGGAACCGGTAGAGTATCCCTCGGAGGAGCTGGAAAAGGTGCTGGGCAAGACCCTCGGTGTTCCATTGTTCCAAGAGCAAGCGATGAAAATAGCCATTGTGGCTGCGGGCTTCACCCCGACGGAGGCGGATCAGCTGCGCCGGGCGATGGCGACGTTTAAGAAAGACGGCATGCTGCACCAATTCGGCGACAAGCTGCGTTTGGGCATGGCGGCGCGCGGCTATGATCCAGAGTTCGCTGACCGGTGCTTCAAACAGATCGAAGGCTTTGGCAGCTATGGGTTTCCCGAAAGCCATGCCGCGTCGTTCGCCTTGCTGGTCTACACTAGCTCATGGATGAAAAAGCACTACCCTGAAGTTTTCGCCTGCGCGCTGCTTAACTCGCAGCCCATGGGATTCTATGCCCCCGCTCAGATCATCCGCGACGCCCGCGAACATGGGGTCGAGGTACTGCCCCCTGATGTGAACGCATCCGACTGGGACAACACGCTGGCCTTTCCAACTGGCCGCCCCGTGGGCTTGCCCTCGTCCCGTTGGCCCGATACTCACCCGCGCGCCTACGCCATTCGTCTTGGTTTGCGGCAGGTGAAGGGGCTGAAGGAAGAGGACGCGGAGAAAATCGTTCTCGCCCGGAATAACGGCTATCCGGACATGCTCAGTTTGTGGCGACGGTCCGGTGCTTCGGTTGCGGCCTTGGAGACCTTGGCGCGCGGGGACAGCTACGGCTCGCTTGGCTTGGGCCGTCGCGAGGCCTTTTGGGCGATCAAGGCCTTGCCCGCGGACCCACTTCCACTGTTTGCTGCAGCTGCGGCTGAAGAATGGTCCGATGTTGCCCAAGGGGCCGAAAACCTGCCGGCTATGACAGTGGGGGAGGAGGTTGCCGATGACTATCGTGCCCTGCGTTTGTCGCTCAAGGCACACCCCATGGCCTTGCTGCGGGATCAGTTGTCCGCCGAGGGACGCATTCCGTCCAAGGCACTATGGTCCCTCAAAGACGGTGCGTTGGTCAAGTTGGCCGGGGTGGTTTTGGTCCGCCAACGGCCCGGATCGGCCAAGGGTGTGATCTTCATCACGTTGGAGGATGAAACCGGTGTGGCCAATCTCGTGATTTGGTCCGATCGCTTCGAGGCCTATCGCCGTGAAGTCCTGTCGGCGTCCTTGCTCGAGGTCTGGGGGCGGGTGCAGAAGACCGGCGAAGGCGACCATCAAGTGATCCATATCACCGCCCAACATCTGGTGGATCGCTCCGCGTTACTGGCCGAAATGCAAGTGGGCGAGGGCGAGCCGGACATGCTCGATAGCCCTGTGACGCCGCCGCTGGCGCATGCGGATGAAATCGTCCGCGGCATGCCTGAAGACCCCCGGCAGGCGGATATCGCCGGTCGCCACGATGATTCTCAACCCCTGCGAACCATGGGGCAGCGGGGCCATTGGGGGACGGGGCAGGGGGCATCACGCTCGTTGGAGCAGCAGCTCGACGCGCCGGTGAGCAAGGGCCCCAAACCCAGAACATATGAAGAGCGCGAGGCCGTAATCACGGCGGCGCGGCACGCCAGAAAACTCCGTCGCCGTCGCGGTGAAACAGCCACCCCCAGCCCCGCATCGGACCCAGTCCATGGCGCAAGGGCCTCAAGTTTGCCCAACCCGCTCACCAATGTCAGCCAACCAAAAACCGCCCGCCACCCTCGTGATGTCGCCTTGGATGTCCCAACATCGCCGCACAGAGTCAAAGTCACGGTTGCTGCACAAACGCCCCATACAGGCCACGGCGCACCCAATCCCTTTGACGCAAAGCCGCCGCGCTCTCGACGAGGGCGATAAGGTGCTTGCAGGATGGGTCGAAGACAGTCAGATTGTACGGGCGCGGGTGTAGCTCAGTGGTAGAGCAGTAGCTTCCCAAGCTACGTGTCGAGGGTTCGATTCCCTTCACCCGCTCCAAGACCTCCCAAAAAACCCAATGAAAACAATGATAGTAGGGTCTCAGTAGCCGTTCTTGTTACAAAACGTGCTACAAAATTGCTCCAAAACACGCTACATACGAGAGCGTTAGCAGGCTGATATCTATCCCTGCCGATCAAGGTTTTGAGCCGTATGAGCAAGCATCTTCATGAGCGTGGCAGCAGTTTTCAGTACCGTCGAGTCTTCCCACAAGACGTGAGAACAACGGCTGGAAGGCGGGAACTCACTCGATCACTCAAGGTCAAAACAAAGAAGGAAGCGGAGATTGAAGCGGCTTTGCTGGATGTTGAATTCAACAAGATCGTTGCCACGGCTCGGGGGACCGGTCAGCCAAATGAAGCCACAGCTATCGTGCTTGCAACCAGACTGCTTCAGTCCAAAGGACTGCTGACTTCTGAGGGCGCATTGAATTTCCCTCAGATCGATCCGAGGAAGCCAGAACACAACACCATCGAGAAGCAGCTTCGGGTCATTAAGGAGTGGGAGGAGAAGTACGAAGCAGCCTACGACCAGCTTGCCCTCTCTGTGGCGTCTATAACGCCTGAAGGCGAAGTGGTTGAGACCTACGACCCGGCGTCCCCTCATTCTCGGGCCTTCGTACAACTCACTGGCCAAGAGGCTCCCAAGCCGGACTACACCCTGCATGATGCTGCTGTGTTGTATATCGAGACGAACAAGCGGAAGGTTGGACGAAAAGCTGATCAACAGGCCAAGTCAGAACAGCAGCAATGGCTCAGGCTGAACGCACTCGCTGATTGGCTTGGCGACGGAAACAGAGACCGAGGCTACAAGACTCCGTTCAAGAGCATCGACCGCTCTGTTGCTCAGAGGTTCAAGACCTACCTGATCGAGACCAAGGATTGGACCGTAGCCACTCGCAACAAGGCGCTGGAGATGCTCCGAGCGGCCTTCAACGTAGCGGGTTACGAGTACGATCTGGCTGGCTGGAACAACCCTTTCAGGAAGATGTCAGATGCGATCACTGACAGCAAGGTCCGGTATCCCTTCAGCCCCAGCGACTACCGTCTTTGGTGGCGCTCATTGCTGGCTTGGAGAAACGACAACTCAGAGGCTGCATTGATCGGGTTGATAATGATGGAGACTGGTTCTCGCATATACGAGGTCAGTCACCTTGTTGTTGGAGACCTCAGACTCGATGCTGATGTCCCGCATATCTTAGTCCGTAACAACCAGCTTCGAGACCTCAAGGGTGTCATTGAGCATCCAGCCATCCTGTTCGCTACGTTGCCAATGCTTCAAGGCTACCTGTCGTCATTGAAGTCCAGAGACCCTGCTGACCCTGTCTTTCCCCGCTACAGCAAGCCCAAGGGCAACACCAACCTCAGCAACACCATGAACAAGCGGCTTCGGACAGTTGAGGGAATGCAGATCGAACAGCTATCTGCTTACAGCGCCAGACATGCCTTTAAGGACCGTGGGAGGGCCGCAAGAGTCGATTTAGCGGTGCTTGACTATCTGATGGGCCACAAGACGAAACAATCCTCTGTGGTCGCTCAGGGCTACGGTACGGGCTACAGCCTGACAGTGCTGAAAGAGGCAGCGGAGAAGATAAACGCTCAACAGGATTGGGGCTATTTGGATCAGTTGGCGTACTGATTTCAGGAAAAAGTTCCGAACTGTCATGTGATCGTCATGTGGGTGTGGCACTGAAAATGGTCTGTCCTAGCCGTTTGGCAGGATGGTTTCCCGCTTTCAGCACACAGCCTTACGGAGTTCCATGACTGTCTCACTTATTCTCTGCCAACAAGTTCTATCCCATTGTGTCAGCCTTTTATCATCCACCATCATGCCTCTCTCCTTAGCCTGTAGCTCTATTGGAGACAGTAATGATTAGGGAGGATGATAACCCTCATAACTCCAGACCTTTTGATGTCCACACCTGGAGTGATCATCCTGAGGTAAATGACTTCTTGGAAGATGTCTTCAACCTGTTGCCTGATGACTTTGAGTCTCAGTCTAACAGGAAGGGGACTCCCACAAAGAGGGTCTTAAAGGTCCTGCTTCTTGATCTGTTTGTGGTTTGGAAGGAAGACCCAACAAAGTGGATTGGGATCAGCCTGTCAGAAAAGTCATACAGGGTTTCATCCCGCTACAATGCTCTGCATCTCAGCAAGAAAACCATCCCTGTAGTCCATGCTCTGAATGACCTTGGACTTCTGGACTGGCTTAACCATTCTCATAGCAGGACAAACCCTCGGGGAAATCGAACGACCCGTATCAGAGCCTCAGATCGGCTTCAGGAAATGTTTGCTCAAGCTGCTTTGGAAGAGGACTGGATCAGGTTCAATGAACAGAAAGAAGTCATCGTCTTGAGGGACAAGGACGAAGAGGACCCCGGTCAGGATAGCTTTGATAAGGATGGAGCAAAGAAGCGCAAAACGTCCAAGAACATCGAATACGACGATGCTGAATTTCCTGCGTTCCTTGACGGAGCGAGAGAGGACCTGAGGGCCTACAACGACCTGCTGAATGGGTGCCATATCGACATTGCCAGTCTGGATGAGCCGAGGTTTGACCGAACTGACGACCAAGGACGAATAAAGTCGGTTCATATCCACCAAGGCCGCCACTTCATCCGAAGGATATTCTCAAGGGGCAGCTTTTACTGCAATGGACGCTTTTATGTTGGCTGGTGGCAAAACTGTCCGAAGCCGTACCGAAAGTACATCCGCATCAATCGTCAGCCGACTGTTGAGGTGGATTACTCGGCCATGCACCCACTGATCTTGGCAGCGGAGAAAGGGCTGGTCC